>NZ_JBITGU010000015.1:0-1018 GCF_044457355.1 Nonomuraea sp. NPDC050556 | reverse complement strand
GGAGCGGTCGAAGGTGGGGCTGGCGATTGGGACGAAGTCGTAACAAGGTAGCCGTACCGGAAGGTGCGGCTGGATCACCTCCTTTCTAAGGAGCAGCTGACCTTGAGCGCAAGCTCGGGGTCTACGTCACGGTCACCAGCGAACGTCTGGTGCGTGACAGCTCATTAGTGGAGCACTGGCTACTCGGTACAGCGTGATCGCTGACCGGCAAGTACCGCCTGGCCTCTTCGGAGGTTGGGAGTGGGAACGGCGGTTTCAGGGGTTGCGGGGTGCCGGACACACTGTTGGGTCCTGAGGAAACGGACCGGGATCTTGATAGGCCACCCGCTGCGGGTTCGCATGGTGGCCTGATCCTTGTTTGTTGTGACCTCATGCAGGACCGGCCTTCCGTCATACCGCTAGCTGTTGCTGGGTCTGGTGCGGGTGGGGTTTGGTTGCTGTTTGTTGTTTGAGATTTGCATAGTGGACGCGAGCATCTTTGTGGCCAAGTTTTTTAGGGCACACGGTGGATGCCTTGGCATCAGGAGCCGATGAAGGACGTGGGAGGCTGCGTTAAGCCTCGGGGAGTCGCCAACCAGACGTTGATCCGGGGATGTCCGAATGGGGAAACCTAGCACCAGTCATGTGGTGTTGCCTCCGCCTGAATGTATAGGGCGGTTGGTGGTAACGCGGGGAAGTGAAACATCTCAGTACCCGTAGGAAGAGAAAACAACAGTGATTCCGTGAGTAGTGGTGAGCGAAAGCGGATGAGGCTAAACCTGGCGTGTGTGATAGCCGGCAGGCGTTGCACGTTGGGGGTCGTGGGACCTTCTGGGTTGTTCTGCCGAACAGCCAAGAAGTCAAAAACCTTCGAAATAGTCGAAAGCTCTGGGAAGGGCTGCCGTAGACCGTGAGAGCCGGGTAGGCGAAATTTCGTGGGCTTCTTGAGGGGATCCCAAGTAGCACGGGGCCCGAGAAATCCTGTGTGAATCTGCCAGGACCACCTGGTAAGCCTAAATACTCCCTGATGACCGATAGT
>NZ_JBITGU010000014.1:0-1032 GCF_044457355.1 Nonomuraea sp. NPDC050556 | reverse complement strand
TGCTTTGTGGTCAAGTCCTCGGCCTATTAGTACCGGTCAGCTCCACACGTTACCGTGCTTCCACCTCCGGCCTATCAACCCAGTCGTCTACTGGGAGCCTTACCCACTCTCGTGGTGGGAGACCTCATCTCAAGGCGAGCTTCCCGCTTAGATGCTTTCAGCGGTTATCCCTTCCGAACGTAGCCAACCAGCCGTGCACCTGGCGGTACAACTGGCACACCAGAGGTTCGTCCGTCCCGGTCCTCTCGTACTAGGGACAGCTCCTTTCAAGTCTCCTGCGCGCGCAGCGGATAGGGACCGAACTGTCTCGCGACGTTCTAAACCCAGCTCGCGTACCGCTTTAATGGGCGAACAGCCCAACCCTTGGGACCTACTCCAGCCCCAGGATGCGACGAGCCGACATCGAGGTGCCAAACCATCCCGTCGATATGGACTCTTGGGGAAGATCAGCCTGTTATCCCCGGGGTACCTTTTAGCCGTTGAGCGACACCGCTTCCACATGCCGATGCCGGATCACTAGTCCCAGCTTTCGCTCCTGCTCGACCCGTCAGTCTCACAGTCAAGCTCCCTTGTGCACTTACACTCGACACCTGATTGCCAACCAGGCTGAGGGAACCTTTGGGCGCCTCCGTTACATTTTAGGAGGCAACCGCCCCAGTTAAACTACCCACCAGACACTGTCCCCGATCCGGATCACGGACCAGGGTTAGACGTTCAAAACGACCAGAGTGGTATTTCACCAATGACTCCACCACCACTAGCGTGGCAGCTTCCTAGTCTCCCACCTATCCTACACAAGACGTTCCAAACGCCAATGTCAAGCTGTAGTGAAGGTCCCGGGGTCTTTCCGTCCTGCTGCGCGTAACGAGCATCTTTACTCGTAGTGCAATTTCGCCGGGTCTGCGGTTGAGACAGCGGGGAAGTCGTTACGCCATTCGTGCAGGTCGGAACTTACCCGACAAGGAATTTCGCTACCTTAGGATGGTTATAGTTACCACCGCCGTTTACCGGCGCTTAAGTTCTCACCTTCGC
>NZ_JBITGU010000012.1:0-1696 GCF_044457355.1 Nonomuraea sp. NPDC050556 | reverse complement strand
CGGTGCTGACAGAAGTGTGGTCGCAGGTGCTGGGGGTGGAGCGGGTCGGGGTGCATGACAACTTCTTCGACCTCGGCGGCGACTCCATCCTCGCGATCAGGCTGCGCGCATCCAGCCACGACGCCGGGCAGGACTTCGAGCTGTCGGCACTGTTCCTGGCACCCACGATCGCCTCCCTAGCCCTCAAAACGCGCCCCGCCGCAGCCCCGGACCCCGTCGCAGGTCCCTTCGACCTGATCTGTCCCGCCGATCGGCAGTTGCTGCCTGTCGGCCTGAGCGCCGCCTACCCCGCCACCATGCTCCAAGCCGGTATGCTCGCGATCAGCTCACTGGAGTACGGCAGCGCCACGTATCACGATGTATTCGCCTACACCGTCTGCCTGCCCTGGCAGCCCGACGCTATGGCCCGCGCACTGCACCAGCTCACCGTCGAGCACGACGTGCTGCGCACCAGCTTCGACTTCGTCACCTTCAGCACCCCCATGCAGCTGGTACACGAAACCGCCGCAATTCCGCTGACCGAAGCTGACCTACGCCATCTGCCCCCTGCCGATCAGAACCAGGCGTGCCACGACTGGATCCAACAGGAGAAGCACCGCACCATCCCCGCCAGCCAGGTACCTTTGCTCCGCATCGCCGTCCACCACCTGGCCAGCGACAGGTTCCGGCTGGGCCTGAGCTTCCACCACGCCATCCTCGACGGCTGGAGCGTAGCTACCGCGATCACCGAACTCGTCCAGCACTACCGCCGGCAGCTCGAAGGCCGAACCAGCCCTACCGCCGAGCACGTCTCCTACCGGCACTACGTGCAGCTCGAGCAGGAAGCCCTCGACGACCCGCAGACCCGCGCCTTTTGGGCCGAGCAGACGCGCAAAGCTAACCCAGCACTCCTGCCCGGGCCCCTGCCCGACCGCAAACCAGCCGCAGGCACCGTGCAACGGCAGCTGCCGCACGAGTTGGTCGTGCGTACCCGCGCACTGGCAGCTCAGTCAGGCGTGCCCTGGCGCACCGTACTGCTCGCAGCCTGCTTCCACACGATGCTCATCGTGACCGGCGAGCCGGACGTGACCGTCGGCATGGTCAGCCACGGCCGGTCCGAGCGCGCCGGCGGCGACCGCACACTCGGACTGTTCCTAAACACGCTGCCGCTGACCCAGCACCTGGCCGGAGGCACCTGGCGCGAACTGATCGCCCAGACCCACGCCTCGGAAATTGCGGCTTTCACCCACCGCAGGTTCCCTCTAGCCGAGATGATCCGCATGCGCGGCGGTGATCGGCTGTTCCACACTGCGTTCAACTTCACCGACTTCCACGCATACAAGCAGCTACGCCACAACGACATCATCGTCGTCGGTGCTGGAGCCTTCGAGCAGACCGACATCCCGCTTATGTTCTCGGTCGGACCCGACGACCAGCGGACCACGTGGATCGTCGGCCTGCACGGCGACGGCGACACCGTCGACACCTCGGCCGCTGACCTGGCCGCCGACACCTACCTGCGGGTGCTCGAAGCGATGGCACAAGTTCCCGGCAGCCGCTACGACAGACTCGTCCTCGGCGAGGCGGCAGTAGTGCCAGCGCTGCCCGCATCCTCCGCGGCCTGCTTGCATGAGTTGTTCGAGGAATGGGTGGGTCGGGTTCCTGGTGCGGTGGCGGTGGTTGGTGCTGGCGGGGTGCTGACGTACGGGGAGCTGGA
>NZ_JBITGU010000011.1:0-1882 GCF_044457355.1 Nonomuraea sp. NPDC050556 | reverse complement strand
ACGCCTTTGGGGCGGCCGGTGGAGCCGGAGGTGTAGATGACGTAGGCGGGGTGTTCTGGTCTTAGTGGTGTGTGGCGGTCAGTGTTGGTCGGGGACGTCTTTCTCTCGTTTGTGATGCGGGTGGTGGTGGCTGTTTGGTCCAGTATTACGCGGGGGGTCTCTATTTCCTGCGGGAGGTCTTTGCTGGCTGATTCTGTGGTGAGCAGGAGGAGGGGGCGGGCGTCTTGGAGCATGTAGCGGATGCGCTCTGCCGGGTAGTCAGGGTCGATGGGTAGATAGGCTGAGCCTGCCTTGAGTACCGCCAGTAGCGCGATCACCATTTGTTCTGAGCGTGGCAGGGCTAGCGCCACGAGTTTCTCTGGCCCTGCTCCCTGGCCGATCAGGTGATGGGCCAGCTGGTTGGCGTGGGTGTCGAGCTCGGCGTAGGTCAGCTCTGTGTCACCGAAGGTCAACGCTGTGGCGTCAGGGGTGAGCAGAACTTGAGTCTGGAATAGTTCCGGTAGCGTCGTGGAGGGGATCTCCTTGGACGAGCCGTTCCATTCCACCAGAATCTGGTGACGTTCCTGCTCGGTGAGCATGTCGATCTGATCGATGCGTGCGTCAGGTTGTGTGGTCACGCTATCCAGCAGGAATGCAAACCGTGCGGCGAGGGTTTCCACCGTGCCTGAATCAAATAGATCTGTTGCGTAGCTAATAGAGCCGATGAATACGTCGTTGTCTTGTTGGAGGTAGAAGGCGAGATCGAATTTGGCGGCGGCGGTGTCGGTATCGTTGTATTCCTGAGTGATGAGAGTGGGCAGGCGGAAGTCGGCTTGGGTGTTGTTTTGCAAAACCAGCAAGATTTGGAACAGCGGGTGCCGGGCTAGCGAGCGGGTGGGGTTGAGAAGCTCTACTAGTCGTTCGAAGGGCAGGTCTTGATGTTCAAAGGCTGCTAGATCGGTATCGCGGACGCGGGCGAGTAGTTCTCGGAAGGTGGGGCGCCCGGATAGGTCAGCGCGCAGGACCAAGGTGTTGACGAAGAATCCGATGAGGCTGTCGAGTGCTTCATCGGAGCGACCAGCCACAGGGGTTCCGATGGGGATGTCGGTGCCAGCACCCATGCCGGAGAGCAGGACGGCCAAGGCGGCTTGGAGAACCATGAAGGGGGTGGTGCCGTTCTCGCGGGCCAACTCGACGATTCTGGTGGTGATCGCGGCGTCGATGGAGAAGTTCACAGATCCGCCGAGATGGCTGGCCGTCGCAGGTCGAGGCCGGTCGAAAGGCAGTTCAAGCTCTTCCGGGAGTTCAGCCAGTGCCTGCCGCCAGTAGGCGGCCTGACGCGCAATGAGGCTATCGGGATCGTCTTCGGAACCGAGCAGATCCTGCTGCCATAGCGTGTAATCCACATACTGCACCGGCAATGCTTCCCATTGCGGGAGCTGACCACTCAGCCGGGCGCCATACGCGGTGGCCAGATCTCGGCTGAGAGGCCCCATGGACCAACCATCGCAAGCGATATGATGCATGAGCAGCACCAGCACTTGCTCCTCGGGCCCAGAGCTGAACACCTCTGCCCGGATCGGGAGCTCAACGCCCAGGTCGAAGGCATACCGGCATGCTTCCGCCACGCGTCCCGTCACATCGGCTGAATCGACCTCGGCCCAGATCACTTCCATCCGCGCCTGATCGACAGGAACGATCTGCTGGAACGGGACGCCGTCTCGCGCCACAAACAGCGTCCGCAATATCTCGTGACGTGCAATCACGTCATTGAGGGCATCCTGCAACGCCTGCCGGTCAATCCTTCCCTCCAAGCGCAAAATGAGAGGGACATTATAGGTGGGACTAGGACCCTCCAGCTGACCCACGAACCACAAACGCCGCTGAGCAAAAGACAACGGAA
>NZ_JBITGU010000010.1:0-59413 GCF_044457355.1 Nonomuraea sp. NPDC050556 | reverse complement strand
AGCACGGCGTCGGTGACTCGGGTGCAGGAGAACATGCGTCTGCTCACCGCCGCCTCGACCGGGCAGGCCGAGGTGCTCGCCACGCTCGCGGCCGCTCGCGATGACTGCGTGGAGACGGCGGCGTGCCTGTCGGACCCCAAGTGCCCCGATCCGGCGTTGCCGCCGCAGCCCCCCGCGCTGGTGGACCCGTGCTGGCCGGAGACGGCCACCCTGGTGCGGCGCATCTACGCGTTCGCCCCGTTGCGTGCCCCGGAGTGGCTGGAGTCGGTGCCGGTGGTGAAGATCTACGCCGGGACGGCGGCGATGCGCACCATCACGGTGAAGTTCTACGCCAACCCGCTCGGGTTGGACTGCGCCAAGTATCTGGGCGAGTTGTGCGGGGCGTGCGACAGCATGAGCGTGCTGTACCTGCCGGTCGGCGCCACGCTCACGTTGGATGGGCGGATTCAGCGCGCGTCGGTGGACTGCCCCGGCGGGCCCGGCCGGGTGACGGCCACGCCGAAGCTGTACGGCCCGAACGGCGGCCTGTTCTCCTGGCCGGTGTTCTCCTGCGGGGTCGGGTTGTGCGTCGAGGTGTCGTCGGAGAAGAAGTACACCGCCGCTGACGCGGCCATCTCGGTGGAGCTGTACTCGCGAGAGGACGCCTGCTGATGGCCGGGGTACTCGGCTGCGCCGAGGCGTACCAGATCGTCGCGCACTGGCGGGGCGGCGAACGCCAGTTCGGGGCGATCAGCGGGGTGACGGCCCTGACGTGGGGACGCCGCCTGGATAAGACGTCGACGTGCACGCTGGAGATCACCAAGGGTGAGGCGGACCCGGCGTGCGTCAACGGGGTGCTCGACAAGCTGGCCGAGTGGGTACACGAGGTCACCGTGTACCGGGACGGCAAAGTCGTCTGGCAGGGTCCGGTGACCAGCATCGACGAGCGGCGCACCACGGTGACGGTGCTCGCCCGCGACGTGGTCGGCTGGCTGGATCGGCGCATCAACTGGGTGGAGCTGAAAAAGCAGACCGCTGACGGGACGGTCATCGCCGAGTCCTACATCCGGCAGGCGTTCGCCCGCTGGACCGAGCCGGGCACGTCGACGTCGTACTCGACGGACCCGAACGTGCTGGAGTTCCTGAAGGTCTACAACGGCGCCCCCAAGGCGAAGGTCGAACGGTTCCTGCCCCGGTCGGCGTACTACGGGACGCTGCTGCGCAACCTGACCAAGCAGGGCATGGACTTCACCTGCGTCGGGCGGCGGATCATCATCATGCCCGAGGCCACGTCCAAGACGCGCGCCCAGGCCCGGCTGACCGACGCGGACTTCTCGCAGGAGATCTCCGTGCTGTCGGACGGCATGGCCATCGCCACTCGGGCGACCATCACGTGGATCTGGACGCCGGAGGAGAGCAGCGCCAGCGCAGCCGTACTGGGGGTGCGCGCCGGGCGGCTGGTCGGGGCGGCCGAGGTGCGGCCGGTCGACGGCGACCAGGAGGAGATCGAACCGGCGGGCGACTACCCGTGGGACGGGACTGTGGCGGACCGGAGCACGCCTGAGGCGATGCTGGGCGCGGCCAAGGGGGAGATGTTCAAGAAGGCCGACGCCGACGGGAGCAGCGCCTACGGCCGGTGGTTCGCCGAGCGGACCGGTGATGCGGAGTGGGCTGTCGAGCCGTGGGCGTTCACGTTTCTGTCCTGGTGTGCCGAGCAGTCGGGCAACGCCGGGGCGTTCCCGGCGGCCGGTGACGGGCAGCAGCTGGCCGAGGCGATGCGCGCCGACGGCCGCTGGTCCGACGACCCCGCCCAGGGGGCGCGGGGCGCGCTGGCGTTCTTCGACCTGGACGGCGACGGGGTCGTCGACCACGGTGGTGTCGTGGCCCGGCTGCGCGATGACGGCCGCCTGGAGCTGGTGGAGGGCGACACCGGCGGCAAGGTCGCCCTGCGAGTGCGCTCGACTGATGGGCTGGCCGGGTACGGCTACCCGGCGTACGAGAACGTCGCGGTGCGGCCGATGGTGTCGGCCGCGGTGCGGGCGGCCGCCAAGGACAAGCGGGTCTCGCGGTCGGTGTCGGGCATCCGCCGCGCCGACGTGAAGGTATGGAACTTCCTGGACGCGATGCAGGACTTCCAGACCGAGCCCAAGGAATCGGCCTACGCCCTGTACCGGCCCAAGCTGACGTCGTTGCTGACGCAAACTGACCCGCCCCGGCCCACCGTGCAGGTGCCCGACGGGGCGTTCCTGCTGCCGACCGCGCCGATCACCATCGAGCAGCTGGTGCCCGGGGTGCGGGTCGACATCGCGCTGAACGGCTACCAGCGCGCCGCCATGGCCGGGCTGCGCCTGTCCGACGTCGAGGTGACCTGGAAGCCCGGCGAGGCCGAACGCGTGTCGGTGGCGTTCGCGCCGCTGCGCGGCCAGGAGACGCCGCCGGACGTGTGGGACGAGACCGGGAGCGGCACATGAACGGGGGCCTGTGGTGGGGGTGACGTTGCGGGACTCGCTGGCCAGCCAGTCGTTTCCCGACTGGGTGCGCAGCGTGGAAGACCGCGTGGCCACCAACCGGACCGAGTCGATCGGATTGTCGACCGGCACCGAAGACGACACCAGCGCGCAGGTGCTGGCCGCTGGCTGGTACCCGGAGCTGAACCCGGCGCCACCCGCGCCGACCAAGGATGAGGAGGGGTAACGATGTCGCGCTGTGGGTGTAGTTCTCAGTGCTCATGTGTGGTCACCGGGGCGGGCGGCATCTCGGTGTCGGGCAACGGCAGCCCGGCCAACCCGTATGTGGTGCTGCCGGTCGGCGACGACCCGGCGTGGACGGCGGCCGTCGGGACGGCGCTGGCCGATATTGCCGGGCCGGGCATCATCTACACGACCGGGACGAACAAGCTGCAGGTCAAGCTGTCGGCTGATGAGGGCAACACGCTGTCATTCGGGTCCGACTCCGGTCTGTTCGACTCCGGCGGTGGCGGCCCTACCCCGGACCCGGGCGGCGCCACCGTGGCCGGTCTGCCGGCCACGGGGGTGGTGGGCGGCTGGTCGTCGGGCGGGGCGGGGTATCTGCTGGCCCCGGAGTGCACGCCGCAGAGCTTTGAGCAGGCTGTGGCGCTGGATCTGGACATCATCACGATGCGGTCCTGGGCGCTGGAAGACGGCACCCTGGTGACGGCCCCGGCGCAGGATCTGACCCAGTACGTACAGCCGCGCGGCGGCACAGAGGCGTGGCTGACGCTGGCCAACATGAGCTTGGCCCGGTTCAAGAACCTCGTGATCAACGCCGGGAACCAGGCCGACTCCTACACCGGGTGGTGGGGCTGGTACGCCGTCGACGGGTACGGCATGTGCACCCTGGATGACGCGTTCCGGCTGACCGCCCGCCGCGCGGTGCTGGCCATCATGCCGTCGGACGACGAGGCGTGGACCTCGACGCTGGATCAGATCCTGCGCTTCGGGCTGACCAAGTCCGTGATCGTCATCCAGTACGACGACCGCACGCTTGCGGGCCTGGACAAGCTGGCCGCCTACAAGAACGCCACGGTGGCGTGCGCGGCCGCGGTGAGAACCGACGCCGAAGCGGCGGTGCTCACCCCGGCGGTGCTGAGCGCGGCCGGGGTCACCTGGGTGGTCGTCTCGACGTACAACAACCAGGTCTCCGACGCCAACATCAGCGCCTACAAGGCGGCCGGGCTGAACGTGCTGCTGCTGACGGAGTCGTTCCACTACCAGACCGACAAGGCGACCTCGCTCGGGGTGCGCGGGGTGCTGGCCGAGGACCCGATCTACGCGTCGAAGAACGTCGACCGGTACCGGGCGCTGTCCAACGGCTCCCACAACGGCAACCGGTACATCTGGTACGGGATGCTGTCGCTGAACACCTACAAGGGGGCCCGCTGGTCCGGGGCGAACGTCAACCAGGCCTACCGGGGCTACTACAGCGCGTGGACGGTCAACGATGCGGCGTTCAGCCTGCCTCGCGGGACGGGCAACTACGCGTTCGGCATCCTGCTGGGCAACATCGCGCCGCCGCCGAACCCGCAACGCTTCACCTGGTCGATGAACGTACGCTTCTACGACCTGCCCTCAGACAAAACGCGGTGGGTGGGTGGGGCGATCTGCTGCCCGAACGACGCCCCGTGGGGGCTGACCGCCACCGCCGACAACCCGATCATGGCCGGGGGCAACTCGGGGTATCAGTTCGGGTTGCGCGCCAACGGCAACCTGGCGGCGTGGAAGCTGAACCCGGCCGTCACCTACAGCGAGGTCAAGACCGGGCTGACGCCGGTCGCGGGCACCTCGTACACGATCACCGTCACGGTCGACCCGGACAAGGTGGTGGTCGCCTGCAACGGCAAGAGCATCACGATCGCGGACAAGGACTTCCGGGGCAACTACGCCCATCTGCTCAAGCACGACGGCAACAACCCGTTCCGTGCCCAGTTCTCGGTGTGGGGGTACTCCTGATGGACGACAGGTACGCGCAGGTGACCGGGACGCTCACCCGAGTGTCGGGGTCGGCTCCGGCCGATGCGTGGTGGAACGACGTCGCCGCGGCGATGGCCACCGCGCTCGGGCAGGCGCGGCGGGCCTCCGACCCGGACGGGTCGGGTACGGCCGGGTTGGTGAGCGGGGACGGGTCGGTGATGGTGTTGCCGCCGGACGCCGACGCCGAGGGCGGCCCGGACCCGGCTGCCGCCTCGCGGCCGTTCGAGGCCGGCGCGCTCATCTCACAGATCACCACGCCGGGGCAGGGCGGCGTGAACTACGCCCGGTACGTGCCGGGGCTGGTGGCGGTGGTGTGGGAGGGGTTGAGTTTCGCGTCCGGGGGCGCGTCCTGGAAGGTGACGGTGGACGGCGTGCAGGCGGGCGTGTACGGGTGGCCGGTGCCGGTCGACCCGGGCGAGGGCGCGTAACGGGGGTGGGGGGCGGTCTGCGGGCCGCCCCTGCCCACCACCAAAAACTATACATGCTGAGTTTGTGTTTGAACGGTGTTTCCATATACTTATATATGTCAGAAGATGTCGAACGAAGGAAGGCAAGCTCGATGGCTGAGCCGTACTTGATCCCGATCGTGCGCGATGCGGGGTTCTACGAATGGGAGGGCCGCGACACCGGGTGGCGGTATCGCGCCTGGCGGGCGCGCACCGAGTACCACAACCGGTTCGGGCCGTGGCACTGGCGCTACACCGTCGACAAGGGCACCGGCCACCAGGGGCGCGGCCAGCTCGACAGCCTCAACCAGGTGCGCGAGGGGTTCCGCATCCACGAGTCGACGCGCGGGCAGAGGTGGTCGTGATGGTCGAGATCCGCACGGCGGCCGCCGACGCGCTGATCGAGCAGGCCAAGAAGCTCGGCTGGCGGGTGACGGTCGATTCGTCCGCAGTCCGGCATCAGTCGCGCTTCTTCGCCCAGATCGGGCATCCGACGCGTGACTCCATCGATCTGTGGTGGAAGATCTCCTACCCCTCCGGCCGGTTGCGCTTCGACTGCGCGACGCGCGCCACCGACACCGGGGTGCAGAGCACCCGATCCAGGACGACCGCTGTTGATTGGATGAGCGAATGAGCGCACGACGCTGGGAAGAGATGACCGATGGCCAGCGCGATGCGTACGAGCTGGAGAGCGCCGAGGACTACAAATACCGGGTGACGGTCGAGCTGGTCGTCGACTCCGGCGGTTTCGAGCTGGACGTGCCGGATCTGATCAGCACGCTGGAGTCGGCGATCTCTTATCAGGGGGTGCGGGTGGAGATCGCCGACTCGGTGGAGACGACGTGGCCCGATCTGACCGAGGTGCGGGTGCTGGTCGGGGGCTCGCCGCGCCCGATGAAGGCCGCCGGGGTGCGTGACGAGTCCGCCGCCCGGGTGGTGTGATGATCGCGGGCGAGATGACGAGTTCGCGCCGGTTCCTGCGTTCGGGGTGTTCGGGGGGACACCTTCGCGCGTGTCAGGCGGCCCAGCGCTGTGGAGGTGAACGTCGTCTCGCCCATACACCCCACCAGAAACTACACATTGAGAGTTTGCATGTGTGTGATGTTTGCGATAGAGTGACTCTCACAAGAACAGCCTCTGACCTGGAGAAATGCCATGACGAACGCCCCCGAGAACACGACCGCCGCCCCCGTCGTCGCCCTGCCCGAGATCGTGATCGGCGAGCCGCAGCCGCTGGCGATGACGCCGGAGATCATCGCCGCGCTGACGCTGGCCGCGCACCGCGATGTGGCCCAGTTGCTGGTGTGGGACCTCAACGATGAGATCCGCCGTCGCAGCCGGGCGATGGCCAAGCGCGGGGTGTACGTGCTGGCCGGGCCGAACGGTGCCGAGGAGGTGGCGGCCGCCGACCGGGCGTTCGACCGGTCGGTGACGCGTTCGTTCGCCTTCGACACCGTCCTGTCGCATCTGGTGCACGTGAGCCTGCGCGCGGCCGGGTTCGGGCCGCAGGCCACCGACGGCGACATGCGGAACGCGGCGTTCGCGATCATCAAGCGTGAGCTCGGCTGGGAAGGCTGAGCCGGTGCCTGAGACGACAGGAGAGGACGAGTCGATGAGAACGACGAACGAGATGCGTGATGCCGCCGTGGGCGACTTGGTGGCCTTCCAGCTGCCCGTGGGCGGGCTGGTGCTGCCCGCCATCGTGATCGGCACGGTGGTCGAGCTGTGGGAGACCGCAGAGGACGACCTCGAGGGTGTTGATCATGTGTTCTGGGCTGATGTGCGCATCGACGACGGGGAGGTGCTGCCGGTGCCCGCCTCAGGGATGGTCGTGATCGACGTGGAGGCGTTGTATCGGGCTCGTCACACCTCCTGAAACTACACTCTTTGAGTTTGCATATTCGCGCGGGGTTCGTATACTGATACGAGTCAGTCAGCAACGAACCCCGCCGAAAGGAACCCCCGATGACCAGCACCAACACCCGCCCAGCGATCGCCCTGCCCGAGATCGTCATCAGCGAGCCGATCGCGCTCGACGACGCCCCCGCCCGCATCTGGGTGAGCGGCCACACCGACGCCCACCCCCTGCACATCGGCGACGTCATCGGCACCTGGCACCCCTGCACCGGGCACCTGACCGAGATGAGAGTCGAGGAGATCCACTTCGACGCCGACGGCCAGCCCGTCGCTCTGTTCGGCACCAGCGACGAGGGACACGGCATCCTCGTCGACGCCATCGCCGAGTACGTCGCCTGACCCCACCTCTCAGACCTGAAGGGAACCCCCTGATGAGCATCACCTTCGCCCCCTTGCGCCCCTTCGAGATCGGCGGCTGGCAGTGCGGCCTCACCGACTGCCCCGACGACTCCGCCGTCGCCGCCGAGACCGGCAGCTGGCGCTACGGCATGTGCGCCCCGCACGCCGTCGAGCACGGATGGGACGGCGATGCTGCCTGACCTGCCGCGCGCGCCGATCCCGGCCGCCCAGCCGGGCAGCCGAAACCGGGCGCTGCTCGGCGAACGCATCCCCGTCGCCCTGGACCACCTCGACGGCATCGGCAGCGGCCCGGCCGCCCACGCCCACCTGATCCGGCTGGCCCGCATCCAGCTCGACCTGGCCCGCGTCGACCTGGCTCACCTGTCCGACCTGCACGAGCTGGCCGCCAGCGGCGCCGCCGGCGCCGTCCAGGTGCGGGAGGTGGCGGCCGCCGTACGCGGCTACGAACGACGGCTGCGCCGCGCGCGCAAGCACGTCGCCCTGGCTCTGAACCTCACCCGGCGCTCCTCGTGGCGTGCCTGGTGGACCCACACCCAAAACTAGATATGGTGAGTATGTGAGTACCGATATTATGGCGTGCGAAAGAACTACACATTCGCCTAGGGGAGTTGTCGCGATGACTCAGCACTTCCTGTCCATGCGGCAGGTGGCCAATCTGCTCGGCATCAGCCAGCTGGTGACGATTCAACGGCTGGTCGCCTCCGGGTGGATCATCGACCCGGATGTCGAGCTCGGCGACGAGCAGCACATCAGCCGGGGCTGGACGCGCGAGCGGATCGTGGCCTGGGGGGTTGAGACCGGTCGTCTGGCCGCTGACGGGGTGACGCCGGTTCGTCACCCGGGCGGCCGCCCGAAGAAGGGAGACAAGCCGCCCGCGCACTGGCGCAAGACACCTGCCCGGTATCTGTCGCTCGCCCAGTCGGCTGAGCTGCTCGGGCTGGCGCCGATCAGCGCCCGGATCGCCAGGTCGCAGGGACGCTACTGTACGCCGGACATCGAGCTGGGGGAGGGCAAGGGGGGAACCGAGCCGGGGTTCCTGCCCTCCACGATCCGCACCTGGGGGCGGCAGACCGGCAGGCTGCTTCCCTCGGGGGAGAGGCCCGGCCGCTCATGAGCGGCGCCAAGGACGCCACGACGCGTCTGCCCGAGATCGTGATCGGCGAGCCCCGGGTGCTGGACGCGCAGGCTCAGGCAGAGTTGCGCGCCCCGTTCCCGGCCGAGCTGGTCGGCATGCGGCCGCTCTTCACGTGCGAGGTGTGCCGCAAGGCTCCCGGCCGGTGCTGCAACGAGCACCCGCGCCGCCAGTGCTCGCAATGCGGCGGCTATCTGTCGGTGGCGCACATGCACCTGGACTTCGTCGGGCACGCCCACGTCACCGACCGCCTGTTGCAGGTCGATCCGGGGTGGGAGTGGGAGCCGCTGGCCTACGACGAGCGGGGTCTGCCCGCCCTGGATCAGTTCGGCGGCATGTGGATCAGGCTGACGATCTGCGGCAAGACCCGCATCGGGTATGGGGCCGCTGACGGCAAGACCGGACCGAACGCGATCAAGGAAACGATCGGGGACGCGATCAAGGTCACCGCGATGCGGTTCGGCGTCGGTCTGGATCTGTGGCAGGGCGAACCGGCTCCGGGGCGGATGCTCGGTCAGGAGCACCCGGTCGGCGAGGAGGCGCAGAAAGCGCTCTCGACGGCGTTCGACTGCCGGGCGACCATGTCGCCGGTCGATGCTCTGGACGCGGTGCGCGACATCTGGACGGCGCACAAGGTGTTTCTGGACGACATCGCGACCCCGAACGGGCACACGCTGCGCGCGCGGTTGACGCAGCTTCTGGCCGAGCTGGACCAGGTTGTCCGGCGTCAGCAATCGATGTCTGGGCAGGGGTAGAGGGCCCGCAGGCGCGGCGTGTGCGCGGGATTATCGGCATACGGGTGGCGGTATCGGCTGCTCGGCGTGCCTTCCTTTGCGATAACCGCCCTGAGGGTGCAGACTGCGAGACGCGCGTGTCGGTGATCGCCTCCCGAGGGTGGTCATCGGGGCGAGCTGTCGATGCTTTGCGCAGCTGATCTTGAATACGCGAAAGCCCGCCATGGATTGGGTCCCCGGCGGGCTATCGCTGACTTAGTTCGCGTGCGCCAGAGTACCCGACGTCTCGGCCAGAGACAAAAGGGGACGCGGGCGCACGCACGAGAATGAGGGAGTTTCCTCGCCGTGCGATCTTCTGCTGCCGCCGCGTACGCGGCCCCGCCCCTGGCAGCACCCCCGGGCGCGCCTGCCAGATCAGGGCCCGAGCGCCGCCCGAGAGCCGGGGTCTCCTTCATGCTCACCGGATCGGTGCCCATCCCGATCACTCTCCTGCAATCCGAGCTGCCCGACCTGGCCGTGCGGGTGTACGCCGTGGTGGCGTCCTACAGCCGCAACCCGGCCGGGTGCTTCGCCACGGCCGAGTACATCGGCGACGTGCTGTCGGTGGAGCGCGAGAGCGCCCAGCGCATGCTGTCAGCCCTCACCCGGCGCGGGTTCATCATCGAGGAGACCCGGCGCGGCAAACTCGTCGGCCGTCGCGCCCGGGAGCTGGGGCCGCGCGAGCACATGGTGATGGTCGCCCGGCGGGCGATCCGCGAGGTGCTGTCGTCTCGCGAGTTCCGGCTGCTGGCCTACCTGACCTACTGCGGCAACGTCGGCCGGTATGTCACCGACGCCGACCAGACGCGCGTGCTGCGCAAGGGGGACGGCACGTGCGTCTCGGTCGACACCGTGCAGCGCGCCCGCGCGTCCCTGCGTAAGGCGGGGTGGATCACGGTGGGGGAGCGCACCGCGCGGGGGACGGCCTACCGGGGGACGGGCACGCCCCGGCCCGAGCCCGTCGCCGCGATGCAGGCACTCGCCTCGATCATCACCACACCCGATCCCGCGCCCGAGGTTGTGGACGAAGCTGTGGACGAGCGGCCCGAACACGTCGCGAACCCGCAACCAGATCACACATCCCCCCGCAACTCGGTCACATCGCCCCCCCGCAACCAGATCACTCCAGATAGAGCAACTCTTGATCATGTAAATGTTGATCAGGTAAGGGACTATCCCGCCGTAGGCGATCTGCGGCAACGTAGGGGGCTGGTGCCCGAGGCGCGCCCTTCGGGCACGGGTCAGCAAGATCGGCGAGATATCCGGTCCGGCGTGCGGATGAGCAGTCTGCAGGCCAAGCACCTTGACCGGATGTGGAAGTGGCTGGAGAGCTTGATGCGGATCTGCCGAGACGACATCGCCTTGCACGCCCAAGCCCGCATCGCCAAGCGGTTTCTCTTCCAGCTGGAACACCGCACCCCCGAGGAGCTGCGCCAGCGCATCAAGCGCCGCTGGCTGGCCATCTACAGCTTGCAGGAGATCGATGGCCCGGTCGGCGTGATCATGGCGTTGATCGCGGGCACGGACTGCTCGGACGTGCGGTGCGAGGATGGGACGCTGTTGCTGCCCGACGGCGGCTCCAAGCGGTGCCCGCGCTGTGACGAGCGAGGCGGCGATTTCCTGCGCTCTCGGGGAGACGGCCACGACCCGAGCCCGGTAACGCGGCCAGGACGCGCTGAGCCTCGCCGGGACGTCGAGCTGCGCGCCCCGTCGCCGCCCCCTGCTCGTCAGCGTCTGGCCGAGATGTTTCCTGCCCCGACTTGTCCCGACACGTTCGCCCGTGGGCTCGCTGCCGTGCGCGCCGCGCTACCCTCTGGCTCAACCAGACTCGGCGTACACGCTCGGAGATCACATCGTGGAGATGATCAAGCGCAAGCAAGGGCCCGCACAGCGGGCTGAGCGCGTCCGGCTGCTGCAGCTCCTCGAAGCGGCCGAGCTGATCACCTACGAGCACATGACGCCAGGCCGAGACCCCGCCTATGTCATCACCGTGGCCGGAGTGCGCCGCACGCTGTCCTCCCGCGAGGTCGAGCCGTACGCGTACGGCATGGCCGACGCCTACCACAAGCTGGAGGGCAAACCGCTGGCCGGGCTGGAAGAGCCCGAGCAGTGAGCACGCCACACCGCCTCGCCGTACGGCTACCGCGCCCAACCGCCGGCGGCGCCGCCCGAACCGGGGTCGTCTCGTGATCGCCCTGTCTGGCGATCTGGTGCAGGTGCTGGAGCTGGCCGCCACAGGTCACCTCTACACCAACGGTTGTCCTGACCCGGATCTGAACGTGCTGCTGTGCGCGTTCCTGCTGCGCCGCGAGCGGCCCACCGGCAAGCATGGCCATCAGCGCCTGGTGCTCACGCGTGCGGGCCGGGAAGCGCTCGCCAGCGCCCGTGCCCCTGTGTAACCGCTCGTCGGCGCTCCGACCTGGCATAACGCGCGAAAAACTACACTGTTACGGTTTGCGAGTTCGCGTAGATTCCGATAGTGTGAAACACGTCAGAACAACGCAAACGCACCAGACGAACACCAAGGGGACACCAAATGGCACACGGCATCACCTCCACCGACAGCATGTTCACCGTCCGCGAGCCCGCCTGGCACGGACTGGCCAAGGTCCTCGACACCGCGCCCGGCAGCTGGGACGAAGCACGCCGCGAAGCCGGGCTCGACTGGGACCCGATTCAGCAGCCCGTCTACGCCAAGCGCGTGCAGATCAACGCCGACACCAACGAGCCCGAAGAGGTGTTCGTGCCCGCCGCCGGATGGAACGAGATCGTCCGCTCCGACAACTATGACCGCCTGGCGATCAGCATGGACAGCCTGGCCCTGATCACCAACACCGACATGGGCGTCATCGCCGATTCGATCCTCGTCGACGACAAATACACGATCTCCACCATGGGATCGCTAGCCGGGGGGCAGCGCGTGTGGGCGCTGTTCGAGCTCGGCGACCCCATCGAGCTCAAGGGCGACCCGTCGCTGACGCGCCGCTACATGGCGCTGATGAACTCCCACGACGGGCACGGCTCCTGCCGGGCGATCGCCACCAACGTGCGCATCGTCTGCCAGAACACCTGGCACGCCTCCGAGGTGCGCGCCGACGCCGACGAGGCCGTCTACACCTTCCGCCACACCAAGAACTGGAAGTCCCGCGTCGAGCAGATCGCCGCCGAAGCCCGCCAGGCCATCGCCGGAGCCCAGAAGCAGATCGAGCTGTACCGCGAGACCGCCGAGCACATGATCCTGGCCAAGGTCACCAAGGCCCAGGAGGGGAAGTTCCTGACCGACTTCATTTACCCCTCGGCCAACGACCACGAGCTGAGCAAGATCGCCACGACGAACGTGCGCGTCGCCCGCGAAAAGCTGGCAGAGGTGTACAACTCCGTCACCTGCGAAGGCATCCGGGGCACCGCGTACGGGCTCATGCAGGCGGGCGGCGAGTACGCCGACCACATCCGCCCGTTCCGCAACGTCGACTCCTACGCCGGGCGCAGCCTGGAGAAGACCCAGGAACTCAAGAAGCGCGCCAAGAACATGGCCATGGCCGCCGCCGCCAAGCAGCTGTAACCGGGGGACGAGGGGGGCGCGAACGCCGCGCCCCCCTCCCAAAAACTACACTCTATAAGTTTGCGAAATACTGAGAATCTCCGATATGATACGAGTACAGAAAAACGCGAGGGGGAAATCACATGACCACCATCAAGCTCGGCGACTACGTCTCCGCCGTCGTCTCCGACCCCACCATGCCCGACGCCGTCACCACCATCGACGGCATCGTCACCCACCTGTTCGACCTCGACGACAACCCCCACGCCACCGTCACCGACACCCGCGGCAAGCCCCGCCAGTTCATCGCCGACATCCAAGACGTCGAAGTCCACCAGCGACCCCCGCACCGGCTCGCCGACCAAGACCTGCAGATCCGCACCCGAGCGGCCGCCATCGGCCACCACCTGAGCACCGACGTCGACATCCACCACTCCGCACGCGCCAACGAAACCCGCGTGCAGGGCAGCTGCACCTGCGGCTTCTGGGACACCCCCGCATGGGACGAAGACAGCGTCACCGAGGCGTTCGAGGACCACCTGTACGCGCTGGCCAACCTCGACACCGCGCCCCGCCTGCCCCGCCTGTGCACCTGCACCTGGCACCAGCCCGCAACCGGCGGCCGCCCCCTCCGGCTGACCATGAACGTCGACTGCGTTCTCCACGCGCCCATCGACGACCAGCTGCTCGCCCACATCCAACTCGGCGCCGCCTGAACCCCCGCCGTTCCCGGCCGACCGCAACCACATCACAGGAGAACCCCATGCACGACGACCTTCAGCGCGGCGACCGCATCGCCCTGGTCCGCACTACCGACCCGCACACCCGCCTCAAGCCCGGCGAGCTGGGCACCATCACCCGCATCGACGCCCACCCGTTCCCGGACATCGCCATCCGCTGGGACTCCGGCTCAACTCTCAGCATGCTGCCCGACGAGGGCGACGAGATCGAGCTGGTCCACCGCGACGAGCGCCCCGAGATCGAGCAGACCCTGTACGGCCAGTACACCCGCGCCGACCTCACCGACCGCCCGTGACCCGGCTCGGCGACGAGTTCCGCATGCACGACGGCATCGAATGGACCGTGTACGAGCCGTCCGGCCGCGCCTGGTGCATCGTCTGGCAACCCGGCCGCCCCGACTCCCACGTGCGCGCCTGGCCATGGCCCGCCGGGCGCACCGCCTACCGCGCCGACGCCACCACCGAAGAACAGGCCCGCGCCAAGGCAGAGATCATGGCCGAGCTCATCGCCACTCTTCCGCCCCGCCGCCGCTGACCGCAACCAGCTCACAGGAGACCCCTCGTGCACACCGAACCAGCAACCGAACCCGTCGCCCCGGACGTGCCGTACGCCGATCTGTCGTTCATCGGCCCGCCCCGTCGCCCGCTGTGCTCGACCTGCAACCGGCCGCTGGCCACCGCCCGCTCCCACGAGCTCGAACCCTGCGCGTGCGACTACCCGTCGGATCTGCCCGCCGACCCGGTGGAGATATCCGTGAGCGTGGTCGCCGTCGAAGAGGTCGAGTACCTGTTCACCCTCACCCGGACCGTGCCCGGCTGGGCTGCCGCCGACGTCAACGTGTTGCACCGGATGCTCGACTGGTCCGAGGACTACACCGAGGACATGCACGAGCACGGCCACCCCTCGACCCGAGACCGGTACGTGAGCTCCGTCTGGCTCATCGACGAGCAGGAGAACCCCATCAGCGACTACAGCGACGCCCCGTGATGGCCCGCCTGTCCGACACCCCGCCCCAGCCCGACAGCTACGCCCCCGGCGACACAGTGTGGGCCGTCCCCCGCGAGTCGCCGACCACCGACCAGTCCGCCTACCTCGCCCGCGTCCTCGCCCAGCTCACCGGCGACGCCTACGTCGGCTACGTCGTCGAGTTCGACGACGAGCAGATGCCCGCCCACTGGCGGCGCCGCCGTACCTACGCATACGAAGAGTTGGAACTCCTCCCCGAGTAGCCGCAACCACCGCACACGTCGCCCGAAATGCGCCGCGCGCCGCCCGCCCGCCGCCGCATCCAGCGCACACCAGCAGGCCGCAACCACCGCACACATGCGCGCGCGCTCGCCCATTATTACCGCGGTAATAATGGGGCAGCCCGCACCTGTGACCCAGCTGCGGCCCCCGCCCATGACCGTGATCATGACGATTATTACCGCGGTAATAATCACCGCTCGCTCCTGTGATCCAGATGCGGCCCCTCACACGCCGCTCTGACCTGCACAAACACGATTCACGTGGAACACGGCGCCAGCCTCTGGCAGACTCAGCGCCGCTCCCCCTCGTTAGTACCGGGGCCCCACCAGGGCACTCGCGAACCCACGAAAGAAGGCCCACCCGTGTCTCAGCTCCTCCAAGCCGCCGCCACGCCTGCCGGGGTGTTCCAGGTCGAACGCCCGCGCGTGATCGCGTTCGTCAATCGCAAGGGCGGTGTCGGCAAGTCGACGACCACCATCAACGTGGCCGCCACTCTCGGGCACAACCTCACCAAGCACCTGACGCCCGAGCAGCGCGCCGAATATCAGTGCGAAGTCGTCGTGGTCTCCGTCGACCCGCAGGGCTCCTCCCTCGGCTGGGCCAAGCGCATCCAGAACAAGGAACTCCTGCCCTTCGACTACGTCGACGCCTCCCTCGAAGCCGGGCTCATCCAAGACCTCATCGAGGACGGGTACCGCTACATCCTCATCGACACCCCGGGCTGGACCCCGCCCGACGAGGACACCTGGGATGGCATGGACGACTCCAAGCAGGCGACCGTGCTACGCGCCGTCCTCGACATGGCCGACGAGATCATCGTCCCCATGGAGCCCGAGGCTCTGTGCTACGAGCCAACCATGTGGACCGTCGAGCGCACGATGCGCGCGCACCCCAAACCGTTCCGCATCCTGATCAACAACTGCGGCGCCTCCGAGAACGACGTCGATCTGAGAAACCTGCGCCGCTGGCTGGCCAAGCGCCCGCACTGGCCGGTCTTCCGCTCCACCATCCGTGGATACAAGCTCCACTCCCGCGCCCCCGAGCAAGGCGTGGTGTGCACCGAGTATCCCGAGAACACCATCGGCCTCAAGGCGCGCGGCGACTTCGCCGATCTCACTCTGGAGATCGCCATGGAGCCCGCCAGCCGCAGCATGGCGGCGGTGAGCAGCTGATGGGGCAGGAATATCAGCGCCGCCGAGGCCAGCGGCGAACGTTCGCCGACGACGATCCGACGCCGATCGCCCCCCACACCTACGCCCCGCCCACCGAACTGCCTCTCACCGATCTGACGGAAAACCCGCTCAATCCACGCAAGGTTTACCGGAAGATCGAAGAGCTCGCGGCGTCCATGACCGAGCGCGGCGTCTTGCAGCCACTGCTCATCACGCCGCGCTCGAAGTTCATCGAGACGCGCCTGCACCTGGACGACGTCGTGCCCCGCGTCGGCTACGTCATCATCGCCGGACATCGCCGTATCCAAGCTGCCCGGCTGGCCGGTCTGCACGAGGTCCCCGTGTACGTCCGCATGGACGCGACAGCCGCCCTTGAAGAGGCGCTGATTGAGAACATTCAGCGCGACGACCTGTCGGAGATCGACGAGGCCGAGACCCTCAAGACGCTGATGGACGCCAAGGGCTGGACTCAGAGCGATGTCGCCAAGTCCATCGGCAAGACCCAGTCGTTCGTGTCCCAGCGCATGGCGTTGCTCAAGCTCCCGGACGAGATGCAGCAGGACCTACGCGAAGGGAAGATCACCGTCCGGGAAGCGCGCAGCGTCGGCGCCAAGAAGCAGACCAAGCCGCGCTCGCCCGCGCCGGCCCCGCCGCCGGCCCCGCCGCCTGCCGTGCCCGAAGCGGCGTTCACCGACCAGCCTGGCGACGAGCAGCGCGCCGCGCCGGTCGTGACACTGGCTGACCGGCGGGCCGCCAAACCGGTGCAGGACACCCTGTTCACCGTCGGGTTGCCCGAGGAGCTGACGCGCGACCTGATCGAGCTCGCCGACCAGCTGCGCATCGAGCCGGAAGACGCGCTCGCCCAAGCAGCGCAGGCATGGGTGTCGACGCGCAAGAACACCTGATAGACCGCTAGAAAGGGGTAGGGACCGGCGACGCCCCGCCGGTCTCACCTCCGGCCGAGAGGACCCGCCTGTGGTCGCCACAAGGGCAGGCAGCTGGACCTATCGCATCACCTTCGCCTGGGACGGCCCCATGGACGCCGCGCGACGAGACATGCTCGACGAGGCGGGCACCCTCGTCGATGTCGAGCCCGGCGTGTACGCCTGGACGATGACCGTGACCGGCGATCTCGGCCCCGGCACCCTCGAAGAGCGGGCGGGCCGCGCCGAGTACGCGATCGGTGATCTGCTGTCGACGCTGCTCGCCACCCCCGACGACACGAGTCGCCCCATCGAACGCGCCATCGAGACGGTCTATCACGACCCGCCGACAGCTCTGCCGTATACCTTCGCCCACCTGTCCACGGAGCAGATCGAGGCCGTCGACCGGACATGACCCAGGACACCCCGCGACCGCTCCCCCACCGCGCCGCCCCGTGCGGCGCCTGCCCCTGGCGGGTCGACAACGAAGGGCGGCGCGTCTTCGACAACCTGGTCGACTACGCCGAGAACACCGTGCGCGACTCAGACGGGTACGGCCCGGCGTGGGGGTCGCCCATGTTCGGCTGCCACAAGTCGAGCTGTGACGAGCTGTGCGCGGGCTGGCTGGCCGTCGCAGGGCTCGACCACCCCACCGTACGGCTGGCCCTGATGTGGCAACTGCTGCCCGCCACGGTGCTCACCCCGAAACCGGGCTGGCCCGCCCTGCATCCCACCTACGCCGCGATGGAGGCCGCCAACACCGCCGCTCTCCGCCAATGCGGCCTCATCCCCGAGGAGACCTGACCCGCCGCCATGTCTGCCCCCCGAACGCACGCATCGCCCCTGGCCGTGCTGCTCGTCATCGCCTGTCTATCCGACGGTAAGCCGCGCCGCCTGGACCACCTGATCAACGACATCTACCCCGGCGAACGGGTCCGGCCGGAGATCCTGGACGAGCTGTTCTCCTACATCGATGCCGCCGTCAACGTGATGATCAAGGACCGGTTGCTCGTCGCCACCAAACCCGTTCACGGCGACACCTGGCTGACGCTCAACGATCAGCTGTCGCTGAACCACCTGCTGTCGCGCACCGACGTGGAAGGAACCCGCCCCCGTGAGCAGTAACAACTTCCCCTCCCGAGTCGTCGACGGCCAGGGCCGCGGCTGGTTCGCCACCCACCCCTACACCGACGAGGAGAAAGCACTCGGCGAACAGGTCGTCTACCGGCGGGGAGGCGCCAACGACGAGGTGATCAGCCTGGCTCAGCTCGGCGAGAAGTACGGCCCGTGGCGGCCCGTCGTGCCGATGCCGGAGGGCGACCACCATGCGATGGTCCAGGCGCTCACCAAGGCCGGGAAGAAGGCCGCCGGAACGCTCGCCGTCGCCGTGTTCAAGGTCGCCAAGCAGACCATGGTCGACAACGGGATGCGCCCCACCGAGCTGCTCATCGCCGGACGCCCCGGCTCGTGGGAAGCCGACGCGTTGCGTCACCTGGCCTGGTCGCTCGGCAGCGACATCAAGCTCACCCGTACCGACATGTGGGCCGGGCAGCTGTGCGAGGAGATCATCACCCGGTGGATCACCGACCCCGATGCCTTCGTCGAGGTCGCCGAAGGTCTCGCCTCGGTGTTCGGCGACGTGGTCGACGCCGCCGGGGGCTGGGACCAGGCGAGCGACCAGTGGCTACGCCGCGCGGACGCCTCGGAGTTCTACCGCCGGTATCTGTGCAGCCTGTCGGAGCACTACGGGCCGACCACGTTCTAACCGGCGAGGTACAAAGGAACCCTCAGACGATCAACCCTCGGGGGACGGTGGACCATGCTGGAGCACCCGGCAGGACGTAGCCTGCCCAAGGCGCGCGCGATCCGGCTCGCTCGTCTGCGTCGGATCGTGGTCGCGGCCAAGGTGTTCAGCTGCCTGCTGATGGCCTGCTCGGTCGCCCTGCTGCTGGGCTACTCCGAGACAGCAGGGGCGGCCGCGTTCGTCGCCACGTTCTTCATCATGACGGCCGTCACCGAGGTGGAGTCCGTCATCCGCCGCCTGGAATGGCGTCAGGCCCGCGACTTCTGGCGGCTGTCGGTCAACTAGATGCCGCCGTCGTCTTCGTAGTCGTCCCAGGACCGGCGGGGCCGCGGGGCGCGCGCGCCGGCCGACGCGGCGCGGTCGGCCTGCCGGTCCGACATGGCCTTGAGCACGTACACGATGATGGGCCCGATCAGCGCGATCAGCTCGGCCTTGTTCATGCTTGCCCCCCTCGTACGGTGCGGCGCGGGTCGTCCAGGATGCGCCAGGCGGCCAGCGCCTGCGCGGTCAGCGCGACAAGCACGGCGCCCAGGCCCGCCCGGAACGGGCCGGACATCGTGGTGAAGAACACCAGCCAGAACACCGTGAGGAACGCGAACAGCATCGACCCGACGAGCAGCCCCCGCTCTCGCATCCGGCCGAACGCGCGCGCCCCGAGCACGAGGAGCGCGCCGCCGAGTAGCGCGCACACCACCCATGTCATCGCCGAGCCCTGCTCGTAGCCGTCGACCTGGATGAAGCGCACGAACACTACGATGAACCCGGCCGCCGCGACCGCCAGCGTGGCGGCCACTACCCGCCCCGTATCCGCGAACATGATCGAACCCCCGCAAATCGTTGGAACGCCTGTTCTCACGATGACACGATCTGGGCGGAAAGCTGGGCAGCGCGCGTCTCGCCCCGCGATGATGGGCGGGTGAGCGACCCACGCCCGGCCCACTCTCGCCCGCCCTCGCTGAGCTTGGCGCGTGCGCGCCGCACGTTCTACGCCATGACCGGCGGGGCGCTGCTCGTCGTCATCGGCGCCGTGGTGCTCGCGGGCGGCGACGTCGTGCTCGGCCGCGTCCTGCTGGTGTTCGGTGGTCTGGGCGTGCTGCCCGTCTCCTGGACCATCATGCTGACCCGCAGCAACGACCGCGACGTCCGGATGATCGCCGCTCTGGCGTTGGTCACCGTCGCGTTCGGCGTCGCGTCGGTCATCGTCGGCACTCTGTGGGTGTTCTACGCCCTGGTGGCCTGGGTGTTCATCGCCGCGGCGATCGTGGCCTGGCGCGCCCGCTCCTGGATGCGCCCCCCGACCGACGACGATCAGCTGAGGTAGGAGCCGACGATCATGCCGAGGGTGTAGCCGATCGCCGATGCCACCAGAAGGACCGTGCGCAGCTCGCGCCGGTGCGTACGGAGCACCAGGCGCTGAAAATCGGCGTCAGCGAACCACGCGGCCCGCAGCGCCGTGTCACGCAGCTCGCTCACCCGAGCTCGCTGCCCGCCGTACGACCGCTCTTGATCAGCTCGTCGATGCGGCAGCACATGTCGATCGCCTTGGACAGATCCCACTCGCTGTCGCTCTCCAGCTCGACCCGCTCGCTCGGCCGCGCCAAGGTCGACACCTGGGACTCGACCACGATCCGGATCACTCATACTCCATGAAGTTGGCCAGATCGCCGACCATGTTCGAGGCGCGGCCCTTGTCGATGCCGTGGCTCGGCCCGATCAGGTAGCGGTAGTAGGCGGCGTCCAGATCAGCGGCGCTCACGACCTCCAGAACACCGAGCGCGTGCTCGTAGGCCTGCTTGACGTCCCACTGACCGACGCGCTTGCCGTCGATATGCACCGCGAGGAACGGCTCCAGCTCCTGGCTCACGCCGGGCTCCAGCATCAGCGGCCGCGTCGCCTTGTGATTCAGCGGCGCCCGGTCAGCGCGCAGCGCCGCCACGGCCTGGCCGCACATCTGCAGCGGGACGGTCAGCTTGCGATGCAGCTGCCGTATCACCGCAGCGTCATGCATGGCGCGGATGCGCGCCTCCAGCACCGCGCTGGCATAGCGCAACGCCTCGTTCGGGCCCAGCCCGATGGAGCGATCCTGACCGTAGCTGATCTTCACCCGGTAGGTGCTGGTCTTCTCATCCAGATCCGAGGTGATCCACACGTCGTCGGAGCCGGGCTTGTCACGATCGGGGGTGCTGTCGCTCACACCGCGCAGCCTATCGCCGCGCACCGTCACCGGGCGGCTACTCCGCCCGCGTGCCCGCGTGCCGTACGGCGACGAGCAGCCCGCGCAGCCGTACCGTCAATGGACATGACCATGGACATGTCTAACGACACGCGCCCCGCCGCGAGCCCCGGACCTGGCTCGTCGCCCGGTGAGGTGCTGCTGTGGGTGCGCCGCCTCGCGCCGGTCCAGCGACGCCGCATCAGAGACGACGCCGGGCTATCGAGAGCGACGCTCGGCCGGTGGCTCGGATGCACCGATGGAGCCGTGGTGGCCTGGGAGATCGGGCGTCGCACTCCGGCCGGGATGCTCGGCGAACGCTACGGGGCGCTGCTGCAGCGACTGCTCAGCGAAGAAGGTAGATGATGACTTCCCGCCGCAAGATCATCTACGTGGCGACGGTGTACCTGCGCGCTGTCCATGACGGGCGCGATCCGTTGTACGCGGTGTGTGAATGGTTCCGCGTCACCCGCGCCACAGCAGGGCAGTGGGTGTCCCGCAGCCGCGAGCTCGGCTACCTGCCCACTCCGCCGCTGTGCGGGCACTGGCCCCGTCTCACTCGCTGGGACGACGGCCCCATCTCCAGCGCCTGGATCGCCTGCGAGGCATGCATGAATCCCTGGCCATGCACCCAGGCTGACACCATCGCCTGGCTGGAGCGATTGCCCCGCATGCTGTAGAGCGCGCTGCACCAGGCCCGCTGGTCCGGACGCGGGGTGCTAAAACGGTCAAACGTATCTTTTACTACCCGAATACGGGTATTGTCGCTCAACCCGCTGTACGAGGAGAGAAGACACCCGATTGGACATGTCCCGCGTCTGGGAAGTCACCAAGGCCGTGGCCAAGATGATCAACTGGCAGACGCTGTTTTCTATCCGCGTGTGGCTGACCGCGCTGATTGCCGCCGGTCTGGTCGCGTTCCTGCTGTCGCTGCTGTGGGGCCCGCTCGGCTACACCTTCTGGCTGTGGCTCGCGCTCGTCATCTTCGGCGTCACGGTCAACCCGGAGTTCAAGACGCGTTGCCCGTACTGCGAAAAGCGAGTGAAGATGGGCGCCAAGGCGTGCCATCACTGCGGCCGTCTGGTCGCCTGACCAGCGCCTGGTTTCCCTCGGGGGAGTGGTAGATGTAACGGCCGCGCGCCTACAGCTCGTCGGCCGGCGGGTTGGGCTCCACGTAGGTGGCGGCCACCGCGCTGGGCTCGTACATGGCGCTGATCAGGCGGACGACGTTGTCGCGCAGCTCCTCGGCCAGCTGGGCGGGCAGATGGTTCCACTCCAGCGTCACCCGCACCCGGTGCGGGGTGGCCACCGGGCGAGCCTCGTGGAGGCGGGCGAACAAGCACGCGTCGGCGGCGCTGTCGGGGAAGAACATCTCACCGGCGGCATTGGCCATGGCGTTGGGCTGATCGTGCGCGTGCTCGCCGATGAGTTCCATGAGCGGCATCCTAAGCGCGAACCCGTCGCGCGCCGGGGAAACCTACTGGGGCTCGTGCCCGCTGGTGGCGTCCCGCTGGGCGGCCTCGTCGGCCCGCGCCTGTAGCTCTTCGAGTACGGCCTTGACGCACTCGACGGCGATGTCTTGTCGGTCGCGCAGCACGTCGAGGCGTTTGCCCGCGTTGTGGGCGTCGTCGAGCACCGGCACGACGGCGGCCGCCAGCTGCAGGAGCGCTTTCACCTGGTCGGGTACGTCGGCGTCGTCGACGGGCTGCTCGTCGCGGGGATCGCTGGGGGAGGTCATGGCAGGCAGCGTATCGAGGCTGTCCGAGCCTAGTGGCGCCGCCCGAGAAATCTACTTTGTAAAGGCGCGCGTTCCGCCCAACGAGTCCGGGTTAAGCAGCACCTGTGGTGCCGCTCTACCCGTACATACGGACACGGAACATGACAGTCCGGACATCGTTGCTTGGGGTGAGGCGCGCCCAGGGCCGGAGCCGGACCCGCTTGGGACGCCAGGTACCGAAGTGCAACGTGCGGGCAACCGCGCATGCGGGACGGTGAAGCGATGACGGGGAGGTCACGGTTATCGCCGCGCGCCCCGGAATGCGATAAGGACTCTTATAGTGGGGACAGCGAAGAAGATCAGAACCAGCGGATAATGAGCTGACCTGCACGAACGCACACCACGGCGGAACGAGGAGCCACCAACCGGGCTTCCACTCGCCGCCACCCCCAGAAGGACTACACACCGTGACCGCACAAGGCGCACTGTTCGGCCTCGACCAGGTCTCCGAGCTGCCGCCCGCCAAAGGCGACGACATCGCCCGGCGCACCGCCGCGTGGCTGGAGAAGTCCGTGCCGGAGAACACCCGGAAGGCCTACGCCCGCGGACTCGACCTGTTCGGCGAGTTCTGCGATAACCACGACCGGCCGTGCATTCCCTGCGACGCTGACACCCTGGCCGACTTCGTCACCTGGATGACCGAACGTGTAACCGAGCGTGGCACGCCCCCCGCCCCGGCCTCGATCGAACAGGCCATAGCGGCAGTAAAGAGTCAACATCGCACTCTTGGACACGACGCGCCGGACGGCTTCAAGGCCGCCGCCGTGCTGAAGGCTTATCGCAACCAGTGGGCCGCAGACGGCGGCCGCGTCCGCCAGGCCCCCGGCATCACCCGCGCCGAGCTGATGCAGGTCGTCACCCACATGAAGCCGGGCGAGACGCCGATGGATGCCCGCGACGTGGCCCTGTTCCTGCTGGAGTTCACCATGATGGGCCGCCGCGGCGAGCTGTCCGGGCTGGACCTGCACGACCTGCGCCTGGATGACGAAGGCATGATGATCTACATCGCGCAGTCCAAGACCGACCAGATGGCACGCGGCGACGTGTGCGCCATCCCCTACGCCGACGAGCCGCTGCTGTGCGCCGTCCGCGCGGTCAAGTTCTGGGTCCAGTGGCTCAACACCCAGGGCGTCACCACCGGCCCGGTGTTTCGGCCGATGTCCTCCGACGGCCGCAAGCTGGTGCGCCACGGCCGCTCCAAACAACGCGGACCCGGCCGCTTCACCGGCGCGGGCATCAACGAGATGGTCAAGCGCCGCGCTCGCGCCGCCGGGCTGAAAAAAGAGATCAGCTCGCACAGCCTGCGCCGCGGCGGCGCGTCCGCCTCCCGGGCGGCCGGGTACGACCTGGCCGCCATCTGCCGCCAGGGCCGGTGGAAGGACGGCTCCCCGATCGTGTTCAACTACCTCGAAGACGACGTCGACCGCTGGACCGGCAACGCCATGAAAGGCGTCCTCTAAGGTCGCGCCTGCAGGCGGCGGCCGCCGACCTGCTGGCATCCTGACCTGCATGAACTACCAGCTGTCGACCGAGCCGCTGTCCTACCCGCTGTGGGTGTACGACCTGGTCGGCGCGCTGGCCGACCACGAGAACGAGCACGCTGCCGTCGGGGACGGCGGTCACTGTTTCAAGAGCGAGCTCGACCAGGTGCCGGGCGAGGTCATCGTCCAGGCTACCGCCATCACCGCCTACAACCGCGCCCGCAGACTGCAGACCTACCAGGCCGACCAGGCGGCCGCGCGGGCGGGGGAGGTCTACACCGGGGCCTGCGCCGGGAGCTAAGGTGGGCGGCATGAGCGAGCAGCCCCCCAGCGTCGGCCAGCTGGCCGTCAACCCCGTCTCCTTCGGCGGCAAGCTGTGGGTGCCCGCCCACGTGCTGGGCGACTACATGCGGGCCATGGCTCTGGTGTTCGCCGAGGCGGGCCTGCACGAGATCGCGGCCGCCGTCGGCGAGCAGGCCGAACAGGTCGACATCCAGCTCATGTACAAGGCGCCGGCCGCGCCCGCCAACCCGGCCGCAACCGATCGGGTGCGGGACTGATCAGTCGGAGCGGACGTTTCCCTGCCCGCCGCATCTCCTGCAGCTCTCCCACACGGTGGTCGTGACCTGTTCGGTGGTGCCGTCCTTCTTCTTGATCGTGATCGTCTTGGAGACGTTCTTCCCGCACGAACCGTTGCACTTGGGGCAGATCATGGTCGGCACGAGGGGCTCCTTGTTCAGGCGTTGAGCAGGGTTCCTTGCCCGGTGCACCGGCGGCACTTCTGCCATACGCCGTCGACGTATTCGCCGCATCGCAGCTGGCACTTGGTGCACGCGTAGTGGGTCAGCCGGTCGAGCTCGGACTTAGCCGCGTCGTCGGTGCGCGCTCGGTGCGCCATGTGCACGGCGATCTCGATGTGCCCCAGCATCGTCTGTACCTCGCCGGGCAGCTCCTCGGCGGTGACGCCGTCCAGGAACAGTCCGTCGGCGGTCGCGGACACGGTCGACCCCTCGGGGGAGGGCATGACGATCGTCTGCCCGGATGCCAGGCGGTAGGCCAGGATCTGGGCGAGGGCGGTGGATTGAGCGACGTAGGCCATGACCGGCATCCTAGATCTGGGGTGTACGGCTGTCGCGGGCTCTGGTGGAACCTCGGCGGGGGCTCGGTCAACCCACCTGGCGGGGCAAGTCGACCGGCCTGGGTGGCACCGGTGGCTGGCCCCCGCCGAGGGCCTTGGGGTGGAGGTGGTGCGGGCCCCCTGCGCCCGTCGCTGCGCGGGGGGCCCGCTCGGATGCGAGCACGGGCACCAGGGGTTGGGACGAGCGCATTACGGGTGGTCATGGCTGCGCTCTTGCCCGGCTCGCCAAGCATCAGGGGAGCAGCCCTCGCAGGGCCCGGTGCAACCGGCCGTCGGTCTCGGACGGCTGCGACGGGATCACCGGCGGATCGGGGGCCTTCCCGACCGGCTCGGGGATGATCTTCTCGGCGGCTTCCCCCAGCTGCCGAACGATCGTTTCGGCGAGCTCGGTGCGCCGCCGTCCTTCCGCGGCCGCCGGCGAGGGCGGGTGACAGATCCGGCACTGGAAGCTGCCGCACGAGCGGAAGCAGTACTCCTGTCCGCAAAAGTGCGGCCCGGGGCAGGCGTGACGGAACACGGTCATGAGTTCTCACCCTTTGCGGGATCAGGCAAGCAGGCCACGTCCTCGGCGGTCGCCGACAGCATTAGCTGCCCGTCCTCGAACACCTCGTAGCGCGGCGGTGAGTACCGGATCTCTGTCACGTTCGGATAGCCCCGCGCCCGGACGCGCATGTGCCGAACCTCGATGACGCGCGCCTGGTTCATGTCGAACCCGCACAGCTTCAATAGCCGTTGTCGCGCGTCCTCGAAAGGATCATCCCCGAGCTCGTGTAGGTCCTGGTGAGGGGCTGACATGATTCCCACGGTAAAGATCCCCGGCGCCGGTGGGGAGTCCCAGCAGGGGGTATCACGTCAGGAAGTCAGGGGAAGAACGTACACATTGGCGAAGTGTGTGGAGATATGGGCCTCGTGTAGGTGCCCGGCCACGCCCTGATCGCCTTCGATTCCCATCGTGGCGTGGATGTGCACGACCCCGTTGGCGATGTCGCCGCACCCGTGCATTTCGGCCGGGTAGGCGTAGGTGGAGATGTTGTCCTTGGTGGCGTCGTCCTTCGGCATGGTGGAGATGGTGAACCGGTCGGCGCCGCCGATGAGGCTGACGATCGCGCCGTCGGTGATGTTGCGCGCGGCCAGTTCTGTGGTCAGGGTGGCCATCAGCTCGCCGTGCTTGATGTGGATCAGCTCCACTGGGGGTCTCCATTCAGGCTGAGCGCGATACTCCTGATGATCTCGCGCGAGGGCTCCGATCGTAGGGCTGCGATCAGTGCCTGCCGGGAGCTTTCCGAGTGATGCTGCGATAACAGGATGGCCGAGCACCAGCGCGCCCCGGCATCGCGCGGGTTGGACAGCTCCCGCACCAGGTCGGCCAGGCCGGTCCCGACGCGGGCCGAGACGGCGCGTAGGTACAGCTCGCGCGAGTCCCGGTCGCGGACGAGGGCCTGCACCACCAGGTCGGCGTGCTCTGGGTCGCGGGTCTTGGCCAAAATCCCGGCGGCGTTGACCCGGATGACCGCGGAGTTCGCGTCGTCCATCCACCGCATCAGTCGGGGCGAGGTGAACCGGTCGCCTGCCACCTGGTGCGCGATGTTGAGGTCGGTGACGTGGCTGGTCTGGACGGTGGCCAGCGGGCTTGAGTCGCCCCCCGCTATCGAGGTGAACAGCTCGGTGGCTACGTCGCGTATCTGAGCGGGCAGCATCGGGGTGAGACCGAATGCGGCGATATCCATCAGGAATGTACGGCGGTGCAATCTGGCGTCCTCCAGTACCTGCCATGGCACTTGCAACGCCATCGCCAGATGGGGAAGCCAATCGATCGGGGTTGTGCCGCCGCTTTCCCACCGGGATATGTGGTTTCGGGTGACAGTGTCCCGCCCTGAAAGCCTTTTGAGCTCTTTGGCTAGATCCGGCTGGGATAGGCGCATTGTCAACCGTAGTTCCCGCAGCAGCTGGCCGAGCTCCATGTCCGCATGTTAAGACGGCAATGCCGTCTCATTCGACACTTCGCGAACAACCGGGAACCCCTGTGCGCGCGGGGATTCGCTGAAAACGTCGCCCCGGCTGGATACGGTGTGCTCGTGACCACCCCCGACGCCTTCGACGCGCCCGGCGACACCCCGCTGGATCAGATCCGGTACAACATCACGACCAGCCTGCATGACGCTCTGTACGCGATGCAGGAGACCTACACCGGCCGGGTGAGCAAGCCCAACGAGTGGAACAAGCTGATCGCCGAGCTGACCGCGATCTCCTCCAACTTCGCGATCTTCTGCCAGCAGGTGGCCGACATGATGGCCACCGTGCACGCCAACCCGTCCACGATCGCGGACGCCGCCGCGGCGGCCGCCGACCCGATCGTGATGCTGGTCCCCGACCGGGTGCATCAGGACCTGGCCGACGACGACAGCGAGGACTACGCCGAGGAGATCCTGTCCACGATCGACGCCCCGCAGGGCAGCAACGTACTGGTGGAAGACCTCGACGGCGGCGCCCGCGTGATCATCACCTACCACGAGGACCCGGCCCGGCCCGAGCTGATCGCGTACGGCGGAGCCGACAACGAGATGGTTGAAGCCGACCTGACCCGCCGGGGATTGAAGCCGCGCGCCCCGATGTGGACGCCGTCGCCGGAGCTGGGCAGCAAGTTCTACAGCATCGGCGACTGGCTGTTCGACGGGTACGGCCGTCTCGTCCGGGAGCACCCGCCGACTCATCTCATCGACACCGAGAGCCTGAACTGACCATGGGACGCATCTCCGTCAACATGCTGAACTGCAGCAGCGGCTCCAAACATCTGGTGATGCAGATCCACGTCAAGCCGGACGACCCCGACGACCAGTGCGCGGCGATGACGCAGCTGGCGATGGGCGTGGATGAGTGGGAGGAGCTGGCCGAGGTGATCCAGCTGAAAGTCAAGATCGCCCGCGCGGTGACCGCCGTGGACGCCTTCGCACAGGCGACGGCGGGGGAGCAGCCTGACGATGGGCACGATCAGCGGTCATGAACGGCGACTGCCACTGCTTCTGCCAGGTCGCACACCCCTACGCTGAAGGGGTGTGCGACGGCGACGCCGTCGGCGAGCGGCCGGTGAACTCCGCGCTGCTCGGCGTCGTGCAGGTGCCGATGTGCGGGCCGTGCCGGGCGGCGTTGCCGATCCGCGGCGAGGTCCTGGCCGACGAGCAGGTCGAGCGGGTGGGGGAGCGGGGGGAGTTGCCGGGGTGAATGAGCTGATGGAGTTCTGCAAGTCGACGATCTTCCAGTGCAGCCCGGCCAGCGTGGTGCTGCTCGGGGAGATCGCCGCGACCATGTGCCAGGGCGCGATGCTGGAGCAGATGGCCGAAGACGGGTACGAGCCCGCCGGGCAGGCGCGCGCGGTGACCACGTACTACCGGGTCAAGCTCGACGGCGAGGTCGTGCCGTGCCTGTCGGGTGAGGCCCAGGCCGGGGAGGTCGTCGTCTACGGGCTGGGGCGACGCCTGTCAGATGTCGAACCCCCAGCAGATGACCTTCCAGGTGAGCATCGTCTCCATGATGAGCACGCTGGACACGAAGCCCCAGGCGAGCACTTTGACCGCTCGTAGAATGGAACGTTCCACCGCCTTTTCCCCCACATTTTCGGGGTTCACGGGTGTGGAGCGTTCCATTTCCGCGCACGCGGGCGAGGCGGGTCGGGCGGGGCACCCGTCGGTGAGCACGTTGCCGAGCTGCGCGGCGGTGGGCAGGTTGACCGGGCGGCGGTCAGGAGCGTTCATCACAGCAGTCCCTCAAGGTAGGTCAGTCGTTCGGATGTTCCCAGGCGGCGGCGAAGGTGTCGCGGCCGACGCGCCCGTCAGCGGCGATCCCGATCTTGCGCTGCAGGTCCATCGCCGCGTCTCTGGCTGAGCGGCCGAACACCGGCGAGTCGGTCAGGTCCGAATAGCCGCGCTCGATCATCTGCAGCTTCCACGCCTTGACGTCCGGCCCGCTCATGCGCGGCTTGGTCAGCGTCAGGATGCGGCCCGGCCACTTCGGGGCCGCCTTGGGCTTGGAGTGCTTACCGCGGCCTTTGCGGGCGGGCCGGTCCAGCACCTGGCCGGGCCAGGCCGGGTAGCCGAACCCGTTGATGCGCGGGTTGGAGCCCTGGATGCGTTTGGTGTAGCAGCCGTCGCCGTTGGGGTTGATGCGGCCGTGGGAGTCCTGGCCGGAGGTGTTGCCGCCGATGGTCTGGAAGTCCCCGTTCGGATACACGCGGGTGACGATCTCCACGTGCACGATCTTGGGGCGGCCGAAGAACACCAGCGCCCCCACCCGGGGGGTGGAGCCCCAGGCGCCGCGCTGTTTGAACCAGTCGGCGGCCGCGATGGTGGACGCGGTGCGCGGGATGAGCTTCTTGCTGCCGGAGATGTCGCCGACGACCCAGCAGAACGCCATGCACCAGGGGTAGCCGTACCCGTCGTAGGGGTAGCCGGGGATGGGCCCGTACCGGCGGGTGATCTGCGTCAGGTTCGACCCGACGGGCACCTCCTTGGTGCCTAGCCAGGACAGGGCCTCCTTGAGGTAGGCGACCAGCTCGGGGGAGGCCCCCGTGGTGTCGAGCACCGTATCCGGGTCGGTCTTGCGGCGCTTCCCGGCCTGGCGGGGGGCGGGGACCTTGGCGGCGCGCGTCAGGAGCTTGGGCACCCGGTCACCGGCCTACAGGCTGCGCGGTCACCGTCACCGTGACGGTCGGGCGGGGTGATGCCAGGAACGCCTTGAGCTTCTGGCGGCATTTGGAGCACCCCTTGACGTGCGGCGGCGGCGAGCTGCTCGGCGTCGGGGTTGGCGCCGGCGCGGTCGGCGCCGCCGGGGCGGGGTCGTCGTCGGCCAGGTCGTTGACGTGGGCGTTGACCTGGTCGACCTGCTTGTCGACGGCGTCGATCTGGTCGTCGACCTTGTCCAGGGAGGTGTCGACGTCGGCGACGTGCTTGTCCACGGCGCTCACCTGGTCTTGGACGTCGGCCACGTTGGCGGTGGTGATGCCGAAGCCGCCCGCGAGCACCAGCGACAGGACGCCGCCGACGATGCCGATCAGGGTGTTGGACGAGGCCGGGGCGGGCCGGGCTGCCCGGCGTGCGGGTGGCGGGCCGTCGTCGTCGTCATCGTCGTACGGGATGTCAGCGTCGTAGCGAGTCATGGCCCCCATCGTTGTTCCCAGCATCTCCCAGGGTTGGGAGCAACACGCCCGCCAGTGCGCATACGTGTTCGACCTGACCGTTAATCTCCGAACTCATGGGGGAGCACAACATCTTGCCCGAGCTTGTCGACCTGGCGGTCGACGTCGCCGAGCTGACCAACCACCCGGGTAACTACCGGCGCGGCAACATCGACGTCATCGCCGAGTCGCTGCGCGTCAACGGCCAGTACCGGCCGCTGGTGGTGCAGAAATCGACCGGTCACATCGTGGCGGGCAACCACACCTACCGGGCGGCGCTGCGACTGGGCTGGCCGGTGGTGGCCGCCACGCTGCTGGATCTGGAAGAGGAGGACGCGCTGCGCATTCTGGCCGTCGACAACGCCTCTTCCGACCAGGCGGAGAACGACGAGGCGGAGCTGGCGCAGCTGCTGTCACGCATCGCCGAGGAGCAGGGCAGCTTGCAGGGGACCGGGTGGACGGACGAGGGGCTGGCCGACCTGCTCGACAAGATGAGCGAGAAGCTCGACGTCGAGGAGGGCGACGCCCCGGTGGACGTACACGAGGTGGTGTGGGGGGTGGTGATCACATGCCGGGACGAGGACCAGCAGCTGGAGCTGCTGCGCCGTCTGGACGACGAGGGCCTAGCGGTGCGGGCGCTGATGTGAAGCAGGGTGTGAAGCAGAAGGTGAAGCAGGACGAGCACCGGGTGCGGGTCGCCGTCGAAACGCCGGTGATCAGCTCGCCCCGGCTGATGCAGGTCGCCGCCATGTTCGACGTGCCCATTGCCGAGAAGTCGCGCCTGGAGTGGGATCTGCGGCTCCCGCTCACCGAGCAGGACTGGAACGTCGGCCTGATCGTGGGCCCGTCCGGGTCGGGCAAGACCAGCATCGCCCGCCACCTGTGGCCTGAGCAGGTGGCCGCCGCCCCGGCCTGGTCGGCCGGGGCGGCCATCGTGGATGACTTCCCCGCCCAGGCGTCGGTGCGGGAGGTGACCGGGCTGCTGTGCGCGGTCGGCCTGTCCTCCCCCCCGGCGTGGCTACGCCCGCACCACACGCTGTCCAACGGGGAGCAGTTCCGCGCCGACATGGCCCGGCTGCTGGCCGACACCGACGCCGAGCAGATCACCGTGGTGGACGAGTTCACCAGCGTGGTGGACCGGCAGGTCGCCCAGGTGGCCTCGCACGCCCTGCAGAAGACCATCCGGCGGGGCGGACGCCAGTTCGTGGCGGTCAGCTGCCACTACGACATCGCCGAGTGGCTGCAACCGGACTGGGTGCTCGACATGGCCTCCGGCGTGTTCACCTGGAGGACGGTTCAACCCCACCCTAGGCTCGAACTCTGCATCGCCCCGGTGGACCGATCCGCCTGGCACATGTTTGGCCGCCATCACTATCTGAGCGGCGACATCCACCCCGGCGCCGCCTGTTTTGGGGGGTGGATCAACGGGCGTCTGGTGGCGTTCGCCGCCTACCTGCACTTCCCGCACCCGAAAACCAAAACGATCAAGATGGGGCACCGGCTGGTGGTGCTGCCCGACTTTCAAGGGCTCGGCATCGGCGGACGCATCGACGACTGGCTGGGCCAGCATCTGTACGAGCGGGGTTACCGCTATCGCAACGTCGTCTCCCACCCGGCGATGATCGCCTACTACTCCGGTTCGCCCCGCTGGCGATCCACCACACCGCCCGCGCGACGGCTGGCCACCACGTCCAAACGGACCGGCCTGCGCGAGGCGCACCTGAACCCTCGCAGGTTGTCGACCAGGTCATTTGAGTACGCGCCGCCCATATCGAAGCAGGGGGAAGAAGCATGAGCAGTCCGGAGTTCGTCGACCTCGAACCGGCGGGGGAGCCGCTGTCGTGCTGGGTCGGCGCGAAAATCCACGGCATCACCGTCACCGACGCCTCGGTGGAGTACCACGGGTCCATCACCGTCGCCCACCGGCTGCTCAAAGCCGCGGGCATCCGCCCCTACGAGCGCGTGCACGTGGTGAACCTGTCGACCGGGGCGCGGTGGGACACCTACGTGCTGCCCGGCGAGGAGGGCGTGTTCACCCTGAACGGGGGAGGGGCGCGCCTGGGCGTCAAGGGCGACAAATGCGTGATCATGACGTGGCGGTGGGCCACCGAGATGCAGCCCGCCGGGGTGGTGTTCTGCACCCCAGACAACCGGGTCGACGCCGTGGGCGGGTACGCGTCGTGAACGTGCTGGAGATCGGCACCTACGTGGTGCCCGCCTACGCCGGGATGCTTTTGGCCGAGCAGGGCCACCACGTCGTCAAATGGTGCTCCCCGTCCCGGCCCGACCCCATCCAGGCCCTGTATCGCGGTCAGGAGCTGTGGGCGTGGATCAACGAGGGCAAGTCCCTGCGGTTCAAGCACGCCGCCGAGCTGGGCGACGATGACGGGCTGGAGGTGTGCGACTTCGACGTGGTGATCGACAACGTGCGCCCGGCCACGTGGAACCGGTGGAACATCAGCCCCGCCCAGCTGGCCGACCGGCACCGGCTCACCTGGGTGTCGATGCGCGACGACTTCGACGGCCGCTCCTTCGACGCGATCGCCCAGGCGCGGGCGTGGGGCGATCATGTCGGGTACGTGCCCGCCTACGTGGGCGACACCACCGGCGGGCTGTGGATGGCGTTCAAGGCGCTGTCGCTGCTGGAGCACAACGAGCGCGGCCACCATGTGCTGCGGCAGGCGGCGTGCCTGGCCAAGCTCGTCGAAGGCGAACTCGTCGTCAAGCCGCCGTCCGGGAAACGCGGCGGGGGGGCGCCGCCGTGGGATGTGCCCGGCAGCTACGGCAAAGACCCCGACGGCAAAGACGGGGTGGCGGTGCTGTACCGGGACGGGTGGGTGCGCGAGCCGTACCGTGACGACGAGTGGCGGCGCGAGAACCTGCGCCACGTCGGCGGCCGATACGTCATCTAGACCCGGGTCTAGAACAAGGGCAGCGTCTCCTCGCTGGCGGCGCCAGCGACCTCGAGATCCAGCAGTCGAGGGTCGCAGGAGAACAGTCCGGGCATGCCGCGCAGGTCGATCGGGCGGGCCAGACGCACGGGGTTGGCTGTCACCCAGTGGTAGGCGTACGGCTCCGCCCACCGAGACGGGGAGTCGCGCACGACGTCGACCAGATCGACGTAGCCCAAGACCACCCCGTAGTGCATGGGCAGGTCGAGCAGCTCATACGACAGGTGGGCGTCCTCGTCGTGGGTCTTGGCCGCGTGGATGTACAACCGGCCCCGGTGGCTGGTCGACCAGCCCCGGTTCTCGATGTCTTTACGGTTCGCGTCGTCGGCGAGCAGAGCCGAGGCCCAGGGCTGGCGGACAGACAAAATGGCTGGTGAGGGCACGTTTGATCATATCGAGGGGATGTCTCGGGACTATGACGACACCGAATCAGATCCTGTTGGGCACCGACCGGGAGCTGTGGGAGCGCCAGTCGGGGGAGTCCGAGCGGCAGTACTCCCGGTTCGCCATGTATCGGGACCTGGGTCGGGCGCGCACTGTGAAACAGTGTGCGGAACTCGTGAACCTGGCGCACGGTACGGCGCACAACGCCGCCCACCGGTTCCGCTGGCGTGAGCGGGCCGAGGCGTGGGACCGCCAGCAAGACAAGATCTTCTTGGCGCAGCTGGCGGCCAAACGGCGTGAGCTCATGGACACCGAAGCGAAGATCGCCAACGGGGTTTTGCGGCACGTGATCGGCCGCCTGTCCAGGCTCACCTCGCAGGACGTGGACGAGATGGACCTGTGGCAGGTCGCCCGCTCCGGCGACACCGCCCTGAAGTGGCTGAGAGACGCCTACGGGGTGGCCGGGGGCACCACTCTGGCCGCCGCCGTGGTGGACGACGTGGCCGCCGCTCAACCCAACACCGACGCCTCCGTGGGCGAGGTGGACGAGATGCTGGAGCTGGCCCGCCTGCACGAGGAGAACGCCGCGTTCCTGCGCCGCCTGGCTGTGCCTGAGGCGTGATGGAGGCCTCCATCGTCTCCGCGCAGCTGGCCGCCGCCCGGCAGGTCAACGCTCGGTTGCGCGCGCGCCTGGACGCGGCGGCGCTGAATGACCCGGCGCTGCTCGGCCGCCATCTGGACCACACGTTCGTGCTGCGCGAGCACGTGGAGATGATCGGGCGCACGATCGCCGAGGCTGACCGAGAAGGCGGCATCAAACGCCTGATCTTCACGGTGCCGCCGCAGTCGGGCAAGTCCACCACGGCGGCCACCTGGGCGCCGTTCTGGTGGCTGATCAAACACCCCCGCCACCGGGTGGCCGTCGCCTCGTATGCGGGGGAGCTGGCCGAAGGGCGCGGCAAAGACGTGCTCGCCCTGGTCGAAGCGCACGGACACCGCTACGGGCTGCAGCTGCACCCGCGCCGGCGCGCCTCGCACAACTGGCGGCTCACCTCCGGCGGCGGCATGCGATGCGTCGGCGTCGACGGCGGGTTGACCGGCGTCGACGTCGACCTGATGGTGATCGACGACCCGCACGCGGGCATCAAGGACGCCAACAGCGTCGCGAAACGCAAGCACGTGCGCGAGTTCTACACCGGCACGGTCATCCCGCGCATGCAACCCGGCGGGGTGATCATCATCATCCAGACCCGGTGGCACCCCTTCGACCTGACCGGGTGGCTGCTGAAGGAACAGGGCCTGGTCGAAGACGGCGGCATCTGGAAGCTGGTGCACATGCCCGCCATCGCGGTGCCGCCGAACCCGGCCCGGTGGGTGCCCGTCGACGCGCTCGGCCGCGCCCCGGGCGAGCCGCTGCCGCACCCGAAGATCGCGCACGGGGATCGGGCTGCGCTGCTCGCGCACTGGAACGGCAAACGCGTCGAAGGTGGGGCGCGCGAGTTCAACGCTCTGTATCAGGGCGACCCGCAACCGGCCGAGGGGGCGCTGCTGAGCTGGGACACCATCGCCGCCCGCCGCGATCACCTGTCGCAGGTCCCGGCCATGCGCAAGGCGGTGGCCGTCGACCCGTCCGGCGGCGGCCGCGACACCGCGGGGATCATCGCCGCTCATCTGGGCGAGGACCGCAAGCTGTACTACACCCACGACTGGTCGGGCGAGATGAGCTCGGATGAGTGGGGGCGCAAGGCGTGCCAGCTGGCGCACGAGATCGAGGCCGGCACGATCATCGTGGAGACCAACTACGGCGGCGACATGGCCACGCGCACGATCCGCACCTCGTGGGACGCGCTGCAGCGCGAGGGCTCCATCCCTCGGGGGGTGTTGCCGCCGTACATCAAGGTGGTGCGCGCCAAGCTCGGCAAGCTGCTGCGGGCCGAGCCGATCGCCCAGCAGTGGATCGAAGACAACATCCGCACCGGAGCGCCGTTGCCGGATCTGGAGTCGGAATGGGCCACCTGGCAGCCGGACGACTCCATGTCGCCGGGGCGGATCGACGCGTCGGTGTACCTGGCGTTCCACCTGCTGCCCATCCCGGGCGCGAGTACGGCGATCTCCACGGCGGCCGACGCGTCCAAGACGCAGGTAGTGCCGCCGACGACCGGGCTGGCCGGGCGCACGATCAGCCCGCCCAAGCGCGGCGGGGGTACGGCTGATCTGGGAATTGAGTGACCCGACAAACTCGTAATAACAGAGTATGATTGATGTATGAAGCGATTGGCTGTAAGTGTTCCCGACGAGATCGACAGCGAACTGCGCAAGCGGCACGGTGACAACGTCTCCCGATACGTCACCCGCGCCGTGCGCGCGGCGCTCGCCCGCGAAGAGCTGCGCCGCATCGACGCGCACCGCACCCCCGACCACGACATCGAGGAGTCCGAGTACATGGACTACCTCATGAAGGCTCAGGACGCCCTTGACGAGCAGGACAACGCCGCGTGAGCGAGCCGAACATCCCCCTGCGTCAGTGGCAGATCCGTCGCATCCCCGCCCGCAAGAACGACCTGATCGCGATCATCGTCGACGCTGACTGGATCATCGAACGCCGTCATCTCATCTACTGCGTGCTCGTGCGCAACCCCGATGAGCTGCCCTCCGACCTGACACTGCTGACCGTGCCCATCACCGAGCCGATCAAGGGCGTTGCCGCCGTGACCGACCTACGCGCGTACGGCAAGGACTACTTCGCCGAGTGGCTCGGTGACGTCGATGACGACGTCGCCGAGCAGATCCGGGCCACCATCCGAGCACGATTCGACCTCTGACGCTCGCACATCACGACCCGCAGGCACGCGCCTGCGGGTCGTTCGTGTGTTCGGCTGGATACCGTACGTGCATGGAGATCACCACCGAGGAGCACGCCGAGCAGCTGGACCGGCCTGCCAAGAGCGGCCTATGCCCGTGCGCTTCCGATCCCACCGCCAACTGCGAGCCGCGCGACATCGCCCTCGAAGAGAGCGCCGAGCCGGTGCTGCCGGTGGAGAACCGGCCAGGGCCGGAAACCGGGCCGCCGCCGCTGAGCGCGGACGACCCGAACTGGTACTGCTGGTCGCTCACCACCCGTGACGAGCTGGAGCCCGTCGCCGTGGTGCAGTGGGGCAGCATGCGCGAGCAGTACGCGCCGCTGCAGCTGGAGCAGCTCGGCTTGCAGCTGCTGCGCGTCGCCGAGCAGGCCCGCCACACCGCGGCGATTCACCGGCTGCTCGCCGTCACCGGGGCTTCGCCGGGCGATGCTGACGAGTTCTCCAACGCCGTGGCCGAGCTGCGCCACGAGCTGATGATCGACCACGCCCAAGCGGTCACCGCGATGACGACCGGCCCGGCCGGTCCGCCCGACGTGGCCATCGACCCGAGCGCGTAAGTGCTCCACAACCCAAGGGAGAAGACATGGTGAGCACGGAACCGCTTGAAGGCGTCCTGGAGCGGCAGGCCCGCAGGCAGAAGCGTGCCGACAAGCGCGACGAGCTGCTCGCGCGCGCGGTGGTGGTGCGCTCGGGCGACACGCTGCTGCTGACGATGCCGTTCGTGCCGCAGGAGGAGGCCGACCTGGAGGAGATGCGGCGCTGGGTGGAGGGCGAGCTTGACGGGGTGCGGGTGCGGTTCATCGCCGGTGTGTCCTCGGCGGTCGTGCAACACGCTGACGACGCCGAGGTGTATCCAGGTGACGTGTTGCCGGTGGGGGAGCCGACGGTGATCGAGACCGGCGGCGGGAAGCACGCCGGGTGCGGGGCGTCCGGTTGCTCGGACGGGCAGAGCTGAGGCGGTATCGTCGCAGGTGAAGGCCCGTGGGTCCTTTGCCAGTCCCCTGGCGGTTTCACCCTTGGTGGTGCATCACACAAGCGCAGCCCGGTCTCATCTCTTGCTCTGTGAGGCCGGGCTGATGTGTGTCCGCCCACAGCTCCCCGACCCCGCGTGACGGTGGCGTTACCATCGGTAACATGCAGGGGATTTTCGCGTTTGTGCTGGTCACGCTCGCATCAGCGCGCCTGACCCGGCTGCTCGTCGCCGACACCGTCACCGAGCCCCTGCGCCGCGCGGTGTGGCGGCTGGTCGGCGGCGAAGTGCCCCCGGCGCTCCTGGAGCCCATCACGCATTTCGTCGCGCGCACCGCCTACACCTCCGTCTCCGCACGTCGGTGGCTGTGGAAGCTGATGAACTGCCCCTGGTGTTCCGGCTTCTGGATCAGCTTGGCCGTCTGGGCGCTCGTCTACGCCATCACCGGCGGCACCGTCACCAGCACGTCTGTCCCCTCCGGCCAGTGGCCACTCTGGCTGATCACCAGCACGCTCGCCACCAGCTACCTGGTCGGCGTGCTGGCCAACCGCGAGGAATGATCACGGCACCCGGGGGGCCGCTCTATGACCAAGCCGACGACGCACTTCGTCCCAGCGGGATGGCGCCGCCACAAGAATCGGGCCAGCCAGCCCGCGCTCATCGCCTCGGCCGCCGTGCTGTCGATCAGCCAGCTGAAGAAGGTCGCCCGCACCGCTGGCTGGCAAGAAGAAGCCTGGGTGCGCTACGACCAGGTGACCGAGCTGCGCTACGGCGCGGGCTGGCTGTCCAACGCCTGCTCCCGCACCCGCCTGTACGTCGGCCGGATCGACCCCAACGGCTCATCCGAGCCCATCCCGACCGACGACGGCGACGGCGCCCAGGTGCCGCTCGATGAGCTGTTCGACGGCCAGACCGGGCAGGGGGAGATGCTGCGCCGCCTGGCGATCCACATGAACATCCCCGGCGAGTCCTACCTGTGCGGGTTCGACTACACCGACCCGAACAACCGGCTGCAGGGCTCACGCCGCCGGTGGGTGTGCGCCAGCGCGGACGAGATCGACCACCGGCGCGGGGTGCCCGAGCTGCGCATGCCCGACAGCGACGAAAAGGTGAAGCTCGACCCGGAAAAGTCGACCATCATCCGGCTGTGGCGGCCGCACCCCCGCATCGGGTGGGAGGCCGACTCGCCGGTGCGAGGTCTGCGCGGCCCGCTCAAGCAGCTGCTCGACCTCGACGCCCACGTGAGCGCCACCGCCCAGTCCAGGCTGGCCGGGGCGGGCATCCTGTTCATCCCCGACAACGTCTCGCTCGCCGTGCCGACCGAGTCCGACAGCCCCAACCCGGTCGAGACCGACCCGTTCATGGCCGGGCTCATCGAAGCGATGATCACCCCGTTGAACAACCGCGACTCCGCCGCGGCGATCGTCCCGATGGTCGCCCGAGTCCCGGCCGATGCCATCGACTCCATCAAGCACGTCACCTTCAGCACCCCGTTCGACGAGCGGGTCGAGACGCTGCGCGAGGCGGCCATCCGGCGCATCGCCAACGGGCTGGACATCCCGCCCGAAGTGCTGCTCGGCATGGGCGATGTCAACCACTGGTCGGCGTGGGCGATCGAGGAGTCAGCGGTTAAGCTCCACGTCGAACCCCTGCTGGCGCTCATCGTCGACGCTCTGACGGTCCGATATCTGCGCCCCGCGTTGGAGGCGCTGAAGCACCCCGACCCGGGCGGGTACGCCATCTGGTTCGACACCTCCGACGTCGTCATGAAGGCCAACAAGGGGCCTGACTCGCTCACTCTGTACGGGCAGGGGCTCATCGGGGCCGACGCAGCCCGTCGGGAGAACGGGTTCTCCGACGAGGACGCCCCTGATGAGCAAGAAGCGCAGACCATGCTCGCCACGAGGATCGCGCTCGGCAACGCCCAGCTCGCCCCGTACCTGCTGCCCATGCTCGGCATCGACATCCCCGGCGGGTTCCAGGCTCCCACCACGATGACCCCGGACATCGGGCCGCACTCGCCCGCACCCGCCCAGGCCACCGGGCAGGGCCCGCAACCGGGCATCCCGCAGTCGGGCCCGAACGCCCAAGGGCAGCTCGCCGCGGCCGCCGTGCCGGCCGCGCCGGCGGCGGACCCGTGGCTGGTCGCGGTGTCGGAGATGGCCACGCTGCGCGCCCTGGAGCGGTCCGGCAAATGGCTGCTGCGCCGCAACCGCGCTTACCGGGGTAAGTACGCCCACATCGACTCCGATGAGCTGCATCTGCACATCAGCCCCCAATCGGGTGATCTGGACGACATGCTGTCGGGCGCGTACACCGAGTTCCACTCGGCGGTTCCCGGCCATGACCGGCTGCACCAGGTGGTCGACGACTACGTGCGGTTCCTGCTTTTGGCCGGGCGCGCGCACACCCGCCACGACCTGGTGCGGGTTTTGGCCGCGTCCGGCGTGCACGACACCCAGGTGGGTATCGGTGCCGCCTGACCGGCGGCGCCTGTCGGCCGCCATGTCCGCAGCCGTCGACCGGCTGCGCATGCGCTACGGGCTGCAGGACGCCGCCAACGAGCGGCGCCTGTACGCCGTGGTGGTCAAAGCGCTGCGCGCGTTCCTGGCCCGGGTGCGCCGGTCGGTGGTGTCGCTGTCGCCTGCGGGGGAGGCGCCGGACCTGGGCCAGTTCCCGCGCCCGCAGGTGTGGGACGCCCATCTGGACACGGTGGTGCTGCCCGAGCTCGGGCAGGTGTTCGACCAGGGCTGGGCGAGGGTGCCGACCGTCGACGAGGGGCGCGACAACCCGGAGCCGTACCGGGACGCCTACCTGCGCTCGATCCGCAACCGGCTGACCAACTACCCCGACCAGGTGTATGAGGAGCTGCGCGAGCAGCTCGCCCAGGGCCTGGCCGCCGGGGAGGACGTGCGCCAGCTGCGCGATCGGGTCAAGGCCACGCTCGTCGTCGAGGAGGCGGCCACCGACTGGGAAGCAACCCGCATCGCCCGCACCGAGGTGCACGCCGCCGTCAACGCCGGAACCTACGCCGCCGCCAAGGCGCACAACGAGCGCACCGAGGAGAGACAGCGCAAGCTGTGGATCTCCACGGCTGATGAGCGCACCCGGCCCACCCACCGGCGGGCCGACCGGCAGCAGGTCGACCTGATCGAGCCGTTCCACGTCGGCGGGGCGCTCCTGCAGTTCCCGGGCGACCCGCAGGGCCCGGCCGGGGAGGTCATCAACTGCCGCTGCTCGATGGTCACCTTCGGGCAGCTGGCCGCCGACATTCTGAACCAGCGCGCGGAGCGCGTGCTCTACCCGAAGGGGGCGTAACCCATGAGTGCACCTGTGGAAGAGCTCGACGAGCAGCTCGACGACGACGAGCAGGACGAGGCTCAGGAGCGGCCGTTGCCGGACCGGTGGCGCGGCGTCATCGCCCCGCTCAACACCGCCTCCGCTGACGGGCGGGTCATCGCCGCGCCCGCCTCGGGCAAGGTCCGCGTCCGGCCTCTGCCGATGCCGCTGCTGTACCAGCTCATGTCCGATGACGGGCACAAGCGGTCGGTCATCGTGGGCGACGTCGACCGGGTGTGGCGAGACGGCGACTACCTCATGGGCGCGGGCCGATTCGACCTGGGCGGCGAGCACGGCCGCGAAGCCGCCCGGCAGCTGCGCGACGGGTTCCACCGCTGGGTGTCGGTCCTCATCGATGACGAGACCCGCGAAATGGCATGCATCGACGCCGACGGCGGGTTCGCCATGGGGTGCGGCGAGGAGTGCGAACACACCGAGTACGCCTCCCTGGCCACCGACTGGCGCACCACCAGCGTCACGATGGTCGCCGAGCAGGCCTTCCCGGAGGCCACCATCAAGCCGGTGTGGCACGACGGCGACGAACCCCTCGGCGAGGTCCCCGTCGAGGAGCTCGTCGCGGCCGGGATCTCCGCCGAGCAGCGCAAGAAGGCCACCCAAGACGGCGACGCCATGCCGGGCGGCCGGTACCCGATCCGCAACGAGACCGACCTGGACAACGCCATCCGCGCGGTGGGACGCGCCGGAGGCCCGGAGGGCACCGCAGAGGACCGCGACGCGGTGCGCCGCCACATCATCAAGCGGGCCCGCGCGCTGGGCCTGTCCGACAAGATCCCCGACAGCTGGAACTCCGACGGCACCCTGAAGAGCGAACACGCGCTCGGCGGCCCCCTCGGCGACGGCGTCGAGGTCGACGACTGCCGCCCGTGCATGCCGCACGCGATCCTGGCGGCCGGAGCTCCTGGCGCGGCGCCGGCCGCCTGGTTCAACGACCCGGGCCTGTCTGGTCCGACCCCGCTGCAGGTCAGCGCGGACGGCCGCGTGTACGGGCACCTGGCGGTGTGGGACACCTGCCACACCTCCTACTCGGGCCGGTGCGTGACTGCGCCGCGCTCGTCGACCGGGTACGCCTACTTCCACACCGCGTCCGTTCAGGTCGACGACGGCGACGGCCAGCCGCGCCCGCTCGGGGTGGGGCTGCTCACCGTCGGCACCGGGCACGCCGACATCGGCGACGGCTACGCCAACGCGGTGGCCCACTACGACAACACCGGCACGCAGGCCGCCGCCGTACGAGCGGGAGAGGACGAGTTCGGCATCTGGGTGGCCGGAGCCGTACTGCCCGGGGTGGCCGACGAGGTGCGCGACGTGCTCGCCCGTTCGCCGCTGTCGGGCGACTGGCGGGCCATCGGCGGCGGCCAGGAGCTGGTGGCCGCCCTGTCGGTGAACGTGCCCGGCTTCCCCATCCCGCGCTACCGCTCCGACGCCGAAGGCTCCCCGTACGCGCTCGTCGCGGCCGGGGTGATCCGCCCGGCCGCGACCCCCACCATCGGGGAGCGAGGCGGCCCGTACGCCAGGGTCAGCTTCGACACCGCGAGTCTGGCCAAGATGGTGGTCGACGAGCTGGAGCGTCGCGAAGCCGAGCAGGAGCAGCGGGCCAGCGCCGCGGCCTTCTACGCCGCGCGGATGTCCGATCACACCGGGCGACGTCGCGCCCAGCAGGCGGCGGCGTTCAAGACAGCGATGATCGAGCACGAGGAGTTCACGCTGTCGGCCGCGTTCAACTGGGTGGAGGACCGAGGCGGGCTCCCGGCCTACATCAAGCGCATCGCCAAGCATGTGCCCGGCGATGAGTCCCAGAAGATCGCCACCGCGATCAACGCGGCGAAGAAGATGTGCTCGACCGGCGATCTGAACTGGCCCGGGTTGCAGCACGTCAACGCGGGCAGCCAGGCCGAAGCATGCGCGGCCGTGGCCCAGTGGGAAGCCATGAAGGGGAGCAAGTAGATGTGCGGATGCAACAAGGGCAAGGGAAGCCAGGTCGGCGCCGGGACGTCGGCGGGCTGGGGCGGCTCCTACGTCGGCACGCCGCCGCCGCAGCGCGAGCCCGTCGTGTGGCGGCACACCCGGCTCGACGGCACGTTCGTCGACTATCTGTCCGACACCGAAGCGTACGGGGCGCGTAGCGCCAACGGGGGCACCGTCGACAAGGTCCCGGCGGCGAAATGAGGGCGTCATGACGATGTCGTACACGCCGCTGTTCAAGCTGCCCTACCCCGACAGCGCCGAGGACAGCCAGACGTGGAAGTACTGGCAGCAGCTCGCCCAGGCGATCGAGCAGGCGTGGACTCCGCAGCTGATCAGCGCCCCGGTCGCGTCCTGGTCGACCGGGTGGGGGGCCAACGCCGACAACCCGTGTTACGCCTACACATGCGGGCCGTGGGCGTTCATCAGCCTGTACGCCACCAGGACGGGGGCCGACATCACCGCCGCGGCGTCGGGGTCGATCGCTGACTCGCCGATGTGCACGCTGATCGCGTCGCTGTTCCCCAAGAAGATCATCACGGTGCCGATGCGGACCTCCTACGTGCACGGGTCGGCGTACGTGGATGTGAACGGGACCGCGTCGCTGGCGTCGCTGGCCGGTACGGCGGTGCTGGCCACCGGCCAGAACGTGATGATCAACACGATGTGGCCGCTGATCGGCATGATCCCCGCCACGTAAGGAGGACCCCGGTCATGGCGAAGGTGACGCCGAACTTCAAGCTGCCCTACCCGGAAAGCTCGGATGAGTCCAAGACCTGGCAGTACTGGCAGTCGCTCGCCGAACGCCTGGACACGGTGCTGGCCGCCTATATGGGGCCGCGCGTGCAGCTGTCGTCCACGGCCAGCCAGTCGATTCCAACGAGCGGCGCTCAACTGCTGTTCGGCACGACCGACTACGAGCAGCCCGCGAGCGGGTGGCAGATCACCCCGGAGGCTCCCGGCACGGTCATGCATGCCCCGGTGGCCGGGATCTATCTGGCGTTCCTGATGGTGCAGTTCGCGTCCGTTACCACGCCGAGCGGGAACCGGGCGATCAGCGTCGACATGTGGGACAGCTCGCAGTCCGCCTACGTGGGCGGTATCTCCCAGTACAAGTCGCCCATCACGGCGGCGATGCGGGTGTCGGTGTGCGGCACGCTGCCCCTGACGGCCGGGCAGAAGGTGCGCCCCTACGCCTACTCGTCGCAGAGTACGGCGGTCAACGTCGCCTCGGGGACGTGGTCGATGACGTTGCTGTCAGCGTCGGTGGCTGCGGTGTTGTCGTCGGAGCTGGCGTCGGTGCAGTACGGCAGCGAGCAGCGCGACTGGTGATGGGGGGAGGGGTTGTGAGGGGTTTCGGGGTGACGTGGACGCGCGTACGCAACTAGCGCGCTAAGGGCGTCGCCGCTGGTCAAGGGGTTACGCTGGGCGCAGCGAATGACGGTGGCCGCTGGCGGTAGGGCCGGGCACCGGAATGGCTCTGCTGGCGGTAGCGGCCGGGAGCACACCAATCCGTTTTGTGACGTGTGCACCTGGGAGGGCCACGTGAACGACACCATTTCCAAGCTGCTTGCCGCCTGGACTGCCGAGCACGCCGACGAGGCCGCTCGTGACGCCGCTGTGCAGGCCGTCATCGCCGAGCACGCCAATCTCGAAGAGCTGCGCGACGCGGTTGTGGCGCACTTCGATGCGGTGCACGGCAAGGACGCCTACGCCGATGAGGACATGGCGGCGATGGCCGCCCTGGTCAAGGCCGCCGACCTGGTCGAGGACTCGCTGACCCGGGCTGCTGAGCGTGAGGCGCAGATCGGCGGGTTCGCCGACAAGATCGCCGGGCTGAAGGAGCGCACCGCCCAGGAGGCGGCTGAAGCGACCGAAACGGCCGAGGACATCCCCGCAGCCCCGGAGAGGGAGCAGGGCGCTCAGGAGAGCGTCGAGGACGTCGCAGCAGACAAGGAGCCCGAGCCCGTGGCCGCATCCGGCAAGCCCGCCCCCAAGGTCCCGCTCGGCGGCCGCCACGACAAGCCCGCCAGCTCCGCGCTGACTCGCGCCACGTTCTCCACCACGGCGGCCTCCGACGTGCCCGAGTACGGGGCCGGTCAGGTGCTGGCCGGTATCGGCGATCTGGCCACGGCTGCGACCAACCGGCTGCAGGCGCTGGCCCGGGGCGGCGTGCACGGCTCCTCGCGCGTCGGGATCGCGACGATTCACCGCGAGAGCCCCAACACGCTGGACACCTTCGACGGGTCCGACGTCAACACCATGGTGGAGAAGGTCACCAAGGAGTCCGGGCTGCCCGGCGGGAACCTGATCGCCGCCGGTGGCTGGTGCGCCCCCTCGGAGACCCTGTACGACATGTGCCCGGTCGCCGACGGCGACGCGGGCATGTGGGACGTGCCGGAGATCGTGGCCAAGCGGGGCGGCATCCGCTTCCCCAACGTGCCCGACTTCTCCGACATCTACTCCGCGGTCGGGTTCCATCTGACCGAGACGCAGGTCGCGGCCGGGACCAAGAAGTCGTGTTACGAGATCCCGTGCACCGACTACTCCGAGTGCCGCATGGACGTCGACGGCCTGTGCATCAAGTCGCCGATCCTCACCGAGCGGGCCTGGCCGGAGCTCATCACCTACTTCACCCAGCAGGCGCTGGCCGCGCACAAGCACAAGCTCAACGCCTACAAGCTGGCCACCGCCGCCGCGGCCGCCACCGCCGTGGTGGTGACCGCCGGCGCCAGCCCGGACAAGAACACCTACGGTCCGGGCGCGACGGCCGGTGTGCTCGGCCTGGTCGAGCTGCAGGTCGAGTACTACCGCTACAAGTACCGGATGGCGCAGAACGCGTCCCTGGAGGCGGTCTTCCCGCACTGGGTGCTCGGCATCCTGCGCAGCGACCTGGCCAAGCGCAACGGCGTCGACATGATCAACGTCTCCAACGCGCAGCTCATCTCCTACCTGTCGGCGCGCGGCGTGCGCCCGCAGTTCGTCTACGACTGGCAGGACGCGCTGGCCACCGGCACCGACACCGACTTCGGCGGCGCCACCAACCCGAAGGCGTGGCCCGCCACCGTGGATGTGCTGCTGTACCCGGCCGGAACGTACTTCCAGCTGACCGCCCCGGTGATCACCATCGATGGCCTGTATGACTCCACGCTGCTGGAGACCAACATGCACCTTGCTCTGTTCACCGAGGAAGGCGTCGCGGTCTGCAAGCGCTGCTACCAGGCCACCAAGCTCACCATCCCGCTGTGCCCCGACGGCACGACCGGCGCGCAGACGCAGATCACCTGCCCTGCCGCCTGACGAGCACAGCCCCGCAGACGGGGTGCGGGCCGGGCTGATCTCACGCTGATGGCACATCTTCCCCGATTCGATTCAGCGCCCCAGCCCGGCCCGCACCTCCACCAACGGGGGACAGGAAGGTGAGCACGTATGAGCACTCCGATTCTGGCGGCCAAGCAGCCGTTGGAGACGGTCACCCAACCCGGCGCGGGGGTGCGCCCCTACCGGGGCGGGCTGTTCGACGCGGCCACGATCGTCGAGGGCGACGGCCGATGGGCGATGGGCATCCAGTACATGTCTGCGCGCTGCGCGGACGCCGACTGGGTGCAGGGCTGGTGCCCCTCCGGGACCGGCGACCCGACCGATAAAACGTCGCACGTCAAGGGGGCCGACGACACCGGCGACGGGTGGGTGACGCAGCCGGACGCGTTCACGGTGTACGAGCTGTGGCAGTGCAACGAAGTCGGCTGGACGCTGCCCGAACGCATCGCGTTCAACGAGGACCGGCTGCGCGGCCAGGAGCAGCTGGAGGCCGAGCGGGCGTTCTGCACGATCAACCTGCAGCGCGGCAAGGCAGTCGGTAAGCCGTCGGGTGATACCGCGGTGAGTCTGCTGCACGCGATCGGCTCGCTGGAGGCCTACGCCTGTCAGGAGTATTCCAACCAGGCGGTCATTCACCTGCCCAGGTGGGTGTATCCGTACATGGAGGACAAGTACCTCGTGCACGGCGACTACATGCACAACGGGCAGCCCGAGGGCGGGACGGCGGGCGGCCTGCACACCCGGCTCGGCACCCGGCTGGCGTTCGGCGGCGGCTACTTCGGCAACGCCCCCGACGGGACGCCCGTCAGCGGCGATATCGAGTTCTGGGCGTATGTGACCGGCGAAGTCGTCATCCGGCGCGGCGCTATTCACAGCGCCAATGCGTTCGCTTATGAGACCAATATCCGGACCGTCCTTTCTGAGCGGACGTATCTGGCCACCACAGATTGCCTGCTCGGAGCCGTCGCGGTCGATCTGGACGCGTGACCACAAATAAGCGAGTTCTTCGGGGGGAGAACAACAATGGCTGGAATTGCGTGCCCCACATTCCTGCGGGGCCGTCGCATGCGCGTCACGCGGCTGGACAACGCCGGGCGACCCATCTCGTCGGCGTGCGCGTTCGTCGTCACGAGCGGCTTCGTCAGCGTCGAGCTCGGCGCGGAGGTCGAAGACGGCGAGGAGACCACCGTCACCAACGCGGCCGGGGAGATCTGCGTCTCGGAGAAGGCGTGCGACCAGTTGAAGTGGCGCAACGTCACGATCACGTTCTGTCAGGTCGACCCGGATCTGGTGCAGATCATCAACCCGACCTACAAGAAGGTCGTCGACGCGGCCGGGAACACCGTCGGCTGGCGCGGCAGCTCGTCGCTGTCGTGTGACACCGGGTACGCGCTGGAAATCTGGATGGACACCACCAACGTCGACAACACGGTCATTCCGTCGTATGCCGACGGCGTGTGGGGTTACCTGCTGCTGCCCTGGGTTGTCGGCGGCGCACCGGGCGATCTGACCATCGAGAACGGCGCGCTGTCGTTCGTGTTCAACGGGCGTACCAAGTCCGGTGGCGGGTGGGGTGTCGGACCGTACGACATCACCAAGATCGGTACGGCGAAGCCGGCGCCGCTGGCGACGCCGATCGCCGCCGATGAGGACATGGACCTGGAGCTGGTCTACCTCACCCCGCCTGCCGCGCAGTGTGGTTGCCAGACGCTGCTGGGTGCGCCGATCATTCAGGACCTGTCCAAGGACTCCACCGACAACACCAACATGACGGCCAGCCTGACGCCGAAGAACTCGGTCGACGGCACCGGCAAGCGATTGTCGATCAACTGGGGTGACGGCACCCCGACCGTGGCGGCGGTCGACAGCGTGGCCCAGACGCACCAGTACGCCGCGGCGGGCACCTACACCGTCATCCTGATGCAGGAAGACAGCCCGTCGACCAGCCAGAGCGCCACCGTCCCTTTCTCGTAGGGCTCGACCCTGAGGTCTCGGTACGCAATGACGCCCTGACGGCCTACGCGACCGCGACCGGCGGGGTTGAGCCGTACCGAGTGGACTGGGGAGACGGACAGACAACGTCCGGGGTTGGCGAAGGTGTGGAGGTCGCCCACACCTACGCCGCGCCGGGCACCTACACGGTCACCGTGACCGGCGCGGACAGCGGCGTCACCGAGGTCAAGGTGACGGTGACGTTGCCCGCGCCGACGAACCTTCGCCTGCGCGGCGCTGTCGCCCCGCAGCGGGTCGACCTGCTGTGGGACTACCCCGATCTCGCGTTCGACTACAAGCAGGCCACCACGGCGGGCGTCGTGGCCGACCCGAGAGCGTGGACGCAGACGATCACCCCGGTGCTGATCTCGACCGATCGCACCGTGGTGCTCGTCGGGGACGCCTCGACCAAGTTCACGATCCTGGCCGGGACGGCGACCCTGACCGGGCAGGAGTGGGCCAACACCCCGGCCGGGGATCAGCTGCCGTTCCCGCTGTGGGCGCGCTTCTACATGCGGATGGACGCGCGCCCGTCGACGGCGTGCCAGCTGGCGTGGCTCAAGCAGGCCACCACCGACGGCACCGGCGAGCAGTCCTTCCAGCTCGGGCTTTCCACGGCCGGGGCGTTCACCGTCGCCACCGGCGGCGCGGACGCGGTGGCGACCGACATCGTGCCGCAGCTCGGCCAGTGGATACGCGTCGAGATTGGGCTGGCCACCACCGGCGACAACACGATCGAGGTCCGGGTCTGCGACGGCGACGACCCGCACGCCGCACCGAACAAGGTGTGGCTCGGCCAGACGGCCACGAGCTTGGCTCACCAGTGGAACGAGTTCACCTTCGGTCTGGCCGCCAACGGCCCGGCCGCCGACGCTGTGGTGTGGCAAGACCTGTGGGAGGTGTCCACGCTCGGCTGGATCGGCCCGTACGCCACCACCCGGCGGGCCCGCACCGTGCGGGCGGTGGCCGGAACGCTCGGGTTTCGCATCTACCGGGCCGGGCCCGACGACGTCACCGCGTTCGAGGTCATCGACACCGTGTCCGACCCGTGGGTGCGCACCTACACCGACACCTCGCTCGCCCCGGGCGGGCCGTACGCCTACAAGGTGAGCGCGGTGCAGGACCTGGACGAGTCGCCCTACTCCAACACCGTGACGGTGGCCACCACTCTGGCTGCGCCGGAGCTGCGGCAGTGGCGGGCCTCGCAGAACGCCACTGCGTATCTGGCGTGGGAGACCCCGGCCTTCGAGTGGCGCTGGTACAACAACGCGGCCAAGAGCTTGCCGGGGCGGCGGCCGTGGGACCAGACCGATCAGGTAGACGGCGGCAGCGTCGCCGACGACGCCGCGGTGTCGCTGGTCGGCGGCGTGTCGACCCGGTACGTGCTCCCGGCGGCCGCGCCCAGCTCGGCGCAGGCCCGCACCTGGTGGCAGGTCAAGACGGCGCTGTTGCCTCGGCCGCCGTTCTGTTTCCGCTTCTACGGCTACGCCGACGCCCTGCCTGCGGTCGAGCCGCAGATCGTGTTCGGGCTGGAGGGCCCAACTCTGGGTGCGGCCCAGGTGCAGGTGCAGATCGACAACGCCGGTTTGCTGTGGGCGCGCGCGACCGGCGGTTCGTGGACCGCGTCGACATTGAGTGTCGCGGCTGGTTCGTGGTGGCGGCTCGAGATCGGCGTCGGCGAGGACGGGCCGCGCCGGGTGACGCTGCGCATCACGCAGGGCTCCGACCCGCACGCGGCGACGTTCACCGAATCGGTGCTCGACGTCGGCGTCGACCTGACGCAGCTGACTCTCACCCAGGCGTGGTTCGGGATCGTGCCCAAGGCGGCCGGGGCGTGGGCTGTGAACCAGGACCTGTGGGCGGGCTCGACGGCCGGGTGGGTGGGCGCCTACCCGCAGATCGAGAACGCCGGGAGCAGCGGCACGGTCCCGTCGGGGTACGTGCTGCAGCGCAAGGTGGACCCGGCCGTGTTCGCCGACCTGGCGACGATCACCGACCCGTGGGCCTCCACGTACGCCGACAACCCCGTCGTGGACGGCACCACCTACGTGTATCGGGTGGCGGCCAAGTACGGGGCGTATCAGTCGGTGTGGTCGAACGAGGTGTCGATCGTCGGCGCTGGTTCTGCGCCGCAGATCAGCTCGGTGACGCCGAACATCGGTGTGATGGACGGCGGCACCCAGGTCACGATCAAGGGGCTGTCGTTCACCGGGGCGACCGGCGTCATGTTCGGGCCGAACGCCGGGACGGCGCTCACGGTGGTCGACGACGAGACGATCGTGGTCACCTCCCCGGCAGGGTCGGGCCCGATCGCGGTGGACGTGGTCGTGACCACGCCGGGCGGCAGCGCGACCAAGACGGGCGGGTACGCCTACCGGGTCAAGGACCTGGCGCAGCTGGCCACGCTCGGCGACACCTTGAACGACCTGGCCGGGGTGGCTGCCACCTTGGAGGGCTTGCACGAAGGAACACCCCAGGCATGAACCGTAAGGAGCGCTGATCATGGGCAAGGCAAAGAACACCACGGTGGTGGCGGACGCTGTCGACGCCGAGGGGGTGCTGTCGGACCCGTCGGGCAGCGTGCGCGTGTTCGCCGACCCGGGCGGCTGGGATGGCATGGCGCTGTGGGAGCGCATCGGGGCGTGGATCTCCTGCTGGATGATCGCCAACCCGTGGTTTCCGTGGCAGCACGGCAAGGACGGCCGCGTGCTGGTGCAGTCCAAGACGGACGGCACCCTGTACTACCTGGTCGACTGCGAGCTGATCACCGAGCACGGCGACGCCCCGCTGAGAGTAGGCACCGTGGATGTGTGCGCGGCGGCCACGGCCGGGCTGCTCGTGCTCAAGCCGGGCGATGTGCCGGACAAGGACCCCAACGACGAATCCTGTCTGCCGGTGGTTCCGGCTCCGAAGCCGACCGCGATCGACCCGGACGCGGGCCCTGCGGCCGGGGGGACGGCGGTCACAATCACCGGCGAGCACTTCACCGGGGCGACCGGCGCGAACCTGGGCGGCAAGGCGCTGACCGACTTCGTCGTGGTCTCCGACACGCAGATCACCGGCAAGACCCCCGCCGGGGCAGTCGGCGCGGTCGTCGAGCTGGAGGTGCTCGGCGACGGCGGTTCGGGCAAGCTGCGCAACGCCTACACCTACGCCTACCCCAACATCGTGATCACGCCGCCGCTCGTCCCGGCCACCGGCCCGGCAGCGGGCGGGACCGCGGTGACGATCAACGGGTCGGGGTTCACCGGCGCGACCAAGGCCACGTTCGGGTCAACCGAGGGCACCTCGTTCACCGTGGTCTCCGACACGAAGATCACCGTCACGAGTCCGGCGCAGGGCAGCGAAGACGCCACCGTCGACGTCACCGTGTTCAACCCCGACGGCTCATCCAAGGCGGGCGGCGCCTGGACCTGGAGCGCGTGATGGGTTCCCCGCTTCCGGACCCGCCCCGGGCGATGGCCTGCACGCCGTGGCCGGTCGACATGTCGGCGTGCAAGGGCTGGGCGGCCGACCCCGGCGACTGGACCCCGGCCCAGAACCAGGCCGTGGCGTGGGCGTCGGAGATCTTGTGGCGGCTCACCGCGGGCCGGTACGGCACCTGCCTGGTCAAGGTGCGCCCGTGCATGAAGCGGTGCACCGACATGTACGGCGGCGGCGAGATCTACGCCTCCGGCCCCGGCTGGGGCGACTCGGCCGGGTGGGGAACGGCCGGGGTGTCGTATGGGTGGTTCGCGCCGCTGCTCTACAACGGCGACATGTACAACATCTCCTGCGGCTGCCCGGGGGATTGCGAGTGCGTGTCGGTGTGCAAGGTCGAGCTGCCCGGCCCGGCCTGGCTGATCGAGGAGGTCAAGCAGGACGGCGCGGTGCTCGACCCGTCGGACTACCGGCTGGCCGCCGACTACAAGACGCTGTGGCGCGTCGACGGGGATTGCTGGCCGCTGTGTCAGAACATGTCCGCCCTCGACACCGAGCAGGGCACGTTCTCAGTCACCTACCAGCGGGGGCGTCCGGTCCCGGCCGGGTCGATGGGGTCGGCGGCCGCCTCGACGCTGGCGTGCGAGCTGGCCAGGCTCGGCTCGGCGGAGTGTCAGATCCCCGAGCGAGTCACCCAGGTGCAGCGCGACGGCATGACCTACACCCTGGTCGACCCGATGGAGTTCCTGAAGGAGGGCCGTACCGGGGTGGCCAGGGTCGACATGTGGCTGGCCATGGTGAACCCCGACGGGCTGCGCTCCCGGCCGCAGGTGTGGTCACCGGACCTGCCGCAGACGCGCGCCGAGTGGCTGTCATGAGGGGGCGCTGATGGGCATCGTCGCGGACAAGAAGCTGCCGCTGCTGGTGGCCACCATGTACAAATGCCTGTGCGACACCTTCGCGGCCAGCTCGCGGCCGGTGTGCCGGTGCTTCGTCTACCACGGGGCGGCGCGCCCGCCGGTGGAGAACTGCACCCCGTGCGGTACGGCTGATCCCGCCCATGACCCGCCGCAGGATGCGCCGAACGGGCAGGCCTGGGTGCGGGTGACGCGGGTGATCCCGGTGATAGACCCGGTCGCCGCGAACTGCTGCGTCAACCGGTACCAGGCGGTGCTGGAGATCGGCGTGCAGCGCTGCCTGCGCGCGGTCTCCCAGCAGGGAGAGGCGCCGTCGATTGAGGACCTGACGGCGGACGCGTTCGACGCGTACGCCGATTGGGAGCTGCTGCGCAGCTCCGTGCAGGACTGCTTTGTCGGAGACTCGTGCGAGGCACCCCTGAACTGGGTGTCGTTCGGCGAGCCAGTCGGCCCGGCCGGGGGATACTCCGGGTGGGCGTTCCAGTTCCAGGTGGAGTTGAGCACATGAGCAAGATCCGTAACGACGACAGCACCGAGACCGCCGAGCCCACCGAGAGCCACTCGTCGGCCGAGGCGGCGGCCGGGCCGGCGCCCGCCCCGGAGGTGGTGCAGGTGTGCATCCGGATCGACTACCCGATCTCTAATTTTCCGCATCTGCCGGTCGGCCGCCCGGTCCGGGTGGCGCGCACCGACCTGGTGGAGATGCTGATCTCCAAGAAGCACGCCACGGTGTTGTCCGACGAGACGTGCGGGTGAATGTCTGGTGTCGTGGCGTGTGGAGATCCGTCTGGCCTCTGGTTCCCGCGCGGCCGCCGGGCGGGTGCTGCGCTCCTTCGATGACGCCCGGTGTTTCCCGACGCTCACGCTCGGGGACTCGGTGTTTCACGAAGGGCAGCGCTACCGGCTGGTGGCGCGCGAGACGCATCTAGAACGAGACGGGACGACGATCATGTACGCGGTCGCCCCGCTGGTCAGGCGAGGCGTCACCGTAGGGCCGTAGACGAGCCGGGGGGAGGGGTCATCGTGGGGTGCACGATCACGATGCACGACAGCGAGATCGACGCGCTGCTCGGCTGCGGCGGCCCCATCGCCCGGCAGGTGCGCGCGGTGGCCCAGGCGTGCGAGGCGCTGTCGAAGGCCACCAGCAAGGTGGACACCGGCCGGTTGCGGGCCTCGATCAGCTTGGACATGGGGTGCGGGGGCGGGTTCATCCGGGCGGAGATCTTCGCCCCGGTGAACTACGCGATCTACGTCCACCAGGGGCACGGGATGATCTTCCCGAAGTCGGGCAAGTTCCTCGTCTTCCCCGGCAAGGGCGGCGGGCTGGTGTTCGCCAAGTCCGTGCGGCCGGTCGCCCCCTACCCGTGGCTGGTGCGCGCTCTGGAGGCCACTTCGCCGTGGCCGGTGGTCGTGCACAGCTGACAGCGCGCGTCTACTCGGGCAGGCGGCGCAAGATCTCGGCCATCATCTCGCTCTGCTGAGCCATGAGCGCGCCGTGCTGGGTCAGAACGCCCTTCACCTCGTTGAGGCCCTTGACGAGCTCGGCCAGTGCTTCGCTGTGCTCGACCTGGACTTCGACCATGTCGGTGAGCGTCGACTCGATCCCGGTGAACCGGGCGTCCACCCCGGCCCGCAGCTCGACGATGCGCGTCTTGATGTCGGGCAAGTCCAGGCCAGTACGGAATGCCTCAGCTTCCAGATCGGTCAACCGGCCCTCGGTGCTCTTGATGCGGCTCATGCGTTGCGGGGTTCCTCTCGCGGGGGGCGATATGTGCTCAACAATATCGGGGGCCGTGTCGTCGGGGCTCGACGCGCCGGGCGGCATGTAGCTTCGCTCATATCGCCCCAAAGGCGCGCCGTCAACGGGACGGAACGTGCGCTCACTCTGTGGGGCGCTATCCATGTTTCGGGGGAACCATGGCAGAGACAACGCCGGTATTCGAGCTCGACGTGGACGACGTCGCCATCGCTGCGCCGCCGCCGAAGACGGCCACGATCCGGATGGGCGGACGCGTGTACACCGCGACGTGCCCCAAGGACGCGGTCTGGGCCGAGCTGATCGCCGCCGGTCGTCAGGGGTCCAACGTCGGCACGCGTCTGCATGGGCTGCTGAGGTTCTTGGACGTGGTGTTCGGCTCGGACCAGTCCGATGAGCTGGAGCAGCGCTACCGCGACCCGAAGGACGTGCTGAACTACTCGCACCTAGTGCTGGCTCGTACCCGGCTGGAAGAGCTGTGGAAGGAATGGGTCGAAGAGCGGTTCGCCGCGATCGGGCTGCTGATGGCCGATGAGGACCTGGACGAGCAGCTGGCTGACCCCACCACGGTGCAGGTGACCGAGGCCAGTGCGACGGCGACGGCCAAGAAGAAGACCACCAAGGACCCGCGCAGGAAGGCCGCGTAGGCCGGTGATCGGCCCGCCTGGGCTGCCCGCCAGGTTCCGCATGTCCAAGAGCGGCCGGACGCTGCACGTGCCGGAGATACCGGCCCGGGATCTGATGCGGCTGTTCGCCGACAACGCCTGGCTGGTGCTCATCCCGCACGGCATGAACGACTCCGATAAGGAGTACCTGTTCGGCCGGTTGATGGACCCGGCCGATCCGCTCGACATGGTGCGTCTGTATCGGGCGGCAACCCGAGTGCTGGGCGGGTGCGTCGGCTGGGACTGGCACGTCGGCCAGCGCCTGGCGGTCAAGGCGCGCGCCCAGTGGTCCAGCTTCGATGCCTGGTCGGTGCGGCAGGGGTTCGACCCGTACGCGTGCGCGGCTCCGCGCCTGTTCAACGCGGTGTTCTCCTGGCTCGGGTCGCAGTGCGTCAAGGATTCGGACGCGGCCAAGCTGGAAGCGGAGCTGTTCGCGCCGCCGTCTTTGCCGCCCTCGATCCTGGAAGAGGCGCCGCTGTGGTCGGCCGCCGAGGAGGGGTCGGGGTTCATGTCGGCGTTCGCCGCGCAGAACAAGAGCAGCTAGAAGGGGGTGAGGTTACCGAATCCCACTCGGAACGGCGGTTACCCTGAGCTAAGGCTTGGTGACCGAACGTTCGGGGGGACGTGTGAGTCTGGCCACGGCTTCCGTCGACATCATCGCCGACACCAGCCGATTCAAGGAGGACCTGCGCCGCAAGCTCGAACAAGACTGCTCCAGCGACGCACTGGAGAAGTGCCTGTCGAAGGTCCGCGGCGACAAAGCCGGTCAGAAGATCGGCCGAGACTTCTCGGCCAACTTCGACAAGGCGATGGCCAACTGCAACGCCTCCAAGGCGGTCGACGACTGCCTGAACAAGGCGGGAGCGTCCTCCGGCAAGGCCGGAGCCAAGGTCGGCCGCGACTTCAAGTCCTCCTTCGCCAAGGCCCTTGCCAGCAGCGACTCGGGCAGCATCGCCCGGTCCATGAGCAAGGACCTCATGCAGGCCACCTCCGGCGCGGTCTCCCTGCGCGGCGCCCTGGTCGCCCTGGGCACCACCGCCCCGGCGGTCATCGCCCCCTTGGTGGCCGGGGCCGGCGCGGTCGCAGGCGGGTTCACCGCCGCCGCCGCGGGGGTCGGGGCGTGGGCCGGGGTCATCGGCCCGGCGGTGTCGAACGTGCTCGACGTCCGGCAGAAGATGGCCGACCTGGACGAGCGCATCGCCAAGGCCGACACCACCAAGGAGAAGAACCAGCTTCTCCGGGAGCAAAAGCGCCTGTATGACGGCCTGTCCAGTCCGCAGCAGAAGTTCCTCGGCGAGGTCAACAAGACCGCCAACGCCTACCGCAACCTGCAGAAGGCGACCGAGGCCAAGGGGCTCGGCGCGCTGGCCCCGTGGTTGAAGACCGGCCGTGAGCTGATGGGGCAGGGCGCTCCGATCGTTGACGCGTTCTCCGACAGCATCAAGACGCTGGGCCAGGAGGCCAACACCGCGTCGAAGTCGGCTTTCTGGCAAGGCGTCCAGAAGTGGATCAAGGATGCGGGCCCGGACCGGTTCGAGTCGATCGGCCGGGCGGCCGGGAACATGGCCAAAGGGGTCGTCGGCGCCATCAAGGCGCTGGATGACCAGTTCGGCGACGACGTGTTCGGCGGCCTGGAGAACATGGCCAAGGACTTCGCCACGTGGGGCGAGAATCTGGGCAACAGCCCGGGTTTTCAGAAGTTCGTCGGCTTCGTGCGCGAGAACTGGCCCAAGGTGCAGACCGCGATCGGCGGTATCACCGACCTGGCGGGCAACATCGCCACTGCGCTCGCCCCGCTGGCGGGACCTGCCTTGGACGGGCTCAACACGGTGCTCAAGGGCATCAACGATTTCGCCACGGAGAACCCCGGCGCGTTCAAGACCGCCGCTGTCGGGGTGCTCGCCCTGGCGGGCGGCATCAAGGCCACCAAGCTGGCCGTGGCCGGGTTCAAGGGCGTCAAGGGCGTGCTCAGCTTCATCAAGGGATTGAAGGGGCTGAAGAAGGGCGGCGACATCGTCACCGGCTTGAAGGACACCGCCGGGACGCTGGAGAACATCTCCGACACCGTGGACAACCTGTCGAAGTGGGCCGGGCTGCCCAAGGACTTCCTCGGCGGCATCCTGCGCGGCATCGGCGACGGCATCGGCGGCGCCATCTCCGACTGGTTCAAGGGCGGCGAAGACGTCGAAGTCCACCCCGTGATCGTGTGCGGTGACTGCGCCGACCAGTTCAAGGCGTGCCTGGAGGACGTCGAGGTCACCCCGAAGATCAACTGTTCGGGGTTGGGTGCCGCGCTGAACGCGTGCTTCACCGGCGACGACGGCGTCACGATCGTTCCGCAGATCGACTGCTCCGGCTTCGGCTCGGTGATCGCCGACTGCATCGGCGACATCCAGATCAGCCCGTCCATCAACTGCCCGACCGGGTGCGACGTCACCACCACCTACTCCAGCTCGGGCGCACCCGGCTGCCCCTCAGGCGACAACTGCGAGATCAGAGTCCGTTACGTCGCCGGGGACGCCCCCGCGTGCCCGACCAAGCAGTGCCAGATCGACGTCTCCTACAACCTCGTCGGCAGCTCTCCCGCATGCCCGGACAACGGCTGCCAAATCGACGTCTCATGGAACATCCCCGCCTTCGACTGCCCGACCATCGGGTGCGGCGTCGACGCGGTGTGGGGCATCCCCGCGTTCGACTGCCCGACGATCGAGTGCAACGCCACGGTGAACCTCACCACCGAGGGCAGCAGCGGCGGAGGCGTGAGCGGCTTCATCAAGAACGTGTCCGATCAGCTGTATGCCGACACCGACACCCTGGGTAGCGCGATCAACAAGGTGTTCTCCGGCGACTTCTCCGGCGCGGCCGAGTCGTTCGCCTCCAACTACGTCTCCGGCATCCAGCGGTTCTTCTCCGGGTCCGGCGGCGCCGGGAACATCCCGCTGACGGCGACGTTCACCAACGTGGTGTGCCCGCCGATCAACTGCGCCGGGACCGCCCTGTTCACCGCTGCGGTGTGCCCGCCGTTGAACTGCGCGGGCACGGCGTTGTTCACCGCTGCTGTGTGTCCGCCGCTCAACTGCGGCGGCACCGCGATCTTCACCGCTGCCGTCTGCCCGCCGCTGAACTGCAGTGGGACGGCGATCTTCACTCGGGCGGTGTGCCCGCCGCTCAACTGCTCGGGGACGGCGATCTTCTCGCGGGCGGTGTGCCCGCCGCTGAACTGCAACGGCACGATGCGCGTCACCTCGGCGGTGATGGCCACGAAGGTGCCGGACCAGTCCGCGCGCGTGAACTACACGCTCGGCACCCAGGCGCCGCCTCAGCCGAAGTCGACGCAGGTCAACTACACGCTCGGGTCGCAAGCCAACCCTCAGCCCAGGTCGACCACGGTCAACTACACCCTCGGGTCGCAGGCCGCCCCGCAGGCGATGTCGGCTACGGTGAACTACACGCGCGGCAGCCAGGAGGCCCCGGCGGCGGCCGCGAACGGCGACTACGTCACCTCCGCGCAGTACCGGCTGGTCGGCGAGGCCGGACCCGAGGTGATCATCCCGCTGACTCGTCCGGCGCGGGCGCGTGAGCTGGCCCAGCAGTCGGGGCTCATGTCGCTGCTGACCGGGTTGCGCAGCTCGGGCAGCGCCGTGGCGTCGTCGGTCGCGGAGAAGGTGCAGACCATCATCAATGCGCCCATCACGGTGCAGACACCGGCCAAGGACCCCGAAACGGTCGCCTACAAGGTCGTTTCCCGGTTGACGTCGGTGGCGGCGTCGACCAGTGCTGTCGGACTCGGGACGGTGTGAGGCAATGGCGTGGGAAGGGTGGATGTCCTTCAACGGGACCGAGATCATCAACAACCAGCGGGCGCAGGTCTACGCCGGGAACGGCGGCATCTCCATGAAGTGCACCGGCGGGTGCAACCTGCCGGTGGCGTTGGATGATCCGCCCTACACCTACCCGGCCGACGTGCCCCCTGCAGGGGCGGACTGGTACGACCCGGCGGTGCCCGAGAGCGCCCGGTTCTACGGGATCGCCGGGCTTGAGGTCATCGGCTTGTCGAAGAGCCCCGGCAAGCGCGACCCGGTCGGTCTGGTACGCGGCGGCGCGGCGATCGGCCCGTACATCCTCGAAGAGCGGGAGATGACGTGGAAGGTGCTGCTGCTCGGCGCCGATGACTGCGCCTTGTCCTACGGGCTGGCCTGGCTGACCTCCGCGCTAAAGGGCAGCGCGTGCCTGCCGAGCATGTGTCAGGGCGGGGAGCTGTGCGTGCTGACGTGCTGCCCGCACTGCACCGACGAAGCGTGCGGGGAGCGGCACGTGCGGCGGGTGTTCGACGTCGGTCTGATGGACGGACCGTCGGTGACCAAGCAGACCCGGTTCGGCGGCGGCGTCATGTGGGAGGCCGAGTTCGTCATGGTCGCCGGGAAGCCGTGGATCTACCGCCCGGCGTTGGCCTCGACGAGCACGGCGTCGGTGACTCGGGTGCAGGAGAACATGCGTCTGCTCACCGCCGCCTCGACCGGGCAGGCCGAGGTGCTCGCCACGCTCGCGGCCGC
>NZ_JBITGU010000009.1:0-78917 GCF_044457355.1 Nonomuraea sp. NPDC050556 | reverse complement strand
CGGTGCTGACAGAAGTGTGGTCGCAGGTGCTGGGGGTGGAGCGGGTCGGGGTGCATGACAACTTCTTCGACCTCGGCGGCGACTCCATCCTCGCGTTCCGTATCGCCGCCCGCGCCGCAGTCCGAGGCGCGGTCGTCCCACCCGGTCTCATCCTCGCCCCGTTCGCGACCATCGCTGGTCTGGCCAGGCACGTACGGGGCGGAATCGGCGGCACCGCTGCACCGGCCGCGACCCACGCCGCCCTCAGCCCGATTCAGGCCTGGTGGCGCGACCTCGACCTGCCCTCGCCCGGCCACTGGACCCAGTCAGTCCTGTTCACCGTGGACGACCCGAACTGGGTCGCCCACCTGCCCGCGGCGATCGACCGCATCGGCCGGCGACATGACGCTTTCTCCGCCGAGTTCGACCTGGCCGCTGGCACCAGTAGAACTGGTGCCAGCCACCGCATCGCCTACAGCAGCACCGACCTGCGGTACCTGCCCGCAAGCGACGCGCGCGCCGCAGTCGTGGCCCAGGCCGAAGCCGCGCAGGCGGGCCTCGACCCGCAGCCCGGCGCCCCGCTTGCCTGCGCAGTCCATTTCGCTCTGCCCGGCGGCAGGCATGAACTGCTTCTCGCCGCTCACCACCTGATCGTCGACGTCATCTCCTGGAACATCCTTCAGGAAGAACTGGCAGGCGACCTGGCGGCACTCGCCGCGGGCATCACGGCGCCAGCCGCGCCAGCCCCCTCCTTCCTCAGCTGGTGTGACACCCTCGGCCGCGCGACAGCCGACGGCATGTTCGACGACGAGATCGCCCACTGGCACGCCGTCACGGCCAGCACCGACACACCGCCCGTACTGCCCGGACGGGAGGCAGACGAGGTCAAGACCGCGATCGTAATCGACCAGCCGACCACCTCGGCGCTGGCCGCCTGCGTGCGCGACAGCGGCACCACGGTGGAGGCGGCGCTGCTGACAGCTCTCAGCCTCGCCCTGTCCGGACCCGGACTTCTCATCGACGTCGAAGGGCACGGCCGCCGTATCCCGGGCCTCAGAGCCGACCCCGTCGACGTGGTCGGCTGGTGCACAATCATGTACCCCTTGCGGTTGGACACCAGTGTTCCAGATGAGCCAATCCGTAGCGCCTTAGCCCGCACCATTGTCGCATTGCGGGCTGTACCCCGGGCCGGCATCGGTTACCACGCGCTGCGGCACCTACGGCGCGACCCTCGGCTGCTAGCCGCGCCGCAAGCTGCCATCAGCCTGAACTACCTGGGAGAAGGCGGCGCCACCACCCCCGGGCTCGGGTTCTCCTCAACCCAGCCCCGAGGGGTCCGCGGCCCAGGCAACCCACGCCCGCACCGGCTGGCTGTCAGCGCCTGGATCGCCGCCGGCCGGCTTCACGTGGAGATCGCTCACGTCGAGGACCTCGACAGCACCGAGAAGGTACGCAGCACCGCCGACCGCATCGCCGCCGTCCTGGCCGAGCTAGCCGCCGAGCACCGGAACGCGGTCGAGCACCGCGACCTCGCCGTCCGCGAAGTCTTCGGTCAGCCTGTCGAGCAGATCTACCCACTGGCACCAATCCAGGAGGGCATCCTTCTGCACGACCTCATCGACGAAAACAGCCAGCGGTACCTGGTCCAGGCGGCCTGGCAGGTGCCCGACGCCGACCCAGACATCCTTGAGCAGGCATGGGCGCACCTCGTACGAACCGAGCCGGTCCTACGCACCGCGGTGCTGTGGGAGGAGGTTGAAACCCCCGTCCAGACGGTCCTGTCCGACGTCGATGTCGCCGCGTCGTGGCACCGCGCGGACGCGTCGGCACTGGCAGGGGCAGGCACCACCTGGCTCGCCGAGTGGCTCGACCAGGCCCGCGGCACGCGACTGGAACTCGAATCGGCACCGCTGGCACGGATGACCGCCCTGACCGGCGTGCCCGCAGGGCCGGTCGTCGTCTGGGAGTTCCACCACATCCTGCTCGACGGTTGGAGTATGGCATTGCTGTGGAGCAGGTACGCCCAGGCGGTGCACGTACTGCAGGAGGGATGCGAACCGGCCGTCCCGGGTACCACGCCCTATCACCACTTCGTCGAATGGTCCCGCTCGCCCCATGTGCTCACTGCCTTACAGACCTGGCGCGACTGGTTGCGCGGATTCACCGAGCCCACACCACTACCGCTCGCACCGCCGCAGCGGCCGCAGACCGGCTTCAGCGACTACTGGCACGACCTGGATACCGCCCAGACCAGCGACCTGACCGAGTTCTGCCGCAGACTGCGGATCACCCCTAACACCCTGTTACAGGCGGCATGGGCGCTCCTACTGGCCGGCGGACGTGACGACGACGTCGTATTCGGCATCACCGTCGCTGGCCGACCCGTGCACTTCGCCGACGCGGAGGAGATGGTGGGCCTGTTTATCAATACCATCCCCGCCCGCGTCGCGTTCGGCGAGGACCTGGTCGGCCGGTGGCTGCAAGGACTGCACGCCGCCTGGACCAGCCTCGGCGACGCACAGTATTGCGCCCTCCGCGATATCCAGGCCGTCAGTGAGATCGCCCGTCCGGCCCAGCTGTTCCACTCCCTGCTGCTTTACCACAACTACCCGCAGCCGCCTGCCGAAAGGACCGTGACCACCCGCGAGCTGCTCAGCAGCAGCCAGACTAGCTACCCGCTCACCGTAAACGCCACCATCGCGGCCGGTGGCATCCTGCGGCTGCGGCTCACAGTGGACCACGCAGTGGCAGACCCCTCCACCGCCGGGCTGCTGTGCGCCCAGCTCGCCGCCACCGTGGTCACGCTATGCGGCACTGATCCGGGCACCCCGCTCCACGTGCTGAGGCAGGTACAGGCATGAACGGCAAGCGCAAAGGGCGCAGCGCATACCTGGCCCTGCTGAGATTGCTGCCTCAGGTCGACCCTCAGCTGACCGCCGTCGCGGCACTGTTGGCCGCCTGCCAGGCGGCGGTAGCGGTCGGCCTGGTGCTGGCTCTCGGCGCGGTGATCAGGGCCATACCGGACGCCTCCGAAGGGCACCTCATCCTGTGGATCGGCGTGCTGGGCGCCTTGTTCGTTCTCCAGCATGCCCTGGTGCCCCTGCTCGACTACGTTGCTGGACGGCTTGGCCGCAAGAGCGACGGGTTCCTGCGCCGGCGCCTCATGACCGTGCTCCTGGCGCCCACGGGGATCGCGCACCTGGAAAACCAGCGCATCCTGGACCTTAGCCGACAGGCCCAGGGAGTCGGCGAAGGCCAGCACACCCCCTGCGGGGCGGTCGCGGGGACGTTCCGCAACCTAGGCACCTGGCTGACCGTCCTGAGCCTGTCGACGGTAGTGGCACTGTCCTCGATCCCGTTGGCCCTGCTGGTGACAGCGTTCCTCGTGATCGTACGCGGGATGCTGGTGCGGCAGTTCACCCGCAATGCGCTGCACACCGGCGAGAGCACCGAGGACCTGCGCCGCGCCGACTACCATCGAGACCTGAGCCTGACCGCTGCTGGCGCCAAGGAACTGCGTGTGTTCGGGTTGTCGGACTGGGTGCTGGAACGCTTTGGACGCTACTGGCACACCGCAATGGAGGAGATCTGGCGCGACCGCCGCAACCGCTCCCACCCTCCCTGGACCTGGAGCGTCCCATGGGGTGTGCTTCTGTTCGTCGTCTTCGCCGTCACCGGGCGAGCGCTGGTGCGCGGCGAGGTGACCATCCCCGAAGCGGTCATGACAGTGCAGGCCGCCATCGGCGCGTCATCGGTGTGGATCAGCAACGACGACGTGCAAATCGCCTATGGCGCGGCAGCGGTGCCGGCCCTGTTAGAGCTGCAGCAGCATCTACCGGCGCTAGCCCAGCGGCAGAAGACGCAGCCCGCCCCTGCGGCAGGCGAGATCCGGTTCGAGGACGTATCCTTCGCGTACCCGGGTGCGGCCAAGCCGGTCCTGTCCGGGCTCAATCTCACTGTCCCAGCTGGCTGCACCATGGCGCTCGTCGGCGCTAACGGCGCCGGCAAGACGACCATAGTCAAGCTTTTGACCCGGATGTACGAACCGTCGTCAGGCCGGATCACCGCATCCGGAACTGACCTGCGCGACATCCCCGAGCAGCAGTTGCGCCGCAGGGTCGCCGTGGTGTTCCAGGACTTCATCCGCTACAAGCTACCCGCAGCCGACAACGTCGGCTTCGGGCGACTGGATCTGGCTGCAGACCGTACCGCGCTGGACCGGGCCGCCCACGCCGCTGGTGCCACCGACATCGTGGAGCAACTGGAGTCCGGCTGGGACACCGTGCTGTCCAAGGAGTTCGCCGGCGGCCAAGACCTGTCCGGCGGGCAGTGGCAGCGCATCGCCGTGTCCAGGGCGTTGTTGGCCAAGGACGGCGGTGCCAACATCCTGGTCCTCGACGAACCCACGGCCAACCTCGACGTGCGAGCCGAACTTGAACTTTTCGACCAGCTGATCGGGGCTAGGGCCGGAGCGACCACGATCCTAGTGTCGCACCGGTTCTCGACTGTGCGCCGCGCAGACCTCATCTGCGTACTGGCCGACGGCGGCATCGCCGAGCTGGGTACCCACGAGCAGCTGATGCGCCAGGACGGCCGCTACGCCCGCATGTACCGGCTACAGGCCGCACGCTTCACCGACACGGAGGAGACAGCGGAATGAAGCCGCTGGCACTGATGCTGCATACCACCTTCGCCGCCGACCGCCCGCGGGCCGTCGGCGCATTCGCGATCGGCGCCTTCGAATCGGTCTGCCGCGTCGCATTCGCGTTTTGGGTCAGCATGTTCATCGGCGGTGCCGCCCGCGGTGACCTGGACGCCTGCCTGTGGGCCGGAGCCAGTTACGGCGCGAGCCTGGCCCTGGTGGGCGTCAGCAACATGCTCCGGGTCAAGTGGGCCATCGCCCTGCAGGAGAAGATCGCGTTCCGGCTCGATCGGGAGATGATGCGTGTATCGGCAGGCCTGCCCGAGATCGAGCATCACGAGCGGCCCGAGTTCCTGGACCGGATGAGCCTGATTCGCCAGGACCGGGCCGAACTCGGCCAAGGCGTGTGGGCACTGATCGGACTGGCGCAGTCGATCGTCGCGCTACTGTTCGCTGCCGCGCTGATGGCCACGGTCAGCCCCTGGCTGATACTGCTGCTGGTGTTCGCCGTGCCCGCGGTGCTTGCCAACCGCAAGATCGCCTCCGTCACCGCGGACGGCGGCGTTCGTAGCTCGGCAGACCTGCGACGGGCCCAGCACCTCAGCGAGGTGGGCGCATCCCCCGCGGCGGGCAAGGAGCTCCGGGTGTTCGGGCTCCAGGGCGAAATCCTGCGCCGCTATGCGAGCGCCTGGACCAGCTATGACCACGTCCGCTCCCGCGCGGAGCGCACCGCCGCCCTGCTGAGCATCGGCGGGCTCGCCGTGTTCGGGCTCGGCTACTGCGCTGCCCTGATGCTGGTCGTCACCGTCAGCGCAGGCGAGTCGACCGCGACCCGCATCGGCCTCATCGCCCTGGCGTTCACCGTCGCTTCCCAGATCAACCACCTGGTGACCTCTGCCGCGTTCAACCTAACCGCACTGGGGCGATCGCTGACTGGCTACAGTCGCCTGCGATGGCTGTTGCACTACGGCCGGGAGGCGGCTGCGGAGCAGGCGGCCGTCCCGGCCCCCGACCGAATCAGCCACGGGATCGTCTTTACCGACGTGGGCTTTCGCTACCCCGGCAGTACCCGCGACGTGCTGTCGGGGGTCAACCTCACCATCCCTGCGGGCACGACCGTCGCGATCGTCGGAGACAACGGCGCTGGCAAGAGCACGCTAGTCAAACTTCTGGCCAGGTTCTACCGTCCGACTGTCGGCACCATCACCATCGACGGCACAGACCTGTCTGCGATCGACGTGCGCCAGTGGCGCGAGCGCTTGTCCGCCGGCTTCCAGGACTTCGCCCAGTTCGAGTTCACCGCCGCGGAGTCCGTCGGCGTCGGCGACCTGCCCCGCGTCGGCGACCGTGCCGCCGTACACGCGGCTTTGGAGCGGGCACGCTCCACCGACGTGCTCGACCGGCTACCCAACGGCCTCGATACCCAGCTCGGCCAGACCGCCGGCGACGGCGTCCAGCTTTCCGGCGGTCAATGGCAAAAGCTTGCCCTTGCCCGCGCCGTCATGCGCGAACAGCCGCTGCTCCTGCTGCTCGACGAGCCGACCGCGAGCCTGGACGCTGAAGCCGAGCACCGGCTGTTCGAAGCCCAGGCCGTCGCCGCACGCACGGCCGGCCGCCTGAGCGGCGCCATCACCGTGCTGGTGTCCCACCGGTACTCCACCACCCGCGACGCGGACCTTATCGTCGTGGTCCAGCAGGGCCGCGTCACCCAGTGCGGAACACACGAGCAGCTCGTCGCCGCCGGCGGCCTGTATGCCGACCTGTTCTCACTGCAAGCCCAGGCTTACCGGTAGCGGAGGGCACGCCGATGAACCACACCCAACACCGCTCCGGCCCTCCCACACCCGAACGCGCCTTCGACCTACCCGCCCAGCAAGCACCAGCGAGGGCCACCGTGTCGGCCCCCGTGCCGCACACCGGCCCAGATTCGGCCGCCACCCGGCTCGCGGCCGCCCACTGCATAGACCAGCGGGCGGTGCTGCTCGCCGCGTTCACGGTGCTCGCCGCCCGGCTCGGCGCCGGACAGCGCCCGCCGGTTGATCTGTACGCCCCCGACGGCACCGCATGCGGCCAGGCCGTCCTCCCCGGCGATAGCGCCTGCACCGTCGTCGACCTGCTCAAGCACGCCAGCGACAGCTGGACTGCCGCCCAACCAGGTCTCCGGGGGGCAGCCCTGGCCGCAAGCACAGGCCCGGCACACCTCGGCTACGACCTGGAACTGCTCTGCGGGCTACCAGGACAAGCCGTCCTAGCAGCCCGCGCCGATCGGGTCTCGCCGCAGCGGGCAGTGACGTTGGCCGAGCAGCTAGGCGCTGTTGTGGCACAGGCCGCCTCAGCACCGCAGCAGATCGTCGCCAGCCTCGACACCCTGACCCCGGGCCAGCGGTCCGAAGTCGGCAGCCGGTGGAGTCAGGGGGTGGCCCCGGCCGCCCCGGAAGCGCTGCTGCCGGGGCTGGCGCGCGAAGGCGCACAGCGGCACCCCGACCGGACCGCGGTCCTGGCTGGCCAGCAGACCCTGTCCTACGCCGAGCTCGCCGACGCAGTCGACGTCCTCGCCTCCCGACTGAGCGCTGCTGGCGTTGGACCCGACGTCCGCGTCGCCGTTCACCTCAGCCGCTCGCCGCTGCTCGTGGTGGCGCTGCTGGCGGTCGCGCGGGCCGGGGGCGCCTACGTCCCTCTAGATCCGGCGGGCTCCGCCCGCCAGCGCACCGCCGCCATCCTGACCGACTGCGGCTGCCAGCTAGTGGTGACGACCACCGGCCTCGCCGCCGGGCTGCCGCTTCCACTGGGCGCGCAGCTGCTGCTGCTCGACCAGCCAGCGGAAAGGGTGCAGGTGCCTGCGGCTGCCCCGGCGCCGCACCACCTCGCCTACGTGATCTACACCTCTGGGTCTTCCGGGCAGCCCAAAGGCGTCATGGTGTCGCATGCCGCCCTGTCCAACTACCTGCGCTGGTGCGCCACCGCGTACACCGGTGCAGGGTCAGGTACGCCCCTATTCTCGTCGGCGGCGTTCGACCTTGCGGTGACGAGCCTGTTTGCCCCGCTACTGGCAGGCCAGCATCTCGTCCTGGCACCGGACGACGCCGACTTTGTCGAACTGGCGGAGCTGCTCGCCGACCACCGTCGGCTCGCGTTCGCCAAGCTGACTCCCACTCATCTGGATCTGCTACACCGGCTCGGCAGCCCGGAAGTCCTTGACGCTGCGGAGATCATGGTCGTCGGTGGTGAGGCGCTCACCGCCGACCTGGTCCGTCCGTGGCTGGCTGCCAGCCGGGTGATCAACGAGTATGGGCCGACCGAAGCTTGCGTGGCCGCCACCGTCCACCATGTCGTCGACGCAGGTCAGCCCGGCGAGTCCGTCCCGATCGGGCGGCCCATTCCCGGGACGGAGGTGCTCGTCCTCGACGCGCGGATGCGCCTGCTGCCCCCCGGCGAGACTGGCGAGATCTACCTCGGCGGCGTTTGCCTGGCCCGCGGCTACCTAGGTTGGCCCGCGCAGACCGCCGAGCGGTTCGTCCCACACCCGCTGCGGCCCGGCCAGCGGCTCTACCGCAGCGGCGACCTGGGAATGTGGCGCCAGGACGGTGAGCTCGTATACCTGGGTCGTATCGACGACCAGATCAAGCTGCGCGGCTACAGGATCGAACCGGGCGAGGTCGAGGCCGCACTGCGTAGCCATCCCGCCGTCACCGATGCTGTGGTGGTGGCCGCGCCTGCCGCCTGCGGAAGTCGCGGCCTGGTCGCACACCTGGTGCTGCAGGCCGGACCGGTGCCCGGCGACGATCAGTTGCGCCGCTACCTGCGGGCCCTGATCCCCGACTACATGATCCCCTCGCGGTTTCGCGTGCTAGAGAGGCTACCGATGACTGGCAACGGCAAGGTTGACCGGGCCAGCCTGGTCGCCGTGGGAGGTGAGCGCTGATGTGCGGGATCGCCGGACTCTGTGCTGCCGAGGGGCCACCGCAGGGCCACGAAGCTGACTTACGGGCGATGGTGGCCGCGCTGCACCACCGCGGCCCGGACGCCGAAGGGTTCTTCGCCGCCGATGGGGCGGCTCTGGGCGCCCGCCGCCTAGCGTTGGTCGACCTGGAGCACGGAAACCAGCCGATGAGCGACCAGGCTGGCGGAGTCCAGCTCGTCTGTAACGGCGAGATCTTCAACCACCGGCAGCTGCGGGCCTCCCTCGAGGCCAAAGGTCATGTGTTCCGCACCCGCTGTGACATCGAAGTGATCATCTACCTCTACCTGGAACACGGCGAGGACTTCCTCGACCACCTCGACGGCCAGTTCGCCCTCGCGCTGTATGACACCCGAACCCGTACCCTGTTGCTGGCCCGCGACCATTTCGGCGTGTGTCCGCTGTACTACACTCACGTTGGCGGCACCCTCGTGTTCGCCTCTGAGATCCCGGCACTGCTGCGCCACCCCAGGGTCGACGCCCGGCTCGACCTCACCGGGTTGGACCAGGTCATGATGCTACCCGGATTGGTTAGCCCGAGGACCATGTTCGCTGGCATCAGCAGCCTGCCCGCCGGGTACGTCGCGACCTTCCGCGACGGCAGCCTGTCTCTGCGCCAGTACTGGGACCTCGACTACCCCGCCGAAGCAGACCCAGGCCTGTCGCTGCCGGAGGACGCGCTCGCTGACATGGTCCTGGCCGTGCTGGCCCGGTCAGTAGGGCGGTGCCTGGACGCCGATGTGCCGGTCGGGGCATACCTCAGCGGTGGCCTCGACTCGTCGCTGGCGGCGGTCCTGGCCACCACCGCTCTGGCCGGCCGACTGCCCGCGACGTTCTCCGTGGGCTACCACGAGGCGACCTACGACGAGAAGCGCTACATAGACCTGATCGCCGACCAAGTCTCCAACAAGCACCACCACCTGGTCCTGTCCACCGACCAGATCGCCGCCGAGCTGCCGGCGGTCGTGGCCAGCGCCGCCACACCGCTGCGCGAGTCCTACAACGCCGCCAGCCTGAGCCTATCCCGGCGGGTGTCCGAAGCGGGCTTGCGCGCCGTGATCGGCGGAGAGGGGGCCGACGAGCTCTTCGCCGGCTACGTGGGCTACCGCTTCGACGCCCTGCGGCGTCGCCGCGTGCTTCCCGGCGACGAAGTGCCCGCTGAGGAACTGCGACTGCGCACGCGGCTGTGGGGCGAGGAGACTCTGCGCTATGAGCACGACCTGCTTCCCCTGCGGCAACGGGTGCGCACCCTATACGACTCACAACTGCGCGCCGCGCTGCCCAAGTTCGACTGCCTCGACCAGCCTTTAGTCGACTTGTCGAAGCTGCGCGGCCGGCACCGCTTACACCAGCGGTCCTATCTGGACGCCAAGCTGCGACTGGCCGACCACCTGCTCGGCGACCACGGCGACCGGATGGCGATGGCCCATTCCGTCGAGATGCGCTATCCCTACCTGTCTCGTGCCATGGCTTCACTGGCGACCCGGCTCCACCCGACCGCCAAACTGCGCGACCTGCAGGAGAAGGCGGTCCTCAAAGACGCGGCGCGGCGCCTGCTGCCCCGCCCGATCGTCGACCGGGAGAAGTTCGCCTGGGCTGCGCCCGGCACCCCCAGCATGTTGAGGGCATGCGCGCTTCGTGCCGAGCAGAGCGACCTCGTCGAATACCTGCTCTCGCCGCCGAAGCTGCGCCGCGATGGCCTGTTCGACCCCGCGGCCGTCGCCGAGCTTCGCCGTCGGCAGCAGCAGGCACCGCTGTCCGACGCCAACGGCGAACCGGACCTGCTCATGGTGGTGCTCACCGCTGGCATGTTCACCGACACATTCCTGGGTTCCGCGTCTACAACAGAAGGGCCTAGCTGATGAGTATCTCCTCAGACGGCAGTGAGGTCATCGGACGCGTGCATCCGGAAACGGCCTATGCCGCGAGGATGGCCGACGCGGACCACTACCGGCTGTGGCGCTCCGAGCATCCCCTGTACGCACCCTGGTCCGACGACAGCCTCATTTGCTCCGACATTGAAGACGTCGAGGCGCTAACGCTCAACGACCGGCCCAGGCTGTACTACCTCGCCGCGCTGGCCCGCCACGCCGCTGCGCTCGGCGGGGCCTTCGCCGAGTGCGGAGTCTTCCGCGGCGGCACGGCGCTGATGCTCTCACGGGTGTCCTCGGTTCACTGCAACGAACTGCACCTGCTCGACAGCTTCGAGGGATTGTCGCAGCCAGACTGCGGCCACGACGTCTTCTACCGGCCTGGCGACTTCGCCTCCACCGACACGGAGATGGTCGTGACACTGCTGGATGAAGCCGGCCCCAGGGTTCGCGTGTACCAAGGATGGATCCCGCAGGTGCTCGCCCAACTGCCGCAGCGCCGCTGGGCGCTGGTGCACGTCGACGTCGACCTCTACCAGCCGACCTGGGACACGTGCGAGCACTTCTATGACGACATGATGCCCGGCGGCGTGTTCGTCTTCGACGAGTACGGCTTCCCCACCTGCCGTGGCGAACGTGACGCCGTTGACGAGTTCTTCGCCTCCCGGCCCGAGACGCCCATCGCCCTGCCCACCGGGCAGTCCTTCGTGATCAAGCTGTGACATCGTGACAGCCGTCCCGACCCCGCCGCTGCTCGTACATAACCTGCTGCGCAGCACCGCCGCCAGCTGCCCCAATGCACCCGCGGTGACCGACCGCACCGGCACGTGGAGCTACGGCCAGCTCTGGGACGCCAGCACTCGCTGGGCCGCGTGGCTGCAAGCACAGGGTTGCCAGACCGGTGACCGTGTGGTTTTCCAGGCTCATTCCACCCGTCCCACCGCCGCTCTGCTCTACGGCTGCTCCCTAGCTGGGCTCACTGCGGTGCCTGTCAGCCCCCGCGCCAAGCCGTACCAGCTGCGCCAGATCACCAACGACGCCCAACCAACACTGGTGATCGCGAGATCCGGGCAGCTCGATCCCTCTGCGGCCTGGGCACGCGCTGCCATCGCATCGCCAGCGCTGCCTGCCGGGACCCAGCGGGCACCGGCGTTCCTGATCTACACCTCCGGAAGCACCTCCGCGCCCAAGGGCATCATCGCCCCGCACGCCGCTGTGCTGTTCGCCGTCGGCGCCATTGTGGAGATGCTTAATTACACCAGCGACGACGTGGTGTACAACCGCATCCCTCTGTCGTTTGACTACGGCCTATACCAGCTCCTGCTCGCTGCTTACGCGGGCGCAGCCGTTCACTTAGATGACGGCGCCAACGACGCGGCACTGCTGGCCGAGATCTCCGCCACTCGCAGCACCATCGTGCCGCTGCTGCCGCCACTGGCGGGCATGCTGACAGCGCTAGCCGCGCGTCGGCCTTGGCCGACAAGAGTACGGTTGTTTACCAACACTGGCGAGGAGCTGCCTGCGGCCGCCGCCGCCGCACTGCGGTCCCACTTCCCGCAGGCCAGACTCCAGCTGATGTACGGCATCAGCGAATGCAAACGGGTCAGCATCCTCGAACCCGACGGCGACTTCCGCCGCCCGGGTTCGGTCGGTCGGCCGCTGCCCGGAACCCGCGTGGCGATCACCGGCGACGACGGCACTGAAGTCCAGCGCGGGCGCATCGGCCAGATCGTCGTTCATGGCCCTCACGTGATGGCCGGCTACTGGCGCGCGAGCGAGGCCGATCAGACTACGTTCGGGCGGGGTGTGCTGCGCACAGGCGACTACGGGTGGGTGGACGCTGACGGCTACCTCTATTTCGAAGGCCGACGCGACGACCTGTTCAAGCTGAATGGCATCCGTACCAGCACCCGCGAGGTAGAAGCTGCGGCGCTGGACATCCCCGAAGTCCAAGCCGCCGTGGTGCTCCCGCCTAGGCACGGCCGCGAAGCGGTGCTGCTGGTCGTCGCCTCATGCGACGAGGCAGAGGTGCTGCGCGCGCTGGCCACCCGGCTGGAGACCGGCAAGCTGCCTCGGACCTGCGTACGCCTGCAAGCTTTGCCGCTGGGCCCCAACGGCAAGGTCGACCGCGCCACGCTGGCCGCCCGTACCTGGAATGGAGCGCGATGACCGACCTGAGCCGCTGGGCGGCTGCCTTCGGCAGCCCGTTCTACCTGTACGAGCTGAGCCGTGTCGATCAGGCTTGCGCTGACCTGCTGGCTGACCTGCCGCCCGGGATCGTGCTCTACTTCTCACTCAAAGCCAACCCGCACCCACAGATCGCCGCACGGCTGCGACGCGCGGGTTGCCGCGCCGAGGTCAGCTCCGCAGGCGAGCTCGCCACTGCTCGACAGGCGGGATTCGGCGGCACCGAGATCCTCTTCACCGGTCCCGGCAAGACCCCCGCCGACCTCAGCGCGGCGATCGCGGCCGGGGCGCGGCGCTTTTCGGTCGAGTCACCAGCCGACTACGACCGGCTGGCGCGGGCGGCGGAACGCGCGCAGACCGCGATCGAATGCCTACTGCGGGTCAACACCGGCCGTGCCTCCGGCGCCAGCGGTCTGCGGATGACGGGGTCGGCCTCAGCGTTTGGTATAGACATCGACCAGCTCCTTCAGAGCCCCGAGCGGTTCGTGTCACCGTCGGCGCCGGTCGTCGGAGCGCACTTTTTCCCGCTTTGCAACGCCCGCGACGAGCAGAGCCTACTTGCAGAGCTGGCCGGTAGCGCCGAGGCCGCCGCGGCGCTGCGGGACAAGGCCGGACTGCCGATGCGGGTTGTCGACCTCGGAGGCGGGTTCGCCGCCCCGTACGCCCAGCACGCCGACCGGCCGCGATACCCACTGCTGGCCGCAAAGCTCAGCGTCACACTGGACCAGTTCCTGCCCGGTTGGCGCGACGGCGGCGTCGAAGTGTGCTTCGAGTCCGGCCGCTACCTGTGTGGCGACAGCGGCGAGCTGGTCTGCACCGTGCTCGACGTAAAGCACAGCGCCGGGCAGGTGTTCTTGGTCCTCGACGCCGGGATCAACCATCTCGGCGGCATGGCTGGGCTGGGCCGGATGCTGCCTGCCAGCGAACTCGCTGGCCTCGACGGCAAGCCGCCCGTCGGCGCCCGCGGCACTGTCGTCGGCCCGCTGTGCACCCCGGCAGATGTCCTGTCCCGACAGTCCGACATCGGCGGCCTCGCGCCGGGCGATCTCGTCCGCATCCCGAACACCGGCGCCTACGGGCTGACCGCCAGCCTGATCGCATTCCTCAGCCGGACCACGCCGGCCGAGGTGGTCGCCGACGCGGGCGAGCTCGTGGACGTCAGCAGGCTAGACCTGGTTCGTACCCCGATCGGAGGAATCCCACAGTGACACCCGTCGAACTTGCCGAGGAGGCGCTGCCGACCTTGGCTAAGCACGCCGCTGCGGTCGATAGGGAATCGGCCTTCCCTCAGGACTCGGTAGCCGCGCTGCGCAGCGGCGGGCTGATGGGCCTGCTCGTGCCGACTGCATTCGGCGGCCTGGGCGGGGGCCCCGCCGACCTGGTCGCGGTAGCGCAGCAGCTCAGCTCTGCATGCCTGTCCACCGCCCTCATCTGGGCGATGCACTGCCAGCAGACGGCGGTCCTGGTACGCCACGCGGACTCCGCCCTGGCTGCGGCGCTACTGCCGCGGATCGCCCGCGGCGAGCTCTACCTCGGATCGATCACGACAGAGCCCGGCAAGGGCGGCCACCTACTCACCGGAGTGGCGGCCCTAGCCGAGCAGGACGAGATGCTGGCGTTCCAGCGGCAGGCGCCGGTTGTCACCGGCGGTGCGTACGCAGATGGCTTCCTGATCACGATGCGGGCCTCCGAGGACGCGCGAGACAACCAACTCACCTTGGTCTACGCCGATCGCGACCAACTCGTCCTGACCCCTCGCAGCAGCTGGGATGCCATGGGCATGCGTGGCACCGCGAGCATCGGCCTGGACTTGGCCGGGTCCGTCCCAGCCGCGCAGGCGGTGGGGGAATCGGGCGGGTTCCGAACGGCTGCGGTAGAGACGATGGCGCCGTACGGGCACCTCGGCTGGGCCGCGTGCTGGCTCGGCGCGGCGTCCGGAGCGCTGCACGCCTTCGTCGGCTTGGTCCGCTCATCCCGCGCGCCTTCCATGGACCTGCAGTCCGACCTGGTACGCGAACGGCTGGCGCGCATCCGGATGGATTTGGAGGTCGCTAGCGCCTATTTGCACCGAGTTTGCGACGAGGTGACTGCATCGTGGGCCGCGGGTCGGTCGCTGGACAACCCGGTTACGCAGATCCACCTGAACACGCTGAAGGTCGTCGTAGCCGAGCACGCGTTCAGCGCGGTGAACCGGCTGGTCCAGCTGGCTGGCATGTCGCTGGGCTACCGCAAGGACGCCGCCATCCCGTTGGAGCGCGTGTTCCGGGATCTCAGGTCCGCCAGCCTGAACTACGCCGACGACCGCCTGCTGGTCGCCACGGGCGCACTGTGCATGCTGGACCGCAACGTCACGCTCGCCTGACCGTATCGAACGCTCCTGGAGGAACCATTGACTCCCCATAGCACCCCCTGGCCCGATACCTTCGACGCCGTACTGCGCCAGCACCTACCGCTACTGGCAGACGGCGTGATCGCCCCGTCAACCAGTCTGCCCGAGCTCGGTCTGGACTCCCTGGCCACGGTCGCTCTGCTGATCGCTTTGGAGCAGGAGCTGGACATCATGATCCCCGACGAGCGGCTCGGGACCGACAGCTTTAGCACAGCGGGCAGCCTGTGGGCGATGATCAGTGACCTGGAGGAGGCGAAGTGGGCACAAGCGTGAACCACCGTACTCTGACAACCGCGCATCCGGGATATTGATGCGCGGCACCGCCTTGTCGTCATGGTTGCCGTTCCGCGGCAGCGGCCGCGGCGTGTCCGTCCTGTGCTTGCCACACGCTGGGGGCGCTGCCCACGCCTACCACCGCTGGGCCCGGTCGACGGCCTACCTGCGGGTCGACTTCGTGCCGGTGGAACTTCCCGGCCGTGGCAGCCGCGTCGCCGAAGCACCCGCCACCGACCTCGGCGCGCTCACCGAGGAGCTGGCCGATGTGGTGGACGCCCACGCCGCCGAGACCGGCCGCCCGTACGCGCTGTTCGGCCACAGCATGGGTGGCATGCTGGCGTACAATGTCGCGGTCAGGCTCGCCGAGACGAGCCGCCCCGGCCCAGCCTGTCTCATCGTGTCCGGCTGTCGACCACCGCAGCGGCCACGCGCGATAGACCTGAACAGCTTCGACGACGACACACTTGTGACGACGCTGCTTCGGATCGGCGGCCTGCCCGAGGCCGTAGCGGCAGACGCCGAGCTACTGGCAATGGTCCTGCCCGCTATGCGCGCCGACCTCGCCCTGTTCGCCGGCTACCGGCGGTCCGGGCCGCCGCTGCCGACCCCGATTATCGCCATGGCGGGGACCCGGGACCCACTGGCACAACCGCAATACCAGCAGGAATGGCAACCCCACACCAGCCGCGAACTCATCCTGCGGGTCTTCCGTGGCGGCCATTTCTACCTGCACGACATCCCCGATGAGGTGATGCTGGAGATCGACCGTAGCATCGGGAACTTATGACACAGAACGAGTTCGTCGCCCCCAGGTCGCTGCTGGCCGACCTCGGGCAGCTAGGCGCTGGCGTGGTCAGCGCCGAAGCTATGCTACAGGCGGTATGTGATCGCATCGAGCACGTCGACCCGCATATCCAGGCATTCCAGCCCGAACTTGGGCGCGTCCAGCGCTTGCGGGCAGCACTGGCGGACTCGTCCGGCCCGTGGCGTGGCGTCGCGGTCGGAGTCAAGGACGTGATTCACGTCGACGGCCTGCCGACCACCGCCGGGTCCAACCTGCCCATCGGCGAACTGGCCGGCGGTCAGGGATCCGCGGTCAGCCAGCTGGTCGCCGCAGGCGCGGTGGTCGCCGGCAAGACCGTGACGGCCGAGTTCGCTGTGGCCACTCCGGGGCCGACGGTCAATCCGCACGACCTGTCGCGCACGCCGGGCGGCTCTAGTAGCGGGTCGGCGGCCGCCGTCGCCAGCGGCTCGGTGCCGCTGGCGCTGGGCACCCAGACGATTGGGTCGGTGATCCGTCCCGCCGCCTACTGTGGCGTGGTCGGCTTCACTACCAGCCACGGGCGCGTGTCTATGGATGGCGTGATCGCCCAGGCCCCGTCCCTGGACGCAGTGGGCTGGTTCACCGCGACGGTCTCCGACAGCGCCGCGGCCGCCGGAGTCCTGTGCGACCGGTGGCAGTCGGTCGGTGCAGGCGCCAGGCCGCCGGTACTCGGCGTACCGTCGTCGGCATACCTGGCGGCCGCCGAACCAGCTGCGCGCGAGGCGTTCGCCCGCCAGCTCGTGGCACTGCGGGCGGCGGGCGGCGATGTGCGCGAGACCGACATGTTCTCCGACACCGGCGCGATCGGCCAGCACCTGTTTGTGGTCAACCGCTGGGAGCTCGCTCGGACCCATGACGTTTGGTTTAGTCGGTATGGCGAGCAATACCGACCGCAGACCGCCACCGCCATCATACAGGGACGCGGAATCGCGGAAGCCGACTACGTGGCCGCGCAGCGGTGGCGCCGCGACTTCGTCGCGGCGTTTGCCGACTGGACCGCCCAGCTGGGCATTGACGCGTGGGTGGCCCCGTCGGCGCCCGGGGCGGCACCGAAAGGCCTGGCCAGCACTGGGGATTCGGTCATGAGCTTCCCGTTCAGCCTAATCGGTGGACCGGTCGCCACCGTGCCCGCCGGGTGCGACGCCGACGGCATGCCCTGGGGAGTCCAGTGCGCCAGCACCACCGGCCGCGACGAGCAGGTGCTGGCAGCTGCCCTGTTCGTCGAATCGGCGTTGTCCTGAGGCCCCACACGACAGGCTCGAGCGCTTCGAGTAGTCCGGCCAGCCGCACAGGTTCACCCGACGCCTGGGTAGGGCCGAACGGGTCACTAAGCCGTGGACTTGCTCAGGTTCGGCCGTCCGAAGTTGTATTTGCGGTCGGCGCGTTGTGCTCGCACGCGCTGGCCGTACATCTGCTTTTGGGCGAATTGTGGGCTGACGTCGTAGGCCGCCGCGACGCGCGCGTTGTCCCAACCGTCGAAGGCCATCCGTGAGGTCGCGGCGAGCGGAATCAGGAGCTCGCCGGCCATGAAGTCGGCTTCCTTCTCCTGCTTTTCGTCGAACTGGCGCTTGTGGTCCTCCCCGAGGATCACATCGTCGAAGGGGTGCTCCAGCAGGAAGTGGCCGAGCTCGTGCGCGATGTTAGACCTGCGGCGGACGCGGGCGTGCGACTCGTTCTCGACGATGACCCGCGCGCTTCCCAGAGGGACTAGGGCCGCAGACCATGCAGCCGAGTCATCCATGGTGAAGTGGCCGAAGGCTTTCTGGCTCATGCCGCCGCCGAGCAGGTCCCCGAGCTTGAAGACGAGAATCCCGTGAGCGTCGGCGAGCGCGTACGGATCGAACGGATCAATCGGCCCCAGCCCGAGCTCCTCCCGCTCTTCGAGCACTACTTCGCGCATCCGCGCCTGCGTCCAACCGCTTCGGGGCATTCAGCCCTCCCGATCGTCTCGTTCTGCCTGGAAGAGCCGGGCTGCGGCGCCGATGACCTCTTCTAGATATGCCACATCATTTTCCGAGAGGTCCCGGCGAGCCCTCAGGTGCGGGACGAGCGAGGCGACGAGCTCGGGCTCCTCGGCGTCCGGCTTCATCGGGTTCACATAGAAGGACTCCGCCGGCATCCGCAGCCAGGTCGTCATCGCGGCGAACGCCGTGACGTCGGGCTTCAACCCATTGGCCATGCGGGAAATCGTCGAGGCCGACACCCCGACCTCCTTGGCCAGCTGCCGCCAGGACAGGCCCTCTTTGACACGTGCGGCGTCCAAGGCCGCATGCAGTGCCTTGACATCGACCCCAGGGCTCTCGCTCATCTCGGCTGCCCCTGACTTCTCCCAATGCTCCACATGTCGCTCACCCCTGCTACAGTAGCATTGCTCGAAGTTTCGAGCACCGGTCAACATCTGAAGCAGACGTTGATCGGTTCCTCTGTGTGGCAAAGGAGACTCATATGTCACAGGACGTCCACGGGCGCCCGCCCGTCAGCATCATCGTCAACACCCGCTCGCACCACTGGGAGCACAAGGAGATCTCCTTCGAGGAGGTCGTCCAGCTCGCCTACCCGAGCCAGCCGCAGACCGACCAGGACACCTACACGGTCCGCTACAGCCGCGGGCACGACGGGCACGGGTCGGGCAGCCTGACCGTCGGCCACAGCGTGAAGGTCAAGAACGGAATGGTGTTCGATGTCGTCCGCACTTCTCGTTCGTGACGCGGACCTGTCCCGCCTGCTCGACGACGGCTATGACGTCGTAGTGCAAGCGGGGCACCTGGTCGTCCGGCACATCCCCTACGTCACCGGAACGCGGGCCGTGGAGTACGGGTTCCTGGCCTACCCCGTCACCGTCAACGGCGACCGGGTCGTCTCCGACACCGACCACCGCATCTGGTTCGGCGGCTCCGCACCGTGCGACGAGCACGGCCGCCGGCTCCCGATGGTCAATGACGAGGTACGTGTGATCGCCGACGGCGTCCACGCCGCGTTCATGCTGTCGTCCAAGCCGACGCCGTCCGGCTACCCCGACCAGTACGCGAAGGTCACCGCCTACGCCCGGATGATCTCCGACCAGGCCCAAGCGCTCGATCCGGCGGTCACCGCCACCCCTGGCGCGGCCTGGCAGGACGTCGAGGACGACTCGCCGTTCGTCTACCGCGACACCGCCACCTCCCGGGCCGGGCTCGCGGCCGTACACCGCCGCTTCCGCGGCCACCACATCGCGATCATCGGGCTTGGCGGCACCGGCAGCTACATCCTGGACCAGGTCACCAAGACCGAGGTCGACTCGATCCTGCTCGTCGATGGTGATCGTCTCGCCAACCACAATGCCTTCCGGGCACCTGGCGCGGCGTCCTTGGAAGCACTGCGCGAACGCCCGAACAAGGCCGCCTATTACGCCTCGCTCTACTCCCAGATGCACCGCGGCATCACCGCATACGAGAACTACCTCGACGAGGACAACCTCGAGGTCCTGTCCGGGGCGACCTTCGTGTTCCTGGCATCTGACGACGCGCTGAGCAAGCAGCCGATCATGGACCGGCTGGAAGCCTCTGACGTGCCCTTCATCGACGTCGGGCTGGGAGTTGAGGAGATCGACGGCAAACTTACCGGCCTTCTGCGGGTATCCACCAGCCTGCCTGGACGTCGCGCACAGACCCGCCGCAGGATCCCAGCCCCGGCCCCCGAGCGCGACGACTATGGCCGCAACATCCAGACCGCCGACCTGAACGCCCTCAACGCGCTCCTGGCGGTCGCCCGGTGGAAGCGCTACCTGGGCGTCTACGCCGACGCGACTGACGAGACCTTCGCCACCTACTCGCTGATCACCAACGAGATCGCCAACGAGGATCTTCCGTGACCGCCACCGCGTACCTGCGCCCCAGCTTTGTCGAGAGCTTCCCGCCCGAGCTTGAGCCGGGAGTGCTCTACGTATCGATCCTGTACGCGACCTGCGGGCACCTGTGTGCCTGCGGATGCGGGCACGAGATCGTCACGCCGCTGTCCCCGGCGCAATGGACGCTCACCTACAACGGCAGGGACGCCTCCCTGTCACCCTCGATCGGCAACTGGGGGTTGCCCTGCCGCTCTCACTACTGGATCAGAGAAGGAGCCGTGCGGTGGAGCCGCCGCTTCACCGCACGTGAGATCGCCGACAACCGAGAGCGGGACCGAAGAGACCTGCAGGAACTCCACCCCGACACCGATCGCGGGCCGATCGCGAGGCTGTATCGCCGTCTCAGGCTCTGACTTTACTGGTGGCGAGGGAGCGGCTCACGGCGTCGGTCCGTGGACGATTCCTGTGCCGGCACCCCGATCTGGCCCACCTGCCCAGCACCTGCCGCTGGATGGGTGGACCTTGTCGGGTGTCTGCGCGAGGCTCTGGAGAAGCTCAGGCCCATGTGGTGAGGCGGCTCATGGGCAAGGCAAGCTGCGGCGTAAGCTGTACGAGTGGGTGTTGTTCCGGCTGTATGCGGAGCTGGTCAAGCTGCGGGAGTCGGTCGAAGCCGAATACCAGAGTGCGAGTACGCGCCAGTGTCTGCAGCGCGCCACCGCTCTTGATGACCACGCCGTGCCGGGCCGTACGCGAAAGTCCCGAAGCGATTGCCGCAGGTGCGGCCAGCAGCAACGGGCATCGTGTTGCCACGACCAGCATGGCACCGCCCGCACGGGATCGCCGGACAGCAGCCACGCCAGCGCGCCCAGGAGCAGGGCTGCTTGCGCCCCTCGAGTTCGCCACCTGCCCGCGGTGCATGCAGGACCTCGACGGCCGCGAGGTCGAAGCCACAGACTGCCGCCTGAGCTGTCATCCGCTGGCTCGGGATCATACGGAACGGGGCTGCGAAGTGGCGTCATCTTTATCCGTTTCGCTCGTCTGAGAGGGAGCCGAGCAAGGGGCGAGCCGCATGACGATCACAGACGATGTGTTCACCACGTGGACCGGTACGAAGACTCGCAAGGTCGCGACCACGCGCGAGGGGCTCCGCCTCGCCTTCTACGGTCGGACGTCGACCGCGGACCACCAGGACAAGTGGTCGTCTCGTTGCTGGCAGCAGGAGGCTGCAGAGTCTCTGATCGCTGGCCGGGGCCGGATCGTCGAGGACTTCTTCGACGCCGGTGTCTCGCGCAGCGAGGAGTGGATGGCCAGGGCGCAAGCGGCGTCCCTTCTCGCGGCGCTCGTTGACCCGATGCGCGGTTTCGATGCGATTGTGGTCGGTGAGTATGAACGGGCCTTCGCCGGCGATCAGCTTTAGCGGCTGCTTCCGCTGCTGGAGATCTATGGGGTGCAGCTCTGGCTGCCGGAAACGCGCGGTCCGGTTGAGCCCGCGAAGCCGGCGCATCAGGCGCTGATGCTGCTGTTGGGTGGCCAATCTGAGCGGGAGGTACTGCGTTCCCGGTTCAGGACGCGGGCCGCGATGCGCGCACAGGCCGCCGTTCAGGGCCGGTTTCTGGGAGGCCGCCCGCCGTACGGCTATCGCCTGGTGGATGCCGGACCGCATCCGAATGGTGCCCATGCTCGCTGGGGGCGGAGGCTCCAGAAGCTGGAACCCGACCCGGCGACGGCTCCTTATGCGCGATGGAGCTTCGCCCAGCGGCTGTGCGGGGTGAGCGTGGCGTCGATCGCTCGTTCGTTGAACGAACGTGGCGTGCCGTGCCCGTCGAACGTGGACCGGGAGAGGAACCCACATCGCTCGGGGGAGGCGTGGTTGCTGCGCACGGTCGCCGCGATCCTGGAGAACCCTCGCTACACCGGCCGCCAGATCTGGGACCGGTGTGGACAGCGGGGCTGGGTGGTCTCGCAGAAGAGGTCCCATCCGGCGCTGGTGAGTGATGAGGATTTCGTCGCCGCTCAGGCGATTCGGGCGGCGCGTCCGACCAGGGATGGGAGTACGCGGGTCTATCTGCTGGCCGGGCTGCTGCGGTGCGCTGTGTGTCTGCGGCGGATGGATGCGCATTGGGTGAACGACCGGCCCGGCTATCGGTGCCGTCACGGTCACACCAGTGCCCGGCGCCAATCATCGGGGAGCACGAAGTTCTTCTACGTCCGTGAGGATCGCGTCCTAGCCGCGCTGTTCGGGGACCGTCAGCCTGAGCCGCTGATCGCGGTGTTACGGGCGAAGGGTCAGGTCGTCGTGTGTGACAGAGGAATCTGCCGTATCAGCACAAAGGAGCTCGTTCCTGGGAACGAGCTCCTTATCTTGTGTTCCGCAGATGTGTCTGAGGAAAGGCACACGGATCTGGGGCTTGGGCTGGGAGAACATGTGTGGACGCGCTGATGCGGCGTGTCACTAGGCCGCGGGTGTTATGCCTGGTCAGCTGCCTGTGGCGGGTGTGGCTTCGACGATCTTCTTGGGGACAGGAATGTCGAGCTTGGCCAGAATGTCTCGTTGGGGTTTGGACAGCTCGGCGGTCTGGGCGAAGGTGCCGGTAGGGCCGGTGAAGGTGGCCAGGGTCAAGTGCTCGAACTCGGTGCGGATGCGTGGCCAGGTGGTGCCGGTGCTGGTCTCGATGATGCGGATCAGCAGGAGCGCCAGCCAGCACAGGGTGACGTGGGCGCGGATGCGTTGTTCGAGCCGGTGGTAGACGGGCCGCAGATCGATGATCTGCTTTAGATCGCGCCAGCCGCGCTCCACCTGCCACAGCTGCTTGTAGCCCAGCGCGATATCTTCGGCGCTCATGTGCGGGTCGCTGCAGCGCAGCAGGTACTTGCCATCCAGATTGGCCTCGGTCTTGATCCGGGCCGCATCGATGCGGAGCAGCCCGCCGGCGGTGACGCGCAGGTAGCGATTCAGGCCGGGCTTTGTGGAGATCACCCCGCGTAGCTCGGCGCGTTTGCTGACCTTCCAGCTGTCGGTGCCCTCGATCAGCTCGCCGAGCAGGGTGAGCATGCGCTCGCGGATGGCGGCATCGCGCGCTGCGGCCTCGGGGTTGAAGCAGCTGACGAACCGATCGCTCTGGCTGATGCGAACCTCTTTGACCTTCAGGTTGTCGGCCACCTCGGTGTAGCGGCCCTGCCGCGACAGCGCCGTCTTGGCCTCGGCCGAGCCCGAGCGCAGCTTCTCTCCGAGGATGTAGTGATGGTCGCCGGTGCGCAGGTAGCGGCGGTTCTTCTCCGAAGCGAACCCGCGATCACCCACCCACACGATCTTCGCGAGCGTCCAGTCCCGCATGTCGGTCTTGGCCTGGCGGATCAGTTCCGAATCGCCGGTGCCGCCGGGCCAGCACCACACCCGCACCGGGATGCCGTCGCGGGTGACGGCCAGCCCGATGACGATCTGCGGGAGGTCATCGCGGTGGTCCTTGGACTTGCCGAAGGCGCGGAAGGCCTTGCGCTGCGCCGCTGTGGTGGCCTCGGCATCGTTGCCGCCGGGCACCGGGTGGCCGCGCTCGTCGCGATCCAGCAGCTCATCGGGTTCGTCGATCTCGAAGTAGGTGCTGGTGGTGTCGAAGAACAACAGGTCAACTTCGAGATTGAGGAGGGTGGCGACTTGGTCGAAGACCTTCTTCTCGATGGCGTCGACCACCTCGTGCAGCCAGTCCATTGCCCGGTAGCAGGCATCGTCGCTGCAGCTGGTCAAGCCGTCGATGTGGGCGCTGCTGCCCACCCAGTGCGAGGCAGCCAGTTTCGAGCTGGGGTCCAGGGTGCGGTTGGCGACCAGCGCGAACAGCACCCGCTCGGTGTAGGCGCCGCGCCGGGTGCGGGCCAGCATGCCCGTCATGATCTGATCGACGTGCAGGTGCCGCCAGAGCTGATCCAGCAGGTACGGCCCGCCGTAGGCGATCGAGCCGAGGTAGGTCAGCTCGCCGGGGTTGCGGATGATGGCGGCGCGCTGGGGGGGCCAGCAGTCGGCATAACGAGGTGACCAGTCGTTCCACGGCGGCGCGATCCAGTTGGTCCTCGCGGCCGAAGCTGTGCAGCACCTTCGTCTTAGACGTCTTGGTGAGCGGGTCCCACTCGTTGTGCGCCAGCTGCAGGTAGCGCACCACGGTGCCGTCCTTGTTCTTGCGGCTGGCTGTCTTGACGAACATGCCGCCAGACCGTAGCAGCCCAGTTGCTGTTCGTGACCACATTTTCACGGAAATCGTGTCACTAGGGGTTTTCGCGAATTCCGCCAGGCCACATGCCGCTGAGCTGCGCGTTCACCCCCGGTCATGCCCCAGAACCGGGATTAGCTGCGGAACGCGAGCTTATGGGGTAATCCTGTGTCCGAGACACTCTCGATACGTACACCATGTTCACCGCATCCACCAGGCTCGTTCTTCCTGGTCAGGGGCGGTGATTTCGTTTGGAACCCTCTCCTCTCACCCTACGCCGGATCCAGCGGACCACAATCGCTCCTCGCGGCGATCGCCGCGGTCGTCTCCTTCCGGCACATGCACGAACTCTGCCTTCGCCACGGTGAAGACCCCCTGGCAGCGGTGCTCATCCCTCTCGCCGTGGACGGCACCATCGTGGTCGCCTCGATGTCGATCCTCCTGGCCAGTCGGTACGGGTCGCGCGGCGGAACGCTCGCCTGGACGTTGCTGATTGTCGGCAGCCTGGCCAGCCTCGGGGCGAACATCGCGGTCGCGGAGCCGAGCGCGGTCGGCCGGATCATCGCGGCGTGGCCGTCGGCGGCGTTGATCGGGAGCTACGAGCTGTTGATGGCGCAGGTGCGCCGGGTCGCGGTGAGCGCAGAGTCGCGGGAAGCCGTAGAAGAGTTGGTCGAGGGAGTGGACGTCGCTGAGGTTCGGGACGCGGAGCCTGGACGGCTTCGGTTGCGGGATGAGGAGATCACCGAACTGCATCGGGCGGCGTGGCAGTGGGCGCAGATCAATCGCGGGTCTGATGGTGCGTTGCCATCAGGGAAGAACATCGCCGAGCAGTTCGAGCGCAGCGCCCGGTGGGGGCGTTGGATCAAGAATGCGGGACTCGCCGGAGACCTCGGCTGATACGAGTCATCTGAGGAGATGGGAGATGGCACCGGCGATGTCGTTGATCCACTGGACTGTCGCTTCAGCCTCTGCCGCCGACATTGAGACACGGTTCCCGCCCTGGTCGAGATCGGCGTGGTGAGCAATCCGGTTCCGGCGATTGACTATCTGGTCTTGACGGTCTTTGACCGCATCGGCGCTCTGCCCGATTCGGTCTCCGATCTTGTTCCAAATCGCTGAGGGGGTGTCTCCTGTCACGAGCTGCAGCCCCTCGGTGATCCGCCGAGGCGATTGGTATGACGTGCGGCTTAGTTCCTCTCGGAGGAACTTGCGGAGGACGCTCTCGATCGTGCTGTCGTGCATCTGCTCCGCGACTTCGAATGGGATCTTGATTTGGTTCAAATGTCGAGGGCGGGTGTTGCCTGAGTCGTTGGTCAGCCGGATGATCCGATTGATGAGTGCCTGGTGCATCCAGTGGTCGAGGGCGGCAACGGCCTGACTCCACGCGGCGCGGTACAGATCAGCGGGATCAGCACTGGTCAGGTCGCCATAGTTCACAACAGCGGAGAGACCGTGGAGCCCTTCGAGTGCCCTGCCGCCGACGATCAGCTTCCGGGCATAGTCGATGTTCGTCGTGAACTCTTTGAATTCCGGAGTGCTCACTGCGCGTCATCCTGGTCCGAGGCGTCATCGGGGAGGCTCTCGGCCAGGGCGGAGAAGGCTTCGAGCGCCACACCGAGTTCGCCGACGATCTCCTGGGCGATCCGCTTCGGAGAGAGTAGCTCGTCCGTTTCGCCGATGGGCCAGGTGATGTCCAGGTTGAGGTCCCGCTCCAGCAGGTCGGCGTGGCTGAACACCTTGAATCGTTCGGTCTGCTCGCGCTGGTCGGCGTGGTAGTGCGCCACGAAGTCATCCAGATGCGCCCGCTTCAGCGGGTTCTGCTTCGCGGAGAAGCTCTGCCCAGTCCGGAGGTCGTAGATCCAGACTTCCTTGGTCGCCGGTGCGCTGTCGTTACGCGGAGCGGCCTTCGTGAAGAAGAGAACGTTGGTCTTCACGCCTCCCCTGGTGAAGATTCCGGTCGGGAGTCGGAGCAGAGTGTGCACGTCGCACTGCTGGAGCAACCACTTCCGCACGGTCAGCTCACCACCACCACCGAACAGGATGTTGTCCGGGACCACGACCGCCGCACGGCCGCCGATGGGGAGTGCTAGCACGATGTGCTGAAGGAAGCTCAGTTGGTAGGCGGAGGTGGCGACCATGAAGTCGCTCCGGCCGTCCGGCAGGGGTGCGGTGCTGGTGAACGGCGGGTTACATACCACGACTGTTGGCATACCACGCTCGGGAGAGGCAAGGGCGTCCGCCTCCCGAATCGGGGGAGGATCGTCGAAGCGCATCCCCGTGGCTAGCAGAATGTTCATCGTGGCGAACCGACACATCGCCGGGGCCAGGTCGATTCCGGTGATCGCTTCCCGGGGGAAGCTCATCCCTACCGCAGCCATCGCCTCATACGCTGCGACGAGAAGAGAACCTGTGCCGCAGGCAGGGTCGAAGATCGTGTCCTCCGGGGTCGGTCGGAGACAGTCGACTACGGCGGAGTTGAGGGCAAACGGAGTCAGCGTCTGTCCGGATCCGATCTGAAAGCCTCCATTGGAGGCGGCGTCAATCTTCTCCATGAACAGGGCGTACATGCCCTGGAGGCTCTTGGCCGGAACCGAGCGCCAGGTGCGGAGGTCGATCTGATCTTTGATCAGCTCGGCGAGCTTCGCCGGGTTGTTGATTGAAAGTTCCGCGCTGCCAAAGATTGTCCGCTTGATCCGCATTCGTGGATCGGGACGCCCGTCCTCTCTCAGTTCCTTCTTTCCACACTCCTGGAGCACTTTCTTGAGGTGCACGACCAGGGCGTCGCCTGACTTGGAGGTCAGCGACGGCCAGTCGAGTCCCTCTGAGACCACCCGAACCGCGAAGTCGCCCGGCCGGAGGCTGCGCTCATGGTCGAGCTTCAGGAAGAGCAGATAGGTCAAGAGCTGCGTGTAGTTCAGCACGGAGAGGCCCGCCGACGCCGCTCGGAGCTCCTGCTCCCAGAATTTCCAGAGTGGATCGAAGAGCTCTCGGGATGATGGCACTACAACTCCCTCCCGAATAGCCCAAAACGGGATGGAGTTGACGAGTTCATGTCGTGACTAAGCCGACATGTCGGGATCCTCACGAGAAGACTTTAGCGCCTTCAGAGACTCGGTGATCGCGGTGAATTCGGCCAGCGCGATCTCCAGCTCATCCACGATCTCCTGGGCGATCACATCTGGCTCTTCGTGCACGTCAGCGGTGCTGTCGCGCATGAATGTAAGGTCCAGGTTGACCTTGTCGCGGGAGATCAGCTCGGCGTAGTCGAACGCTTTGAACCGCTCGGTCTCCATCCGGGTGTCGTGACGCTCTCCGGGCCGGTAGCACTTGAGGAAGTCATCGAAGTGCTCTTGCTTCAGCGGACGCTGCTTCATGGTGAAGTGCTGATCGGTCCGGAAGTCGTAGACCCAGAGCTGTTTTGTCGCGGGGGAGCCATCCGTGCGCGGCGGTTTCTTGTCGAAGAAGATGACGTTGGCCTTGACGCCACCGGCGTAGAAGATGCCGGTCGGGAGCCGTAGCAGCGTGTGTACGTCACACCGCGCAAGTAGCTCCCGGCGGATCGTCTCACCGGACCCCGACTCGAAGAGCACGTTGTCCGGGAGGACCACGGCGGCTCGCCCATGCATCTTCATTGTGGTGTAGATGTGCTGGACGAAGTTGAGTTGCTTGTTGGTCGTCTCCGTCCATAGTTCAGGGCGGGCTTTTGCGTAGTTCTCTCCGGTGACCGTTCCGACTCCGAAAGGCGGATTGGCCAGCACCACACTGGCGAACCTGGTTGGTGACTTCGCGAGCGAGTCACGGACCTCGACGAGTTGCTCTTCATCGTTGGGCAGGCCGAGGCCGTGTAGCAGCATGTTCATCGAGGCGAGCCGGGCAGTCTCACGAACGAGTTCTACCCCCCAGATGCCACCGCTCATCAGCTTGCGTCGCTGAGCGCTGTCGAGCTGCGCGGCATGCTGCTTCACGATATGTGCGTAGGCCGCGATGAGGAAGCCACCGGTCCCGCAGGCCGGGTCGAAGACCGTGTCAGTCGGACCCGGCTGAACGCACTCGACCATCGTGTTGATGACCGGGCGCGGCGTGAAATACTGCCCCGCCCCGGTCTTGCGGTCCTCCGCGCCTCGCTGTAGCAGGCCTTCGTACGCGTCACCCTTGACGTCGGTGTCTTCGCTCGACCAGTGATGCTTGTTGATCAGATCCTTGACCAGCCGCTCCAACACCGCCGGTTCCTGAATCTTGTTCTTGGCGCCCTTGAAGATGGACCCCAGCATGCCCTTCTGCCGGGCCAGGTCAGCGAGGATCGTCTCGTACTGGTCGAGGAGAGCGTCGCCGTCCTCATGTACCAGGCTCGGCCAATCGAGGCCGGCAGGAATGATCCGTTCCGGGTTGATCCGCCGGGTGGCCCGCTCATGGGCCATTTTCAGGAACAGCAGATAGGTGAGCTGCTCGACATAGTCCAGCGTGGAAACCCCGCTGTGTCGGAGTAGCTCACAGTAGCTCCACAGCCGGTTGACCAGCCCCCGCGGATCGAGTTCCTCGGCTGCGACGCTCATGAAAACAGATCCCCCTGTGTTGCAACGCTCTTTTTCTTCGCACGGCTCACGCGACCAACCTTCGGCTTAGCGGCGTTTTCCGTCTGTATCCGGTCCAGCAACACTGAAGCTGGCTCGTCGTCTGGGTCCTGTGGGACGAGACGGCCGGAGAACGCTGCTCGTAGCAGCTCCTGATGGAGTCGAACTGCACGCCTATTCAGGCCTTTGACTACTTCACGCAGTTGCGCTGACATGCTGCGTAGATGGTAAATTTCTGCGAGAATTTTGCTTCGTTCACTGGGCGAAGGAAGAGGGATTTCGATATTGCGAATCAACCCGAGATTTAGATTTGGCTGCACACCGCCTGAGGCCAATTTGCGGTTCTGCTCATATTTTGCGTCTAGTATGAGTTTCACCCAAGGGCGAAGGAAATCATACTCTCGGCGGAGCTGAATTGCTGCGCACGCCTGGTTTGTTGTGGAGTTAATTCTCAGCTCGGAACATCTACCCCGGGTTCGACCCTCGCCGTACATTGCCACGAGAAGGGTTCCTGGGGGAAATAGTTTCACTGATGTTTCAGATAGTGCTTTTTCTGTAATGAACTGCTCTGTCGCATCAATGTAGGTGCTATTCACCAGTGAGCTAGTTGCCCACGGGATGGTGCCGTTTTCGTAGTAATCCCTGCGGGACCTGAGCGGGGTGGCTCCTGTCGATACTGTTGCAATATCGCCAATCGGAACGATGTCCCAATCAATCGATTTGGGGTTTTTGACAGTCGCCGTTGCTAGAAGTGAATTTTCCCAGGCGGCTTGAAGTCTGGAAACCTCATTCATTGATGAAATGCCAGTATCAAAGCGAGCGAGGTGCTCTTCCAGGACGGTGACTATTAGTTGCTGCTCGGCCAGTGGTGGAATGTCGACCGGGGTTTCCAGAAGTTTCCTTGTGGCAACGCTTGCCTGATTTACGTGGTTATTGAGGACCTTCTTGAAATATCCCTGTATCCATAGCCAGTGGATCTGAATGGCAAGGAAGTCGGATCGAATTCCCGCAGGAGTTCGCAGTCGAGTCATATGATTAGAGAACGCCAGTGGTTCGTCACTGGTTATGAGAGCGGTCTTTCCAACTAGCTCAGGACTGTTGGTATTGTTAAACAACACGTCTCCGGCGGTGACGCGTCTATCGGACTCGTCGGCCACGTATCGGACGTCGCTGAGGTCGATCTTTCCGTCTCTGGTTACGTTCATCGGGCGCAGATGAACGATTCCATTGCCATCACTATTATGCTTGCCGCTGGCAAACCCCGGCTGAGCTTCCACTCCAAGCTCGGCGAGTGTGGCTCGAATCCAGCCGGTGGGGAGTTCGCTCATGCGGTCAGTTCCTGATCCAGATTATCGATGATGGTCACGGCACGATCATCGCCGAAGGCGGCGAGGAAACCATCGGTGCCGCCGCGGCTACTGAACGGAACGTGGTCCAGGTCGGCAGTGTCGAAGCGTACCGTCATTGCGGTGGTCTGGGCGATGTTCTCCAGCCACCAGAGCTGATTGTCCGTGAAGTGGCTTCCGGCCTGTTCCTGGCGCATCAGCCAGTTCCGGAATCGTTCTTCGATCACGGAGGAGTAGGGCCGGGGCTCGTCGTCTACCCCGAGCTCGAAGCGGATCAGCGAGACGAGGTCGGCAACTCCGGACTTCGCGCCATCGCGCGATGCAGCCAAGCCTGCCCGCTCGTAAGCCTTCCAGAGCTTGTCCGGAGTCCATCTCCGCGGGGGTCGCTCGATCCGGGCGGCGATGGCCTTGAGGTCCTCGAAGATCTCGCGGGCTTTCTTGTCCCGCTGGGCATAGGCGGCGTGCCAGGCGGCGATTTCGTCGCGGTTCTCGACGAGGTACTCACGCCAACTCGTGACTGTGGACTTCGCCTCTTCGGTGTCGACTACCGCGCCCGCGTGGGTGAGCTGATCTGGGTTGACCTCGTCATAGAGGATGTCCATGGCACGGCGGATCTCCAGGAGCCGCTTACGCAACTCCGCGTTGCGCTCCAGGGGCTCGATGGATTTGCGCAGCAACTCCGCGACGGCCCGGTCCCCGCCGCGCGCCTTGGCCTCTTCCTGCGCCTCGACAGATACCGCGTCGATCATTCCCCGGACGATCGAACGGAGAGACTGTCCGGCGATTTTCTCGATTTCAGCTTTCTCCTGGGGACGGTTGTTGAGGTCTTTGTCCAGGCGCGAGAGCCGGGAGGCCAGCGTGGAGACCTCTGCCTCGTCGCATTCGCCGGTGGCGGTCTTGCGGAGCAGCTTTTCCAGGCTCTCGCGCTTGGTCTCGTCCCGGTTCAGTGGGGCCGCATCGACCTTGGGGTTCTCGGTGACGCCGACGGCGTCGACGATCACGAAACGGGTCTTCTCTCCGATATCTGGAGTGACCGTCTGGAACTCGGCGAGGGGGATAGTTCGAGCCCCGCGTCCCTTCATCTGTTCAAAATATGACCAGCTCTTCACATCCCGCAGAAAGATGAGGCATTCCAGAGCTTTGACGTCGGTCCCTGTGGCGATCATGTCCACGGTGACGGCGATGCGGAGTTGCGCGGAGTTGCGGAATGCGGCGAGCAACTCTTGTGGTTTGCGGGCCTTATGTGTGATCTTCTGGCAGAAGTCATTGCCTCGGCCGAAGGCGTCTCGGACGGTCTGGACGATCTCCTCAGCGTGCTCGTCGTTCTTCGCGAAAATCAAGGTCTTTGGGACCATCCGGTTCTCCGGCTTGATTTTCGCCCGCTCCGGGAAGATTTCAGTGTTGAGCCGGTCGCGGAACGTCTCGATGACCGTCTTGAGCTGTCCCTTGCTCATCACCCGCACTCCGACGTCACGCCCGCCGTACTGAAAATCGTCATCGAGGTCCATGTAGCGCTGGCGGCGAGTCTTGCGTTCACGGACCGGCACTGTCGTCCCGGCTTCGATCAGTGCGCCTGACTCGGAGATCTCAGTCTTGATCCGGTAGACCTCGAAGTCGACGTTGACGTTGTCTGCGACGGCCTGCTCGTAGGTGTACTCACTGACCAGATTCATCTGGAAGAAGCCGAAGGTTTGCGCGACCGGGGTGGCGGTCAACCCGACAAGGGGTGCATCGAAGTACTCCAGGACTGAGCGCCATTTTCCATAGATCGAACGGTGACACTCGTCAACGACGATCAAATCAAACGATTCCGGTGGGAATTCCGCCTGGTAGCCGACCTCGATCGGATCGTCTGTATCGTACGGGACATCGTCCTCGGTGACCGGACGTCCGGTGAGGACTTGGTAGAGCCGCTGGATGGTGGAGACGACGACCTTCGATGAGGCGAGCATGTCGCTGCCGGTGAGCTGTTGCACGTTGTAGAGCTCGGTGAACTTCCGCCCGTCGTCCGGGGTGGAGTAGTTCTCGAACTCACTGCGCGCCTGGGTTCCCAGATTGTTCCGGTCCACCAGGAACAACACCCGCTCGGCCCGAGCGTGTTTGAGCAGCCGATAGGAGAAGGTCGCCGCCGTGTAAGTCTTACCCGCACCGGTCGCCATCTGGATCAGCGCCCGTATCCGGTTTGCCGCCAGTGACTTCTCCAGGCCGGTGATCGCCTCGATCTGGGCGGGCCGCAGCCCTTCGGTGATCAGCTCAGGTAGCCGTAGCCTAAGCCGAGCCCGGTAGGTCGGGGCCTGCGGATCCTGATCGGCTGCGTGCATCCAGCGGGCCAGCGTCTCGGGCCGGTGGAAGTAGGAGACATCCCGCGAGCGCGAGTCGGGGTCCAGGGTGTTGCGGAACCGGGTCGCGCCGCCGTCGGAGGCGTAGCGGAACGGAAGCTCTTCCCGCCAGGCCACCCGGCGCTGCCCGGTGGTGAGGCTGGTGGCGTAGCCGTCAGCCTGTTCCTCAGCGGCGGTGAGGTCCGCGCCCTCCCGCTTGGCCTCGATGACTCCGACCAGCTTGCGATCGACGTACAGCACGTAGTCGGCCCGGCCGGCCTTTGTCGTAACCTCGCGTACAGCGACGCCTTGCCGTGCCCACAGATCCTGGCCAACCCCGGCGTCCTGGACTGACCAGCCCGCCTCCTTGAGCATCTGGTCCAGCCGGGTACGGACCTGGGTCTCGGTCAAGGGTTCCCGAGCGGCGTTTTCGGCGTTGGTCAGCAGTTCCTCACGCTGTGCCAGCGTGGTGGAGCGCTTCGCGGAGTCGAACTGACGGCGGAGCCCATCCATCTCACTGCGCATCGCGGCGATCATCGCGGACAGCTCGGCCTGAGCAGCGTGTGCCCGCTCCAGCTCCGCCGCGGCCGTGCGCTCGGCGTCCCGCCGGGCCTGCTCCTCGGACGCCTTGTTCTGGAAGGTCAGTCGGGTTTCGGCCAGAACCTCACGCGCGCGCTCCAGGTCGGCGCGGAGCGCCGCCACGTCCGAGGCATCTGCTCCAGCCGATGCTGGAGTCTCCGGGGGCTGCGGAGGAACAAAGGCGTACTGCTCACGCCTGGCGGTCAGTAGCCGGTGGAACCAGACACCGAGCCGGAAACAGGTCTGGACGGCTTCCAGGGCGGTCCGCTGGGCGGCCGGACTATTGTCCGCGGCCAAGTTCTTGTGGACGGCGTCGTTGCCGACGCCGCGGATGTGGTCGAACGCCTTGCCGACATCGCCGTGGAGGTAGCCTTCCTTGGCCAGCGCCCGGAGCCGGTCGATCTGCCGGTCACCTTCGATCCGTACGCGGCCCCGCCGGACCAGGTCGATGGCGAGTACTTCGCCGAATTGTCGGGCCTTGAACAACGCCACATTAGGATCGGTGAAGACGGACGCCTCCGCGCCCGCGCCGTACAGAACCAGGAGTGGCTCGTGCGGCAGCAGGAAACCGAAGTTCGGCGACTTGGCCGCCAGCTCCTCGACCCGAGCGTTCATCCGTCCCCGTTCACCTGCGCTGGAATCCCACAAGGTAACCCATGGTCAGTATGAGCCACCAGGCTCCATTGATTGTCCCGACTAGGTCCACTTTATGGCGAAAGGAGCATGGGGGGTCCAATGTCGTTCGTTGAGCTTGGTCGTGCGCTGCACGTAAGCAGGAACTACACATAAGGACATCCCCCTTCGAGGGGATGGACGCCCAGTCGCTCCTTCTCGGGCGGATAGATGCTACAGATGACTGCGAGCAGTTCGGCTCCGTCAGCGGTCAGCTACCCCTCGGCTCCTCTCGCCTGATAGCCGGAAAGAGAGCTTGCCACTCCTTGGTCTCGGCGGCATCCGGGAAGAGCGTGGTAAGGGTTCGGCCGAAGTCGCGACTCCGGGTGGCGATGGCGGACGCATGTCGCGAGCTCTGCTGGGCGGTGAGCATAAGGCACAATGCGCCGTCGAGGTCTCGCTGGTGTGCTTTCGCCGTACCCAGGTCGAGCATGGCGATCGCTCGGCGGGTAGGGGAGATCTCCGGGGCTGCGGCGTAGAGGTCCATGGCCTGCTGGGCGCGGGGTCTCGGCGGCCTCGGCGGGCGAGCCCTTCGACGAGCCGGTCCGCGCCGTCGAGGGGTCGCCTGACCGGTCCTCCCTCACCCTGCACGCCACCGGCTCCAGCTGGGGAAGCAGCACCTGCACCGCGGTCGAGCGGCGCGAGGTGGTCGAGTCGGCCGCTGCCATCACGGTGAAGGTGACCCTCCGCCCGACCTGCCAGGAAACAGATGAAGTCGGCATTGGAACCGGTATCGATCACGCCGTCCCGATCACGCTGAAAACGCCATTGGGCCGCCGGAAGGTCCTGGACTCGGCGGGCCGAGAGGTGCTGGTGTGTCGACCCACCGGAAAGCCCTGGGTAGAGACCTATCGGCAGTGCCTCCAAAGGGAGTAAGACAGGGCAGCACGTCGGCGGCCGGCAGCCCGTGCCAGGCCAGCTCTGACGAGAGTGCATAGGGGTCTCGACCTGGGAGGTCGGCAAGCTAGGAGCCCTATGTGCCGTTCGGTTCGTCGCTGGAGCTTGTGGCGGGTGTGAGAGCGGGTAGGGCAATGATGCGGTCGTGGAATTCGCGTACAGATGTGCTGGCGATCGCGTTCAGGTCCCGGTCGAGTGCGGCAAGGCGACGGCGGGAGGTATCGCGCAGCCCTTCGGGTGGCACGGTATCGAGGACTTCGTAGGCCAATCCGACAGCGTCTTGGGGCTGGCCGCGTCCTGCCTCGGCCCGTGCGAGAACCAGGGTCGCGGCTGCCCAGGAGGGGCGCCCTACCGTGGTCTCGGCTTGTGAGGCGGTGGCGTGGCGGCGGCTGGCTGTGTAGTCGCCGAGTAGGAGTGTTGCTTCGGCCAGGTGGAGGAGTAGTTCGGCTGCGTCGAATCCGAATCGGCCTGGGGCGCCTTCGCCTGCGGTGGTCATCTCGTCTTGAGCTTGGCGGGCGATGTGGCGGGCGGTATGGCCGTCGCTGAGATGGGCTAGGGCGCGTAGTTGGCCCCAGGCGAGGACTTGTGCGCGTTGTAGTGGGTGGTCTGCGTAGCTGTGCGCTTGTTGGGCGAGTGTCAGTGCTTGGGAGTAGTGCTGTTGGGCGTAGGAGACGCGGGCTTGTGCGGCCAGTGCCCAGCAGGTCAGGCGTCGGTCGGTGGCGACGGTGCCGAGTCGTGCTGCGGTGGCCAGGTGGATCTGTGCTGCGGCGTGGTCGGATAGGTGGAGGGCCAGGTTGCCGACCAGGGCGCTGAGCCAGCCTGCACCGGCGAGCAGTTCGATGCGCAGATCGTCGGCGGGGTTGTGGCGCAGCATCTGGCCGACGATGGAGCGGGTTTGGTGGACCTCGTCGGCTAGTACGGCGGCGGGCCAGCGTGAGTAGGTGGAGTCGTAGTAGGCGATCGCAGCTTGGAGGGTGGCGATTGTCTGGGGGCCGCCGGCGGGGCCTTCGGATTCGCGGGCGAGCGCGAGGGACTCGCGGAGGGCTTCCAGTCGGCTGGCGTGATTGTCGGTCATCCGTAACCGCCCGTTCTCGCTCGTTGCCAATGCCGTGGGGGCACCGTACCCGCTCCGAGTGATCGGTAGCGGGTGCCACGAGGGCAGCAACTGTAGTTGTGCAGGGGCGGCCTGGTAGATGTCGCATAGCGCGGCGGCGTAGGTAGGGCTTGGGGTGATCTCGCCGTGCTCGTAGCGGCACAGCATGGAGGCGTTCAGTCCCGGCTTGCCCAGCCGATGAGCGGCGTGGAAGCGGTCGACCTGCTCAACGACTTGGCTGCGCGACCAGCCGTAGGCCCACCGCCACGCCTCCAACGGCAGCACCTGAGGGAGCTCGTGCAGGATTGCAGCAGCGATTCGGGAGACCGGCCAGCCGGAGCGCTGCCCGCTCGCCCTGATCTGCTGGGCTGCTCTGGCGAGTTCGGCGCGTCGCGGGCGGCTGATCCTGATCCGTGCCATGTGCGCCGCCTTCCAGCAGCGTGGCTGGGGAATCGAGCGTAACCCGGAGCGAGCGATCGGAACATTGCCGGACGCGGCAATGACAGCGGCAATGAGTCGACCGGAGCGCGGCATTGATCCGTGCTGCGAGCGCGACGGACGGTGAAGCGGCAGGCCCAGGGCACGACAGCCTCCCGGCGAACGGCGAGGCGGCCCAGGTCAAGGAGGTCCTCATGACGACCGCGACGCTCACCACCAGTCCGCCCACAACCGGCTGGCGCGACCCGCGCGCCTTCGTCAAGCCTGAGGTGTGGGAGCGGCAGATCCTGCTGCTCACCCGTGACCACCCCTTCGACCGCGTCATGGCTGAGCGCGTCTTCGGCCAGGCGGTCGCCTACCTCATCACGGCGATGGAGAAGTGGGGGCAGAGACTCGGCATCGGCTGCGGACCGCTGGTGGACATGGGCGTGCACCAGTTCATCCTCGACACCCGCAACTACGCCGACTTCTGCGCCGAGCACTTCGGCGGCCAGTTCCTGCACCACGTCCCGGAGATCAAGTTCAAGTACGACGGGTCGGTGGAGAAGACGGCCATCGTGATCGCCAACAACGGCTTCGAGATCGACCGGCCGCTGTGGGAGGTCGACTTCGCCAAGTGCACCCCGTGCGCGCCAGGAACGGAATGCCACTAGCAACACAAGACAGCAAGGGGCCGGGACGGCGAGGGCGTCCCGGCCCCTTTCGCATGCCGTCCCAGACATTCTCCGGTGATCAATGTCGCATGGCCGCTACCTTGACGCGGGTCCTGTCCCTCCCTCCCCGGAGGCCACGCCCATGTCGCCGATCACCGACTGCACCGCCTACTGGGATCACTACGCCAACGGCATCGCCGGCGACACTCCGGAGGAAGCGCTCAAGAACGCGTTCGGCTGGACCCAGTACGACGGCCACGGCCCCGGCGACGAACTGCTCGGAGACCCCGCCACGGCCCTGGAGCTCGGCTTTGGGCGCGGCCACGCCGTTGCCGCGTTGGCCACGAAGGGCGTGGAAGCCACCGGTGTCGATCTGTCACCGGTTCAGGTCGAGAACGCTCAGGTCTTGTGGGGGCACTTGCCCAACGCGCACTACGAGCAGGGTGACGTGATCGACTATCTCGTCCATGCGGGTGGCACATGGGACGCCATCTACAGCGTCTTCGGCGCTTTGTGGTTCACTGACCCTGAGCAGCTCCTGCCGCGCGTGCACGACCGCCTGAACCCGGGCGGTCGGCTGGTGTTCTCTCAGGCTCCTGCCGTGCCGGGCTCCTACGGGGTTCAAGGCATGTATGGCGCCGGCTTCACCGGCCCCCAGACCTGGATCTACCGGTGGGCGTACGAGCCAGAGGTGTGGACGCAGCTGCTTCACGCACACGGCTTCCGTGAAGTCCGCGCCTGGCACGAAGCCGCACCGACCCCCGACTACGTCGGCACCCTGATGGTCGAAGCCTGCAAGGCATGATCCACTCGCATTATGCGCGGTCGTTGAAGCCGTCTCCTACTGTGGCGGCGAGCACCAGATACGCCTCACGTATTCCTGGAGTTAGCTGATCCAGATCCAGCTCGGCATCTTCCTCCAGGTGCGTGTCGAAGGGGATGTCCACGATCGCTCGGCAGCGGTCGCGGAAGTGGCTGCGCAGCGCGTCCATATCAACGGTCGTCTTGCTTGTACGGCGGATGCCGGAGAGGACGACCGTCGCTGATGTGGCGAGGTCGGCGTGCCCGTGCGCGCTCAGCCAATCGAGGGTCGCGTCGGCCGAGCGGGCGGCAGCCACAGAGGGAATGGTGACCAGGACGATCTGGTCGGCCAGTTCCAACGTCGCTGACATGGCTGAGTGCAGGAGGCCGGTACCACAGTCGGTGATGCAGATCGAATAGAACTGCTCCAGAAGGCGCGCCACCACCCGGTAGTCATTGGCGCTGAACGACTCCGAGACCTCGGGGTCTTGGGCGGAGGCCAGGATCTCCAGGCGGCTCGACACTGACTGCGAGGTGAAGGCGCGTACGTCGGCGTAGCGCGGGCTGTCCATGTGGAGGAGCTCGGTAAGCAGGTCGCGGACGTTGGCTGGTGTCTCCAGCCGGACCCGATCCGCGAGCGTTCCGCGGTCCGGGTTTGCATCGACGGCGATGACACGATCTCCGCGGATGGTCGCGAGCATCGAGCCCAGGCCCACGGTCGTGGTGGTCTTGCCGACGCCGCCCTTGAGGCTCAGTACGGCTACTCGGTGATGGCCGCCTGGCACTGGTGTGCGCGCTCTGCCGATCAGTTCTCGGCGCTTCAGCTCGGTAAATGACTCGCCGGGGTGGATGATTCCGCCGGTGCTCTTGTAGACCGCTCGACGCCAGCCGCCGCTGGGCGGTCGGCGTTTGGTCCGTAGGAGCAGATCGGAGGTGAGGCGCTCTCCGTGGAGTTTCTGGTCGTGGGCCACGGTGACCTCCTGTGATTACGGATCGTGTTGACCGCATGCAGGAAGTACCGCGACCTGATCCCAGCTAAACCCATGGATGGCAGCCAGGGTGGTTACGCTCCGGAGAAACTGCTGGTCTCAGCCTTGATATTCCGTTTGCATCATGCCTACGCTACTCTCCGCAATCGAGTCAGGGCATGGAGTCAAGATGCGGGAGTTTGCGACCATTAGTCCAGACGCAACGCGATCGGCTGCGCTTCTCGCCGTGGCGCTGACCCTCACGGGATGCCAGGCGAGGTCCTCGGACGGGCGGTGGCGCCTCACCGGATTGAGTATCAAGGGGGCTACATGCACGCCGCCCTCGCAATGAGCCAGATCTTGCTCGCACTCCTGCTACCCGCTGATGACGACAACGGAGCATCGCGCTGGGGTGACAGCTGGGTCGCGTACGGCACGCACGACGGCCGCCGCCCAGGCTCCGCCGGATCGGGGAGGAACGGCGGTGGCGGAGGAAGCCTGAGCAATTGCCACACGATCCCTGGCGCCAACGGGATCACCTACATCCAATGCGACGCCGGAGCAGCAGGTCAGCAGAACGTCTTCCAAGGCGTCGTCCCAGGAGACCCGGCGGCCCCGACGATCACGCCGGATATGCTGATGCAGGAAGCCCTCCGCCAGCTCACCCCGCCCGCACCGACGGTCGCCACCGCCCCACCTCGTGGCCGCGACGGCTATGTGGGGCTTCGCCACTATTTCTGGGCTGAACGAGACCAATGGCGCTCGATCAGCAAGCGCGCCACTGCTGGGCCTGTCTGGGCAGAGGTCACCGCGACTCCTACGACGCTCGTCTTCGACCCCGGCGCCGGCCAAGCCTCGATCTCATGCAAGGGGCCGGGGACGCCGTACGACCAGTCGAGATCTCCGGACAGTCAGACGAGCAACTGCTGGCACTCCTTCACCCGGTCCAGCGCCGGATTGCCCGGCTCGCAGTACACGGTGACGGTCTCTGTGGTTTGGACCGCGAGCTGGGTCGGGTCCGGGGGAGCGGGAGGACCGCTCGCACCGATCACCACGTCGGCGACCTTCCTGCTGCGTATCGCCGAAGGTCAGGCTCTGATCCAGAGGAGTGCCTGAATGGCTCGCGAGACCCTGTCCGCTCCACCCGTCCAGGTACCGAAGCTGCCCCCACAGCCGCGGCAGCGGCGCAGAGGTCTGCTGCTGTTCGGCGTGATTGTGGTGGCGGGCGGCGGCGTGCTGGCCTATCACACGGTCAACGAGCTGAGCGATCGCACGCAAGTGGTCGTGATGTCCAGGGACGTGCCCGTGGGCCAGTCGATCACCGTCAACGACGTCACCACGACTATGGTCGGCGCCGAGGACCTCGTGGCCACAGTTCCTGGGCGTGAGCTGCCCCGGCTCATCGGGATGCGCGCCGCGGTCGACCTGGTGAGCGGCATGCTGGTGCAGCGCAAGCTGGTCACTGACCAGCTCGTCCCGCTCGGTGACCAGCAGCTCGTCCCGATCGCGGTCAAGCCGAGCCGTCTTCCTGCGCGCGGCCTGAGACCCGGCGACTTCGTTCTGGTCGTGTCCACCCCGGATACGCCGACCGCCAAGCCGCCGAAGATCGAGGGTGTGGTCGACCAGGCGAAGGGTCCCGACACCGACGGGCTGATGGTCGTCGACCTCATCGTGAAGAACATGGACGGACCGACCCTCGCCGCACTGGCTGCCGAAGGCCGTGTAGCCCTGGTGCTCAACCCGAGGAGGCCATGAGTGGCGATCTACACGCTCATGAGCCCCGGCAACGCCCCCGGCGTCACCACCACGGCTCTGGCCGTCAGTTACGCCTGGGACGGACGTGCGCTCCTCGCGGAGTGCGACCCCAAGGGCGGCAGTGTCCTCCAGGGATTCCTGACCGGACAGATGGAAGGACACAAGGGTGGGCTACTTGAGCTCGCGCTTGCTCTCGCACACAACCCCAACCCCGCCGTCCTGTGGGAGTACGTCGTCTCCCTCGACCATGACGCGCGCGAATGGCTCCTACTCCCCGGGCTGAAAGACCCACGGCACATAGTTCAGCTCGACGGTGCCTGGGACACCATCGCCGACGTCCTCACCACCGCGACCGACAGCGGCGTGGACATCGTCCTCGACCTTGGCCAGATCGGACGCCCGGACACCCCGATGCGCCTCATCGCCGCCTCGGACCTGGCCATCATGCTGCTCCGGCCATCGCTGCGACAGGTCGCGGACGCTCGCCCCCGCCTCGACGCCCTCGGCCGATATGTCGGTACCAGCGTTCCGGTCGCGCTGTGCCTCGTCGGCAAGGGCGATTACACCGCCAAGCAGATCAGCGAGGCGCTCTTCGACCTGCCGATACTGGCCCAGATCCCGCACGACCCGAGGTCAGCGGCCGTGCTGTCCGACGGACAGCGCACCAGGCGCTCCATCCGTCGCGCCTCGCTCATGCGCGGCGCCGCCCACCTAGCCGCCGCAATGCGACAACACCTGGCCAGCCTCCCCGAACAGGAGGTGGTGGCCGGATGAGTAGCTGGCCCCCTCCAGCGACAAACGTGCCCAGCGCAACCAACGACCTGGACGACCGGTCCTTCCGCGAAGCCGTCCTGGAGATCACCGCATCCATCGCCGACGACCTCAAAGACACGGGGGATCGCGACGAGGCCCGCCAGGCCGTCCAGGCCCGCGTCCAACGCTGGTCCCAGAACCGACTCTCGGACGGCACCCCGATCAGCTTCGGCACCCAGCGCAGACTCGTGGAAGCCGTCGTCGACGAGCGCTTCGAGCTCGGCGTGCTCACGCCGTACATCAAGGACAGCCGCGTGGAGAGCATCGACCTCAACGGCTGCGACGAGGTCTGGATCACCTACAACGACGGCACCTGCGAACGCGGCCCGGCTGTAGCCACCAGCGACGACGACCTGATCAAGATGATCCAGATGTGGGCGCTGCACAAGAGCTACAACCCCCGCGAGTTCTCCGCCGCCAACCCGCTGCTCAACACCGCGCTCAAGCCCGGCGACGGAGACGACGGCGTGGGCGTACGGCTCAGCGCCACCATGGCCGTCACCACCCGCCCCAGCGCGAGCATCCGCTGCCACCGCCTCGTCGACGTCACCCTGAACGACCTGCTCAAGCTCGGCACCATCAATCGCAGCCTTCTCGCCTTCCTGAAGGCTGCCGTGCTCGCCCGCCTGAACATCGTCATCACCGGCGGCACCGCAGCAGGCAAGACCACCCTGCTCCGCGCCCTTGCCGCGGTGATCGACCCCGCAGAACGGCTGGCCACGCTGGAGTCGGACTACGAGCTGTTCCTCGACAAGCTCAAGCACCGCCACCAGAACGTCATCGCCTTCCAGGTACGGCAGGCCAACTCAGAAGGCGCCGGCGCGGTCGGCCTCAACGACCTGATCCCGCACTCCCTCCGAAAGAACATCAAGCGCATCTTCGTCGGCGAAGTGCGCGCCGACGAGATCGTCCCGATGTTCGAGGCCATGAACACCGGCCACCCAGGCTCGATGTGCACCATCCACGCCGACGGCACCGAAGAGATCTTCAACCGCATCGTCATGCTGTGGACCCGGGGTGTAGGTGCCCAGACCCCGCCAGCCGTCATCCATCTGAACACCGGCGAGACCATCGACCTTGTCGTCCACCTGCGCATGGACCCCGACACCAATACCCGCTTCGTCTCCGAAGTCCTCGAGGTCATGCCACCGGCCGACAGCGAGCTGCCTAGCCGTAACCATCTGTATCGCCCCACTGGCCCAGGCGGCAGAGCCATACCGGACATCACCCCACAGTGCCTGCCCAAGCTCAAGGCCGTCGGCTTCGACCCCGCACTGCTCGACCCGATGGCCGCCCTCTGGGACGTCCGATGAACACGAACGCCCTGCTCGCCGGGCTCAGCGCCATCGCGGTCCTGGGTGGGATCAGCTGCATCATTGTCGGCTTCGCAGGGCGGCCACCCGACGATCCGGTACGACCTCCTTCCCGATGGCAGGGCGTCATCGCGCGGAGCCGACGGCTGATAGCCATTGCCCTCGTGGCCACGATCGCCGTGTACGTCCTGACCGGCTGGCCGGTCGCAGGTTTTGCCGCCTTCATCGGTGTGCTGACTCTGCCCAAGGTCGTATCAGCAAGAGCGGCCACCGAACGCATCCGCAAGCTTGAAGCCTTGGAGCTGTGGACCCGCCGCCTGGCGGACCTGCTCGTCGCAGGTCGCGCGCTTGAGCAAGCCCTCGAACACAGCGCCGCCCGCAACGTCCCGCCCGCGATCGCCGAACCTGTGGCCGCACTCGCCCGCCGCCTCCGCGTCATCCGCATGCCCACCGAGCAGGCGCTCCGTCTATTCGCCGACGAGCTCAACGACCCCATCGGCGACCGCATCGCCGCCGCGCTCATCCTCGTCGCCCGGCGGCGCGGCAAAGGCGCAAGTACAGTCCTTCAGCGTCTGGCCGAGCTCGTCGCCAAGGACGTCTCCGACCGGCGCGAAGTCGAAGCCGCCCGCGCCGAACACCGCACTACCGTCCGCTGGATCATCGGTATCTTCATCACCTTCACCGCCGTCGCGGTCTTCCAGCAGTCCTACGCCGCGCCCTTCAGTACGCCCGTCGGACAGACAGTGCTCGCCGTCGTCGCTGCTTTCTACGGCATCGCCCTGTGGTGGCTGCACCGCCTGGGCAACGCCGCACCAGGCCACCGCTTCCTCACTGATCCGGGGAGGCCTTCGTGATCGGCGGCATGCTCATCGGCCTCGGCCTCATGATCGTCATCGCAGAACTCTTCCCCGGCCGCCCCCGCCTTGACGCAGCACTCGCCAGGCTCGACGGAACCGCTACACCCGCCCGGATGCAGAGAATCACCGGACGCCTCGCACGACTGCCCGTCCCACGAGACGACCTCGCGCTACTCGGCATCAGCGTCGAACGCTTCACCCTGCAGCGCATCGGCTTCCTCCTGCTTGGGATGATCCTTCCGCTGCCGCTCAGCCTGCTATGCGCAGCAGTCGGTCTCCCGCTCCCATGGGCAGTGCCAGCAGGCGCTGGTGTCGTGCTCGGCCTCCTGTTTGCCTTCGTCCCCGACTACGCTGCCCGAGCCCAGGCGCGCGAACGCCGCCAGGAGTTCCGCGCCGCCTTGGCTACCTACCTGGACATGGTGGCACTAGAACGCGCCGCTGGAGCAGGACCGCCCCAAGCTCTCCAAGCGCCGGTCGACGTCTGCTCCGGCTGGGTGTTCGCCCAGATTGCCCAAGTGCTGGAGCACGCCAAACGAGCCGGCGACCAACCCTGGCGCGGCCTGGCCACTCTCGGCGAACGCGTCGGAGTCCCCGAACTGACCGAACTCGCCGACATAGCCGAAGACGCCGGTTCTGAGGGCACCCAAGTGCTGTCCACGTTGCTTGCCAAGGCCCAGTCCATGCGTACGACCGCGCTCACCGACGCCCGTGCCCGCGCCAACAGCCGCACCAGCGAGATGCCCATCGCGATCGGCATCTCCGTCTTCGGCTTCCTGGTGCTCGTCTGTTTCCCCGCCGTCTACCGGATCATGAGTTGAGGTGCCCATGGACTACTGGCTCGCACTCCTACGCCACCGTCTCGACCAGGCCCGCAAGGTCACCGACAAGGGCGCGATGTCCGCCGAAGCGATGATCATTATTGCGGCCCTCGCCCTGGTCGCCGTCACGGTCATGGGCATCGTCACAGCAAAGATCATCGAGAAGGCGAACTCGATCAACCTGTGAACCGCACCGACCGCGGGATCGTCAGCGCCGAAGTGGTGATCGCGCTGCCGGTCGTCATGCTCACGATCCTGGCCTGCATGCAGCTGTGCCTGCTGTTCTTCGCCCAATCCGTCGCGCTGGCCGCCGCACAACAGGGCGTGCGCGCCGCCCGAGCAGACGGAGCTTCCCGTACGGCAGGCGCCGACGGCGCCCGCACCTACGCCTCCCAGACCGCAGGCGGCTTCCTCCACTCAATCAGCGCCTCCAGCAGCGGCGACGCCACCACAATCCGGATCACCGTACAAGGAAGATCACTCTCGCTCGTGCCCTTCCTCCCCTCGATCCAGATCACCGAAGAAGCCGCAGGAGTCATTGAACGGTTCACCACGCCATGAACGAACGCGGCAGCGCCACGATCGAAGCAATGCTCGCCATCCCGGCCGTCGTCCTGGTGATCCTGCTGGGAGTAGCCGCCGGGCGCATCACGGTCGCCACCGCCGCAGTAGAAGCCGCAGCCCGAGACGCAGCACGCCAAGCGTCAATCGCCCGTACGGCAGGCGAAGCGAGCAGCCGGGCACAGGCGAGCGCCCGCGACTCCCTCAACAGCAGAGGTATCCGCTGCACGTCGGTCACCGTCCAGGTCAGCACCGCAGGTTTCGGGCGTCCCGTCGGCAGCCCGGCCACGGTATCGGCGACGGTCACCTGCACGGTGCCACTCGAAGACGTCGCCTTCCCCGGATTGCCCGGCAGTGTGCGGCGCCAGGCCACATTCGCCAGCCCGCTCGACCCGTATCGCGGGAGGGGCATGTGAGACCGGACAAGGGCGCTATCACTCCGTACACGATCATCTTCATTGTCGTCCTGATGCTGTTCGTCGGTCTATCTGTCGACGGCGGCGCCAAGCTACGCGCTGGGTGGGAAGCCGTCGGTATCGCAGAAGAAGCCGCTCGCGCGGGTGCCGGCCAGATCGATCGCGCCGCCGTCTATCGAGGTGCGGACGCCGCTGTCGACCGTGGCGCCGCCGTACGGGCAGCGCAGTCGTATCTCGCCACCAGCGGACACAGCGGCTCGGCCGGAATCGCGGGCCCACGATCGATCCGGGTCAGAGTGACCGTCACCAAGCCCACCTGGCTGCTCTCGCTTGTGGGGCTCTCATCGGTCTCGATGACGGCCACCTCCACAGCGGACCTCGTGTCCGGAGTCGAAGGGCCAGGCCGATGAACTGGATCCGCGCGCTTGTCGCATGGACCACCCTGCTGGCCCTGATTCTGGGCTTCCCCGTGTCCATGCTCACCCTGGTCGGGTCTCCACTACCTGACCACGTGCCTACCTTTCAGGAGCTCGCCGACAGGTTGACCGCTCCGGACAACGGCACGCTGATCGTCAACGTTCTGGAGTTCCTGCTCTGGGGAGCGTGGGCGCTCTTCATCGTCGTCGTCGCTGGGGAGATCCGTGCTCGGTTCCGCAACAGGGGAGCCGCGCCCGGCTTGCCGGGGCTCGGCGGCCTGCAACGCCTCGTCGCCCACCTCGTCACCTCGGCGTCGCTCGTGGTCGGTGTCCCTGCCACGGTCTCGGCCGATACCGCCGCCCCTCCGGTGGTCGCCATGGCACCCCAGCATCCGCTGGGCGACGCCGACGACCATCAGACCTATCGAGTACGCCAAGGCGACACCCTGTGGGCCATCGCAGACGCCAAGTTCGGCAATCCACGTCGATGGCCCAGGATCTGGAAACTCAATGCCCACTCCAAACAGCCCGGCGGCCAGCGCTTCCACGATCCAGACCTGATCCGCCCAGGCTGGAAACTACGTCTGCCGATCAAGAAACCCCACAAGCCCGCTCAAGAACCCTCACGGCCATCCGTCCCTTCACCTTCGCCGAGAAGCCATGTGGAGCGGGACCAGCGCACCGTCGTGGAGCTACCTTCTGGATCGCTGGTAGCGCTGGCCTACGTCGCGGGCATCAGCACCGCGTTCGCGGCCAACCGATTGCTCCGGCGCCGCCGCAGAACCCTGCCTGGCCCGGTTGAACCGATAGCTGTCGTACCGGAGCCCCAACCGGAGCCGCTGGTCAGAGAGTTCCGCCACGCCTTCCGGGAGTCGTTCAAGGAGCCGCCTCCCGAGGAGGAGCTCCTGCGCGAGGCATACTCCATTGATGTGCCTGCGCACACAGCGATCGGCCAACGGCTCGATGGCTCTCTGATCGAGGTCGATCTTGCTGGCCCAGGCCTCGGACTCCAGGGCGAAGGTGTGCCCAGCGTTGTCCGCTACCTGATCTTGGATATCCTCCGGCAGTCCAGCGACTTCCGCACCGAGCTCATCATCTGTGCTGACACAGCCAGGACAGTGTTGCTGGAGCAGCCTCCAGAGCTGCCTGGGCTGGTGGTGACGACCACACCGGAGGCCGCACTCAAGCGGTTCAACGAGACTCACTTTTCCCGGCGTCGAATGCTGCTTGAACGGGAGGCGGCGGACATAGAAGAGCTACGAGAGCGTGATCCTGGCGAGCCGTTGCCCGCCGTACTTCTGGTGACAGAGCTTGACGACGAAGTCTACGAATGGATCACTGCTCCGCTCATGTCGGGCAAGCACACAGGGGTGGGAGCTCTGGTCCTTGGGGACTGGCCAGGAGGCACGAGCTGCAGGATCGACGAGAGCCATCGGGTCGAGCACGCGGAAGGCCGCCTTGCGGAGAAGCTGGAAGGTGCACATCTCTTCCACATCACCCAAGAAGAGGCTGCAGCTTCGCTCCGAGTCCTGGTGCCTCCCGTAGATCCGACGCCATCGCTACCCGCAGTTTCTACGGAGTGGACTGGTCCGGAGCTCGTCAGATTGTCCATTCTCGGTCCGCCTACCGTCCTCATCTGCAATCAATCAGCGCCTTTGGAGCTGAGCTGGCTCCAACTCAGCCTGCTCGTCTACCTCGCGCTGCACCGAGAAGGTGCCACGCGCGATCAGCTCACCACCGCGCTTTGGCCAGATGAGACCGGCAAGGACGTACACAACACTCTCCGGCACCTACGTAGCGCGCTCGCCACGGCAACCGGCTACGTGAGTCCCGATGTCAGGCGAGCGCCCTTCATCAATGCGTCAACCACTAAGGACAGCGCGACATATCGAATCGATCCCCAGCTCATCGGCGTTGACCTTTGGGACTTCAATGATGCGCTGGGGCAGGCGGGGGCTGATCCCACAGCCCTCGCCAGAGCTGCCGCATTGTGTAAGGGCGAACTGGCTCGTGGCCTGGAGACGGACTGGATCGAAGACCATAGGTATCCCTTGACCAGGTCCCAGGCCGACCTTCTCAGTCAGTACGCTAGCCGCCTTGCCGAAGATGATCCAGAACAGGCTCTGGACACCCTCGAACGAGCCCGCCAACTTGACCCTGAAGCGGAGGAGCTCTACGTCAATATCGTCGAGCTGCAGCTACGCCTCGGCCAACGCGACGCAGCTCGCCGGTCAGTGGACCTGCTCCGTAAGCACCAGCGCGGTCTGGGTCTCGCGATCAGTCCCCTGACGGAGCGGCGTTTGCGCGATGTCTTCGCGCAGAGCCACTGACCGGACAGCCTACTTCTGGCGGCGTTTGCGGTCGAGGCGATCGACCGCGAACCAGACACCGAACGCTTGAACGGCGCCCGCCAGGACGAGCACGCCCAGATAGACGTAATCCCAGGTGTGCCCTTGCGCGAAGGAAGGGGTGGGGATCGTCCTCAGGAGCGAACCGAAAAGGAACCCTGTTGGTGCGGTGGCGAACATGATGAGGAGGTACTCAAGCCCGCCACCGGTACCTGCGTGGGGGAGCGCGTCAAGCGCCAGTAGGACAACGACGACGAAGTAGGTGATGCAGACGGCGCCGAGGGCTCCGATCCTCTTGGCGAGGCGCTTCAGGCGGTTCACAGGTGGGCTTCCTTCATCGTCAGGGTAGATCGGGAGCGGGCCGTACCCTGTCTTGCATGTCGTGCTGAGAGTACGGCCCGCATGGGACTGCGCTGGACGGTTAGTACTGGTAGTAGTGCTTCATGCTCCAGCCGCCGCCCTTGATGACGCCGTAGTAGTACTTGTAGGCCCAGTCGCGGCACAATGACCGCTTGGTCCACGTGACCCGCTTGATGCGGGCGTTGGATTCGATGTTGCAGGTGTAGTCACGCATGGTGGTGTAGAACACCGCGTCCACAGCACCCTTCATCGAGATGTCCCAGGCTTTGGTACGCAGGTAGATGACCCCATAGCCGAAGTCGTGCATGTCGCAGGCGATGGAGAAATCGAAGCCAGGTGGCTTGCTGCCGGTCGGGGAAGTGCACTTGTCGTTGTTGACGCCGACGACCGCCTTGCGGCCTGGGGTTTGCTTCCATCGGGAGGTGAGCTTCTTGCCGAAGTACTCCATCGGCACCGGGCCCGCCCAGCAGGATTTGAGGCCCCACATGTAGTCGGCGGCGTATCTGCAGCGCGGGTAGCCCGGAGGACCCGCGGGAGTACTTGCCCGTAGGGCCGGTGCGGCTGGGGCAGGGGTGGCCGACTTCAGCTTTCCGACCGCTTCGTAGACGAGGGTCCAGGCGCCGTTTTCAGGGGTGGACAGCTTGGTGATGTTGCCCTTGGCGTCGTAGGTGTACGTGGTTGCCGGGATTGCGGGTTCATCCTCGAGTCCCTTGCGAAGATTACGGACTTCACGTAGACGACCTGCGTTGTCGTAGGCGTACTTGTTCACGACGATCGCCGCAGTGTCTCCGGCAGCGTCGTAGGTGATGTCGGAGAGTTGGCCGGAGAAGTCGCCGAACACGGTCGCCGTTCCGGTGGTGGCCGTGGCGTATCGCAGTGTGATGGCTGAGCACTTGGGGCCGGCGGCAGTACACACCTGGGTGGTGGAGGCGCTGGCTTCCTCTGCCGACATGGGCGTGGCAGGGACTGCCATCTGGCTGACTCTGCCCTTGGCGTCGTAGCTGATGGTGGTGATGCCGCCGTCCTTGGCGGTCAAGGCGGTGACCAGGTACTCGGTGCCGACCTTGGTCCAGGTGTACGACAGGCCGGTGTCAGGTTCGCCGGTCTGGGTGAAAGTCCCGTCGCTGTTCTTGACGACCGTGGTGCCGTCCTCTTCGACGAAAGTGCCGGGCTTGCCGGTGTCGGCGATGTAACGCAGCGAAGAGGTACCGGACGACAGCGCGACCTCGATGTAGCCGTTGGCGCTGGTGTCCTTGAGCCGGTTGCCGAGCATGCCGCCCAGCGGCTCAAGCCGCCAGTTGGGCCCGAGAACCTTCTCGTTGGCCTGGGTGACATCCATCCGGGCTCCGGCCGAGTGGCTGCGGGTGATCAGCAGCCCGTCTTCGGACACGTCGGTGGCGTCGGTGATCCACGAGCCGGTATCTGGGTCGGGTCGGCCGGGCTTGAAGTCTGCTGGGCCGGGATCGGCGGGGTCGTCACCCTCACCAGGTGTGATGACTTCATCGGAAGTAAGGGTAAGGGTGGGGCCGAATGCACCTTCGTCGGTGTTCTCCGAGGAGGTGAAGACGCGGTAGTTGGCTGTCTTGGACTCCGTCGGCGACTGGAGCACAAGCCCGTGGTTGGGGGTTCCGGCCGCCCACTTGTTGACGATGGGCGCGATGTCCCACGTCAGCGGCGCGCATCCTGCGGTGTTGGTAACGGCGTCGTCGGTGGCGTTGGTTGGTTGAGGGGCCCAAGTCTGAGAGGCGGCATCCCAGGAAGAGGTCACTCGTCGCACCTGGATGCCATCGCCGACCTTGGGTCCGCAGGAGGGTGCGTCGATGTTGTTCAGCTTGAGTTCGGCAGCGGTGACAACCTTCAAGCCGGTCGTGTTGAACCGTAGGTATGTCCGGGCGATATCGCCGTCGGCTTCGGTTCCGGCCTTCAGATAGCCGCCGGAGTTGTTGTTGCCATCGAAGTTCTTCGACACGTCGGTGTCATTCGACAACGGCAGCGTGACCGACGGGTCCACGGTCACCGGGTAGGTCGTGGATGGGTCGTTGAGGAAGTCCATCGACGGCTTGAGGATCAGCACCTTGCCGCCGGCGCTGCTGGTGAGGGAGGCATCGATGTCCCCGCTGTCGACGTCACCAACACCCGGTGCGGCGCTCTTGGCCTTGTCCGCAGGCGAGTCCCACATGCTGGGCGTGGACGAAGAGGCCACCACCTTGCCGCCATCGGTGACCTTCAGCCGGTCACCGGTGCCGGTCACTGCGAGGCCACCACCGGCGGTCACCGGCACCTTGATCTCGACGGGTTGCGTCGGCTTGGCGCGCAGGATCACGTCGAACCGCATGCCGGTCGGCAGAGCGGTTGCCACCAGGTCGCCCGTCTCGCCGACCACTCCGCGGTAGGTGGCCTTGTTGCCGGAGATTTCCGGCTGGGGCAGCTTGTCGGCCCAACCAAGCTTCACAGTCTTACCGGGCTCGGCACCGATGCTGGCGAAAGGCTCGGTCCCGCCGCGGGAGAAGGCGACGGAGGCCTTGGCCACCTTGGGCCGTAGCGAGTCGCCGTCAGTCATCAGGTCGGTGTCGATGTCGGCCCATTGGCCGTCGCGCTGCACCCGGATGGGTGAGGTGTGCAGCTCGGTGATGGTCTTGCCGTTCTCGCTGTAGACCGTGGAGGTCTCGGTCAGCTTGACGACCTGGCGTCCGTTGGAGGTCGCATCGGTCGAGGAAGTGGGCTGAGGTGTGGGTGTCGCGTTGGCGACTGTCACTGAGTTGAGGACCGCGAATGCGCCCAGTGCGCATGCGGCAGCCAGCCTGCGGGAAGGCTTCACTAATCACCCTTAGGGGTATAAATCGGACAAAGGCGACGCAAAGTTAGCACGGAAATTGACAGCAAACGTTCAGGGAGCGCCTGGCGTGATCATCGAGTCGTCACGGCAGGCCCGACACCTCTCAGGGCGCGGTAAGGTCTTGGCGGTGCGCCATCAGGGAGAGGTAACTCAACCGCTGGACCTGCGGTTTTGGCGCGGCCTGGGGGACTGCCCGCACTCAGTACAGGTGCCCCACGAGGAGCGCCACCCAGAGCTCGTCGGCATCGTGGTATCTCGCTCGCACGCTCTCGGTGACGGACCTGGCCTCGATGCGCCGGATGAAGTACTGACCGCCTGCTGTGCGGAATTCGTAGACCGGTGAGAGGCAATCGCAGGTCCACCTGGTCACGCGGGAACGCTCACCTGACCGCGGTGTGTACCACTCCAGCTTCTTGGATTCGGAGGTTGGCAGTGCGGCGTGAGGGCTGAAGCACTCGTGCGGAATCACGGTCAGGCCGCCACGGCCCATGGGAGCGGTTTGTGACCCACTCCGCCAAGCAGCAGGGGCGGAGTCACCTTCGTGCGCCCGGTTGACTCGGGGCGCCATTCCCGGACATCCACCAGGCCGGGTTCGATTAGGTGAAGCCCTGCGAAGCAGCTGTCTGGAAACGTGACAGGTGGACCGCTCGCGGCGAGGTAGCTGCCGGGAGCCATGATCTCCCGAATGTGTGCCGTTTCTCCGACGTGAGGGTGCATGAGCAAGATCGCCATAGGTCGGTCCAGGTCAATGAGCTCCTGGACCTCCCGATGGCGAGGAAAGACATCCCGATCAAGGACGGCTTGTACGCCACGCGTCCGCAGTAGTAGGGCGCGGGCGTGCGTCACCGTGCTGGGGTCGTCGTCCACGTAGATGACTCGCGCGTCAGGGATGATCGATTGGGCGACTACATGGATGTTGTCCTGGGTGGGAAGACCTGCGCCGACGGCGATGAACTGCCTGATGCCTGCCGTACGCGTGAGGTATCTCACGGCCCGACGGAAGAAGTCGCGGCTCTCCCGTACCCGCTCTACCAGGTGCGGGATGGTGACCTTGAGTTCCTCCGCCGCAACCCTGTCGGCTCCGTAATGGGCGTCGCCGCCCAGGAGGTAGTCGTAGATACGAGCCTCGTTTGGCTTGGTAATGTCGATGAACGGGTTGGTGCCGTTGTGCTCGCTCATGTCGCGGCGCCGCAATCATCCAGCTCGACCCAGACCGCCTTGCCGTACTCGGTGAGGTCTATGCCCCAGCGGTCGGAGTAGGCCTCGACCAGCCACAGCCCGTGCCCACCGACCGCCTCGGCCATCGGCCTCTGCTGGATGGGCCGGTTCTCGGCGTCACGATCGTGGACCTCAAGCCGGAGCGTTTCGCCAACGAAGCGCAGGATGAGCGCGACGGGGGCGCCACCGGTCTTCGCGTGCTTGATCGCGTTGGTGATCAGTTCTGAGACCAGCAGTTCGATGCGTTCGGCGAGGTGGGGTATCTCCCAGCGGACCAGCATGCGCCGTGCCCAGGCTCGTGCGGCGGGAACTGATGCCGCCACCGGTGACAGCGTGTAGGAGCGCGACAGGGTGTCGTTCGACAGGCTGCTCGTCATGCCATGAAGAGAACGCTGAAGAACTCACTTCCTCCACAGCAGATCCGTGCAGGAATGGCGCATCAATGCCGCATTGGGGCCTACGACCTGCGCAGAAACGAGGAATACTGCACTTAGGACTCCACGGTGGGAGCGATAGCGTGCCTCAACGACGACAAAGGTTAACGCAACGCCGCAAAACGCTTGGATATTCACAAGAGAGCTTCGCGTACGCCGTAGGCGTGGAGCGTTCAACGGTTGTGCGGTGGGAGTGCGGCGAGACCGAACCCAGAGCGTGGCACCGTCCCAAGCTGGCCGAGGTTCTTCAGCTATCACTCGACGAGCTGGACGACGTCCTCACGGCTCCACCGGGCGACGACGCTGATCGGCTCGCCTTCACCCTGCGCAATCCTTCGGCGGTTGACCTCGTGACGGCCGCCCATCTGGCGCAGGAGATTGAGCGCCTCAACACGGAGTACGACACCGCCCCATCAGCATCGCTCCTCGCGGCTGCTGGCCACTGCCACAGCCAGGTCACCCTCCTCTACGGCTTCGCCCCAACAGGGCGGATTCGCCGCGCGCTTGCGTTCTCCGTCGCGGAGTCGGCGACGCTCATGGGCCAGCTCATCTGGGACGCGTCCCAGCGACGTGACGACGTCGTACCGCTGCGGTACTTCGATCAGGCGATCTCAGCGGCGCGGGAGATCTCTGATCCCTTGCTGGAGGCACACGCCCAACTACGCAAGGGCTTCGTCGCCCTCTACGGGACCAAGGATCCCGACGAAGGGCTCCGCCTCTGCCGCGAGACAGCGCTCGTCAGCAAATCCACGAGCAACGTCCTGACTGGCCTCGGGCACCTTCATGTCGGTGAGGCCCACGCCATGCTCGGCCAGCGCCGCGACTGCGAGAAAGCTCTGAGCGCCGCGGAAGGGAGCTTCGGCCAGATCCGCTCGGACGACGAAGCCATGCCGATGTTCGCGTCGTCGCAGTTCGACCGCATGGCCGGCTCCTGCTACCTGTTCCTCGGCGTGAACGGCAAGGCTGAGGAGATCTTGACGAGGACCGCTCGGAGCCTGGTCCAGTGGAAGAAATCGCAGTCCATCGTCCTCGGGAACCTCACCCTGGCCTACATCAGGCAGGGCAAGCTTGAGGAGGCCTGCGGCACGCTGCACCAGGCGATCGACCTGATCGAGGAGACCCGCGGCGGGGGCGGCATGAACATCGCCTTCTCCGCTGGACGCGAGCTGGCACCCTGGCGCCATGAGCCCTGGGTGCAGGAGCTCAGCGATCGACTGTTCGGGCTGATGACCACGTGAGCCTCGACGAACAGAAGAACGCCGTCAGGGAGCGGGTATGGTCCGCACTGATCGAGGCAAGGGTCTCTACCCCCGACGCCCGCGGCTACATCCCCGACTTCATCGGCGCCGAACGCGCCGCCGAGTTGCTCTCGGCGACCGCACCCTGGCATCAGGCAGAGACGATCAAGGCCAATCCGGACACTGCGCAACTAGCTGTTCGTGCCCGCGCGCTGGCTGAGAACAAGCTGCTCTACATGGCCGTTCCGAAGATCGCAACTCTCCAGCCCTTCTATCTGATCGATCCGGCTCGATCACAGTTGTCCCCGGCGGAGGCCGCGACGAGCGGGGCCGCGGCGGCGAACAGCCCTCTGGTGAGCACCGAGGACATGCGTCCTATCGACCTCGTGGTGTGCGGGTCGGTTGCCGTCAACCGCCAAGGGATACGGCTGGGCAAAGGGGCGGGATATTCAGACATCGAGGTCGCGCTTCTCATTGAGGACGGCCTGGTCGGAGACAACACCCTCATCGTGACAACTGTCCATTCGCTTCAGGTTGTCGATGAGCCACTGCCTGAGGCAGGGCATGACTTTCGCGTCGACCTCATCGTCACGGAGAAGGACATTATCGTGTGTCCGCCTGCGCGGCGGCCGAGCGGCTTGATCTGGCCGAGTATGCCCGCAGAGAAGGTCGCCGCAATCCCGGTGCTTGGCATGCGCGCGAAGAGGCGCTTCAACTAGACCTACGGATTGGTCGTCCATTAGGTATCCTGTTAGGCCGCCTGTTTAAGTGGGAGGGGCCAGAGCGTGTATTGCTGCAGGTGGTAGCCCCCCGTCTGGGCAGCTGCCATCTCCGACTTATGTACGGGGAGCCCATCCATAAAGGGGGATTGTCGGTCTATCTGCCCCGCTTGAGTCAGGCATTGGCTCCATAGTATCTGCCATTCTTTTCTCAATCCCTCTATTTAGACTATTTGATTTGCCGGCGCCCCCCTTTCTTGTAGTCATATAGCCCTTGGCCTGCGATAACGCGTGAACTTTCCGCATAACTCCATTGATTCGATCTCTCTTTTGCGGTCTAATTGAATTAGCCAAGAAAGGTAGTCGGAAGAGATCGGAGAACGGTCATGGCGAAATTCGACTTCGGAAAGTACGTGCCCGCGAACGTGCCCGGCGCGACGCTCACGCCGGAGGACATGGCGCGAGTAACGGCGGACGACTGGGCGGAGATCCGCAAGCTGTCGCGCGGCTACTGCCGGACCGTCGACGCCACGCGTTCCCGTAAGCGCATGGATGGCAGCGCGACCATCGTCAAGAGCGGATATGCGCCCTACGGCACCGATGACGTCTCAGACGACGTCAATCAGGATGCGGTGCTCCTGTTCGCGCAGCGTCTCCGCGACATCACCAGCACGTGTAAGCCAGACCCAGACGGCGAAGGATGGATCTACGTACGGCGCGACGGTGGCGAGATGCCCATCACGCGCCAGACCCTCCGGCGTTGGGCGGTCCGCGACGCGGCGGCGCGCAACGGCTACCGCGTGGACGTGCCCCCAGACCAGATCGACGTGACACCGGGCGCACAGCTCATGCGTGGACTCCCGCACGTCGAAAGCGTGGCGCGAGCGGCGGTCGCGTTCTCCGCCGCTCAGCACAGCGCGGAGATCTTCCGTCAGGCGTTCGGCGACGGTCAGGAGTTCCCCACGCTGCGTCGGATCCTGAGCAAGGCGGAGCAAGCGGAGGACCTGGGCAGAGCTGGAATCCTCGCGACCGTGGCGCAGGAAGAGAACGGCGGCGCGTACGGCTCCCGCCGCGCGGTCATCAGGGTCCGCGACGCGGCAAGAGCGGAGCTCAGGGACCTCTCAGAGCGCCTTGACGACACGCGGAACGCCATGGTCTACACGGGTGGCGAGGCACTGGCCACCGACTGACACAACCCATCTGAGAGCCCCGGCGTCATGTCGGGGCTCTTCTGTATTTCTGCAGTTCAGCGGACGTTTGGGCGGGTTGGTTGCCCGTATTTATATGAGACCGAGAAACGCGCCGCTCTCGCCACGCCATCGCGTCCGCGCCCATGCGATCGGCTCCCAACCCCTGCACGCCTCACTGGAGGACCCATGCCGATCTTGGACGGCCTGGCGTTGCCTCAAGGCTGGAGGATCTCCTCCCGGCTGCTGGCTGCCTGGCCTATCGACGCAGAACATCAACTTGAGCTGTGGCCGACCGGACGTACCGATGACGGGCGGACCCGCTGGCACTACCGGCTCTCCAGCAAGAACCGCACGATCTTCAGCGCACAGGACATCACCTCGGGCGCGGGCGCCGTGCTCACCACCGATGAGCTCATCCGCTCCGCGCGCACGATCCTGGCCTTCCTGACCCTGTGCCCCGGAGACACCGACGCCGAGTACTTCGACGCCTACACGCGCACGCAGATCACCTGGCGCGACAGCCATGCAGAGGATCTGTCCCTGTTCGCCATGGACGACCTGTGCGGCTACTGCGGTGGCGATCACCCCTCACCGGGCTGCCTTGGATTGGGGACGTGATCATGGCTCGCTGGTTCGGTCTCTGGTACGGAGGATCCGGCTACAGCTCTCCAGAGGACAACGATCTTGAAGAGTTCTCGTCCCTCGCGGACGCCAAGCACAAGCTGAGCGAGCGCTACGTGCACGGCTACTGGCAGACCACGCGCTTTGAGTTCGTGCACCGGGAGCCGTCGCGGGTGCTCACCCCGTGCGTGGGTGACGACTGCGAGATCACCCTGTACCGCTCCCGCGACGGAGGCGACTGGCCCGAGATGCGGATCTTCCTCGGGCCGCGCGGCGGCGTCCGCTCCGAGCGCTGCTGACCCCATATCCCCCCTTGCCCCGGCGTGTGCGCGCCGGGGCTTGTTCATGTCTGGAGGACACCCATGTTCCCGACCCTCACCAACCCCGCTGACCTGCTGGCCGCTGTGCCGTACCTGCTGGGCTACCACCCCACCCACAGCCTGGTCGCGGTCATGATCGACGACCGCGCCGTCAAGGGGGTGATTCGCTACGACCTTCCGGAAGACCCCGGGGACGCGCCAGAGCTGGCTCACTGCTGTGCTCATGCGCTGGTCGACTCCGCGATGCCGTCCGCGTTCCTGATCGGCTACGGTCCCGGCCCGCTGGTCACCCCGGTCATGGACGGGATCTACAGCGCCCTGACCAGCGCCGAAGTCGAGATCATCGACGCGATCCGGTGCCAGAGCGGCCGGTACTGGTCCTATGTGTGCCCCAACCCGGAATGCTGCTCACCGGACGGCGTGCCGTACGACGTGAGCAGCAGCACCATCGCGGCAAGCGCCGTGACAGCAGGAATGGTGGCGCTGCCTGACCGCGACGCGCTCTGCCAGATCATCGCCCACGCCGACGGGCCAGAACGGGAACCGGTGAAGACTGCCACGGTCGCTGCCCGCGCCCGCGCAGAGGCACAGCTCGACACGACGCGCTGGTTCACCGAAGGACTCCGGCACGCCAGGAAGTGCTTCGACCACGTCCGAGCGGACCGGCCGATCCCGCCGGATGATCTGGCCTGGCTGGGGGTGCTGCTGACCTCCATCCTGGTCCGCGACATCGCGCTGACCCTCATCAGCGAGTACGGAGACGACGTCTCCATGCGGCTGTGGAAGGAGGTCACGCGCAGGGTGGAGCCCGAGTACGTCCTGGCTCCGGCGGTCAACCTCGGGTTCCTGGCCATGCGCGCCGGAGACGGCACCCTGGCCCGCCTGGCCGCCGAACGGGCTCTGGCCGTCGACCCGACGTACAGCTTCGCCAACCTGATCATGGCTGCGCTGGAGTACAACGTCAGCCCGGCGGCGATCGCGGAGGTCGAGTTCGCCGACATGTTCGAACAGATCACCGCACAGGCCATCGGGTCTCCGCAGAAGGCTCGCCCTGTTCTTCCCTGATCCACCCCTGTTCGTTCCTGGCGCCGGGCACCCCCTGTCCGGCGCCTTCGTCATGTCTGGAGGAGAGATGTCCAAGGAATCCCTGCAATGGCTCAACGACAACACCCTGATCGGCTTCACCGACAAGCGCGGTACCGCCTGGCACTACCGCGCCACCCTCCAGGGCGCCGAGCCGAACCACTACACCGGTGCGATCCCCGTCGCCGACGTCGAGCGGCGCCTGTTCGGCTGGGACGCCCTGTCCCGCCCGATCTACGTCGAAGACCCGGTGACCGGCGGGCTGGCCGAGATCCCCGAACGGCAGGCGATCGTCCGCAGCGACGACGGCCACGTCATGGGGATCTTCTCCGACGGCTACCAACCACACCCCTACCGCCAATGGCTGCTCGACACCATCGGCCGACTGCTCGACGATGATCTGTCCATCGGTTCGGCCGGGCTGCTCCGCTCCGGCGCAGTCGCCTGGGTATCGGTCGAGGTGCCGGAGAACATCCTCACCCCCGAAGGCGTGGAGTTCCGCCCGAACCTGTTCGGCGCGACCTCCTTCGACGGCTCGCTCGCCACGACATTCAAGCGGGCCGTGACGAACGTGGTGTGCGACAACACCATGGCCGCCGGTCTGGCCGAGCGCGGCCAACAGGTCAAGATCAAGCACTCCCGCCACTCCACACTCCGCCTCGGCGAAGCCCGCGACGCACTCAACATCGTCTACGAGGTCGCCGACGCCTTCACCGCACAGGTCAAGCAGCTCTGTGAGACCACCGTGAGCCCGGGTCAGTGGTCGAGATTCCTGGACGAATACGCCCCCGTACCCGCCGACGTCGGCAGGTCTCGCACGCTCGCCGAAACCAAGCGAGACAGCCTGCTCAAGCTGTGGCGCTACGACAACCGCGTGGCGCCCTGGTCGGGAACCGGGTGGGGCGTGCTTCAGGCCGTCAACACCTACGTCCAGCACGAACAGACCGTGCGCGGTGCCGGACGCGTCGAACGCAACTACCTCCGCGCCGTTACCGGCGGCGTCGACGACCTCGACCGGGCAACCCTCCACACCCTGGAGAAGATCCTTGATCGTGCCTGACCCTCAGGGGTACGGCTGCCGCCCCTCCTAGGCAGCCATACCCCACAAGAGCGAGCGGCGCGGGCTCGCCGTGACAGGATCTCATCGGTCACTGTTTCCGGAGGGCGAGATGAACGACGAGACAGCGGCACTGCTCTTCGACGTGGTCGGCCGGTTGGAAACGGCCATCATGGCGCGCGAATGCCCAGCGATCGTCGTCATGCAGGGCGAGACCCTGCTCGCGCTCACCGATTACGACTACCTCCGAGGCGACGAATCGGCAGCAGCATTCGAGACACGAGCAGCGGCCAGAGCACAGGAGATCAACGCAGGGCGCTGGGTGCTGGCCGTCCCTCAGGTCTGGGTGATCACCCCGGATGCGTTCCTGAGTCGCGCCGTGTCCAATCACCCCTTGCGCGAGGGCGAGCAAGAAGCGATCACCTGGATGAGTTTCGACCGGGAGGGCGGCGTGGACTATGGCCGCGTGCCCTACACCCGTCGGCCAAACGGTGAACCGATCTTCGATGACCCCGAGATCATCACGGTTGGAGTCAGGCCGGACGCATCGATGCCAGGCGTGACACTGCTGCGTTCAACGGCTTAACCGATCCTGCACACATCCTCAACACGAGGGTTCATACCTTCTCCCCAATCGACAATCTGGGGGGACATCATGCGTACGTCAGGGATGATATTGACGCTAGTAGCGGTCGCGACGGCCTTGGCCGTTCCCACCACCGCTGCCCAGGCCAACGCGCAAACTCCGGGCGCATCGTTCACGATCAGGAACGTGGCCACGGGGATGTGCTTGGCGATCGGAAGCGGTGAGCGGCGCAAGGCCAAACCGGCCATCCAATGGCCTTGCAACGGCGGCAAAGAACAGCAGTGGTACAAGAGCAATTCGCGCCTGATCAACGCCGCGACCGGGATGTGCCTGGCCATCGGCGGCGGCGAGGCCAGCAAGGCCAAACCGGCCATTCAATGGCCTTGCAACGGTGGGCCTGAGCAGTGGTGGGATGAGAGCTGGCACTGGCCCAGAAGCACCGTCAGCCAGATCGACTATGCCCAGGAGCACGGCGGCCCCAGCTTCACCAACGGAGCGACGGGGATGTGTCTGGCCATTGGAAGTGGCGAGCGGCGCAAGGGGAAGACGGCCATCCAGTGGCCATGCAAGCAGTCGGCCAGGGAGCAGTCCTGGAGGAGCAAGTAGCTCCCAAAGGCTCAGGAGGGCCGACTCGAACGAGCCGGTCCTCCTGAGAACTGCTCTTCCTAACAGCCAAGAAAGGTGAGAGCGGTCATCTAAAGCGTACGCCTGACCTACCGAGGTCGTACGGCTCCTGCGTACTCCGCTTCTCGTGTGGCAGTCCACGGTCCGACCTGAACGGTGCTGCCTGTCTGGGGCGCGTGGACGTAGCGCTTGCCGTCGATATTGATCGCCACGTGGTGGATGGTCGAGGGGTCCTTGGGGTTGTGGGCGAAGAAGATCAGGTCGCCCGGCTTGAGCTGTGAGCGCGCGATGTGCGTGCCTGCGTTCCACTGGGTGGAGGTGTGGCCGCCGACCTTGATGCCTGCCTTGGCCCAGGCGTATTCGGCGAGGCCTGAGCAGTCGAAGCCCTTGGTTCTCGCGCCGCGCCCGATGCCGAAGCTGGGGCCGGTGGGTCCGCCACCACCCCAGGAGTACGGCACGCCGATCATCTTGAGCGCCTCCTTGAGGGCTACTGCGCCACGGCCGGACTTGCCGATGGCTTCCAGCGTCTTCGGGTCGAGAACCTGGCTGATCTTCTTGGAGAGCTCGGCGCAGAGCTTCTCGGCTGCGCTGTTGACGATCTGCTCGGCGAGCTTCGAGGGATCGCCTTTCTGCCGTGTGCTAGGGAGGTCGCCGTCCTGGATCCCTCTGATCACGTCGGTCACCATGGCTGATCGCGGGATTCCTAGGGAGAGGCCAGTCTCCAGGGCGGTTCGGACGATCCGGGCGTCCTTCGCGGAGAGATTCACAGATGCGCTATCTAGGGCGGCGACGATGAGTTCGGCGCGCTTCTCGTGCTTGGCGTAGGCGTCTGGGAAGGCAGATCGTTGGACGGTTTGTGCGGCGACGGTGAGGGGCTTCGTATCCCAGTCCTTCACCGCCGCCAGTCGGGTGAAGAAGCTCTTGGCGGCATGGCGCGGGTTAGTGACCTGGGCGTGGGTTCCCCAGCCGTGTTCGGGGTGTTGCTGGAAGAGGCCGAACGCCTTGCCATTGTCACCGACGGCGCTGTTCTTGAGAAACGACTCCTGGAGCGCGGTGGCGATGCCGATCACGGCTGCTCGCTTCGGCAGATCGAGGTCGCTGGCGGCCTCACTGATCGCCTCGGCATTGGCGAGTTGCTCGGAGGTGATGCCGAGCTTGGCTTTCGGCTTGGCCGTTCGAGGAGAGACGTAGGAACAGGCGGCTGAGGCGAGCTTGTCGGGGTCGGCCTGGGTGGTGGCGGCGTGTCCGCCTGCCATTCCGGCGACCAGGGCGATGCTGGAGACGAGTCCGCCACCGGCGGCGATGGCCTTGATGAGCCCGGCTTCGAGAATCATTCTTCGTCCTCCTTGGGCGGCTGCTGGGGGCCGAGGCCGGGCCAGTGGAGGGCGAGTTCGGCGAGGCGGATGCGCTTGCCGTCGTGGTCTGAGGGGAGCCAGCGGGCTCCGGCCACGCCGTCTTCCACGGTTCCGGCGCTGGGGTGGCCGGTGGCGATGGGGACGAACATGTGGGCTGGATGGTGCTTGAGCTTCTTGCGGAGGTTGGCCTCTCTTCGCTCGCCCTGGACCCAGAACAGGACCGGGGTGATGATGCGGCTGGACTCGGTGAGCTCGGCGTAGCCTTCGAGCTTGCGGGCGACGCGGTCCAGGGGCTCGGAGCCCGTGTCGTACTCCAGGAAGAAGTCGATCCTGTTGCCGTCCTCTCGCCAGCGGGCGAAGGCGTCGGGGCGGGCGATCGGACCCCATTCGGTGGAGCAGCGGTTCTGCGGCCACCAGGTAACGAGCTCGGCGTCGCGGTGGCGTCGGGCGTAGCCGTACAGGCTGGCTGCGATGCCGTTGGTGCCGACTGTGTGGGCCAGGTGCTGGTTGAAGGCGATGCCGATCGTGCGGTCGCGACGGTAGCCGGAATCGGCCAGGTCGACGCCGTCTTCTGAGGCGAGTACGGCGGCGCCGGTCTCGCCGATCACGTAGTGGTACGGGGCGGTGCCCATGGCGGGCGGGAGGTTGGGGCGGAAGCGTTCCAGGACCCCCATGCGAGTCAAGGCGAGCAAGCGCTTGCGTGCTGCGTCATCGGTGTCGAAGTACATCTCGCTGAGCTGAGCCGAGGTCATGACGCGGTAGTCGCGGAGCATGCGGACCAGGTGACGGTCGCGGTCGGTGAGGCGGATCGCGAGCTGGTTGAGCATCTTCGGGGTGAAGTGGATCATTGGTGTTCTCCTTCAGAGGGTGTGCCGGGCGTCCGGCTTGGGGGTGTTGGCGCTGGCCGTACGGCCGTGCGCTTGTGCGGCGCCAGCCCGGATCCGCCGGGCGACGTCGATATCGGGCTCGGGGAGAGGCCGCGTGCGCAGGGTGAAGGGCGGCGCTTCGGCGCTTTTCACGACGAGGCGGGCGGCTGCTTGGAAGGCGTCGAAGTTGCCCAGGTCGTGCGCGGTCAGGTGGGGCGTGAAGTGGTGTTCGACCTCGCGGGCGTCCTCGGGCGAGAGCGAGAAGTAGATCTTGTTGCGGGCATCGGAGGAGATGGCCTGGCGCAGCTCACGGGGGAGTTGGGCGAGGTGCTGGTGGGCCAGGACGAGGGAGACGCGGTAGGCGCGGGCTTCGGCGAGCATGTCGGCCAGGGCGTGCGGCAGGGTGAGGAAGTTGTGGCACTCGTCGACGTACAGGGCTGCCGGTGGGCGGGGGTGGCCGATGCGGGCGCGGCGGGAGGCGGCTTGCCAGACCTGGGCGAGGATCATCGAGCCGAGCAGGCGGGCGGTGTCGTCGCCGAGTACGCCTTTGGGGAGGCGGACCAGGAGGATTCCACCGTCCAGGACGTTGTTCAGGTCGAAGGTGGAGGTGGTTGAGCCGAGTACGTCGCGGACGAAGGGGCGGAGCAGGAAGGCGCGGAGCTTGTTCATGATCGGCGCGGTGACGTGGGCTTGGGCTTGTTCGGACAGGGCTGAGTACCAGGTCCAGAAGCCGCGGAGCAGCGGGTCGCCGATCTTGGCGGTCTGGCGTTGGCGGAAGGCAGGGTTGGACAGCAGTTCGGGGATGTCGGCCAAGGTGCCGCCGTTGCGGGCCAGGGTGAGGGCGCAGCCGCGCAGGATGTCGTCGGTGCGTGGTCCCCAGTAGTCGGCGTAGATCTGGTGGAAGATGCCGACGAGGTTGTCCACCCCCATGGCCAGGTCGGAGCCGCCTAGGACGTTGAGCGAGGGGCGCGGGTGGTGGTCGTCGGGGTCGATGAGCACTGTCTTCTCGGTGATGTCTTCCGGCATGAGGCCGAGTAGGTCGCGGACCAGGTCGCCTTTGGCTTCGATGACCACGACTCCGCGGCCGTCGTGGATGTCGGAGAGGATCATCTGGGCGAGCAGGGTGGATTTGCCGGTGCCGTTGGGGCCGAGGACATGGACGTGGTGGCAGGAGTCGGGGACGCGCAGGGCGACCGGGCGCTCGCGTCCGGAGTCGGAGAAACCGAGCACTTTGCCGGTGCGGGAGATCGAGGGCGAGGGCGGGACGGTGTTGGCGCCTGCTCGTTGTAGGCCGGGGACGGAGACGTCCAGCGGTAGGTGCGCGAGGGCGGCCAACTCGGGGACCGACAGGAGGAGTCCGCGTCCCATCCGTCGTGAGGCGAGCCGTACGGCTGGCCGGAGCATGCGGCGCCGTTCCAGGCGGTTGTGGCCGCTGTAGAGGGCGAAGGCTGCGGCGATGGCGTGGGCGCGGCCCTCGATGCCGTTGCGACGGACGGTGGTCAATCCAGGTGAGTCCGCTGGATCAGCCTGTACGGCGTAGCGGATCGCGACCTCGTAGCGCGAGTGGTGTGCCTTGTCGCGGATCGCTCGCGCTTCGGCCGATTCCTCCAGGCGGTCGATGCGGTCGGAGGCGTGCTGGCGCAGGTGGTGGGGGTGGACGCGGGTATGCAGGGGTCCGGGCGTCAGCAGGTCGAGTAGCGCGCGAACCAGACCGAGCACACTTCCGCGGAGGATTCCGGACAGCCGTCGGCCGGTTGCGGGGCGGGCGAGGATCTGGATGCTCGCGTGCTGCCAGGCAGGCATCCCGATGGCCGCACCGTTGATCGCTCGCAGGGGATCGGTGCTGAGGTCGTGGCGGATGGGGAGTCGCTCGCTGCGGGCGAGAACGAACTGGCCGCCCTTGCACAGCCCGTCGATGGGCACGGGAGGCGCCGATTCGTGGATCAAGGTACGGGCTGACGGCCACGCTGCCTCGATGGCATGTTCCACCAGATACTGCGGCACCGCTCCTGGTATCCAGAGCCGGATGCGGATGCCGCCGACTCCGAAGACGTACTCGAAGGCCAGATGTGGTTGGCCGAGCAGCAGGCGCTTCCAGGCGGGACGGAGCAGGCCGATCAGGTTGCCCCACAGCGCCTCGGCGCCGGGCATGTTGGCCACGGGTGGGGCGAGGATCTCCACGCATCGGGCGCGGCGTGTGAGGTGGCTCTGGCGCAGCTGTACCACCAAGGTGCGCAACAGGATGAGCAGGACCTGTGCCCCGAACACGGTCACAGTGAGGGGGATCAGCCAATCGAAGACCAGGGTGGGGTCTTCGAGAAGGTCGTGGATCATAGGTCGGCCTCCTCGTAGTCGAGTTCGGCCAGCTCTTGGGGGTTGCTTGTAGGAAGTTCCTGGGGTTCCTGCGGGTGGAGCTCGATGGGTGAGAGCTGGGGCTGAGGTGCAGGCCGGTATGCCTGTTGGGCATGGGACCTTGACGGTTCGTCGGGATTCCCGAACGCTTTCGGGTATTCACATCGATTCGTCGGGGGTCGCGAACGGGAGCCCTGATGGGCCTGGCGGTGGTGCGGTCGCTCGGAACCGCTCGACGGCTGCAGAGCGTCGAGGAGCTGGAGGAGTTCGAGCAGGAACTCGTCGATCAGTACCTGCTGGCCGCCTCCGCGGCCGGGATGCATGACAGCACGGTCCGTAACGAGCGGTCGGTGCTGTTTGAGTTCATCCGGTTCATCGGCCGCCCGATCTGGGCCGCTCAGCCGCATGACGCCGACGCCTTCCTGGCTCACCAGCGCAAGGAACTGGGCCGGGCCCGGCTGACGGTGCAGCAGAAGGCCTGGGCGATCGGCCACTTCTTCGACTTCGTGCTCACCCGCTATCAGGGCGATGTGCACGCGCTGACCGGATGCGTGGTCAGCCAGCCGATCGATGACTTCAACCGGCCGGCCAAGGCCGACTACGGGACACCGCGCATCCCGCCCAGCGACGAGGAAGTGGAGGGCCTGTTCGCCGGCTGGCGGCAGTGGTTGCCCGGGGCGCGCAAGTATCTCCCGGCTGCGCGTGACTATCTGGCCGCCTCGTTGTGGCGCCGGGCCGGACTGCGGATCGCCGAAACCTACCGGCTCGATATCCGCGACTGGCGGCGTGACCTGGGAGAGCACGGGAAGATCCACGTCCGGTTCGGCAAGGGCAGCCGGGGCCGTGGCCCCAAGAGCCGCCTGATCCCGGCGATCAACGAGGTGGATGTGCTGCTGGAGTGGTGGCTGAGCGACGTGCGCCACCAGTTCGGCCAGGACTGGTCCGATCCGGAGGCGCCGCTGTTGCCCAGCGAGCGGCGTGATCGGCTGACCGGCCGGTGCGGGCGGGCCGGAGACCAGGCGTTGCGTGATGGGCTGGCTGCCGCGGTGGCGCGGTGGCTGCCGTCCTGGCAGTCCCGGCTGACACCGCACACGCTCCGGCATTTCTGCGCCTCGTCGCTGTATGGGCGTGGCATGGACCTCAAGGCGATCCAGGAACTGCTCGGCCATGAGTGGCTGTCGACCACGACCGGATACATCCATGTGCACGCCGATCACATCGAGCGCGCCTGGGAGCGGGCCAACCAGCGGACCGCGCAGCGGCTGGGACAGTGACGGGGACGGTGAGAGGAGTACGGCGATGCGCTGGAACCTGCGGATGAAGGCGGCCGAGCGCGGCATCTGGAAGTCCACCCAGATGCGCAGGATGCTGGCCGAGGCCGGGTTGGAGATCAGTGCGGGGAAGATGTCGGCGCTGTGGACGAGCACGCCGACCACCATCCGGCTGGACGATCTGGAGGTGCTGTGCGCGGTGTTGGCATGCACCCCGGCCGAGCTGCTGATCTGCGAGCCGGAGGCGGTCGCCGCCCGCAAGCCGCGGACCGAGCAGGCCACGGCGGGCCAGGGGCACTCTGCGTGGCAGCCGCGGCTGGGCCGCAATCGATCAGCGCCGCCGCTGTGAGCGGACCCCGGATGTGTCGGAGTTGCGGGCTGCGGCCCCCGGCGATGCGGGAGATTCCGTGCTGTTTCGAGTGCTGGCCGGGCGGTCCGGTGACCCCGCCGCCGTGCCGCTACTGCGGGTCGAGGCGGGACTACTACACCTCCGGGCTGTGTGCCCGCTGCCACACCCACGCCCCAGGAGAGAAGTCGCCGGCCTGGCGGCTGTTGCACCCCGGCCGTGGTGCTGACGGCCGCGGCGTCGTCTCCTTCCTCGTCGACTCCTGTCGCGACTGTCTGGGCTGGGGCGTCACCCGCACCTATGGCTGGTTGTGCGCGGGCTGCAAGTCCTGGCGCGAACACAGCTCCCAGCGCGGCATCTGCGCAGGATGCGGCCTGCAGGTCGCCCTGGATGATGAGCGGCTGTGTCGGCTGTGTCGCAAGAACCGCATCATGCTCGCCCACCGGGAAGGGCGCCGCCTGCGCGCTGTCTGCTTCGAGGCGCACCGCAGCGGCCAGCAGCTGTTCCTGGCTGCCTCCGGCATGTGGCATCAGCAAGGCCATGGCCGCCGCCCCTACCGCAAGAAGACGATCCCGGTCGACATGTCCCGGCTGCGTCCGGTCACCCATCGCCAGTTGGTGCTGTTCGAGCTGCCCCGGGACCTGCGAGCCGGGCTCGCCCGCGGCTTCCCGCCGCCGCCGGACGCGGAGCTGGAGCGGGCTTTCCACCAGTTCGTCCGCGAGCATGCCCGCCGCTATGGCTGGAGCAAAGCCAAAGCGGACAGAATCCAGCGGGCGATCCGGATCATGCTCGGCATTCAGGACACTCCCGGCGCGCCCATCCGCCGCAGCGATGTGATGCTGCTGTCGCGGATCAAACACTCCGCCGCCGTGGTCGCCGACGTGCTGACCGAGGCCGGGATGCTCCAGGAGGACCGCGAACCGGCCATCGTGCACTGGTTCGCGGTCAACACCGCCGCGCTGCCCGAGCCGATGCGCCACGAGCTGCGGGTATGGCTCACCGTCATGCGCGAAGGCTCCGCCAGCCCGCCCCGCTGCCATCCCCGGGCCGACACCACCATCCGCACTCAGCTGCGTGAGGCCTTGCCCGCGCTGACCACCTGGGCCAGTGGGCACGCCTCGCTGCGGGAGATCGGACGCGACGACGTACTGGCCGTCCTGCCCCCGCGCGGCATGCCACGCGCCACCATGCTCACCGGGCTGCGCTCGATCTTCCGCGTCCTCAAAGGCCGCAAGCTGACCTTCGTCAACCCCACCGCGCGCATCAGCGCGCCCACCCCCGACAAACCGATCCCGGCCCCGGTCGACCTGGCCGCGCTGCGCGCCGCCCTCGACAGCACCAACCCGGCCACCGCTCTGCTGAGCGCGCTGCTGGCCTTCCACGCAGTCCGCATCCACCAGCTCGGCAAGATCCGGCTGACCGACATCCGCGACGGCCGCCTGCACATCGGCGACCAGGTCATCCTGCTGGCCGACCCGGTCCGCCAGCGCCTGAGCCGCTACCTGAACTTCCGCAACACGACCTGGCCCACCACGATCAACCCGCACCTGTTCCTGCACGTGCGCAACCGCGGCAACCAGCGCCCGGCCACCGTGTGGTGGGTGCGCCACCAGCTGACCATGCCCGGCCAGCTCATCCGCCAGGACCGCATCCTGGCCGAGGCCACCGCCACCGGCGGCGACGTCCGCGCGCTGTGTGACCTGTTCGGGCTGTCGATCGCGGGCTCCTGCCGGTACTCCGCGGCCCTGGACCGCATCGACGATCCCCGCACGCTGCCCGCCCGCGCTCCGGGCAGCTGACCCGCCTTCGGCTGCTGGCTTGGCCGACGCATGCCCGCCGGTTCGCCAACCCAGGGATCCACGACGCCACCTCACAGGGACTCGCCCCCGGAGTTCCCGTCGTCGTACCCCTCAGAATCCGTGAACCCCGGGAAGTCGGTGACGAGGTCGTGTTCGCGGGCGCTGGAGATGACCTGGAGAGGGCAGCGCTGGCCGCTGACTCCTGCTGTGAGCAGTCCGGTGCCGCGCTCCGCCGAGAGCAGCAGCTGGCGCTCGCCGTCGGACAGGCGGAAGGCTTCAGTGACCTTGTCGATGGCCTGGGGTGCCTGACGGAGCAAGATCTGGGTGGTGGAGTTGGCGACGATCGCCTGGCCCATCTCCGTACCGAGGAGATCAGCGGCGTCCTGAGTGACGACGGAAAGACCGGCCCAGTGCTTGCGAGCTGCCTTGGCCATGCGCAGCAGGAACTTGGCACCCTCGGGGTCCTTCATGAGCAACCACGCCTCGTCGACCACGACCAGGCGGGGACGGCGGTTGAAAGGGTCGGAGACGCGCCGCCAGACGGCATCCAACGTGAGGAGGGTGCCGACGGCCTTGAGCTCGTCAGGCAGATCCCGCAGAGAGAACACGATCAGGTGGGAGTCGGGACGCGTCGTCGTCGGGCCATCGAAGAGCTGGCGATGGCTTCCGGTGACGTAGGGGGCGAGTCCGGCGGCTAGGTCTTTGCCTTGGGGGTCTTCGCTGAGGACCTTGGTGAGGTCGCGCAGCAGGGGCGGGCGGCGGTTCCAGGTCTTGGGGTCTTGGGTGATTCCGGCTTGGCGGTAGGTGGCGAGGATGGCGTGGTCGAGTGTCGCCTTGCCCGCGTTGCCGAGGGGTTCGCCGAGCATGACCGCGATCAGGGTGTGCAGGAACAGGGCTCGACGGGTGAGGGGGTCGTCGCCGCGCTGGTTCTTGGGTGGCAGATCGAGCGGATTGAGACGGACCTTGGGGGCGCCGAGGTGAATGTAAGCGCCGCCGACAGCGTTCGCGAGCCGGGCGTATTCGTCTTCGGGGTCGATGACGGCGACCTCGATGCCTGCATAGAGCGAGCGGAGCGCTTCCAGCTTGGCCAGATAGCTCTTGCCGCTGCCTGAACGGGCCAGGATCACCGAGTTGTGGTTGTCCTGGGCGAAGCGGTCCCAGGCGACCAGCGAGGCGCTGGAGGTGTTGGCGCCGTACAGCACGGCTGTGGAGCCGAGTTCCGTGGTCAGGTCGGGGCTGGTGAAGGGGAACGCTGAGGCCAGGGCCGGGGTGTCGAAGGTGCGGCGCATGGCGAGGTTGTCGTACGCCAGAGGCAAGGAGGAGACCCACCCCTGCAACTGGCGGAACGCAACCTGGCGAGCGTCGAGTAGCAGGGAGGCGGCCAGGGCGCGTACTTGGGCACAGGCGTCGTCCAGTTCCTCGGTGCTGGTGGCGTGCACTGTGAGGTAGATCGAGGCGCGGAACAGTTTGGCCTGGCCACGAGCGAGGCGGGAGGCCAGGTCCTGGGCGTCCTCGGCGGCGGCTTCGCGGCCGGGGTCGAGGAGGCAGCCGTGCTCGTGGTCGGAGCGCAGACCGGATTCCAGCCGGGCGAGTTGCTTGCGCAGCCTGTCAGTGGCCACCAGCGAGGGGACGGGTTCGACGTGGAGCGAGACGTCGAGACGACCGGGGTAGGTGAGCAGCGGCTCCAGCCAGCCGGGTGCGACCTCGCGGGGGTAGCCGGTGACGGCCAGGGTGGCGCAGACGCCTTCGCCGATGCGAAGTCGGCGCGCTTCCACCTGGACGACATCGGGGCCGAAGCCGCTAGCGGTCTGCTGGTTGCGTCGGGGGAGTCGGATCTTCACCACTGGCCTCCTCGGCTGATGACCTCACCGGGTAGGGCGATCTCCTCATCGGGCAAGGCCGGAGCGGACGGGTCGAAGCAGGTGGCCAGCAGGGAGCCGACGGCGCGGGCGTCCAGGAGCTTGGTGGTGATGCCGCAGGCGCCCAGGATTCGGGAGGCTTCGTCGAGGCGGCGTAGGGCTCGGGCTGCTGCGGCGTCGCGTCCGTTGGTGCCGACTGCGGGTTCGCGGATGATGAGCAGGACTTGGCGGCGCAGTAGGTCGTGGCGGGCTGACAGGTCGGCGAGGAAGTCGGCGTGTTCGAGCGCGGCTCCGGCCAGGGCGGGGTGGGGGAGTTGGCGGGCGTTGTCCTCCAGCGCGGCGACCGTCTCGGACAGGTCTACGCGTTCGGCGCGGACGAGGATCTGCGCAGGGCCGGACAAGGAGTTGAGCCAGCGGCCGAAGACGGCGACGAGGGCGTCCTGTTCGTCCGGAGTACGTAGGGCGAAACTGACGGTGGAGACCTCGGCGATGGCGGCGACGCCGTCCGGTCCCAGGTCGATCAGGCCGTCTCCGGCCACTCCTCGGGCGGGCAGTTTGAGCGGTGCCGGATGGGGTCCGGCGGTGGCGGCGATCCAGGTGGGTGGCATGGGGATGTCCTCGGGGACGGAGACCAGGTGCTTGGGCGCGTGCTGGTGACGCAGGGCGGCCAGCAGGTAGCGGTCGAGGGAGACGCCGTCGTGCTGGCCGATCGCCAGGAGGATCCCGACGACTGCGACGGGCAGAGCGATCACGGCGCAGACGGCGAGGGGCACGCGGTCGCCGATGGCCATGTAGGCGGTGTAGAGCAGCAGCCCGGTGCCGCCGAGGATGGCGGCCTGCCGCGCGGTGAACGAGCCGATGATCTTGTCGGGCTGCTCGACGTCGGCGGGGATGCGGGCGACGGAGTCGGTCCAGGTCATTTGGCGTCACCTCCGCGCGGCTTGCGCGGACGGGGACGAGGCGGCCGTCTGGGAGGGGTGCCGCGATTCTCCGGCCACTCGATCTGTCCCGGGATCGGCGCGTTGGGCGGCACGATCGGCCGAACGGGCCGCTGGGTTCGTGGTGGCTCGATGGCCAGGCGGGGATTGTTGCGGAGGGCGCCCATCTGGCCGAGGCCGGCGGGGCCGTTGGCGTAGTAGGACTCGCGCGGATAGCCGTAGACCGGAGTGGTGGGCTTGACCGGTTGCTGCGGTCGCGGGGTGGGCCGGTACTTGCCCTGGATCGCCGGTGCGGTCGGTGCATGCTTGGCGGGCGCTGGTTCCCAGTCCTCCGCCCGTACGGGCTTGCGGGCTGCGACTGGTGCGTGTTTGACCGGTCCAGGTCCACCGAGAGCCGCCAAGGTAGCCGTGGGGACGGGACTACCGATGGCGCCCGGAATGACGGTGCCGGTTACAACTGCTCGTGGTTTGACCGGACTGCGCCCTCCTCCTCTGCCGAGGTGCAGTGCGCTCAGCACAGGCGCGGCCAGCTTGTAGGCCACGGCTGTCTTCACGAGCCGCGTGATCATCGAGCCGCGACCACCTTGGACGAAGATCTGACGAGAGATCCACGTCGGGATACGCACCAGGATGATCAGCAGACAGATGGCCAGCATCAGGTTGACCAGCTGGCCGGTGGGGGCGACGCCGAGCAGGGCGCGGCCGTCCTGGTTGAAGAAGATCCGTACGGCCAGCACTAGCGTGAGCGACTGGGCAACCTGAATGAGGAGCAACCCAGCGAAGGCCCGCCACCAGAACCGGGCGATCCCGTCGGTGTGCGGCAACGCGTGGCAGGCCATCGCGAGCGGCGCGGACACCACCAGGAGTAGCACCAGCGCCGCTCGTAGAACGAAGGTGACCAGCAGCAGGATCAGCAGGATGACCGCGACCAGCGCGAGCAGGATGTAGAAGATCTGGTTGTTGCCCGGCGGCACGATGAGCAGCCGGATCGACGTCACCGCACGCTGGGCATCGAAGCCCTGCCCGAGCAACGCCTGCGACAGGGCGTTGGCAACCTCGACGATCTTGCCGCAGATCAGGAAGCTCGCGTTCGCGGCCAGGATGGCCAGGCCGAGCCGCGGCAGGACCTCCTTGACCGCATACCGGGTCTGGACCGTCTGGTGCCCCATCGCGGTGATTGCGCCGATAGTGGCGAGCAGCACGAACCCGGAGTTCGCGATGGCCGCCGTCGCCTTCCACAGGTCGAATACACGCCCGCTGGCCGAGAAGTCCGGAGTGGCCAGCAAGGTCGAAGCCAGAACCTCCAGCAGCGGCTTGATCGCCAGCGCGACGAGGTTGGCGAACCAGGCGTTGATCTGACCGGTGATCCAGTCCCCGATTCCGAGACTGACCCCGGGTACCGGAGGCACCGACCCCCACGGCAACCCGGAACCTGGGGCGGTCGGGCTCGGCGAGGGGTTCGGAACTGGCACGGCGCGTGCGGCAATCGTGACTACCTTGCCGATTGCCAGAGCGGAAATGGGAGCGGTCATGGCAATCACGCGCCCACGATGCGCTTGAGCACGTTCACGAACAGCGGCGCCAGGATGGCGAGCCCATAACCGAACGCGGCAGCCTTCAGTGCCGCCTTGGCCTTCTGAACCTCGCCCGGATCGCCACCGGCAACCAGGTACCGCAGCCCGCCGATCGTGAGCATCAGCGTGGCAAGAGCGGCAAGCAGGCCGATCAGCCAGTTCCGGATGTTGTCGAAGACAGTGTTGAGGTCGCTCGGCACCGCAGCGTTTGCCGCTGGCGCTTCTGCTAGTACGGCGGAAGCCGTACAGATGAGGACTACGGCAACGACTGCCGCCACCCACAGGCTGTGGATGAAGCGGATCCGCGCGGAGCCGGTGGGGCTGCCCCAGCCTCCCTTCGATGCGGTGGTGGTGATGGGCTGCGGATCTGAGGTGATCCGGCTCCGCGCGGAAGTCTCTTCCACCCTTCTAGGGGCGGCAGGAGTGATCGTTAGGGACAGCGCAGCCTCGACTTCCCCTTTGAGAAGCGCGTCGACGAGGATCGGCTCGCACCGCTGCCGCCGCTTCTTGGCCGCCTCAACGGTGAGCCCAAGCTCGCCGGCGACGTCCGCGAGCGTGCGCTGCTCCAGCCGCGTACGACCGATCAGCTCAGCATCCAGCTCGCTCACGATTCCCTTGGAGACCGCGTCAGCCAGGACGAGATCCGGATGCCCCCACGGCGCAGCGGGTGCTTTGGAAGCGTTGTCGAAGATCTTGCGAGCGACGTCCGACTCAGCAATCTGGCGTGCCCGCTCTCCGGCACGGAAGGCGGCATCGCACATGCGCGGAAGGAGGTTGGGCCGTTCGATGTCGGTCGTCCGTACGGCCTCAAGGAAGGCGGTGAGGATCTCGGTGTCGATGTCCACCGGCTCCCCAGCGACGTAACCCCGGCAGACACGTCCGGCGATCCCACGCAGCGCCGGCACCGCAACACCGACGGCACCAACCAGCCACTGCGCCCCGTCCTGCCGGGCGCGGATGACGAGGTCGCGCCAGATGGCGTCATGGGTGGCGTGCGAGAGGCGACGGGAGGTCAGCAGATCGCGCAGCTCCGTCAGCAGGATCAGCCGTCTCGGCAGCTCGCTGGAGAGCGCCTTGCCGTCCACGGCCAAGCCGCCGGGAGCGCAGGCGACGAGCTGGAACACATGCTCGGCCACGTCCAGCGGCGAGCGATCCGTGACGGTCGTCTCGTGAAGGTCGGTACTCATCGGGTTGCTCCACTGCGAGAGGAATTTCTGTCTCGCAACCCGGTGTAGAAGTCACCTCTGGCGACCCTCTGGCGGTGACCTTGAGCAGCCCAAACGCATTTTCAGCGACCTTGAGCACAGCTCTGGCGCCAAAGATCAAAGTCACCCCGCTTGAGGCTCGCCAGAGCTGCTTGTTCCGCTGAACATGCGCCATCCGCGGCTACTGGCTCGCGGGGACGCTGCGGATCTGAGGCCCGCCCCAACTGGCGATGACCACCATCAACGCCACGACTTACGCCATCTCCACCTGGAGGTGCGCGCCGTGAACAGCCCCTATTGGTCCAACGGGCACGCCACCCTCCACCTCGGCGACGCCCAGGCAGTACTCGCCGCGATGCCCGCAGGGGCGGCAGACTGCATCGTCACCAGCCCGCCCTACTACGGCCTCCGTGACTACGGCATCCCTGGTCAGTACGGCCAGGAGGCGACGCCCACTGAGTACGTCGAGACCCTCCGTGCCACCTTCTCCGAGGCGCGCAGGGTGCTGGCCGACGACGGAACCCTGTGGCTCAACGTCGGCGACTGCTACGCCGCCAACTCCGACGGCTGGGCGCGAGGGAGCGACCACAACACGCGCCAACCACTCATACGGCCGCGCTCCCGCCTGGAGGTGCCCCCGAAGAATCTGCTCGGCATGCCGTGGCGAGTGGCCTTCGCCCTCCAGCAGGACGGTTGGATCCTGCGCAACGCCATCGTCTGGCACAAGCCCAACGCCATGCCGCAATCGATCCTGGACCGCGTCTCCACCCGCTACGAGCTGATCTTCCTGCTCGTCAAGCAACGCCGCTACTGGTTCGACCTGGACGCCATCCGCGAGCCGTACACCGGAGACCGGCCGCTGTCCCGCCGCGCCCGCGACGGCGGCAACAAGCCCAACAGCATCAAGACCCCCTGGCCCCCAGACGGCAAATACCAACCAGACGACGACACCTTCTGCGGCAAGAACCATGGCACGGCCATGCTGCCCACCGGACGGCGGCATGCCACCGCACACCCCTACGGCAGAAACCCCGGCGACGTCTGGTCCATCTCCACCCGGCCACTCAAGGCGGCACACTTCGCGGCATTCCCCATCGACATCCCGCTCCGCGCCATTGCCGCCGGCTGCCGCCCCGGCGGCACCGTCCTCGACCCCTTTGCCGGAGCGGCAACCACCGCCCTTGCCGCCCGGCAACTGGAACGGCAGTTCATCGGCATCGAGCTCAGCGAAGCGTTCTGCGATCTTGCAAGGGCACGCATCGTGGCTGCCGCGGCAGACCTTGGCGCGGAAGAAGCGGAAGGTGTCTGAACAGCCACAAAGGGCCTGCTCAGGGCCTCCCGAATCCGGTTCAGAGACGTACGCTGCAGGGCCCGAGAAGCAGGTCCGGGTAGCCGTACCGGATGAGCCGCCGTGCCTGACGCCAGGGGCGGCAGCGGCACTCCTGCGGATCCTGCTCAAGGCCTACGAGCAACTCAGAGAGGAGAGCTAGTTGATTGACTTGGCGTTCTGGGGTCGATGCTCCACAGAGGACCGGCAGGATCCCGAGGCATCGCGCGCGTGGCAGATCAGCCGCGCCAAAGCACTCGTGGTGCCGCGCGGCGGCAGGATCGTTGCGGAGTTCTTCGACGTGGACAAGTCGCGTTCGATCCCGCCGATGCGTCGGCCCCAGGCCGCCTTGCTGCTTGGCGAGCTGGCCAACCCCGACAGGGCCTTTTCGGCCGTCGTCGTCGGCGAGCCGCAGCGCGCCTTCTACGGAAACCAGTTCGGCCTGACCTTCCCGCTGTTCGAGCACTACGGGGTGGAGCTCTGGGTGCCGGAGGTTGGTGGCCCGATCGACCCGGTGAACGAGGCGCACGAGCTGATCATGTCGATGTACGGCGGGATCAGTAGAGGCGAGCGGAACCGGATCAAGACCAGGGTTCGTACGGCAATGGCGACACAGGCCCAGGTGGAAGGCCGCTATCTCGGAGGACGCCCGCCGTACGGCTATCGCCTCGCGGACGCCGGACCGCACCCCAACCCGTCCAAAGCCGCTGACGGCAAGCGGCTGCACCGGCTGGACCCGGACCCGATCACAGCACCTGTGGTGGGGCGAATCTTCGCGGAGTTCGTCGCAGGTCGAGGGTTGCTGGCGATCGCCGAAGGGCTCACCCGCGACGGGATCCTGTGCCCGTCGGCGTATGACCGGGCTCGCAACTCCCACCGGAGCGGGATCGCCTGGTCCAAGGCCGCGGTGCGCGCAATCCTGCTCAACCCTCGTTACACAGGGATGCAGGTCTGGAACCGCCAGCACAAGGACGAAGTCCTGATCGACGTCAACGATGTGGCGCTCGGCCACGTAACCAAGCTCCGCTGGAACGATCAGGAGGACTGGATCTGGTCGGAGAAGGTCATGCATGAAGCGCTGGTCGAAGAGGGGCTCTTCGCGCAGGCTCAAGCACTACTCGTAGCACCCAGAACCGCCGCTGAAGGGCGCAAGCCTCGCCGGACATCCCGTTGTTACATCTTCAAGGGGCTGCTCTTCTGCGGCGTCTGTGAGCGCCGCATGCAAGGGAGCTGGAACAACGGCAAGCCGCACTATCGGTGTGTGTTCCCGAAGGAGTACGCGCAGGCCAACAGCGTGGAACACCCTCGCTCGGTCTACGTGCGCGAAGAGCTCATCATCGAGCCGCTCGACGAGTGGCTGGCCACCGCCTTCGACCCTGCCCATTTCGCAGACACGGTTCGCGAAATGGCCGACGCCCAACTCGCCAACGATCACCGGTTGGCGGCGGTCCAGGCTGCCCGAGACTCCGTCACCGAGTGTGAGCGCAAACTGGCCGGCTACCGCGCGGCTCTGGACGCAGGAACCGATCCCGTGGTGGTCGCCGGTTGGATCACCGAGACAGAAGCCAAGCGAAAGGTCGAACAGATGCGCCTGGACCAGGCCACCAGCAAGATCCCGAAGAGGCTCACAGAGGAGGAGATCGCCGCCATGGCAACGCGACTCGGCGACCTGAGAAGGCTGCTCCGCAGCGCTGACCCGCAAGACAAGGCCGACGTGTATGAGCAGCTCGGCCTTCGTATGACCTACGACCCGGGCCGGAAAACAGTAATCGCCCGAGCTCAGCTCAGGCGATCATGTACCAAATTGTGTCCGAGGGGGGACTTGAACCAAAACACTATGCCCGGCTGGCCTGCGAAGACATCGGCCTGGATGGGGAGTAACCATGGCTCCCAAGACGTCCTCCGTGTGGCATATCCAGGCGACGACTATCGCAGGCGTTGCACTCTTGGCGGGGATCGCCGGAGTCGTATCCTTCCGCCACATGCATGAACTCTGCCTTCGCCACGGTGAAGACCACCTCGCAGCGGTGCTCATCCCGCTCGCGGTCGATGGGACCATCGTGGTTGCGTCAATGTCCATCCTCCTGGCCAATCGGTACGGCTCCCGGGGTGGGGCGCTGGCTTGGACCCTCTTGATCGTCGGCAGCTTGGGCAGCCTTGGAGCGAACGTCGCCGTCGCAGAGCCCAGCGTGATCGGCCGCGTCATCGCCGCGTGGCCCTCGGCGGCTCTGATCGGAAGCTACGAGCTGCTCATGGCGCAGATCCGTCGAGTCTCAGTAACTTCGACAGATGACGGGACTATAGCGGAGCTCGCTGATCTGGAAGAGCTACCAGTAGAGAGCGAAGACGGGGCAGCTCCAGTCCACAATCGCCTGCACGATCACAACGTCATGGATCTCCATAGGTCCGCCTGGCGGTGGGCCCAGGCGAATCGTCTTCCCGACGGGGCTCTCCCATCCGGGAAGGCGATCGCGACGGAGTTCTCAAGAAGTGCTCGCTGGGGTCGCTGGATCAAGAACGCAGGACTGACAGGCGAGCTCGGGTAAGGGGGAGATCGTCTCATCCTGCCACCTCGTCGTGTCGGGTCAGGGAACGTGGTGGCGCGGGCGGGCGAGATGGAGTCGGGGCGTAGTGTTTGTAACTCGGCTCGCCATCCGGGAAGAGCCTCGCGACCTCCCCTCAAGATCATTCCGTTGCCAGGGTGGCCTTGGGGCGCGTCCCGTAAATCTTGCGAGGAAATAGGGAACAAGCCATTCCGTTCTGTTGATGCTCGATCGCTACGCGGGGAGCGGTGGCCTTTCTTATGTCTACAGGAAAGGCCATATCCAATTCTTTCCTACTCTGTGTATATTCGTGAATTTAGGCGAGCTGCGACAATTGGCCCAATTTCAGCCATCGGTCCAGGTTCCGTCATCGACCCGTGCGAACAGGCGATGTTGTGGACCTCGATGCTCCCGGTGATATAGGGCGCCCAATCTGTGGGATTATTTTCGAGTTGTCCGTCAGCTGAGAAAAATACGACGTCACCCTCAAAAGTTTCCGGATTGTGAGAAGCACGGAGATTCGACGCATCGACGAAGGCTTTACGCAGCGCAGTGAAGCCATCATTTCCAAGCTCACCAAGCGGACTTCCTGGACCGGCGGGGTCGAAGCCAATTGAAGCCACGAGATCTGCCCAAACTCTCGGATTGTCGTAGTCTAGGGGTGCCTGCCGAGATTCGTGTGAAGGAAGATAGCTATCCAGCATGGCAAGAAAATCGACGCGCTCACCCTCCTGCTGGAGTCGAATGGCTATGGCATGCGCAACAACTCCGCCGAAGGACCAGCCGAGCAGCGCATAGGGCCCATGCGGTTGAACCGAGCGGATCGCAGCAAGATAGTTGGTGACCAGGTCGTCGACGTCTTTCGGAGCAACATGCGGCTCAGTGAAGCTCTGGGCTTGGAGGCCAAAAATAGGTGTGTCGCGGTGGAGATGCGGCAAGAGTCCGACATAGCACCAGCTAAGGCCAATAGCTGGATGTATACAGAACAGCGTCCTGCGGTCTCCGCTGGCCCGCAGGGGTAGCATCATAGCGAGTGAGTTGTCATGGACTCCGTGTATTGCTAGCTCGGCAATACGAGCGGGTGTTGGTGCCTCGAAGAGCGTTCTAAGTGAGTAGTCGTGATTAAGCGTGGCGCGGATTCGGGTTACCAGTCGTGCTGCTAGCAGAGAGTGGCCACCGAGCTCGAAGAAGTTGTCGTCGACTCCGACACCTTGAACACCCAGCACCTCAGCGAAGAGGTCGCAAAGCGCCCCCTCGGTGGGGGTTTGTGGTACGCGCCTTTCCCCACGGCTGAACTGCGGTTCTGGGAGTGCTTTGTGGTCGAGTTTGCCGTTGGGGGTGAGGGGCAGGGCTTCGAGGAATACGATCGCCGATGGCACCATGTAGTCGGGTAGCTTGGTGGCCAGGTCCGCG
>NZ_JBITGU010000008.1:206908-353912 GCF_044457355.1 Nonomuraea sp. NPDC050556 | reverse complement strand
GGGGGGGGGGGGGGGGGGGGGGGGGGGGGGGGGGGGGGGGGGGGGGGGGGGGGGGCGGGGGGGGGGGGGGGGGGGGGGGGGGGGGGGGGCCGGGCGCCCCGGGGGGGGGGGGGGGGGGGGGGGGGGGGGGGCCGCCCCCCCCCCCCCCCCCTTCTTAGGCTTAAGGGCCTTTTTGGGGGTACGGCGGAGCCGTGGGATCGCCACCCGCCGTCGCTGGTTTCCGGCCTCTTTCATGGCACGCGCCTGTCGTGGTGCCCGCCGCGACATCGGGGCGTACGGTTGGGGTATGGCGATCTTTGTCAGCGGTGCATCCGGGTTGCTGGGGAGCGCGTTGAGTGCCGCGCTGCGGGCCGAGGGTGAGCGGGTGGTCGCCCTGGTCCGGCGGCCCGTGCGCGGCGAGGACGAGGTGTTCTGGGATCCGGCCGCCGGATCGCTCGATCCGTCCGCGCTCGAGGGCGCTACCGGGGTCGTGCACCTGGCCGGGGCGGGCGTCGGGGATCGGCGGTGGACCAGCGCCTACAAGCGCGAGATCGTGATGAGCCGGGTCAACGGCACCAGGACGCTCGTCGGGGCGCTCACGCAGCTCAAGGAGCCGCCCGAGGTGTTCGTGAGCGCCTCTGGGCAGGACTTCTACGGTGACACCGGCGACCGGGTCATCGACGAGAGCGCGCCCAAGGGCAGCGGGTTCCTGGCCGACCTGTGCGAGGTGTGGGAGAGCGAGGCGGCCAAGTCGCCCTGCAGGAACGTGCAGCTGCGTACCTCGCTGGTGCTGTCGGGCTCCGGCGGGGCGCTCGGCAGGATGTTGCCGGTCTTCCGCGTGGGGCTGGGCGCGCCCCTCGGCAGCGGCAGGCAGTACTGGGCGTGGATCGCGGTCGAGGACTGGGTGCGGGCCACCGTACACATCCTGCGGAATCGGGACGTGTCCGGGCCGGTCAACATGGCCAGTACGGAACCCGTCACGAACGCCCGTTTCACCACCGCGCTCGGCAAGGCCATGGGACGTCCCACGATGCCGATCCCGGTGCCCGGGTTCGCGCTGAGCCTCGCGCTGGGCGAGTTCGCCGGGGAGGCGCTGCTGCCCAGCCACCGGCTCCAGCCGAAGAAGCTGGTGGACAGCGGCTACATGTTCCTGCATACCCGCCTCGACGAGGCGCTGTCGGCCGTACTGTAGTTTGCCGTTCGTCCGACACAATGTGGGAGATCCCAAATGAGCAGGTCAGGGCAGTCGCACATCCTCGCCATCGGCGGCGGTTCGTTCCGCCAGAGCCCCCGCTACGGCTTCATGGAGGCCAGCCCGCTGTTGCGGTACGCGCTCGACCTGACCGGGCAGGACCGCCCCAAGCTGGGTCTGCTCGCGACGGCGACGGGTGACGACGCCGACTGGCTGCTCAAGATGTACGGGGCGTTCGCGGGGTGGGATGTCGAGCTGAGCCATTTGACGGTCTTCCCGATGCCCAACGTGGAGGACCCGAGGGCGTGGATCCTCGAGCAGGACATGATCTACGTCAGCGGTGGCAGCGTGGCCAACCTGGCGGCGCTGTGGCGGCTGCACGGGCTTGACGAGGCGTTCGAGGAGGCGTGGAAGCAGGGCGTGGTGCTGTCGGGGCAGAGCGCCGGGGCGCTGTGCTGGCACGTCGGCGGGAACACGGACTCCTTCGGCCCCTCGCTGCGCCCGTGGTCGGACGGTCTGGGGCTGCTCCCCTACTCCTGCGGCGTCCATTACAACTCCGACGACCAGCGCCGGACGCTGCTGCAGGCGTCGGTGGCGAGCGGCGAGCTTCCGGACGGGTATGCGGCCGACGAGGGCGTGGGGCTGCATTACGTGGGCACGGACTTCATCCAGGCGGTGACGGTGGACCCGGCCGGGTATGCGTACAAGCTGGAGCACGACGGGGCGGACGGCGTCAAGGAGTTCCGCATCGAACCCCGCCTCCTCTCCCACTCCTGACCCTCCCGCTCAGGACTCCAAGCGTCCATCCACGGGATCCACAGGAGCTAGACGGAGGGTTCACGCGACCCTCACTGGCGGGGACTCTCAGGCGCCGGGTCGGCGGGACGGTGTACGGCGGAGCCCGGCGCAATGCGTGCGGCGCCCAACCGAGGGCAACGCGGGGGGGCCAACGTGGGGGCAGGCGGGGCCACACTCGGGGTCACGCGGGGAGCCACGTTCGGGGCCAGGCGGGGACTCGCGCTCGGGGCCACGCGGGGGCCACACGAGGTCCGCGGGGCGCCGCGGTCCCACGCAGGGTCCCACGTGGGGCCCTCACCGGCGCCACCTCCAAGCGCCGGGTCGGCGAGAAGGTGTACGGCGGAGCTCGGCGCGATGTGTGCGGCGCCCAACCGGGCGACCGCACCGCCGAGCCTCCCCATGCGAAGAGCCCCGGACGCGCGAACGCACCGATGTGACGGCGAGCAAACCACGGCAGACCGAGTGCCATGACGCACGGACGGAAACCCACGACGGCGGGTGGCTGTCCCCTGGCGCCAGCCGTACACAAGCAAGTGACCGTAAAGCATCAACGTAACCAACCAGCAGACCGCTGATTTACCCTTGATGCGTGCACTCTGACCCCACGCGTCTCGCGATCGTCCGCCTAGGCGTCGACGTTCCCTATGAGCAGGCCTGGGCGCTTCAGAAGCGATTGCACGCCAAACGCGCAGAAGGCCTGCTGGGCGACACCGTCCTCATCCTCGAGCACGCCCCCGTCTACACCGCCGGCCGCCGCACCGCCCCCCACGAGCGTCCCGCCGACGGCACCCCCGTCGTCGACGTCGACCGTGGCGGCCGCATCACCTGGCACGGCCCCGGCCAGCTCGTCGCCTACCCCATCGTGGCCGTCGACGACGTCCCTGCCTACGTCCGCCGCCTGGAAGAGGCGATGGTCCACATCTGCGCGGACTTCGGCGTCACCGCCCGCCGCATCGTGGCGCGCGGCGGCGTCTGGGCGACCGGCGACCCCGCGCTCGGCCTCCCCGACCGTTCGCTCGGCGCCGTCGGCATCAGGGTGCTGCGCGGCGTGGCCATGCACGGGCTGGCGCTCAACTGCGCCAACGACCCGCGCTGGTTCAACAGGATCGTCCCGTGCGGCATCCCCGACGCGGGCGTCTCTTCGCTCTCGGCGGAGACCGGCCGCCGCATCGTGGTCGAGGAGGTCATGCCGATCGCGGAGAAGCGGCTGGCCGAATCGCTGGAGCGCGAGCCGTACGAACTGCATGAAGAGGACCTACTAGCCCAGGTAACCGAATCGGCACACAATCGCCGCTGATCCGTAGGCACCGCCTTCTTACGCTCCAGGGGTGAAGCGGATCGCGGCCGTCGTGCTCGCACTCGCCATCCACGCCCTGACCCTGGCGTTCGTCGTCGGGGGCGGCTGGCTGATCGTCGCCCATCACGACTTCCTGCCCGCCTGGCTCGTCGGCGGCTTCCTGCTGGCCATCGGCGTCGCGTTGCGCCCCCGCCTGGGCCGCCTGCCCGACGAGGCCGAGGTCCTGCCCCGCGGGGAGGCCCCCGAGCTGTACGGCATGGCGGAACGGGTCGCGAGCGCCATGGGCGTCCGCCGCCCGGCCAGGATCGCGGTCATGGACCTGCTGGTCGGCGCCCGCTACGAGCGGATCGGCCCGTTCAGGACCCCGGTCGTCACGATCGGCCTTCCCCCCTGGCTCGCCCTGGCCCCGAGGCAGCGCGCCGCGCTGCTGGCCAAGGCGTGCGCGGCGGCCAAGGACAGCGACGGGCTGATCGTCGAGGGCGCGCGGGCCACGCTGAACGAGTGGCGCCAGTCCCTGTTCGGCGCCGAGCCGTTGACCAAGCGGGAGGAGGCGCAGGTGCAGATCGCCACCTCGCTGGGCGCCCTGGCTCCCAACAGCAGTTACGAGGCGGCCGGGTTCCTGGGCAGGATCCTGGGCCGCGTGCTCGGCTGGCCGGTGATCCTCGCGGAACACGCCCTGACCAGGCTGACCAGCGGGAAGCCCCAGCCGGTCATCACGGCCGTTCCGGCGGCCGAGCTGGAGGAGCTGGAGGAGCTGATGTCGACGGGCCGCTACCTGGCCCCGATGCAGGCGGCGGTGCTGCGCGGCGAGAGCGTGGCGACGATCAGGCAGGACGCCCTGACCCGCGCCCGCCTGAGCGACGACGGCGTCCTCACCTCGGCCCCGGGCTCGGACCTCCTGGGCGCGGCCGAGTCCGCCAGGATCGACGTGGAACTCCACGCCCACTACGTGCGCGCCGTACGCGGCTTCGGCCTGATCTCCTAGCGTCAAGCCTCTGGAGGGAGGAGACGGCCAGAGTCATCACGGGGCTCGCGGTGGGCTGGACGGGTGCGGGCAGCGTCGCCGCCACCCTCACCGAGCAGGGTGAGGCTGCTGTTCGTGACATAAGTGCTCCCCCAGACCGCCACGTGCATGGACCTGACCTGGACGAGCCGGGGTCTCCTCCTGGTCACCGGCAGCTTCGACGGGACCGTCCGCGCGTGGAGCGTCAATATCGGGTCATAGGATGTTCTCGATGGGACGTAAGCTGGGTCCGTGACCGTTGCTCCTGAAGGCCGTAAGCTCCTCCGCCTGGAGGTGCGCAACGCCGAAACCCCTATCGAGCGCAAGCCCCCGTGGATCAAGACCAAGCTGAAGACGGGTCCCGAGTACACCGAGCTGAAATCGCTGGTGCGCCGCGAGGGCCTGCACACGGTCTGTGAAGAGGCGGGCTGTCCCAATATCTACGAGTGCTGGGAAGACCGCGAGGCGACCTTCCTCATCGGCGGTGACCAGTGCACCCGCCGGTGCGACTTCTGCCAGATCGACACGGGCAAGCCCAAGGAGTACGACAAGGACGAGCCGCGCAGGGTCGCCGAGTCTGTCCAGCAGATGGGGCTCAAGTACGCCACGGTGACGGGTGTCGCGCGTGACGACCTGCCCGACGGCGGCGCCTGGCTCTACGCCGAGACCGCGCGTCAGATCCACGCGCTGCTTCCGGGGTGCGGGGTCGAGCTGCTGGTGCCTGACTTCAACGGCAACCGGGAGCAGTTGGAGGAGGTCTTCTCCAGCAAGCCCGAGGTGTTCGCGCACAACGTGGAGACGGTGCCGCGGATCTTCAAGCGGATCCGTCCCGCGTTCCGCTACGAGCGGTCCCTGGGTGTGATCACCACTGCGCGTGAGGCGGGGCTGGTGACGAAGTCGAACCTGATCCTGGGCATGGGTGAGACGCGTGAGGAGGTCAGCGAGGCGATGCGCGACCTGCACGCGGCGGGCACCGACCTGCTGACGATCACGCAGTACCTCCGTCCGACGCCGCGCCACCACCCGGTGGAGCGGTGGGTGAAGCCGGAGGAGTTCGTGGAGCTGCAGGCGGAGGCGGAGGCGATCGGCTTCGCCGGGGTGCTGTCCGGGCCGCTGGTTCGGTCTTCTTACCGGGCTGGGAAGTTGTACAAGCAGGCGATCGAGGCTCGGGCCACGACGAGCTGAGCCGTACACAGGACCTGAGAAAGACCGCACCTGCTCACCGGGGTGCGGTCTTTTCTTTCAGGGCATCAGGTCTGGGCGGTTGGTGATGATGGCGTCCACGCCGTAGGAGATCATGCGGCGCATGGTCGCGGGGTCGTCCACTGTCCAGGCGCGTACCTTCATGCCGTGCTCGTGCACCTTCCGCACGTAATCTCGCGTGACGTCGGCGTACGGCGGGTTGATCTCGTCGGCGTACGCGGACAGAGAGGCGAGGTCCCGTACGGCCGGCGTGCCGAGCAGCCCGATCGGCACCTCCGGCAACGAGCGGTGGAAGACCCGCATCGACCGCCAGCTGAACGACTGCACCACCAGCCGGTCCCCTCCCAGCCAGTACGGGTGCGACCGCAGCACCTGCGCCACCGCGGCCTCCGTGCCCGGTTCCTTGATCTCCAGGAGCAGCCCCAGCCCGCTGCCCGACATCGACTCCAGCGCCTCCTCCAAGGTCGGCACGCGCGAGCCGCGATAGTCGCCGTCGAACCACGAGCCCGCGTCCAGCGAGCGGATCTCGGCGAGCGTGAAGTCGCCGACCCGCCACGGCGACCGTCCGGGATGGACCCGCTCGACGTCGGTGGTCCGTGACAGCGTCGGGTCGTGCATCAGCACGAGGTGGTGGTCGCTGGTTTCCCGCACGTCGAGTTCGAACATGTCGGCGCCCTGCCCGGCGGCGAGCTCGAAGGCGGCGATGGTGTTCTCCGGCGCGTAGGCGGACGCCCCCCGGTGGGCGACGACGAGGGTGATCAGAGTGGTGATGACGCTGATGGCCAGTCGCATGCCCTCGAATCTGACACACGCACATGACCGTGAGTTGAGCATCTGTCAACGTTCGGATGCCATCTTTGCGTAACGCAAAGGTAACAAACCTACCGAATACTTAGTTTCTCGGGTCAAACTGAGCAGGTGGACTTCGACGAACTCATCTCCCAGCTGGACCTCACCACCAAGATCCGCCTGCTCACCGGCGCGGACATGTGGTCTCTCACCGCCATCCCCGAGATCGGCCTCGACCGCCTCGTGATGAGCGACGGCCCGATCGGCGTGCGCGGCGAGCAGTGGAGCTCGGCCGACCCCTCGATCGCGCTCCCCAGCCCCACGGCGCTCGCCGCCACCTGGGACACCGGCCTCGTGCGCCAGGTGGGCCGCCTGCTGGCCCAGGAGGCGCGGCGCAAGGGTGTCCACGTGCTGCTCGCCCCCACGATCAACCTGCACAGGTCACCCCTGGGCGGCCGCCACTTCGAGTGCTTCTCGGAGGACCCGCTGCTGACCGGCGAGCTCGGCGCCGCCTACGTCGAGGGCGTCCAGGAGGGCGGCGTGGCCACCACGCCCAAGCACTTCGTGGCCAACGACTTCGAGACCGACCGGTTCACCGTGAACGTCAAGGTGACCGACAAGGTGCTGCGCGAGGTGTACCTGCGGCCGTTCGAGCGGGTCACCAAGGCGGGCGCCTGGGGCATGATGACGGCCTACAACAGCGTGAACGGCCCGACCATGACGGAGCACACCGACCTGGTCAACGGCGTGCTGAAGGACGAGTGGGGCTTCGACGGCTACGTCGTGTCCGACTGGACGGCCGTACGGTCAACGGAGGCGGCGGCGCTGGGCGGCACCGACGTGGCGATGCCGGGACCGAACGGGCCGTGGGGCGACAAGCTGGAGGAGGCGGTGCGCGAGGGCCGCGTCGCCGAGTCCGTGATCGACGACAAGGTGCGCCGCGTCCTCCGTCTGGCCTCGCGCACCGGCGCGCTCGGGGGCGGCCGGAAGGAGCATGCCGAGATCGACGGGATCGCGCTGGCCCGCGAGGTGGCCGCACGATCGTTCACGCTCCTCAAGAACGACGGCGTGCTCCCCTTCGACGGGGTGAACAGCATCGCCCTCATCGGCTCCGCGGCGGCCGAGGCCAGGATCATGGGCGGCGGCAGCGCCCAGGTATTCCCCGACCGCACGGTCTCCCCGCTGGAGGGGCTGCGCGAGCGCAGCGCCGAGGTCACCTACGCGCTCGGCACCGACCCGCGCCTGCGGCTGGCCCCGGTCGCCGCAGACACCCGCGCGCTCTTCCTGGACGCCGACGGCGAGGTGCTGGCCGAGCACCCGCTGCCCGTCACCGAGGCGCGCTGGGTGGGCCAGGCGCCGAGCGACGTCGACGTGGAACGGCTGGCCGCGGTCGAGATCCGCGCCTCCTACACCGCCGAGACCGCGGGCGAGCACCAGTTCTCCATCGCCGGGGTGGGGCGCTACACGCTGACCGCCGGTGGCGAGACGATCTTCGACGACGACATCGTGCCCGCGGGGGACGACCCGGCGGTCGCGTTCCTGCACGCGCCGGAGAAGCGCTTCCCGCTCACCCTGAACGAGGGGCAGACCGTCGAGCTGTCGCTGCGCCAGCACTCGGTGGCCAGCTTCAACGGCATGGTGCTCATCATGTTCACGCTCGGCCACGCCAACCCGACGGCCGGCGAGGACGAGCTGATCGCCGAGGCCGTGCGCGTCGCAGCGGCGAGCGACGTGGCCGTCGTGGTGGCCTCGACCACGCTGGAGGTGGAGAGCGAGGGCTTCGACCGCAAGGACCTCAAGCTGCCGGGCCGCCAGGACGAGCTCATCGCCGCGGTCGCCGCCGCCAACCCGCGCACGATCGTCGTGGTCAACGCCGGGTCGCCGGTGGAGATGCCGTGGGCCTCCGAGGTGGCGGCCGTGCTGCTGACGTGGTTCCCGGGGCAGGAGGCGGGGCTGGCGCTGGCTGACGTGCTGTACGGCGACGCGGAGCCGGGTGGGCGCCTGCCCACGACGTGGCCGGTGCGGCTGGAGGACAGCCCGGTCGTCGACGTCACCCCCGTGGACGGGGCCGTGGCGTACGACGAAGGGGTGTTCATCGGGTACCGGGGCTGGGAGAAGGCGGGCCGTACGCCCGCGTACTGGTTCGGGCACGGGCTCGGCTACACCACCTGGAGCTACGACGCCCTGGAGGCGAGCGCGACGTCCGCCACCGTCTCGGTCACCAACACCGGCACGCGAAGGGGCCGCGAGGTCGTGCAGGTCTACCTGACGCCCGCCGACGGCGTGACCAGGCTGGCCGGGTTCGACGTCGTGGAGGCCGGGCCCGGTGAGACGGTCGTCACGACCGTGTTCCTGGCCGAGCGCGACTTCCAGGAGTGGGGTGCGAGCGGCTGGCAGACCGTGACCGGCGAGTACACGGTCGAGGCGGGTCGCAACTACGCCGACCGCCCGTTGGCGACCACCGTCAAGCTCTAGCAGGTACGGCGGCGCGGACCTACTCCGCGCCGCCGCTCAGCTCGCTCACCCGGCAGTTCACCCCGTTGAGGAACCGGCTCGCCTCGCCGCCCGAGTTGAGGGCCGTCACGGTGAAGGGCGTTGCGACGCCCGGCTTGGCCGCCTTGACCGTCGCACTGTCCCCGGTGCCGATCATCTCGCCTTCGAAGTCCACGGAGACGGTGAAGTCCTGGGTCTCGTTGCTCGCGTTGACGAAGGTGCCCGACGCCTTGAGCTCGACCCCGCCATCCGCGCGCTTCGCCGCCGAGCAGGCGGTCATCGCGGTGCCCTCCATCGGGGGATCCTGCGACGACGACGCGCTCGGAAGCGCCACCCACGACCACGCGACGGCGGCCACCACCAGGCCGCCTGCCACGCCGAACAACACGGCCGCGAAGATCGCCAGCGGGGCGCGCCAGCCGACGCGCAGGAGAGTCTCGTTCACGGATGCAGAAGATACCTGCCCGTCTGACCGATTCGGCCTGCCGTACCCGCAGGTCACGTTTTCCTTTCTTGGCCTCCGCCTTTGTATCCTTCAAGGCATGGCGAAGTCCGTGGACCCAGAGAAGCCGGGGCGCATCAAGCAGCTCCGCATGATCGCGCAGATCATTCAGCAGGCCAACCCCAAGGGAATGCCGATCGTTTTCCTGTCGGCGGTGGGCGCGCTTGCCGTGGTCATCGTGATCGGCCTGGTCACGGGCTATCTCGGCGGTTCGATCATCGAGACCGTGATGACGATCCTGCTGGCGATCATGGTCGGTGTGACCGTCGGGCTCGTGGTGTTCGGCCAGCTCGCGCAGAAGGCGCAGTACAACATGCTGGACGGCCAGACCGGCGCGGCCGCGGCGGTGCTGCAGGGCATGCGCGGCAACTGGTCGGTCACCCCGGCCATCGCGGTCAACCGCGACCAGGACCTCGTGCACATGGTCGTCGGCCTGCCCGGCGTGATCCTCGTGTCCGAGGGGCCGGGCAGCCGGGTGCAGAAGATGCTCGTCGCGGAGAAGAAGCGGGTCGCCCGCGTCGTGCTCGGCATCGAGATCTACGACATCCAGTGCGGCGACGGCGAGGGCCAGGTGCCGCTGGCGAAGCTGCAGCGCCACATCATGAAGCTGCCGCGCAACCTGAAGAAGGACGCGCTCAACGAGATCAAGGACAGGCTGCGTTCGCTGCCGAAGAACATGCCGCTGCCCAAGGGCCCGATGCCCAAGGGCGCCCGCATGCCGCGCGGCCCGAAGATGCGTTGAACCTCTCGTCCAAGGCCAACCGCCACTGGTGGGACGGCAACGCCGACGAGTACCAGGTCGAGCACGGCGACTTCCTGCGTGACACCGGTTTCGTCTGGTGTCCCGAGGGGGTCGACGAGGCCTCGGCCGGGCTGCTCGGCGACGTGCGCGGCCGGTCGGTGCTGGAGATCGGGTGCGGCGCCGCGCAGTGCGCGCGGTGGCTGGTCACGCAGGGGGCGCGGGTCGCCGCCTTCGACATCTCGCACCGCCAGCTCCGCCACTCCCAGCGCATCGACCTCGACACCGGCACCCACGTGCCCGTGGTGCAGGCGGACGCCGAGGTGCTGCCGTTCCGCGACGCCGCGTTCGACGTGGCCTGCTCGGCGTTCGGCGCGCTGCCGTTCGTGGCCGATCCGCTGGCCGTGCTCGCCGAGGTGCGCCGGGTGCTCCGTACCGGGGGCAGGTTCGTCTTCTCGGTCAGCCACCCGATCAGGTGGGCGTTCCCCGACGACCCCGGCCCGCGCGGGCTGACGTCCGACCGGTCCTATTTCGACCGCACCCCCTACACCGAGTCCGACGAGTACGGCACGCCGACCTATGTCGAGCACCATCGCACGATGGGCGACTGGGTGGGCCTGGTCGCGGCGTCGGGGATGCGCCTGGAGTCGCTGCTGGAGCCGGAGTGGCCGGACGGCCACGACCGCGTATGGGGCGGTTGGAGCCCGCTGCGCGGCCGTCACCTGCCGGGCACGGCCATCTTCAGCTGTAGCGCGTAGCGATGGTGTGGAACACCTGCTTGGGCTCCCACCGGGTGTCGTCGAGCATCCTGACCGCGCCGTAGGACTTCAGGTCGTCGTCGCCGAGGGCCCCGAACGCGGCGAAGGTGAACCACAGGGCGGTGTCGACGCCCTCCTCCTCGAAGACGTCGAACAGCTCGGTGAAGTAACGCACCTGCTCGGCCTCGTCGCGCACGGCGTCCGCCGGTGGCCGCCACGCCATGCCGCCCAGCTCGCCCGCGCCCCGGTAGGCGCAGGTCCCGAACTCGGTCACCGCGACGGGCTTGCCGTGCTTGAAGTGCTCGCGCAGCTCCTCGCGGAAGCGGTCGCGGTTGTAGGCGGCCCGGTAGGCGTCGACGCCGACCAGGTCGAACGGCGCCCAGTCGATGAACTCCCACGGCCCGGAGGCGTAGGTGACGCGGCCGTCGAAGAGCTTCCGCACGCGTGCGGCCATCTCCCCCAGGTAGCCGTTGAAGGTCCGCATGACGGGCTCGATCTGCCCCCAGAACTCCGGCTTGGAGAGGTTCTCCAGCCGCGCGAGGTAGTTCTCGCCCGGCATGTACCCGGCGCAGAACGCGCTGGTCTCGCACCCGGCCACGAACACGACCTCGCCGGCGACCGCCGCGGCCCGCTCCGCGCACTCCGCGATCATGTCCGACGTCTCGGCCGGCCCCAGATCCACGGGAAAGGGCGCGAACCACACCTCGAGCCCCAGCCTCGCCGCCTCCTCCGCCGCGACCGTGAGCCGCTCCGGCGACCCACCTGAGATCCGTACGGCGGAGCAGTGCAGGTCGGCGGCGATGGCCCGCATGTCCCCCGCGACCGTCTCCCGGTCGAACACCTTGCGGCTGAGCTCCTCGCCGGGCAGGAACCCGGTGTCGTAGTTGATCCCTCGTGCGCGCATCACTGCCTCCTGAAATGGTCACGGAATCCGTGTTCGAGCAGGTCGAAGGCGAGCTCCACGTCGTCGCCGAGCCGGGCCCGCACCTCGCCGACCGGCATCCCCTCCGACAGCCGCAGGAAGAACGCCTCCTGCAGCGCCAGGACGGTCGAGGAGATCGCGGCCGCCATCACCTCGGCGACCAGCCCCTCCCCCAGCGCCCTGGCCAGGGCGGAGCGCTGGACGTAGTGGATGCGGCTGACCCCGGCGACGAGCTCGGGCGTCTCGAAGATCACCTTCATCCTGGTGGCGAGCTCGGCGGGGTCGAACTCCACCAGCTCCTCCCCCAGCGCCCTGAGATAGGCGCGCACGGCGTCGAGCGGGGTCTGCCCTGGCTCGCGCCGCGCGACGGCTCCGGCGAAGTCGTCGTTGTCCACCGGGCCCAGGACCAGCGACTCCTTGGTGGGGAAGTAGGTGAACAGGGTCACCTTGGCGACGCCCGCCGCCTCGGCGATCTCGTTGACCGTCACCGCGTCGTAGCCCCGCTCGGCGAAGAGGTCCAGCGCCGTCCGCTCGATGCGGCAGCGGGTCTCCGCCTTCTTGCGCTCTCTCAGGCCCATGGCAGCGAGAATAACCGAACCCGGTACGAAAACATACCGGGTTCGGAAATATCGTTACTTGGTGACCGTGACCTCCGTGACCGTGTCGCCCTCGCGGTAGTGCGTCAGGGACGCGTGCCGTACGCCGGAGAGCTTGACCGTCACGGCGTCCTTGCCCACCGCGGTGACGGTGAGCGAGCAGCGGCCGTCGTTGCCCGTCCAGCAAGCGGCGGGCAGGTCGGCGCTGCCCGGCGTGGGCTTGAGCCAGCTCCCCTGCACCAGCGCGCCGTGGACCGGCCTGCCGTCCAGGTCGGTGACGGTGACGTCGGCGTAGGCCTGCCACGCCTTCCCGGCGCCCGCGCCGATCTGCACCGAGCGCGTGGTCGCCCCGGTCACCGACAGGCCCTTCAGCGGGCGCGAGGCCACCTGGACGTCGTCCACGGCCCAGTACCAGTCGTTGTCGCCCACGTACCGGAAGCGCACCTGCGCCTGCTTCGCCCCCTTGGGCACGGCGAGCTCGGCATGCTCCCGTACGGCGACGCCGTCCGTGTCGTGCGTCTTGACCACCACGGGTGCGCCGCCGTCGAAGGAGACCGACACCTCACCCTTCTGCGCCCGGTCCTGCCGGTAGTGGCTCACGTAGTCGAGGGTCAGCTTCCCGCCCGCGTAGACGGTGTAGGCGGGACTGACCAGCGTCGAGTCGAACGTGCCGGTGAACGGCTTGTCCGCCCACTCGTCGGAGTCCGCCACCGCGAACACGTCGCGCGAGCGCACGTTGCTCTCGCGCTGGTTGCCGCGCTCCGCCCGCGTCCAGAACTCGTCGGTGGCGAAGGACCAGCCGCGCCACTCGGTCACGCCGCCGGCGCCCATCGCGCTGTTGTCGACCGACCAGCCGGTGGGCGGGGTGTGGGTGAAGCCCTTGACCCCTGCCGGGATCCCGCTCTCGTCGACGCGCTCGCCGAGCTGCGGGCGCAGGGTGTCGAACGCGTCCTTGTTCACCGTGTCGAGCGCACGTCCGTCCAGGTCGGCGCGCACGTTCAGGTGCTTGAGCGCGGCGGCGGCCAGGTCGACCAGCTTCACGTCGGTGCGTACGGTGCCCGCCGGGATGCCCTTGCCCTGCGCCAGGACGAAGGTGGCGCGCTCGAACGGGTCGTTGCCGCCGTGCCCGCCGCCCGCCTTGTGGCCGTGGTCCGTACCGGCGAGGATCAGCCAGTCCTCCTGCGCGTAGGTCGGGCGGTTGCGCACGGCCTGCAGGACCTGGCCGATGTAGCCGTCGACGCGGCTGAGCGTCGCCAGGTAGGTGGGACTGTCCGGGCCGACCTCGTGCGCGGTGATGTCGGGCTCGCCGAAGTAGACGAAGGCCGCGTCGGGGTTCTGCTGTCCGAGGTAGCGGCTGGCCGCGTCGGCGATGCGGGCGTCCTCCAGGCGGTAGCCTTTGCTGTCGCCCTCCAGGCCGACGCGGACGTCGACCTTGTCGGAGATGATCGGGCCGCCCGCGAGGGAGGAGGCGATGGGCTCCCAGTCGGCGGCGGCGAAGGTGGAGATCTTCGGATCGGCCTTCTCCATCAACGTCAAGAAGTCCGGATATTTCTCGTAATTCTTGCCGGTGAAGGAATTGTCTTTCACGCCGTGCTTGTCGGGCCAGACGCCGTGGGTGAGCGTCGACCAGCCGGGACCAGAGCTCGTGGCCGCCATGGGCTGGGCGTAGAGCATCGACGGCGCGGTCAGGCCGTTCGCCATGATCGCCTTGAGGTTGGGCGCGTCGGCCGCCTGGACCTTGTCGAGCCTGGTGCCGTCCATGCCGAACACCAGCACCTTGGTCGTGCGCGTGCCGTTCGGGCCCTGGGGCAGCTCGACCGGACCGGTGCCCGGGAGGGGCGGCGCGGGCTCGATCGGGATGGGCTGGTCGGAGACCTTCAGGTCGTCCACGGCCCAGTACCAGTTGTTGCCCGCGTCATACAGCCGCCAGGCCACCTTCACGCTGGTCGCGCCGGCGGGGACGGCGACCGGGAGCGAGTAGTACTCGTTCTCGGCGTCCGCGCCCTTGTTGGCGTCCGTGGCGTCGGGGCCGAGGGTGAGGATCGTGGCCGGCGCGCCGCCGTCGAAGCTGACCGTGACCTGCGCCTTCTGCGGGCCGTCCTGCCGGTAGTGGCTGGCGAAGCCGATGTGCACCTGGCTCAGACCGGACGGCAGGGCGACCGGCTTGGAGGTGAGGGTGGAGTCGAACACGCCCTTGGCGGCCGGTCCGTCCTTGTCGTCCCACTCGTCGGGGTCGGCGACGGCCAGCACGCCCTTGGCCCGGGTGAAGTTGGCGCGGTCCTGGCCGTCGGCCGCCGTCCAGAACGGCAGCGTGGTGAACGACCAGCCCTGCCACTCCGTCATGCCCTTCGGCATCGCCGGGGCCAGGTCCACGCTCCAGCCCTCCGGCGGGGTGTGGGTGAACCCCTTGAGGTCGGCGGGAATGTTCGGCTCGTCGACTTTGGCGGTGAGAGCGCTTTCGAGCTGGTCGAAGTTCTCCGCGTGGAGTTGCGTGGCCACGGCCGGGGAAATCAGGCCGGTGGCCATGCTGAGCAGGGCTAAGCCATTAATGATTCGCACCAGCCGATCTTACGAATAATGGCTGGTATTTCGTCATTCAAGTTATCTATGGCCGCGATAGGCGTTATTCGGAATGTTCACCTAATTACATGCGCACGGTTACCGTGTTCGACACCCGGTCGTGCAGTCCGCGCTGGTCGCGGTCGAAGATCACGGCGGGTACGGCCAGGCAGAGCAGGACCGTGCGCACGAACACGGGCAGCAGCCTGGGGTTGCCGCCGTCCATCGCGGCGACCCTGATGCCCATCAGCCGGTGGCCGAACGTCTGGCCCATCGTGGCGACCAGGAGCAGGTATTGCAGGCCGAAGATCGCCATGGGCACCCACACCTGCCGCGCCACGTCGACGCCCAGGATGAGCTGGGCGATGGCCCAGGTGCAGATCATCCAGTCGATGACCAGCGCGCCGATGCGGCGGCCGAACCTGGCGACGGAACCGCTGCCCTCCTCGGGCAGGCCCAGCCGCTGCCCCGGGTAGCCGAGATCGACGCCCGCCGCCCGCGCTCCGCCGAGCCACGTCTGGGTCCATCTCGGCTGCTGCTCCTGCTTGCTCATACCTCACACGGTATCCGGCGGGTGCGCCGGTCGGGATCGTGACCCAATCGCGCTTCATCCTGGCATTTCTCATCAGCATCATGAGGCACATGTCATTCGGGGACGATCTAGACGAGCGTTTCAACGCGCTCGTGGCGCAGTTCGACGAGGGAGAGCAGCGCCGGATGCGCGAGGCGGCCTCGAAGGCGGCCAAGCAGCACGACAAGCAGGCCAGGAAGCGGGAACCGCGCCGTCGGCGGGACGACTACACCGCCAGGCCCCGCATGTCGGAGCGGCGGTGGAAGGTGTGGCTGGCGGTGTGGCTGGTCATCGCCATCGTGGCCGCCTCCGGCGCCATCGTCGCCGTCCGCCCGGACCTCCTGTCCCCCTGACACGCGCTTGTGAGATCACGGCGCGTCCCTTCTCGCCGTTGCGGCGCCCCGCCACAGCCGCTCGGTGAGCCGCTGGCGGAGCCGTACCAAATGGGCTGCTGCTTAACCCGCGCGAAACAATCGGGATACGGTTCGGAAACGGGTTTCCCCTAACCTCGCGCTGATACCCATCCCCTGGGAGGTTCGAGAGTGTTCAACTCCGCCGACGACGTCCTGAAGTTCATCCGGGACGAAGGGGTGCAGTTCGTCGATGTCAGGTTCACCGACCTGCCGGGGACGACGCACCATTTCACCTTCCCCGTCGAGAACTTCGGCGCCAGTGTCTTCACCGACGGCCTCATGTTCGACGGTTCGTCGATTCGCGGTTTCCAGGCGATCCACGAGTCGGACATGCTGCTGCTGCCCGACCCCACCAGCGCCGTGCTCGACCCGTTCCGCCAGCACAAGACGCTGAACATCAACTTCTTCGTGCACGACCCGCTGACCGGCGAGGCCTACAGCCGCGACCCGCGCAACGTCGCGCGCAAGGCGGAGGAATACCTCAAGGGCACCGGCATCGCCGACACCGTCTACTTCGGCCCTGAGGCCGAGTTCTACATCTTCGACGACGTGCGCTTCGAGACCAACCAGCACTCCTCCTACTACTACGTCGACTCCATCGAGGGCGCCTGGAACACCGGCAAGGCGGCCGAGGGCGGCAACCTGGGCTACAAGCCGCGCTACAAGGGCGGCTACTTCCCCGTCCCGCCGATGGACCACTTCACCGACCTGCGCAGCGAGATGGTGCGCAACCTCATCGAGAGCGGCATCGACGTCGAGATGCAGCACCACGAGGTCGGCACGGCCGGTCAGGCGGAGATCGACTTCAGGTTCGGCACGCTGCTGAAGACGGCCGACAACCTGATGCTCTACAAGTACGTGATCAAGTCGACGGCGCTGGAGTACGGCCACACGGTCACCTTCATGCCGAAGCCGATCTTCGGTGACAACGGCTCGGGCATGCACTGCCACCAGTCGCTGTGGAAGGACGGCTCGCCGCTCTTCTACGACGAGGTCGGCTACGCGGGCCTGTCGGACACCGCGCGCTACTACATCGGCGGCCTGCTCAAGCACGCCCCGTCGCTGCTGGCCTTCACCAACCCGACCGTCAACTCCTACCACCGCCTGGTGCCGGGGTACGAAGCGCCGGTCAACCTGGTCTACAGCCAGCGCAACAGGAGCGCCTGCGTGCGCATCCCGATCACCGGATCCAACCCGAAGGCCAAGCGCATCGAGTTCCGCGTGCCCGACCCTTCGTGCAACCCCTACTTCGCGTTCGCCGCGATGCTGATGGCCGGGCTGGACGGCATCCGCAACAAGATCGAGCCGCCGGAGCCGGTGGACAAGGACCTGTACGAGCTTCCCCCCGAGGAGGCGCGCAACATCCCGCAGGTGCCCGGTTCGCTGTCGGAGGTCCTCGACGCGCTGGAGGCCGACCACGACTACCTCCTCGAGGGCGGCGTCTTCACGCCCGACCTCATCGAGACGTGGATCGCCTACAAGCGCGAGAACGAGGTCGACCCGATCAGGCTGCGCCCGCACCCGCACGAGTTCGAGCTCTACTACGACGTCTGAGCAACGTCCGGCGAAGCGGCCCTGGCGACGGGGCCGCTTCGTCGTGTCACGGCGAAGAGGACGGCCGAGGCGGCGACCAGGATCGCGGCGGGCAGCATGGCGTGGGTCAGCGGGCCGAGGAGGGCGACGCCCAGGGTGGCGCCGGTCTGGCGGGCCGCGTTCAGAACGCCGCCCGCCGTACCCGCCGTGCCCGGGGGTGCGGCGGCGACCGTCCCTGCCACCAGGGCGGGCAGGCAGAAGGACAGGCCGAAGCCCATCACGAGCAGCCAGGGCGCGGTCAGGTCGGTGAGGGCGAGGCCGGTCAGTCCCGCCGCCAGCAGCACCAGGCCGCCCAGGACCGGCCATCGCGGGCCGTAGCGGGCCACGATGCGCCCGGTCAGCACCGGGTTGACCGCCATGGGCAGGGTCAGCGGGAGGAACGCCAGGCCGGTCTGCATCGGCGTCAGGTGCTCGCCCTCCTGGAGCAGCAGGGTGAGGACGAACAGGGCGCCGGAGAAGGCGAAGTTGGCGACCGTCCCCGCGACCAGTTCGGGCCAGGTGGACCGCAGGAGCCCTCCGGGCAGGGCGGGGGCCGCGCTGCGGCGTTCGATCGTCACCAGTACGGCCAGCGCCACGCACGCCGCAGCGGCGGCGAGCCACGACCGGGAGATGGCCGCCTGGGCGAGCAGGCCGAGGAACAGGCAGGCGACCACCTGCCCCGCCCAGAAACTCCGGCGACGCCCGGCGTCCGACACGACGCCCGCGATGGAGAGCAGGCTGATCGCGGCGATCGGCGGGTTCACCAGGAACACCGCGCGCCAGCCGTACAGGTCGACGAGGACCCCGCCCACCAGCGGCCCCGCGGCCAGGGCCGTGCCGGTGACGGCGGCCCACACGCCCATCGCGCGGGCCCTGGCCGGCGGAGCGGGGTAGAGCTGGGCGATCAGCCCCAGCGAGCCGCCCAGGCACAAAGCGCCCGCCACCCCCAGCAAAGCACGCAAACCGATCAACACCGGCAGGGAGGGCGAGATCCCGCACAGCAGGGAGATCACCCCGAAGGACGCCACCCCTATGCGGAACACCCGGGCAGCGCCGTACCGGTCGGCGAGGGAGCCTCCGGTCAGCAACACGGCCGCGAACGCGACGGTGTAGGCGTTCACCGCCCACTGGCGATCGGCCAGCGACCCGCCCAGGGACGGCAGCGCGATGGTCAGCACGGTGGTGTCGAGGAGCACGAGGAAGTAGGCGAGCGAGAGCCCGAAGAGCGATCTGTTCACGACCGCAACCCTCGCCAAAGCTCCGGAGCCACTCAACAGGCGTAACAAGCTGGGGCATTCGGAAAAACCGTATGCTGGTCACCATGGAGTTGCGGCATTTGCGTGGATTCGTGGCGGTGGCTGGCTCCGGGACGGTCATCGGCGCGGCCGAGGCAATCGGCCTCGCGCCCGCCTCGGTGTCGGAGCAGGTGCGCACGCTGGAGCGCTCGCTCGGCGTCAGGCTGTTCGACCGCACCCCGCAGGGCATGCGGCTGACCCCACAGGGCCACGAGCTGCTGAGCCGCGCCCGCGGCCTGCTCGACCACGCGGAGGAGGTACGGCGGGCCGTCACCGGCGAGCGCCTGCGCATGCGGGTCGGCGCGCTGGAGATGCTGACCGCCACCCGCTTCCCCGCCGTGGTGCGACGCCTCAGAGAGCGCAGGCCGGACATCGACCTGGAGGTGCGCTCGCTCCCCCGCCACCTGCTGCTCGGCGAGATCGCGACCGGCGAGCTCGACGCGGGGCTCATGCTCGACGCCGGGCCGCAGCTCGGCGCGCTGGGCTTCACGCCGCCGCGGGACCTGGAGTTCCTGGACGTGGGCGAGGTGGCGCTGGTCATGGTCGAGGCCCCTGAGCGCACGGACCCGACGATGCTGGTGACCTCCGGGCAGTGCTCGGCGCGACTGGCCGCCGACCGGGTGATCGACCCGTCGCTGCCGCGCAGGGAGCTGCCGACCGTCGCGACGGTCCGCGAGTGGGTACGGCAGGGCCTGGGCGTGGCGGTGCTGCCGGACTTCGTGGTCGAGGCGGATCTCGCGTCGGGCGCGCTGAGGCGCATCGCCTTCGACGCGCCGCCCCTGGCCCTCCGCCTGGCCTGGCAACGCGGCCGCGAGGACCGCCTGCGCGACGTCCTCTACGCGCTCAGCGCATGACGCCTTCCAGAGCCAGGTCAAGCAGCCGCTGCGCGCGCGGCGCCTGGGCAAGCCCGGTGATCAGCTGGAACAGGTCGTCCACCTCGACGTCCGCCCGCACCTCGCCCGCCTCCTGAGCCTTGGCCAGTAGTCCCCCGGCCGCCGACCGCAGCAACGCGTGGCAGTCGAGCCCCGACGATGACGCCATCGTGGCCGAGAGCCCGCCATCGGTCTGCGCGTGCACCAGGAAAACCCGCAGCCACTCGGCCAGCGTCATCTCCGACGCCTGCCCGCACAACGTGAGAATGCGCTCCCGAAACACCGCCACCAGCAGCGCCTCCCGCGTCGGAAAGTGCCGGTAGAGCGTCCCTGGCCCGACGCCCGCCCGCCGCGCCACCTCGTTGAGCGACGCGTCGGGCCCCTCCTCGGCGAACACCGCCCGAGCCGTCGTGACCAGATGGTCGTAGTTGCGCTGCGCATCCGCCCGCACCGGAAACCCCCTAGTTGCAAAACCGGAGAACCTCTCCGTATTGTACCAACCGGAGAACCTCTCCGGTTCCAGCGAAAGGGATTGCCCTGTGTACGGAAAAATCGGTATCTGGACCTTCGCCCTCGACCACCAGCCCGCCCCCGCCTTCAAGGACGCGGTGGCCGAGATCGAGGAGCTCGGCTACGGCACCCTCTGGTTCGGCGAAGGCTTCGGCCGCGACACGTTCAGCCAGGCCTGGATGGCGCTCAACGCCTCCGAGCACCTCACGGTCGCCTCAGGCATCGCCAACATCGCCTACCGCGACCCGATCACCACCGCGGCGGCCGAGCGGGCGATCAACGAGGCCCACCCCGGCCGCTACCTCCTGGGCCTCGGCGGCCACCGCGTCACCGACCAGCCCATCCCCATGGACGGCTACGACATCCCGGTCGTCGGCAAGGCCGTGCGGTCCATGACCGCCTACCTCGACGCCATGGACGCCGTCCCCCTCAACGCGCCGGCCGCGAAGGAGCCGCCCCGCCGCGTGCTGGCCGCGCTCGGGCCGAAGATGCTGGCCCTGGCCGCGGAGCGCACGCTGGGCGCGCACCCCTACTTCGTCTCCGTCGACCACACCCGCAGGAGCCGCGAGATCCTGGGCCAGGACGCGTTCCTGGCCGTCGAGCAGGCCGTGGTGCTCGACCACGACGTGGACAGGGCGCGCGAGATCGCCACCCAGCACGTCAAGTTCTACGTGGACCAGGCGCCGCACCAGACCGCCAACGTGCGCAGGCTGGGCTTCGACGAGAGCGAGCTGGCCGGCCCGAGCCGCCGCCTGGTGGACGCCATCGTCGCGTACGGCGACGCCGGTGCGATCGAGAAGCGCGTCCTGGAACACTTCGAGGCCGGGGCCGACCACGTGTGCCTGCAAGTGCTCACCGCCGACCCCACCGAACTGCCCATGCGCCAATGGCAGGAGCTGGCAGGCCTGACGGATGTCACGGGCGGCCGGTGACAACCGCGTCTACCGGCGTGCAAGCGCCACCGGCCACACTCGGACCATGCTGACCATCGCAGAGGAGTTCACCCTCCTGGCCCACGCCGAGCGGGACGGCAGGCCCCTCCTGCCGGACGAGCGCATCGCCCTCCTGCTGGCCGCCGCCCTCCTGTCCGAGCTCGCCGTGGAGGAGCGGATCGAGCTGGACGAGGACGGCGGCGTCCGGGTGATCGACCGCACGAGGGCGGGCGACGAGGAGCTCGACCACGCCCTTGCCCGCCTGTTGGAGCTCCCGCACTCCTGCACCCCGGCCACCTGGTTCGGCATGCTCTACTCCACCCGCCGCCGCGCCCGCCTGCTGAACCGCCTGGCCGAGCGCGGCGCGCTGGTGCGCGAGCCGGGCAGATTCCTGGCCAGAGAGCGTTTTCCCGAAGCGGAGCCGCGCTTCGAGCGGGAGGTCAGAGACCGCATCGCGGCTGCGCTGGACGGCGAGTGGGCCTCGGACAGGACCGTCGCGCTCCTCGCGCTGGCCCACGCGGGCGGCCTGGTCGTACGCCTCTTTCCCGGCGCCGACCTGGGCAGGATCGAGCAGCTCACCCAGGGGGACTGGGTGGGCTCGGCGTTGACGTCCTACTACAGCAAGAGCAAGGGCATGGTGGAGACGTTCATGGAGGCGGTCACCCCGCTCCTTGATTGACAGCGTGTAAACAGCGTGTTCAGATCGGGTTAAGAGAGCGCTCTCTGACTCGAAGGAGCCGCGATGACCCGCACCGGATGGGCGGCGGTCGCCGCCGTCCTGGCCGCAGGACTGCTCGTCACCACCGCCTTACGCGCCACAGCCGCCGTGCCGCCCCCACCGACCGGCTGGTCCCTGGTCTGGTCGGACGACTTCAACGGTTCGGCGGGAACCCTGCCGGACGGCAACAACTGGATCATCGACACCGGCCACGCCTACCCCGGCGGACCGGGCAACTGGGGCACGGGCGAGATCCAGAACTACACCGCCAGCCCGTCCAACCTCAGCCTCGACGGCGCGGGCAACCTGCGCATCACCCCGCTCGGCAGCGGCCAGAACTGGACCTCGGCCCGCATCGAGACCAGGCGCGCCGACTTCAAGCCCGCCGACGGCCGCATCCTGCGCATCGAGGGCAGGATCCAGATGCCGAACGTCACCGGGCAGTCCGCGCTGGGCTACTGGCCGGCGTTCTGGGCGCTCGGCCAGCCGTACAGGGGCAACTACTGGAACTGGCCGGGCATCGGCGAGTTCGACATCATGGAGAACGTCAACGGGCTCAACTCGGTGTGGGGCGTCCTGCACTGCGGCGTCAACCCGGGCGGCCCGTGCAACGAGACCTCCGGGATCGCCGCCAGCAGGGCCTGCCCAGGCGCGTCCTGCCAGTCGGCCTTCCACACCTACCGCTTCGAGTGGGACAGGAGCGTCGCGCCCAACCAGTTCCGCTGGTACGTCGACGGCCAGCAGTTCCACAGCGTCAGCCAGTCCCAGGTGGACGCGGCGACCTGGACGAACATGACCAGCCACGCCGGATACTTCCTCCTGCTGAACGTGGCCATGGGCGGGGCGTTCCCCGACGCGCTCGCCGGTCCGACGCCCACGGCGGCCACAGTGTCCGGCAGGCCGATGGTGGTCGACTACGTGGCTGTCTGGCAGAGCGGCACGACGGGACCGACCCCGACGATCACGCCGACCACACCCGGCGGCGTGGACGCGCGCTCCACCATCCAGGCCGAGGCCTACCAGGCCCAGTCGGGCACGATCGTCGAGCCGACCACGGACACCGGCGGCGGCCAGAACGTGGGCGCCATCGCCAACGGCGACTGGCTGCGCTTCGACGGCGTCAACTTCGGCGCCGAGGCGGCCAGGCAGTTCAAGGCGCGCGTCGCCTCAGGGGCGGCCGGCGGCGTGAGCGGGCTGGTGCAGGTGCGGCTCGACAGCCCGACCGCCGCCCCGATCGGCGACTTCGCCGTCGCCAACACCGGCGGCTGGCAGAGCTGGCGTACGGTCCCCGCCAACATCGCCGCCGTGACCGGCACCCACACCGTCTACCTGACCTTCAGCAGCGGCCAGCCGGCCGACTTCGTCAACGTCAACTGGTTCACCTTCTCCTCTACCTGACCACCCGGTAGAGCACGTGCGGATGGAGCGGATGGCCGGGCTCGACAGCCGGATGCCCGAAGTCGTCGTCCGGGTCGCGGGTCATGCCGATCCGCTCCATCACCGCGCGCGAGCGCACGTTGATCGCCGCCGTCATCGACACGATCTCCGCCAGCCCCGCCTGGGCGAAGCCGTAGTCCAGTGCCCGGCGCGCGGCCTCTGAGGCGTAGCCGTGCCCCCAGGCCGACCGGGCCAGCCGCCAGCCGACCTCGACGGCCGGGGTGAAGTGCGCCTCGAACGTCTGCAGCGCCAGCCCGGTGAAGCCGATGAACTCCCCGGTCTCACGCACCTCCAGCGCCCACAGCCCGTAGCCGAGCTCGTCCATCCGCGCCATGATCCGCCCGGCGAACGCGTCGCTCTCCTCGCGGCTCAGCGGCGCGCGGAAAAACTCCATCACCTCCGGGTCGGCGTTGAGGGCGGCGAACGGCTCCAGGTCCTCCTCGCGCCAGGAGCGCATCACGAGCCGGCCGGTCTCCAGGATCATGGGCATCCCTTTCGCTTCTCGATCACCCCGAGCGTGACCGTGCCGCCGGTGTAGGGGTCGCCGTCTGCGGGCGACTGGGTGCAGACCACCCAGTCGCGCCGGGTCACCACGAACCCGCCGTCGAGCGGGACCGCCGCCACCTGCTCGATACCCGCCTCGCGCAACCGGTCGGTCGCGGCGGGCAGGTCCAGCCCGGTCACCTGCGGCATCATCAACGCCAAAGCCAGAAAGAACATGGCACTCCCCCGGTCGGGCCCTGGGGGGAGCCTGACGATCCTACTGGCGGCCGCGGATGCCGGTGATCCGGCGGAACAGGTCCCACCAGAACGGCGCGCCGAACAGCAGCGCCACGAACGTCAGCAGGTAGCCCGGCCAGTGGCTCAGCGTGGTGACGCGCTGCCACCACATGCCGCCGTTCCAGCTCACGCTCGGGTCGCCGTCCTCGGGGATGCGCAGGCTGATGATCGCGTGGTCGAACACCTTGACCATCGCGGGCGAGCTGAGCGTGTCGGTGACGCACTTGTAGGGGTCGACGCCGGGCGTGCAGGTCTCCTTGAGCGACTCGGTGCCCTCGGCGCTGCCCGCGATCGCGGAGACGGCGGCCCGGTAGGCGTTGTCGCGCAGCAGCGTCTTGGTGAACTCGATGCCGTCCATGCTGAACAGCAGCGTGATCACCAGGCCGAGCACCGCGACGACCCACTTGACGTAGCGCTTGTAGAGCATGGACAGCCGCTGCATCTCGGTGTCGAACCAGCTCTCGACGCCCTGGCGGAAACGTTCCATGTCGCGCTGCGCGGACTCCCACACGCCCTTGAGGTGACCGTACAGCGGGCTGTTGAGGTCCTTGAGCTTGACCAGGAGGCCTTCGACGCCGTCCTTCTCCCCCGCGGCCATCTCCATCAGGGCTCCGGCGAAGCGGCCTGGCGGGATGTTGGAGATGCTGGTCTTGCCGGTCTTGCCGTGGTCGATCTCGCGCACCCGCTCGTAGAAGAGCTTGGTCATCGCGTCGTCGGCGGCGGTCGTCCCGGCGGGCATCGGCTTGGCCTCGGCGGGGCTGGGGCGTTCGTCGAACTTGGGGCGCGGGTCGCGCAGGAACGGCAGCACGGTGAAGACGCCGCGCACCGTGGCGGGCAGCCACGACCTGGCGCCCTCCTGCGCGCCGTCCATGGTGTCGCGCAGGTAGGCCCACAGGAACTTGCTGCGGACCGACAGCAGCCGGACCGCGGCCTCGTTGACCCCGCTGACCAGCAGCGAGAGCAGGAGGAAGAGCATGACGAGCCCGATGGCCATGTCCACGTAAAGAGACAGCAAAGCGATCACCCCGCGCCTTGATACACCCCGGGGACAGGCCGCCGCAAGGAAATCAACGCACCCGCTGCAGGAGACCGTAGACGAAGAGGGCGCGGTACGGCCGGCCGTCGTGGGTGAAGTCGACCACCCAGTGCTGCGGAGCGCCCCCTTCGCCCTGGATCGCGCCAGGGAAGCTGGCGGCCACGTCGGCGATCACGCACGTCCACGGCACCAGCTCGTCCAGCCCGAGCCTGAGCTCCCCCGAGGGCCGGACGAACCACAGGTTCCACACCTCGCCGTCCGGACCGACCAGCGCCTCCAGCTCCAACCCCGGCCAGTACGGCAGAGCCCACCGGGCGACCTCGCAGGTCAGCGCCCCGATGGTTCTGGAGCCCGAGTGGCGTTGCGGCCCGAGCGCCATGCGCAGCACCGCCAGCCCCTTGGGCGCGCGGCTGGAGTGCGCCATCGCCGTCCACTGGGTGTGCGCCGCCCGCAGCTCCGCCCGCGTCGCCCCGATCTGCGACAGCGCGTCCTCGACCCGCTCCGGGTTGAGGTCGCGCATGCGGTGCATGAGCGCCAGCGACAGCTCCCTGACCCCGAACCTAGGCATAGAACACCCGCTCCACCACCTGGCGGGCGCGCCGGGTGACCCGCCGGTAGTCGTCGAGGAAGTCCTCCGACCCGTCCGGCGGGTAGCCGAGGGTCCTGGCGATGAGCCTGCGTTCCCTGGCGTCGCTGGGCACCATGTCGCCCGCGCGGCCCTTGACGAGCATGATGGCGTCCCTGATCCGCGAGGCGAACCGCCACGCCTCGGACAGCACGGCCGCGTCGTCCTCGGCCAGCAGCCCCTCGGCGACCGCGGCGCGCAGCGTCTCCAGGGTCCTGGTGGTGCGCAGGGCGGGCACGTGCGCGGCGTTCTGCAGTTGCAGGAGCTGTGCCACCCACTCCACGTCGGACAGGCCGCCCCTGCCGAGCTTGGTGTGCAGGCCGGGGTCGGCGCCCCTGGGCAGCCGCTCCGCCTCCATCCGCGCCTTGAGCCGCCTGATGTCCCTGACCGCCTGCTCCGGCAGGCCTCCGTCGGGGTAGCGGATCTCGTCGATCATCGCGGCGAACGCGGCGCCGAGCCCGGGGTCGCCCGCGGCGAAGCGGGCGCGCAGCAGCGCCTGCGACTCCCAGGGCGAGGACCAGCGCGCGTAGTAGGCGCGGTAGGAGGCGAGCGTGCGCACGAGCGGGCCCTGCCGTCCCTCGGGGCGCAGGTCGGGGTCGATCAGCAGCGGCGGGTCCTGCGCGGGCAGCGCGAGCAGGCGGCGCAGCTCGTTGGCGACGGCGAAGGCGGCCTCGGTGTCGTCCCAGTCGTGCACGAACATGACGTCGGCGTCGCTGCCGTAGGAGCACTCCTCACCGCCGAGGCGGCCCATGGCGATGACCGCGAACCCGGCTGGCAGGGCGTGGCGGCGCTCCAGGGCGACCTTGCTGATGGCCGCGTCGAGCGCCGACTGGATGGTCACGTCGTTCAGCGCCGACAGCGCGACGCCGACCTGCTCGATGTCGATGACGCCCGCAAGGTCGGCGACAGCCGTACGGAACAGCTCCCTGCGCCGCAGCGCGCGCACCGCGGCGACAGCCCCCTCGGCGTCTGGCCCGTACCTGGCGACGGCGGCGGCCGCCTCCGCCGCGACCGGGCGCGGGGCGAGGGACTCGTCCGAGCCGAGCAGCTCGACCGCTTCCGGCGCGTTCAGCAGCAGGCCGGTGGCGTAGCGGCTGGTGCCGAGCAGGCGGGCCATCCGGTGCGCCACGGCCGTCTCGTCGCGCAGCAGCCTGAGGTACCAGGGCGTCGTGCCGAGCTTGTCGCTGACCTGGCGGAAGCCCAGCAGGCCCGCGTCCGGGTCCGGGGTGTCGGCGAACCAGCCGAGCATGACGGGCAGCAGCGTGCGCTGGATCGCCGCCCGGCGCGACACGCCCGTGGTGAGCGCGGCCAGGTGGCGCAGCGCGCCGTCCGGGTCCTCGAACCCCAGCGCGCGTAGCCGGGCGGCGGCCGCCGCCGTGGTCAGCCGGGCCTCGGTGTCGGGCAGCCTGGCGACCGCCTGCAGCAGCGGGCGGTAGAACAGCTTCTCGTGCAGGCGGCGCGCCTCGCGCGCGTGCCGTTTCCAGCGCGCGGTGAACTCGCCGACCGGGTCCCCCTGCATGCCCAGCGCCCGGCCGAGCCTGCGCAGGTCGTCCTCGCCCGTGGGCAGGACATGGGTACGGCGCAGCCGGTGCAACTGCAGCAGGTGCTCGACCTGGCGCAGGAACGTGTAGGCCTCGGCCAGCGCCTTGGCGTCCTCGCGCCCGACGTAGCCGCCGCGCGAGAGCGCGGCGAGGGCGGGAAGCGTGGCCTTGCGGCGCAGCAGCGGGTCGACCCGGCCGTGCACGAGCTGCAGGAGCTGGACGGCGAACTCGATGTCGCGCAGGCCGCCCGGGCCGAGCTTGAGCTGCCGCTCGCCTTCGGCGCGCACGTGCGCCTCGACGCGGCGGCGCATCGCCTGGACGTCCTCGACGAAGTTCTCGCGGGTGGCGGCCGACCAGACCAGCTCGTTGACGGCCGCGACGTAGGAAGAGCCGAGGTCCAGGTCGCCCGCGACCGGTCTGGCCTTGAGCAGGGCCTGGAACTCCCAGGTCTTGGCCCAGCGGCGGTAGTAGGCCAGGTGGCTGGCGAGCGTGCGCACCAGCGGGCCTGAGCGGCCCTCGGGGCGCAGCCCGGCGTCGACCTCCCAGAGCGCGCCCTCGGAGGTGGCGGCGGAGCAGGCGCGCATCATGGCCTGGGCCAGCCTTGTCGCGGTCTGGAGGGCCTTGGTCTCGTCTGCGCCGTCGCGGGGCTCGGCGACGAAGATCACGTCTACGTCGCTGATGTAGTTGAGCTCGCGGGCGCCGCACTTGCCCATGCCGATCACGGCCAGCCGCACGTCGTCGGCTGGGACCTCTGATCTGGCGATGGCCAGCCCGGCCTCCAGCGCCGCGCCCGCCAGGTCGGACAGCGCGGAGGTGACGTCGGCGAACGCCATCTCACCGGTGACGTCGAGCGCGGCCAGCCGGAGCAACCGCCCCCGGTAGGCCACACGCAACGCGACCAGCGCATCGGCGGCGGTGGCCCGGGGCTCGGGATTGCCCCGTTCGGCGCCGACGGCGCGGAGGAGTTCGGTTCTGGCGTCGTCCTTCGGGGCTGTCACATCGAGGAGGGCGACGTGGGCGGGGTGTCTGACCAGGTGTTCTCCCAGGGCGGCGCTCACGCCGAGCACGCCCAGGAGGCGGTCGCGCGACACGCCCTCCACCCCCAGCACCGAGGGGTCCCGTTCGGCCAGCCGTACCAGGGAGGTCAGGGCCAGGTCGGGGTCGGCGACCGCCACGAGCGCCCGGAGCAGCTCGTCGGGCACCGGTTCCGACTCGGCGAGCAGCCGCTCGGCGCGTGCTCCGTCGGCGAAGCCGAGCTTGGCCAGGCGGGCGGCGGTGGACTCCATGCGCGGCACCCCTCCATCTTGACAGGCCCCTGCGACAGGCATTGAATACAACGCAACGTTGCGTTGCATTAAGGAGAGATCATGGTGTCCAGGAAGGTCACGTGGGGGTTGCTGGCGGCGTGGATGGTGCACGACGCGGAGGAGCTGCTCACCATGGCGAAATGGACGCGGAAGAACCTGCCCGAGCGGTTCGCGCAGTCGCAGGCGCACGTGAACGTCAGCATCGGGCTGATGGGCGGCGTGATCGCCGCGGCGTCGGCCGCGGGGGCCGCGACCGAGGGGCGCAACGGGTTCTTCCGCGCCGCCCTGGCCGGGTTCGGCCTGCACGGGGTGATCCACCTCGCCCAGGCGGCGGCGATGCGCCGCTACACGCCCGGCGTGGTCACGGCGCCGCTCGTGGTGATCCCCTACTCGGTGTGGGCGTGGCGTCAGCTGGAGGAGAGCGACGCCAGGAAGTCATCGCTCTGGGGGCTGGCGATGCTCCCGGCCGCGCTGGCCGGGGTGCACGGGATCGCCCACCTGGTGACCTCTAGGCGGTCGTCCTGACGATCTCGCCGAACGCCTCGGCCATCGGCCGCCACGCGGCGACGAGCCGGGGCTCGGCCTCCTTGACCGCCTCGTCGTACCCCTGCAGGCCGGACGCGGTGGTCCAGGAGGTGAAGATGTCGGGGGTGGCCTCGGGGTGGAACTGCACGGCCCAGGCGCGCCCGCCGAGCCGGTAGGCCTGGTTGGGGTAGATCGCGCCGGTCATCAGCCGGACCGCGCCCTCGGGCAGCGTGGTCATCGCGTCCTGGTGGTACTGGATCGCGACAGCCGTTCCCACCTCGCCCAGCAGGGGGTCGGCGACGCCGAGCGACGTCACCTCGCACGCGCCCACCTCCAGGCCTTCGGCCCCGCGCTCGACCGTGCCGCCGCAGGCCAGCGTCATGAGCTGCGCCCCCAGGCAGATGCCCAGCGTGGGCGTGCCGTCCTCGACCGACGTACGCAGCAGCGCACGGGTCGCGGGCAGCCACGGATACCCCTCGTCGTCCCAGGCGGACGCCTCGCCGCCGAGCACGATCAGGCCGTCGGCTGCGCGTGACGGCACGGTCTCGCCCAGGTAGGGGCGGACGACGTCGCAGTCCACGCCGAGCCAGTCCGCGAGGTAGCCGAGACCCGCGTCGGCCTCGTGCTCAATTACGGTGATGCGCATATAGGGCAATTTACTGGCAACTTTGTCGGCAGTGAACGCATCGAACCTGTCGTGCTGATCGAAGGAGATCCCCAGCGGCTCGGCGGTTACTGGCTGGCCGGACGGCTCGGCGCGGGCGGGCAGGGCGTGGTCTACGAGGCCTACGCCGAGGACGGCCGCCGCGTCGCCATCAAGGTGCTGCACGGCGACCAGGTGGCCCAGCTCGGCAGGGAGGCGACCGCGGCCCAGCGGGTGGCGTCGTTCTGCACCGCCCCGGTGATCGCCGCCGAGCTCGGCGGGCCGCGCCCCTACATCGTCAGCGAGTACGTGGAGGGCCCCAGCCTCCGCAAGTGCGTCGAGGACGGCCGCCGGTTCCGCGGCGACGACCTGCACAGGCTCGCCACCGCCATCGCGACCGCGCTGACCGCGATCCACGACGCCGGGGTGATCCACCGCGACCTCAAGCCGGACAACGTGCTGCTCGGCCCGGACGGCCCCCGGGTGATCGACTTCGGCATCGCCAGGACCGCGGAGATGTCGCTCACCGCGACCGGCGTGGTGACGGGCACGCCGACCTACATGGCGCCCGAGGTCTTCACCGGCCAGCGCGCAGGACCCCCGGCCGACGTCTTCGCGTGGGCCTGCGTCATGATCTTCGCGGCCAGCGGCGCCGACCCGTTCCAGGCCGAGAGCCTGGGCGGCGTCATGCACCGCGTGCTGTCGTCCTCCCCCAACCTGGACCTGCTGCCCGGCACGCTGCGCCCCATGGTCGCCGCCGCGCTCGCCAAGGAGCCCGCGTTACGCCCGACCGCGCGCCAGTTGCTGCTCGCGCTGGTCAGCGGCGACGGCGGCCTGGACACCCCGCGCCTGCTCGCCGCCGGTGGCCTGCGCGCCGCCGGGATCGGCGCGCAGGCCGACGACCCCGCGCTCGGCACGCTGGCCGAGGACGCCTACACCTCGCTCGACCCGGCCGAGCGCGAGCTGGCGCCCGAGGTGTTCCTGCGGCTGGTCACCGTGGACGAGGCCGGTGAGCTGTCCGTACGGCCAGCCGAGCTGTCCGAGCTGGTCGAGGGCCGGTCGCTGCCCGAGGTGGCGGCGATCACCAGGATCCTCGACGTGTTCGGCTACCTGCTGTCCAGGACGGACGACGAGGTACGGCTCGCCAGACCGGCGCTGCCGCAGGCGTGGCCGCGGTTCCGCCGCTGGATCGACAGCAACAGGGACGGCCTGGCCGTCCACCGGGAGATCCTCACCGGGGCCAGGCGCTGGGCGTCGGCCGGGCGCAGGGACGGCGACCTGTTCCAGGGCAGCAGCCTGGAGAACGCGTTGCAGTGGGCGGCCACGGCGCGCAGGCACATCACGCTCTCCCCCGCGGAACGGGACTTCCTGTCCGCGGCTGCCGTCCTCACCAGGCGCAGGGCCAGGCGCACGCGGCTGGCGTCGCTCGGACTGGCAGGGCTGCTGGTGATCGCGCTGGTCGCGGGCGGGCTGGCCGTACAGCAGGGTCTGCTCGCCGACTCGCGCGCCGAGCAGATCGCGGGACAGCTCGCCACGTCGGAGGCGTCCAGGCTGGCCACGCTGGCCGAGGCGACCCGCAGGACCGACCCGAAGCTGGCGATGCTCTACAGCGCGGCCGCGTGGCGGCTGGCCCGCACCCCGCAGACCAGGGCGGCGCTGAACGGCTCGCTCGCGATGCGGGAGACGGCGGCGTTCGCCGACCCGGCGGCCGGGGCCGTCCGCGCGCTCTCCTCGGACGGGCACACCCTGGCCAGCGCGAGCGACGGCGCCGTACGGCTGTGGGACGTGCGTTCCGGCGCCAGGACCGCGACGATCGAGGGCGTCGAGGGCGCGCTCGCGCACGTCGCGCTGTCGGACACGACGCTGCTGGTCGTCACGGACGCGGCGGCGCGGGCCTGGCGGCTGCCCGGCGGCGAGCCGCTCGGCACGTGGCGGTTCGCCGAGAAGCTCGACCTGCTGAACGGCTGGGCCGAGGCCTCCTTCTACAGCACCGCCCCGGTGATCACTATCACCGGCGACGCCTACCGCTGGGACCCCGCCACCGGCGCGCGGAAACGGCTCGACGCCAAGACCAGCCTGGACGGCCAGTGGAAGACCGCCGAGAGAGGCGCGTCGATCCTGACGCTGACCAACCTCAGGACCGGCGCCTCGGACGAGATCGGCGACAAGGACGGCGCGGGCACCCAGGGCACCTGGAACAGGGGCGTCGTCACCGTCAGCGCCGACGGCACGCTGCTGGCCTCCGCGGACGACAGGACCATCCAGTTCTGGCGCATGGCGGACACCCAGCTGCTCACCAGCGTCCCGGTGCGCGGCGAGGGCGAGGAGTCCACCACGCCGCGCGGCGCGTTCGACGGGAAGGTGTTCCGCTACCTCGTCGCCGACCGGGTGTTCTCCGTCAACGTCTCCGACCTGGCAGTGAAGCCGGCGGACACGCTGGTCGGAGAGGCCACGCTCGCCCCCGGCGGGCAGCGGGTGGTCACCGACCAGGTGCTGCGCGACGCCGCGACCGGCAAGGTGCTCGGCAAGGTCCCGGCCGCCGACTCCGTCGCGTTCAGCGCCGACGGGAAGGTCATGGCGTTCGTGACCCAGGACAGGGTCACGGTCATGGAGGGTGGGCGCGCCACGGTGCTCGACGCGCGGTACGGCTCCGCCGGGCCGTTGCAGGCCACCTTCAGCCCGTCCGGGGACCGGCTGGCCATCGGGCTGGGCAGCCCGGACGACGGGGGCACGCACCTGAAGTTCGCCACGCAGGTCTGGGACTGGCGGGCCCGGCGCAAGCTGTGGAGCGCCGAGCTCGGCAGGGTCACCGGCGTGACCTTCTCCCCCGACGGCAAGCTGCTGGCGTCGGCAGGGGACCAGGAGCGGATCGTCGACGCCGCGACCGGCAAGGTGCGCGGAGAGCCGTTCGGGTCTCGGGGGCTGCGCGCCTTCTTCACCCGCGCGGGCGCCCTGGTGGTGCTCGACACGCAGGGCAGGCTCACCCGCTGGGACCTCGCGTCCCGGCGGCCGATGGGACCGGTGGCGCGCGCCCGTCCGGCCGACGTCGCCGTCGCCGCCTACTCCCCGGCCGAGGACCTGGTCGCCGTGGCCGAGCCAGGCGGGCGTGTACGGCTGCTCGACCCGATCTCCGGCGCGGGCCTCGGCACGCTCGCCGACAGCGGCGGCGGGCAGGACCCGGAGATCTGGCAGATCCGTTCCTTGGCGTTCACCGCGGACGGGTCGGCGGTCGTCACCGTGGACGGCAACGGGACGGTGCGCTCCCACCCGGTCGCGGGCGACGGGGTGGCCGCCAGGGTGTGCGCGCGGGCCGGGCGGACGCTGACGGCGCAGGAGTGGGCGCGGTTGGTGCCCGGCGTGCCGTACCGGGCGGTGTGCCCCTAGGCTTTCGTCATGTTTTACGAGGGTATGCACTACACCAGGTTCGGCGAGGGACCCAAGATCGTCATCGCGGTCCACGGGATCACCGCCTCGCTGATGGCGTGGCAGGCGGTGGCCGAGCGGCTGCCGTCCGACTGGTCGCTCGTGGCGATGGACCTGCGCGGGCGCGGCCACAGCGCCGACCTGCCCGGCCCGTACGGCCTGCCCAGGCACGCCGACGACGTGCTGCGGCTGGCGGAGCACGTCGGGGCGGGGCAGGACGCGGTGCTGACCGGGCACTCCATGGGCGCCTACGTGGCGGCGCTGGCCGCCGCCCAGCGGCCCTTCTCCCGGGTGGTGCTGGTGGACGGCGGGCTCCCGCTGCCCGCTTTCCCGCCGGGCACGGACGTGGACGCCGAGCTGGAGGCGACCCTGGGCCCGGCGATCGCGCGCCTCAGCCAGACGTTCGCCACGCCTGAGGACTACGTGGCCTTCTTCAAGGCGCATCCGGCCTTCGTGGACGCCTGGACACCGGAGGCGGAGGACTACGTCCTCTACGACCTGACCGGCCCCGCCGGGGCGCTCCGCTCGCGCGCGGTGGGCGAGGCGGTCATGGAGGACGGCCGCTGGATGCGCACCCACGGCGAGGAGATCGGCGCGGCGCTGCGGGCGATCACGTCACCGGTCTCCCTGCTGCGCGCGCCGCGCGGGCTGCTGAACCAGCCGATCGGGATGCTGCCCGACGAGCTGGCCGCCGAGTGGACGTCGGTGGTGGAGGACGAGCTGGTGCCCGACTGCAACCACTACACGATCCTCTTCGACCCCCGCTGCGCCGACGTGATCGTCAACCGGCTGACCGGGACGGCGTAACGGCGGGCCGTGCGCCCGCTCGTCGTCGCGTGTCCCTGGAGGGAGCCCAGCCCCGGTCGGCGGCTGGGCGTCCCCTGGCGTCAGCCGTACCTCTAGAGAGGCTTGATCCAGGTGGCCTTGGCGGAGGCGACCAGGGTGCCGTCGACCTCGTACAGGGCGCTGGAGCCGAACAGCTTGCGGCCCTCCGCGCCGGTCGCCCGGCCGACGACCGAGTACGTGCCGCCCGGGTAGACCTTGCGGTGGATCTGCAGGCTCAGGCGGCCCAGCAGCGCCGACTCGCCCGGCCCGAAGTGCGCCCACCCGGTGATGCAGTCGAGCACAGCGCCGACGATCGCGTTCGGCACGCCGTCGGCGTCCGCGACCGTGAACGGCACGCGCCAGCCCGCCGCCACCAGGTCGGTCCCCTCGACCGGCCCGGGGAAGACGCGCAGGCCGTCACCGGGCTCGCGCAGGCCGCACGCGAAGCACTCGGGGAAGGCGTGGCCGTGCCACCCGGCGAACCCGGCCTCGGCGCGGGCCGCGTCGTTGAACGGCACGAACGCCGGCGCCTCGAGGTCCTCGGCCACCGGGATCGCCTCGACCAGCAGCTTGTCGCCGTGCGACAGGGTGGCGGTGTTGGCGACGTGCTCCAGGCGGAGCTCGGTCTCCAGCGGGGTCGGCGCGTGCAGCGTGACCTCGACTGCCGTGTGGTTCCTGCTGAGTGCGTCCGCGACCGTGGCGGCGATCCAGCCGCCGTTCGCGATCCCCTGGGGGCCGCGGAAACGCTCGGGAACGGTCAGCACGGTCTGCAGGGCAGCCGTCGTCATGCCACACCCTCCAATATCGCCTCAAGCGGCGGTAAGTCCGGAAATATCATTTCAAACAGACCGATTTTACCGGACTCTCGGTTTAGCAAGCCAAGCAGGGGGTCGTGACGACCCCATTGCCTCCACGTAACGCCGCCATGGCCGCTGGTCTTCCATCTGACCGAAACCTGTCGTCCCCAGCCACTTTTCCCGTAAGCTGCCGACCTTTGATGATCTAAGGGGATATTTGTGACCACACGGCGAACCCTCCTCAAGACCGCCGCAGTCGCCGCACCGGCGCTCGCGCTCGGCGCCGCCCGCCCGGCGCAGGCCGCCGGCGTGCTCGTGACCGGCGTCATGCCGGCCCAGCTGGCCTCCTTCGACACCGCGATGAAGACCTTCGTCACCGAGCGGAGCATCAGCGCCGCCCAGCTCGCGGTGGCCAGGAACGGCAAGATCCTGGCGGCGCGCGGCTACGGCTCCTACTCGCGCAACGGCGGGAGCCGGGCCCAGGTGCAGCCGACCTCGTTGTTCAGGATCGCCAGCCTGAGCAAGAACATCACCGCGGCCGCCGTCATGCGCCTGGTGCAGGACGGCAAGCTGAGCCTGACCGCGCGGCTGCCCCAGTTGCTGGGCCTGTCGACCGCCGCCGACGCGCGGCTCGGCGAGGTGACCGTGCTCCGCCTGCTGCAACACCTCGGCGGGTGGGACAGGGACGTCTCCAAAGACCCGCTGTGGCTCGACCACACGATCGCGGCCACCTTGGACATCCCGCTGCCGATCGAGCACGCCGACATCGTCAAGTACCGCACCGAGCGGCCGCTCGACTTCGACCCGGGCAGCCGCTACGCCTACAGCAACTACGGCTACATGCTGCTCGGGCGGATCATCGAGAAGGTGTCCGGGCAGAGCTACGAGTCCTACGTGCGGACGAAGCTGCTGACGCCCGCCGGGATCAGCCGGATGCGGCTCGGGCGCAGCCTCAGCAACGAGCGGCCGATCACCGAGGTGGACTACGCGTCGAAGTACACCAACAAGACCGTCATGGACACCTCGGGGACGGTCGTGCCGTACCAGTGGGGCGGGTTCAACATGCCCAACCAGGACGCCAACGGCGGGTGGCTCGCCTCGGCCGTTGACCTGGTCAAGTGGGGTTTCGTCTTCAACGGCCCTGGAGCGGTGCTGAACGCGGCGTCGCTGTCGGCGATCTTCGCCAAGCCGGAGACGGGGATGCAGACGGGCAGCTGGTGGTACGGCGGCGGCTGGCAGGTGCGCACCTCGGGCAGCGGCATCAACACCTGGCACAACGGGTCCATGCCTGGCACGTTCTCGTTCATGGCGCGGCTGTCCAGCGGGATCTCCTACGTGGCGATCTTCAACCGGCGCGAGGAGGAGGGCTCTCCCGACTTCGACGGGATCGACCCGATCCTGGGCAAGGCTGCGGGCGCCGTCACCACCTGGCCGACGACGGACCTCACGCCGCGCTACTTCGCCTGAGATCACCTCACAAAAAGAGACCTCTCTCGCATCCTCCTTAGCTCTGTGAGGAGGGTCTCCCCGCTCGGGGTCCTGGGCGCTCCCGAGGGTGCGGGCTGGTGGATGATGGGGTGATGGCGCACCCCTGGCGCGGATGGTGCTTACTCCGTCCCGGCTTCATGCTGTACGGCGGGGCGGTCGGCGAGAACGGGCTGCACGCGCACCACGCGGTCCAGCTGATCGTCTCCGCCACCCCCTTCACCATGGCCGACGCCCAGGGCGAGCGGGTGACCACCCGGATCGCCGTCGTCCCCCCGGACACCCGCCACACGATCCTCACCGGAGCGCCGGAGGCCCTGCTCGTCCACCTGGATCCGCGCAGCGCCCCGGGGCGCTCCCTGCTCGCGCGCTCCGGCGCGGGCTCCAGGGCGCCGGACTGGGCGCCGTCGAAGGTGCCGGGCGATCCCGCCGGACCCCGGCCGCCCATGTTCGCCGCTCCCCCGCCCGGCCATGCGCGCTCGGCCGAGGCGTCGGCGGCGCTGCGGGTGGTGGAGGGGTGGACCGGCCACAGCGCCGCCGACGGCGTACCGCTCCACCCGGCAGTGGAAGCGGCGATCTGCGTGATCCCCACGCTGCTGCGGCACGGTCCCGTACGCATGCGTACGGTGGCGGAGGCCGTCCACCTGTCGCCGAGCCGGCTGGCGCACCTGTTCGGCGCGCACGTGGGGATCCCGCTACGTCCTTACGTGCGGTGGCTGAGGCTGCAGCGCGCCATCGGCCTGGTGGCGAGCGGGGAGACGCTGACGGTGGCCGCGCACGGCGCGGGGTTCACCGACAGCCCGCACTTCACGCGGGTGTTCCGCGCCACCTTCGGCAACCTGCCCTCCGAGCTCGCCGCCGCGATCGACTGGGTGCCCTAACGCAGCTCCCGCTTGAGGATCTTGCCGGTGGCCGTCATCGGGAGCGAGCCGCGGAACTCGATGGTCCGCGGGTACTTGTAGGCGGCCATGTTCTCCTTCGCCCAATCGACCAGCTCACCCTCGGTCGCCTTCGCGCCGGGCGCCAGGATGACGTACGCCTTGATCTCCTCGCCGTGCGAGTCGTGCGGCACGCCGACGACCGCCACGAGCGAGACCGCCGGGTGCGTCATCAGCACCTCCTCGATCTCGCGCGGGTAGACGTTGAACCCGCCCCGGATGATCATGTCCTTGGTCCGGTCGACGATGGAGTAGTAGCCGTCCTCGTCGCGGGTGGCGACGTCGCCGGTGCGGAACCAGCCGTCCCGCATGACCTCGGCGGTCTCCTCCGGCCGCCCGTAGTAGCCCTTCATGATGTTGTGCCCGCGGATGGCGACCTCGCCGAGGTCCTCCACGGTGTTCCAGTCGTCGTCCACCAGCCGCATCTGCACGCCCCAGACGGGGAAGCCGACGGTCCCGGGCTTGGTGGGGCGCTTGAGCTGGTTGAAGCTGGCGACCGGCGAGGTCTCGGACAGGCCGTACCCCTCCAGGATCGGTACGCCGAAGGTGGCCTCGAAGTCCTTGAGCACCTCGACCGGGCAGGCGGCGCCGCCCGACACCGCCAGCCGCAGCGTCGAGGGCGCCTCGGCCTCATCGGCGTGGATCTTCGACAGCAGCGCCCAGAACATCGTCGGCACCCCGGCGAACATGGTCACCTTCTCCCTGCGCATGAGCTCCAGCGCCTCGCCTGGCTCGAAGCGCGGCTGGAGCACCAGGGTGGCGCCGCGGCGCATGCTCACGCACATGCCGGGGATCTGGCCGAAGGAGTGGAAGAGCGGCAGCACGATGAGCGAGACGTCGCCGTCCGGGGCGGTGGGGAACATCTCGTCGCTGACCATGGTGTTGATCAGGATGTTCTGGTGGGTCAGCTCGGCGCCCTTGGGCTGTCCCGTGGTGCCCGAGGTGTAGAGGATGGCCGCGGTGTCGTCCGGCGCGGTCTGGACCGTCTCGAACTCGCCCGGCATGCCGTCCAGCGCCGCCCAGAACGACTCGCCGTGCTCCGACTCGGTCGCCAGCGGCGTGGCGGGCAGGGCGAAGAAGTGCTCGCAGCTCTCGACGGTGTTGAAGGCCTGCCTGCCACGCGCGCCCATGGGGAGTTCCGCCGCGCCCTCGAAGCAGAAGAACGCCCTGGCGTCGCTGTCGGTCAGGTGGTAGGTGATCTCGCGCGGCTGCAGCAGCACGTTGAGCGGGACCACGGTCGCTCCGGCCTTGAGGATGCCGAAGTAGACGAAGGGGAAGTAGGGCACGTTCGGGCAGAGCAGCGCGACCTTGTCGCCCTTGCCGATCCCGCGCGCCACCAGGAGGTTGGCCACCTGGTTGGCGACGGTGTCCACCAAGGAGTACGGCAGGCGCAGGTCACCGAAGACCAGGGCGGTGCGGTCTGGAGCATTGCGGGCGCTGTCTTCCAGAATGATGGACAGGTTGAGCATCGCGGCCCTTTCCTCGGAATGTGGGACCAGGATGCTCGCCCGTCCTGCGCTCGACTTGTACGAACGTGCCGACTTCCGCCGTCAGAAGGAGTAGACCTCGAACGACCACAGGGAGTAGCCGTAGGCGGTGCCGCGGGCCGTGCCGTACAGGCGGATGTAGCGGCCGGTCCCGTTGAGGCCGGTCAGGTCCTCGGTGCCTCCCGCGCCGCTGGTGGTGGTGTGGACGGTGGTCCAGGTGCTGCCGTCGTCGGAGACCTGGATCTGGTACGCCTTGCCGTACGCGGCCTCCCAGACCAGCTTCACCTGCTTGATCGAACGACTGGAGCCCAGGTCGACGCGCAACCACTGCGGGTCGGCGTAGGCGCTGGCCCATCGGGTGGAGGGGTTGCCGTCGGTCGCCAGGGTGGCGCCGAGGCTGGTCACCTCGGTGGAGGAGGCGGTGGTGGGACGGCCGCGGGCGAGGTCGGTGCCGGTGACCGTCCACTGGAAGGTGACCGATCCTGACGCGCCCGTCGTGTCGCCGACGGTGACGGTCACGCTCCTGACGCCGACCGCGATCGGGGTGCCGGTGATCTGACCGGTGGTGGCGTTGATGGACAGGCCCGGCGGCAGGCCGGTGGCGGTGTAGGTCAGGGCGGCCCCGGCGGAGCTGGTGGCCGCGATCGTCACGGGGGTGATGGCGGTGCCTGCGGGCACGGTCCTGTCGCCGGGGTCGGTGACCGTGACGGTGCCGCCGGTGCCGCCGCCGTCGGGGGTGAGCGTCAGGAGCTGCGCGGCAGCTGGGCGGGTGTCGCCGGAGGTGCCGCTGTTGTCCCAGTTACGCTGGGGCGCGGTCGCCACGCTGCCGGTCAGGCTGAGCGCCAGGCCGCTGTAGCGGTTGACCAGGCGGAAGGTGCCGGTGCCCGTGGAGGGGCCGCTGGTGGGCGGCGCGTTGGTGGCTTCCTGGATGGCCCATTGCCGGCCGACGGCTGAGCCTGGGGAGGCGAGGGTGACAGAGGTGCCCCAGGCCCGGCCCGCGTCGCCGCTGCCGACGCTCAGCGCCTGGCCGGAGGTCGGGCTGGTGATGGTGTAGAAGCCGTCGCCGGTGGCGGCGAACTTCCACGGGGTGCCGCCGGTGGAGGTGGTGAGGGCGGAGCCGCTCTGCGCGAGGTAGCTGCCGTTGGCGGCGGCGATCTTGTAGGTGCGGTTCGCCGTGACCGGCGGCGCGGGCAGGTCGGCCGAGGACCTCGGGGCGATGGTGATCTCCGCGCCGGAGGCCGGGCAGTCGACCAGGCAGTAGGAGCGGAAGGTCTTGCCGACGATCGTGGTGCTGGTCTTGTTGCCCGGGTCGAGCATCCAGCGGTACCAGGCGGCGTTGGGCACCTCGGGCACCCAGCCGATGTCCGACCACTTCTGCGTGGCGAGGTCGTCGGTGGCGTAGAACTTCAGCGGGGTGCGCGTGCCCGTGTTCTGCGCGATGTTGTTCTGCGGCGTGCCGATGTACTTGCCCAGGTAGGCGTTCCAGGCGACGTTCATCACCGTGAGCTGCGAGTGGTCGGGCATCGTGCCGTTGGCCACCTGGGTCTGTACGGTCCCCTGAGTGGTCGGCGCGTAGTCCTCGGCGGGAGCGATGTAACCGGTGCCGAAGCCCTCGGACGGGATGAGGTCGCTCTCGGCGCCGCCCGTGCCCGGCGTCGACCACGAGCCGTCGTGCCACTTCTTCCACGACGACGGCGCCATCTTCTGCGCGATCGGCGCCCGCGCCACGTGCTGGAGCCAGATGGCCCTGCCGGTCTTGTTCAGGGCGCGGCTGGCGTAGAAGACGTAGAAGTAGCCGGACGGGTAGTCGACGAAGAGGCGCGGGTCGCCGTCGCCGTAGTAGTAGGTGTCGTGCGGGAAGGCGGCGGTGTCGCCGCGCTTGGTGCTGAAGGGCGAGGTGATCACCTCGCCGGTGATGGCCCACGTCCTGCCCTTGTCCTTCGACACCGTGTAGTCGATGGAGTCGTAGTGCAGGCCGTCGCCGAAGGGCTGCGGGGTGAACTCGTTGTGCACCAGGCCGTACCACCAGCCGGTGTCCGGGTCCACCCAGACGCCGACCAGGTCGCAGTAGTTGCGCTGGCTGTAGCTGCTGCCCGTGGCGTAGGTGGACTTCAGTCCCGTCGGGCTGTTGTTGCAGCGGTCCGTGGTGTCGGCGTTGAGGTTGCTGATCGGGTCCTTGGTGACCGTGTCGAAGGTGGCGCCGGAGTAGAAGTCCCAGCGGCGCGGGGCGTTGGACTCGTAGAGGGCCAGGGCGTCCTGGCTGTAGAACTTGCCGTCGGCGTCGGTGTAGACCGACCTGGGGGTGTCGCTGCCGTTGGCGAAGGGCACGTCGGCGCCCTTGGTGAGCAGGTACTTCGCCGGAGGCGCCGTGGCGGCCTGCCACTTCTGTACGGCTTGCGCGGGATCGCAGGAGGCGAGCCCGACCCTGGCGTTGTTCGCCACCGAGCCCTGGACGGCCAGGCACTTGCCGGACTTGACGCTGTAGATGGTGCCGTCGGGCAGGTACTTGAACTTCTGCTGGGCCGCACCGGCGCAGTCGTACAGCTGGACGAGCGCGCCGGTGGCGTTCGAGCCGCCGGTGACGTCCAGGCACTTGGTCTGCGCGCCCACGGTGACGGTGAGGCGGCCGTCCGCCTGCCACGTCCAGGCCTGCGCGGCGCTGCCGTTGCAGGTGTAGAGCTGGACGACCGCGCCGTTGGCGGTGTTGAAGTCGGCGTCGTCGAGGCACTTGCCGCCGACGGTGACCGTACCGGCGGTCGCTGCCTCGGCAGCGGCGGGGAGGGCGGGAATGGCGGCCACGGCGACCAGGCCTGCCACGGCTAATCTTCGGAACACGGCTACTCCTGACATGGCTCACGCCTACGTTCGGCGCATTTGGGGGGTTTGTTAGAAGACGCCCAGTTCTGCGGCGAGGACCAGGCAGGCCGCTCCCCGCAGGTTGAGGTCGGTTTCGGCCAGGTGGCGGATGCGGAGCGAGGCGCTGAGTGGCGACAGGGTGCGGGCCTGGGCGGTCCGCATGGCGGCGGCGATGAGCTCCCCGTCGAGGAGGTCGGCCGGGCCGGTCAGGACGATCTCGTTCAGGTTGAGCGCGCTGACGATGGGGGCGATCACGATGCCGAGCGCCCTGCCCGCCTCGGCGAACACGGCCTCGTGGAGCTCCGCTGGCGCGGCGTCGAGCCTGGCGCGCAGGTGGGCGGCGTCGATGAAGGGGTCGAGGCAGCCCCGCCGCCCGCACACGCACGGCGCCCCGTTCTCGTCCACGGTGATGTGGCCGATCTCGCCCGCGGCGAACTGCTCGCCCTCGACCAGCCGCCCGCCGACGATCAGCCCGGCGCCCACGCCGTGCTCGGTGGTGATCACCATGAGGTTGTGCGCGTCCGTCATGCCGCCGTGCAGCACCGCGAGGGCGGCCAGCTTGACGTCGTTGCCCACGTGGGCGGGCAGGGCGAACCGTTCGGTGAGCCGGTCCGCCAGCGGCAGGTCGGTCCACCCGAGGTGGGCGGCGAGCCTGATCACGCCGGTGTCGTCGATGATGCCGGGCGAGGCCACCCCGATGCCCAGGACCGGACGTTCCGCGGCGTCGAGCAGGATCTGGGCGAGCTCCATCACGCGGTCGACCGCGTGTTCCCGGGAGATCGGCACCCGGGCCCGCCGGACGACCTCGCCGCGCAGGTTGGTCAGCGCGCCGTGGAAGTGGTCGGCGTGCGAGAGGTCGAGCACCGCCAGGTTGACCGCGTCGTCCTGGATCTCGACGAGCGCGGACGGCTTGCCCCTGCGCCGCCGCGCGTCGGGCTCCGGCTCCCTGTCCGCCACCAGGCCGTCCGCCTCCAGCCCGGCGACCAGAGCCGAGATCGTCGGCGCGGTGAGGTCGGTGATGCGGACCAGGTCGGCGCGGCTCCTGGCGCCCTCGTGGTAGAGGACGGACAGGAGGAGGGAGCGGTTGTGGATGCGGTTGTCCTGCGTCTGCGCCTTGGTCCTGGGACGTGTCGCTGGGTGCACGCCACCCTCCTGCCGCGTTTTTCTTAGGTGGCTTTACTTAATAGCCGACCCCTCTCCCCTGTCAAGACCTCCGCCCGCCCCCGCGGGCGCGGGGACGGGCGGAGGTGTGGGTGATCGTCAGTAGCTCGTGGTCACCGTGACGCCGGAGAAGGCGGCGGTGCCGTACAGGCTGATGTAGGTGTAGCCCGACGGGGGGTTGGTGATGGTCAGGGTGTGGGCGTTGCCCGCACCGGTGGCCCGCTGGGTGTACGAGCCGGTCGTGGCCCAGGAGGAGGCGTTGTAGTACAGGTCGGCGTCGCCGGTGCCGCCCGCGCTGGTGATGGTCAGCTTGGTGGTCCCGGCGGGCAGGTAGAGGTAGAAGTAGGCGTAGTTGCCCGCGGAGGAGCTCACGCCGCTGCGCTTGCAGTTCTTGCCCAGTTGCCTGGTGTCGGCGCCGGTGCACTCGGGGGTCGAGGTGACCGTGACGGACTTCGAGGCCGTCGCGGTGGCGCCCTTGTTGTCGGTGACGGTCAGCTTCACGGTGTACGTGCCCGCTGTGCCGTACGTCTTCGCCGGGTTGGCCGACGTCGAGGTGGTGCCGTCGCCGAAGTCCCACGCGCGGGCGGCGATCGTGCCGTCGGAGTCCGTCGAGGTGTCGGCGAACGTCGCGGTCAGGCCGTTCACGCTCGCGGTGAAGCTCGCGACCGGCGACTGGTTCCCGCCCCCGCCCGCCAGGCTGGTGAGCCAGGCGTCGAAGTCGGCGTTGTAGTTGAGGCCGGTGAGCAGCGTCCTGGCGGCGTTCCAGTTGCCCGAGCGGTAGTAGCCGAGCATGGTCGTCAGGTTGCTCTTGTGCTTCTCCATCATGTAGCGCACGGCCAGGTAGCCCCAGCGGTAGACGCGCTCGGTGTCGGAGTTGTCGTAGGTGGTGTCGAACAGGGTGGACAGGCCGTAGGTGTGCTTGGCGGCCGCGGCGAGCGCAGCGTCGTAGGTGACCCCGCGGTAGCCGTACGACACGTACTCGGCGAAGCCCTCGACCCACCACACGGTCGGCGTGCTCATCCCGGCGTTGAAGTCGCCGTACATGTCGAACCGGCCGTCGAGGTAGTGGGTGTACTCGTGGTTGAGGTTCCAGATCTGGAAGTCGGGGCGCAGCCACTCGGCCTCGTAGGCGATGAACCTGGGCTGGTTGCCGGCTGCGGCCGGGTCGCCTTCGAGGTACATGCCGCCGTTGTTGGTGTCGATCCCGAAGATCGCCCCGGCGTACGTCTGGTAGTCGGTGCTGGAGTCGAAGGCGACGACCTCGATGGTGGTGTTGTTGTCGTTGGCGACGGGCCCGCTGTCGTTGACGAGGCCGTGGAAGTAGGAGTCCTGGTTGGCCAGGCTGGTGCAGGTGGAGCTGAGCTGCGCCGACGTCATCTCCTGCGCCCTGATCCTGATCGAGGAGCTGCAGGTGTGGCTGATCGGCAGCACGGCCGCCTTGAGGCGGTTGGCCAGGTCGCAGATGTCGTAGTAGGAGCAGTTGGCGTGGTCGAAGTAGTCGGCCATCTCGGCGACGCCCACCCACAGGGCGGCCGTGGGCCCGCTGATGGCCGAGGACTGCAGCAGCGACCTGAGCATCGGCCTGACCTTGGCCTGCAGCGGCGCGTGCTGCACGAACCTGGCCAGCTCGCGTCCCGCGTTGGAGGTGAGGAAGCCGTTGTCGGTGCCGAGCAGCGCCATGTGCGCGTCGGCGAACGACTTGAGCGTGTCGAGCAGCGTCGTGTCGTTCTGGACGGCGGTGACGAACGCGGGCACCTGGTGGCCGCGGAACAGCACGGTGTAGACGCCGTTGACGGCGTTCACCATGTACCAGTAGGCGTCGTAGCTGCTGTTGTAGCCGTTGAGCAGGCGCTTGACGACGTAGATGTAGCGGGCGTTCTCCTGGGCGCTGTCGATCAGGGTGACCGCTTCGGACAGGACGGCGCCGTTGGCGTCGTTGACCGTGCTGGAACGGCTGTTGCCGTAGAAGGCGTCAAGGCCGCCGCGGATGGCGGTCTGCAGGGCCGTGCCGTACGTGCCGACGTCGGCCGGGTGATACCACTGCACGAAATATCCGGCCCGCAGGTAGAGGACCAGCTGCAGGGTCGAGGTGGTGTTGTCGCCCGGGTAGGAGGCGGAGTTGTCGCGCAACGCGTTGGCCACGGTGACCATCTGCGCCTCGCGGAAGGCCGCGTTGGCGTCGGTCCCGGTCAGGTTGAACAGGGTGTTGACGCAGCCGGTGTCGGCCGCCTTGATCGCGGCGACGAGCGCGGAGCCCGTCTTGGTGGTGAAGTCGGAGGTGTTGCACGCAGCCGCCGTCGCGAGGCTCTTGGCCTGCGCCTTGGGGGTGGTGTCGTAGGACTCGCGCAACTTGTCCTTGGAGGCGGACAGCGGCGGCCTGTCCTCGGCCTTGAGGGGGCTGGCCTGGGTGTGCGGCTCGTGCCCGGCGACGGCGGCCGACGGCGGGGGATCCGCCGCCGCAGCCTGAGCAGCCGCAGCCTGAGCCGGTACGGCGAAGCCGCCGAAGGCGAGTGCAGCAGCGGTCACGATGGTTAATGCGGATAAACGCATCGCCACTCCTGGGGGGTGTGTGGCACCGAATATGTGATATGTAAAATTGCACATGCCAAAGATTCCGGCAAGGTTCACTTCGGTGACACAAACTGACTATCTGTCACTCTCCCAGTTAACTAGTACTTCTTCAGCTCGATCGCGTTGGCAGCTCTGCTCGCCAGCTTGGCGATCAGGCCCTTGCCCGGCATCCAGGAGAGCATCCTGAAGGTCCGATCGCGCCCCCTGATCTGCCGTTCCGTGCCCGGCACCAGGAACCTGTCCGCCCCCTGAGCCTGCTTCTGGCACACCGCGACGTACGGCCGCAGTTCCCGCTCGTACCGCTCGAACGCCACCCGGTGGTCGCCGCCCGCCGCGGCCAGCTCCCCCGCCAGCACGTACGCGCCGACGACCGCCAGCCCCGACCCCATCCCGCCCGGCCCAGGACCGAAGGCGGCGTCGCCCAGCAGCACGACCCTGCCCTTCGCGTAGCGGTCCAGGCGGAGCTGCTCGGCGGCGGCGAAGTAGAAGTCGGGCGCCGCCCGCATCTCCCGCAGCAGCTCGGGCACCTGCCAGCCGACCCCGGCGAACCTCTCCGCCAGGAGGTCCTGCTGCCCCTTGGCGTCCCAGTAGTCGACGTCCAGGACCGGGGCGGCGAAGTGGAACGCTCCGATGGTCCTGCCCGCGTAGCCGTTCACCCCCGCGCTCGCGCCGGGCACGCTGAACATCTCGCCCCTCCCGCGCAACCCGGGGCGCTCGGCGACGGCGAAGGTGGCCGCGTAGAAACCCAGGTGGTGCGGTGCCCGCGGCGCGAACGCCAGGCGGCGCACCGCCGAGTGGGCACCGTCCGCGCCCACGACCAGGTCGAACCTGCGGTCGGCCGACCGCTCGAAGGACACCTCGACACCCCTGGCCGTCTCGGTGAGGGCGGTGATCGAGTCGTCGAAGACGTAGGTGGCGTCCGTCGTGGCCCGCAGGACGTCGGCCAGGTCGCCGCGGAAGATCTCGACCTCGCCGCTCATCAGGTCGGACGGCAGGCTCGCCAGCCGGGACCCGCCCGCGTCGACGATGTCGACGGCGCCCATGTGGGTCTGGCGGGCACGGATCTCCTCCAGCACGCCCATCCGCTCCAGCACGCCCATCTGCGCGCGGCCACGGAAGTCGACCGCCTGGCCGCCGGAGCGGGGGCCCGTGGCCCGTTCCACGACGGTCACGTCGTGACCGGCTCGGACCAGCCAGTGGGCGAGGGCGGGGCCGGCGATCCCCGCGCCCGAGATGAGGACGTCCATGGCGCTTCTCCGTTCGTACGCTGTATTTGAATACACCGTACGAACACTGTTTTTCCCTGTAAAGCCTAGTGCGCTGGTATAGTGCACTAGTATGCAGGCGCCCTACCAGCGGATCGTCGCCGAGATCCGCCGACGCATCACCAGCGGCGAGCTGAAGCCCGGCGACCGGGTCCCGTCCACCCGGCAGATCACCGAGGAGTGGCAGGTGGCGATGGCCACGGCCACCAAGGCGCTCACCACGCTCGCCCAGGAGGGGCTGGTGCGCCCCATGCCGGGGATCGGCACCGTCGTGGCCGCCTCCCCGCCGCGCAGGCCGGTACGGCACGGCCGTACCGACCTCGTGCGCGCGGCCATCGACCTCGCCGACGCCGAGGGGCTGGCCGCGCTGAGCATGCGGCGGCTGGCCACCGAGCTCGGCACCCCGACCATGTCCCTCTACCGCGACGTGCGGGACAAGGAGCAACTCGTCGAGCTCATGATCGACGAGGCGTGCGGCGAGGACGTGTATCCGGACCCGCCGCCGCAGGGGTGGCGGGCGCGGCTGGAGGCCCTGGCCAGGCTGGAGTGGGCGGGCTACCGGCGGCACCCGTGGCTGGCGCAGGTCATGTCGTTCACCAGGCCCGTCTACGCGCAGAACGCGGTGGCGCGCAGCGAGTGGGCGATGGCCTCCCTCGACGGGCTCGGGCTGGACGCCAACACGATGCTGCACGTGTCGGTCACCGTCTCCGCCTACGTCAACGGCATCGCGATCAACCTCGAACCCGAGGCGGGCGCGGTGCGCGACACCGGGCTCAGCGACGAGGAGTGGCTGGCGAGCAGGCAGACGTCCATCACCTCCCTGATCGCATCGGGCCGCTTCCCGTACCTGGCCCACGTGCTGACCCAGCCGGGCCTCGACTACGACCTGGACACCTTGATGGAGTTCGGACTGACCCGGCTGCTGGACGGTCTGGATGTCATGTTCCGGTGACGGTCATACCGGTTGTTAGCCATCCCCTTCCCTATCAATAGTCACAGCTCTACATTTGTCACCATGCCGGGGGAAGGGGAGGTGGGGCATGGCCAGAACCGCACGCCGCGATGATCCGATCGCGCGCTGCTGGCCCGTGGACCGTTACGAGTTGCGCTGCGAGCGCCGCGGCGCCCCGCCGACAGCAGAGCGCGTACATTTCGCCCAGTACGCCGTGGCGGCCGCCCGCCGCCTCTACGACGCCCAGTGGGTCACCAGGGCCAGGGTCGTCCGCCTGGCCGACGGCGTCGTCATCCTCGACCTCAGCCACGGCGCCGAGCTGCCGGTGGAGCTCCCCGAGGCCGCCTGGTAGCTAGAGGACGGGGAGGTAGCGGCCGAGTTCGTATTCGGTGACCTGGCGGCGGTATTCGCGCCACTCCGTCCGCTTGTTGCGCAGGAAGAAGTCGAAGACGTGCTCCCCCAGCGTCTCGGCCACCAGCTCGCTCTGCTCCATGATGCCGATCGCCTCGTCCAATGACTGCGGCAGCGGCTGGATGCCCAGTGCCCGGCGTTCCGCGCTGGTCAGGGCCCACACGTTGTCCTCGGCCGCGGCCGGCATCTCGTAGCCCTCCTCGATGCCCTTCAGCCCGGCGGCCAGCACCAGGGCGAAGGCGAGATAGGGGTTGCAGGCCGAGTCGAGCGAGCGGAACTCGATGCGCGTCGACCCGCCCTTGTGCGGCTTGTACATGGGCACGCGGACCAGGGCGGAGCGGTTGTTGTGGCCCCAGCAGATGTACGAGGGCGCCTCGCCACCGGCCCCGGCGATCGCCTCGACGTCGCCCCAGAGGCGCTTGTAGGAGTTCACCCACTGGTTCGTCACGGCGGTGATCTCGGCGGCGTGCCGCAGCAGCCCGGCGATGAACGAGCGGCCGATCTTGGAGAGCTGGTACTCGGCGCCGGCCTCGTAGAAGGCGTTGCGGTCGCCCTCGAACAGCGACATGTGCGTGTGCATGCCGGAGCCCGGGTGCTCGGTGAACGGCTTGGGCATGAACGACGCCCAGATGCCCTGCTCCAGCGCGACCTCCTTCATGACCAGGCGGAAGGTCATGATGTTGTCGGCCGTGGTGAGCGCGTCGGCGTAACGCAGGTCGATCTCCTGCTGGCCGGGCGCGCCCTCGTGGTGGCTGAACTCCACCGAGATGCCCATCGACTCCAGCATCATGATCGCCTGGCGCCGGAAGTCGTGGCCCGAGCTGTGCGGGGTGTGGTCGAAGTAGCCGCCGAAGTCGATCGGCTCCGGCTTCTCGCTGCCAGGCCCCGGCCGGTTCTTCAGCAGGAAGAACTCGATCTCCGGGTGGGTGTAGAAGGTGAACCCCATGTCGGCGCACTTGGCGAGGGTGCGCTTCAGCACCCAGCGCGGGTCGGCGTGGGACGGCGAGCCGTCCGGCATGAGGATGTCGCAGAAGATGCGGGCGGCGCCGGGGTTCTCGCTGCGCCAGGGCAGGATCTGGAACGTGGCCGGGTCGGGCTTGGCGAGCATGTCGCTCTCGTACACGCGGGCGAAGCCCTCGATGGCCGAGCCGTCGAACCCGATGCCCTCGGCGAAGGCGCCCTCGAGCTCGGCCGGCGCGATGGCGACCGACTTGAGGAAGCCGAGCACGTCGGTGAACCACAGCCGGATGAACCGGATGTCGCGCTCCTCGAGTGTGCGGAGAACGAACTCCTGCTGTCGGTCCACTGTCCCTGCCTCTCTGTTCCCCTATAGTCTGCCCGCTCCGTGTTTCGCACACGTTACGAGGGGGACCTGTGAAGCTCACCCAGGTCGTGGCCATCGCGGCCGCGGCGGTGCTGGCGATCGGGATCGGCGCCGTGGTCGTGGTGCTGACCTTGAACGGCAGGCAGAAGCCTCCGGTGACGGCCGCCTTCCACCTGCTCCCCGTCGTCGAGGTCGCCAAGCCCCCCTGCGCGAACGGCTTCACGGCGGACAAGACCGGCGAGGAGTGCTACAGGACGCTGCCGGGCATCTCCAACATCAGGCCGGAGAAGGTCGCGGCGGGACAGGGCCAGGCGGGTGACTGGCTGATCCAGGTCGAGCTGAACAAGCAGGACGGCAAGGCGTTCGCCGACCTGACCACCCGGTTGTTCAAGGAGCCCGAGCCGCGCAACCGGCTGGCCGTCGTCATCGACGGCAAGGTGATCACCGCGCCGACCATCATCTCCCCCATTCCCGGCGGCACGCTGGAGATCTCCGGCGGCTTCACCCAGAAGACCGCGACGGAGCTCGCCAACAGCCTGGGCGGTAGCTGACCAATGACCCTTTGTCACGGGTAAAGGTGTGGCTCGCTGACAAAGGCCCCTCCCCCACCTAATGTGTGATCACGGGGGAGGCATCAATGGTTACTGACCTGCGCAATCGCAAGCTTGACCGGGCATTCGGCCACATGGATCTCGACGCCGACGGCACGGTCGGCCGCGAGGACCTGCTCGGGCTCGGCGCACGCATCCTGGTCGGTTTCGGCGAGTCGCCGACGACGACCACCGGCAGGAAGCTGATCGACAGCTTCGACGCCATCTGGGACACGCTGGCGGGCGACCGCGACGGCCGGATCACGGCCGAGGAGTTCCACGGCCGTATGACGGCGGCCTTCATCGAAGGCGACAGCTTCGAGCCGGTCTTCGCGCCCGCCGCGCAGGCGGTGGCCGAGCTGTGCGACACCGACGGCGACGGCCAGATCGGCCCGGCCGAGTTCCGGATCATGCTGAGCGCGTTCTGCACCGCCTACGACGACGTCGACGCCGCCTTCGACCGGCTCGACAGGGACGTGGACGGCAGGCTGTCGGTCGCGGAGCTGGTGGAGGCGACCAGGCAGTACTACACCGGCGACGATCCGCACGCCGCGGGCAACTGGCTGTACGGGCCGCTGTGAGGACCGGGGTGTTGTCCGCGGTGAAGTCCGCGGTGATGTCCACGCTGGTCCCCCGCTCCCGCGCCGCCACCAGGGCGGCGGAGTCCCTGCTTCCGCTGACCGGCCGCGTGCCCGCGATGGCCGAGCCGTGCCGCATGCACCCGTCCGTCTACGCGATCGAGGCGGCGGTGATCGACTGGGCCCGCCGTACCGGCCTGCGGGTCGGGCCTGGGGTGGGGTTCCACCGGATGGCCGGGCGGGCGTTCGCCGACTTCGACGTCGCGGCGGGCACGCTGTTCGCGCAGTGGCTGACGTGGCTGTTCCACCTGGACGACGACCTGGACGAGGAGGGCGCGCCGTACCCGAGGTTGTTCGACGGGCACGGCGAGCACCCGCTGGAGTCGTCGTTCGCCGAGCTGTGGCGGCTGACCAGCGCGCAGATGAGCGACGACTGGCGGCTGCGCTTCGCCACGCACCTGCAGATGCAGCAGGACGCGTGCGCGGAGGAGGCGCGCAACAGGGCCGAGGGCACGTGGCCGTCGCTGGCGGAGTACCCGGCGATGCGCAGGGCGACCGTGGGACCGTTCCTGTACGACCTGGTGGAGCCGTGCCTGGGCGTGGAGGTGCCGGTCGACCTGCACGCGGGCGAGCCGTGGCAGAGCCTGGTCGACGCCTGCAACGACGCGGTGGCCTGGTGCAACGACGTGGCGTCGGTGCCGAAGGAGCGCGGCGACGGCCACAACCTCGTGGTGATCGCGATGCGCGAGCTGGAGCTGGGCGAGCGGGAGGCGATCGCCTGGACGCTCGACCGGATCGCCGAGCGCTGCGCCGACATGCGCGCGGCCGCCCAGCGGCTGCGCCTGGACGGGCTCGACCAGCTCACCGCCAGGAACGTGGCCAAGGTGGCCTGCGCCTACCTGGCCGCGCCCAGGGCGCACCTGGACTGGCTGCTGGAGAGCGCGCGTTACGCCTGAGCCAGGGCGTCCCCGGTCGGGGTGCGGCGGTAGAGGACCTGCTTGCCGACGCGCATCCCGACCGCCAGCCCGCCGTCGCTGAGCACCCCGAGGTGCTGGCTGACCGCGCCGGGGGTGAGCTCGATGCGCCTGGCCAGCGCGGAGGTGGTGGTCGGCTCGGCCAGGGCGAGCAGGATCTGCGCCCTGCTCCTGCCGATGAGCGCGGCGAGGGCCCCGGGCGCGGGCGGCGGCCCCTGCTCCCACAGCGTGCCGACGCCGTCGACGGGGTAGACGAGCGCTGACTGGTACGGCGCGGCCATCACGGCGACCGACGGCCAGTAGAAGGCGCTGGGGATGAGCACCAGGCCGTCGCCGTGCATGTCGTGGCCGTGCTCGCACGGCCGGTCGATGAACAGCCGGTCGCCGGTCCACGACACGGCCGGGCCGAACCCGGCGAACAGCTCGCGCGCCCCGCCGGTGGCCAGCGAGCGCGACCTGCGCAGCACGTCCCGTTCGAGCAGGCTGTAGACGCGCGGCCAGTACTCGGCGAAGCACGCCTCCCAGAAGGCCTCCAACGCGTCGCACACCCGCGCGACCCCGGCCGCCGGATCGTCGCGAAATGCCGAAATAACCGGCGAAGGGGGCAGATCTCCCGCCTCCTCGAAGGCGGCAGAAGCGGGCGTCAGCCGTACCCGGGACAGCTCTTCGTGGAAGTCGGGCAACGGGGTGTCGGGCGGCGGGGTGAGGAAGTCGGCCAGGTAGCCCGAGGGCGGGACCAGGGCGAACAGCTCGTCGAGCTCCAGCGAGGACAGCCGGGGCCGCACGGCCTTGATCCACGGCAGGTGGATAGACTGCCGCGCCGGATCGCGCAGCGTACGCAGGCTGGCCACCAGCTCCCACATCGGGGAGAAGGCGAACCTGATCCGCGCGACGTCCTCCGGACTCAACACCCACTCGATCGCCATACCTTTTAGTGTGCGCTAAAAGGATCGCGGTCCGGGCACGCACCGAACGAAAGTACTCCCCATGAGCACCGCGACCTTCCTGCAGGCCAAAGTAGGCGGCCTGCCCAAACCGTTCTGGGCGCTGTGGACCGGAACCCTGGTGAACCGGCTCGGCACCATGGTCCTGCCGTTCACCGGCGTGTACCTGACCCAGGCGCGCGGCCTGTCGCTCGGCGCGGCCGGGCTGGTCATGGCGGTGTTCGGCGCTGGCTCGCTGGCCTCGCAGCTCCTGGCGGGCGTCCTGGCCGACCGGATCGGCCGCAGGGCCACGCTGGCGGGCAGCATGCTGGCCACCGCCGCGACCATGCTGGCGCTGGGGTTCTCCACGACGCTTCCGGCGATCATGGCGTCGATGTTCGTGCTCGGCCTGGTCGTCGACGCCTACCGGCCCGCCTCCAACGCGCTGGTGGCCGACCTCGTCTCGCCGGCCGAGCGGCCCAGGGCGTACGGCCTGCTGTTCTGGGCCATCAACCTCGGGTACGCCGTGGGCATGACGGGCGGCGGCTGGCTCGCCCAGCAGGGGTTCGCGCTGCTGTTCTGGATCGACGCGATCTCCAGCGTCGTCTTCGCCGTCCTGGTGTGGCGTGCCGTACCGGAGACCAAGCCGGAGGTGGCCGAGCAGGAGGGCGGGTTCGGCGTGGTGCTGCGCGACCGGGTCATGGTCGCCTTCACCCTGGTCATCCTCGGAAACGCGCTGGTCTACCTGCAGACCGTCACCATGCTGCCGGTGGCGATGGCCAAGGTGATGGGGCTGGGCGAGTTCGGCCTGGCGATGGCGCTGAACGGCGTGCTCATCGTGGTGGTGCAACCGCTGGTCTCCGACTGGCTGGGACGCAGGGACCTGTCGCTGACGTTCGCGCTGGGCGTGGCGGTGATGGGCGGCGGGTTCGCGCTGACCGCGTTCGTCAGCTCGCCCGTGTGGCTGGCCGCGACGATCGCGGTGTGGACGATCGGCGAGATCGTCACGGCGGGCATCGCGGGCACGATCGTGGCCGCGCTCGCCCCCGCCCACCTGCGCGGGCGCTACTCGGGGCTGTTCGGCTTCGCCTGGTCGCTGGCGTCGGTGCTGGCTCCGCTGGTCGGCAGCAGGCTGCTGGACGTCGGGCCCAAGACGTTGTGGTTCTCCATCGGCGGCATCGGCCTGGTCTCCGCCGTGGGCATGGTCGCGCTGGCCCCGGCGATCCGCAGGCGGGCCGCGTTGAACGAAAGTTAATTCGATTGTGGCTTTTTCCCGATATCTTCCCGTTCAGTCATGGGGAAAGCACAGGTGGCGAGGGGCGCGGCGATCGGTATCGCCGCGCTTTCCGTCGTTCTCGAGATAGCCGACATCTGGGTCACCGCCCAGTTGCCGCACTCGCCGTACACGCCGCTGCCGTTCGCCCCTGAGGACATGGCGGGCACCGCGTTCCCGCTGTTCGGCGCGGTCCTCGTCTACAGCAGGCCGCGCCTGGTCATCGGGTGGCTGCTGTGCCTCGGCGGGTTCAGCGCCGCCGCGAACATCCTGGCCGCCAACACCGCCCACCTGCTCGGCGACCCGCCCTCCCACTGGCCGATCGTCACGCTCACCTGGAACGCCTGCTCGCTCACGCTCGGCGTCCTGCTGCCGCTGCTCTACCCGACGGGACGGCTGCCCTCGCCGCGCTGGCGCTGGGTGGTCGCCGTGGCGGTGGCGTCGGTGGCGATCGACTGGGCGGGCAAGCTCGCCGGGCTGCCCCCGGTCAGGGAGGCGGGGCACGCTCTGCAGTCGCTGGCCATGGTGCTGGCGTTCGTCTCGCTGGCCGTACGGTTCCACCGGGGCGGGCCGGTCGAGCGGCGGCAACTGCTCTGGATCCTCGTGGTGTTGCCAGGCCTGCTGATCCCGTGGGTGGTGGGCGACCCGATCTGGTGGACGGCGACGCTGGTCATCCCGCTGATCCCGGCCGCCATCGCCGTGGCGGTGATGCGCTACCGGCTGTTCGGCATCGACACGCTGATCAGCAGGGCGCTGGTCGGCTCCGGCCTGGCCGTGGCGGTCGCGGGCGTCTACTTCGCGGCAGGAGCGGCCTCCAGCCTGTTCCTGTCCGGCGTCGACCGCATGGCGGGGCTGGCCGCGGCGCTCTTCGCCGGCGCGTTCTTCGCCCCGATGCGCAGGACCCTGCAGCGCGGCGTCGACCGGCTCCTGTACGGCAGCACCGGCGACCCGACGGCGCTGGCCGCGCTGGCCAGGCGGCGGCTGCAGCACGCCGACCCGGAGCACGGGCTGCTCGCCACCCTCGACGTGCTGCGCGAGGGCCTCTCCGTGACCGGCGCAGCCGTGGGCACGATCGAGTCGGGCACCGTGGGCGAGGCGGCCAGGAGCGTGCCGCTCGTGTGGCACGGCGAGCCCGTCGGGCTGCTGCTCATCGGCGCGCCCGACCGGCGCAGGTTCCCCGCCGCGCACGACGAGCGGGTGATCGCCACGCTGACCCCGTTCATCGCCGACGCCGCGCACGCCGTGCACCTGGTGGCCGCTCTGCAACGGTCCCGCGAGCGCATCCTGGCCGCGCGCGAGGAGGAGCGGCGCAGGCTCCGCCGCGACCTGCACGACGGGCTCGGCCAGTCGCTCACCGGCATGGCGATGTCGATCAACGCGGCCCGGCTGACCATGCGGGCCTCGCCGGAGCAGGCCGAGCGGCTGCTCGCCGACCTGCGCGAGGGCATGGACGCGGTCAACGGCGACATCAAACTGCTGGTCTACGGGCTGCGCCCGCCCGCGCTCGACGAGCTGGGCCTGGCGGCGGCGATCGAGGACCTGACCGGGCTGGCGGTCCGCACGTCGGGCGAGGTCAGCGGGCTGCCCGCCGCCGTCGAGGTCGCCGCCTACCGCATCATCCAGGAAGCCATCACGAACGCCCACAAACACTCCGGGGCGACCACCATGACGATCGCGCTCGACCGCGAGGACGACCGCCTGCGCATCACCGTGGCCGACGACGGCCGGGGCCTGCCCCCGGACGCGCGGCCAGGGGTGGGGCTGGCGTCCATGCGCGAGCGCGCCGCCGAGCTCGGCGGCACCTGCACAGTCAGACAAGCGGAAGGAGGCGGAACGGTTGTCCAGGCAGACCTACCGCTCTGACGTCGGAGTCAGGTTCAACGTGCTGGGACCGTTCCAGGCATGGCACGACGACGCCCCCCTGGATCTCGGGGGGCAGCGGCAGATGGCGGTGCTCGCCCGGCTCCTGGTCGCCAGGGGCAGGGCCGTGCCGGTGAACACGATCATCGACGAGCTGTGGCCGGGCAACCCGCCCGCGCAGGCGCTGTCGACCGTCCAGGGGTACGTCTCCCGGCTGCGCCGCGCCCTGGAGCCCGACCGCGCGCCGCGGCAGGAGGCCGAGGTGCTGGTGTCCGCGCCGCCCGGCTACGCGTTGCGCACCGAGGACGGCCACGTCGACTCCTGGCGGTTCGAGGCGCTGGTCAAGGCGGACGGCGGCCCCGAGCAGGTGTGGACCGCCATGGAGACGGCCCTCGATCTGTGGCGCGGACCGGCGCTGGCCGAGTTCGCCGACCTGCCGTGGGCGGCCACCGAGGCGGGGCGGCTGGAGGAGCTCCGGCTCGTCGCCGTCGAGCGGCGCGCCGACGCCGGGCTGCGGCTCGGTAGGGCGACGTCGATGGTCGCCGACCTGGAGGCGCACGCGGCGGCGCACCCGCTGCGCGAGGAGGCGTGGCGGCTCCTGGCGCTGGGGCTCTACCGGACCGGGCGGCAGGGCGACGCGCTGGCCGCGCTGCGCAGGGCCAGGGGGGTGTGGCGGGACGAGCTGGGGCTCGACCTGTCGGCGGTGCTGCAGCGGCTGGAGGCCGACATGCTGGCCCAGCGGCTCGACCTCCCCCCGGTGGAGGTCGAAGCCCAACGCGAGGCGGGCACGCTGCGGGTCGTGGTGGCCGACGATCAGGCTCTGGTGCGTACCGGCTTGAGGGTGGTCCTGGACAGCGAGCCTGGGCTGGAGTTCGCCGGTGAGGCCAGGGACGGCGAGCAGGCCATCACGGTGGTCGGCGAGACCGCGCCCGACCTCGTGCTGCTCGACATCCAGATGCCCAGGCTGGACGGGCTCACCGCGGCGCGCAGGATCCTGGCGGAGAAGAACCCGCCGAAGGTCGTCATGATGACCACGTTCGGCACCGACGAGAACCTCTACGCCGCGCTGCGGGCCGGGGTGAGCGGGTTCGTGCTCAAGACGTCGCCGCCCGAGCAGCTCGTGGCCGCGATGCGCGCCGCGGCCGCCGGTGACGCGCTGATCGATCCGGCGGTGACGACGCGGATCATCTCGGCGTTCGCCGGGCGCACCGACCCCGGCGCTCCCCCGGCGCTGGCCGGGCTGGCCGACGCGCAGCTCGACGTGCTGAAGCTGGTGGCGCGCGGCATGACGAACCGGCAGATCGCGCAGACGCTCGCGCTGCCCGACCCCGCCGTCGCCGCGACCGTCGCGGGGCTGCTGGAGCACCTGGGGCTGTTCGACCGGGCGCAGCTCGTCGTGGCCGCCTACGAGAGCGGGCTGATCAAGCCGGGGGCGGGCTCCTAACAGAATGAACCCTCACTTCGAGAGCGCCCAGAAAGCCCCAGGGGGGAGACCCTCCCGTCTATGCCCCTCTCTCCCTTTTGAGGGGAGAGATGTGTGGGGGAGGTCTTTTTGTTAGGGGTTCCTCAGCGGATGGCGGCCGTGCGGGGGGTCGCGGTCGCGGCGGTGCTCGCGGTCGTGTCCGTATGCCTGACCGTCGCCGGGCTCGTGGTGCAGTTCGGGCTGCCGCTCGCGTGGCGGCCCGAGGTGCCGATGGCCGCCGACGTCCCTGCCGGGCTGACGTTTCCGGTGGTGGGCGCGTTCCTGGTGCTCCAGCGGCCCAGGCACGTGCTGGCGTGGCTGATGTGCTGGGGCGGGCTGGCCTGCGCGCTCAACGTGGCGGGCAAGGCGGGCATGCTGCAGGCGGCGGCGTCGGGCCAGATGGAGCTGGCCGGGGTGCTGCGCAACGTCGGCGCGACCGGGTGGGCGGCGGGCGGGGCGCTGCTGGCCGTACTGCTGCCGCTGTTCGCTCCCGACGGGCGGCTGCCGTCGAGGCGCTGGCTGCCCGTGTCCGTCCTGGCCGTCGTGGTGACGCTGGTGGAGGTCGTCAGATCGCTGCTGCGTCCCGACCCGAGCCTGGACGGTTATCCGTACCCTGTCGTGATCGCCAACCCGCTCGCTGTCGACTTCCCCTTCTCCGAGGCGCTTCACCAGGGGGTCTTCTGGGCGCTGCAGGCGCTGATCGTGTCCGCGCTGGTCTCGATGGTTCTGCGGCTGCGCGGCGCCGACCCCGTCGTCAGGCGGCAGATCGCGTGGCCGCTGGCGGCGTTCTCCGCGTATGTCGTGTGCCTCCTGGCCGGGCCGGGGTGGTGGGCCGCGCTGGTGGTCGCGACGGCGCTGATCCCGGTCGCGATCGCCTTCTCCGTGCTGCGTTACCGGCTGTTCGACTTCGACGAGCTGATCGGGCGGGCGCTGGTGGCCGGTGGCCTGCTGGCCGCCGTCGGCGCGGCTTACCTGGCCGTGACCGGCGCCGCCAGCGTTTTCGTCGCCGGGTACGACCACGCCGCCGGGCTCCTGGCAGCCGTCGCCACCGGCGCGTTCTTCCACCCCCTTCACGTACGGCTGCGCCGCCTGGTCGACCGCGCCATGTACGGCACGCACGGCGATCCCCGCCGGTTGACCGCGCGGCTGGCCGACGAGGTGCGTGACGGCGACCCGGTCACCGCGCTCGCCGCGGTCACCGAGGTCACCAGGGACGGGCTCGGCGCCACCGGCGTCGCCGTGGAGGTGCTCGGCGGGCGGCGCGCCGTCTCCGGCGAGCTCGGCGACGCGCCGCGGGCCGTGCCGTTGGTGTGGCACGGCGAGCCGGTCGGCACGCTGCTGGTCGGGCCGCAGGGGGCGCGCAGGTTCTCGCGCGACTACACCGAGCGGCTGGTCGCGGCGGCCGCGCCGTACCTCTCCGACGTCGCGCACGCGGTCAGGATGTCGGCCGACCTGCAGCGCTCGCGCGAGCGCATCCTGACCGCGCGCGAGGAGGAGCGGCGCAGGCTGCGCCGCGACCTGCACGACGGGCTGGGCCAGGCGCTGGCCGGGATGTCGATGTCGCTCGCCAGGGCCGGGGACTCGCCCGGCGCCGCCGACCGGCTCCTGGGCGACCTGCGCGAGGGCATGAACGAGGTGGCGCAGGAGGTGCGCGAGCTCGTCTACGGGCTGAGCCCGCCGACGCTGGAGCAGCTCGGGCTGGCCGGGGCGGTGCGCGCGCTGGCCGGTCCAGGCGTCGTGGTGGAGACGCGCGGCGACCTGGAGGGGCTGCCCGCCGTCGTCGAGACGGCCGCCTACCGCATCGCGCAGGAGGCGCTGACCAACGCGGCCAAGCACGCGCGGGCCTCCTGGGTGCGGGTGTCGCTGCGCAGGACCGCCGCCGGGCTGGCGGTGCGGGTGGAGGACGACGGGGTCGGCGTGCCCTCCGGCGCGGAGTCCAGCGTGGGGTTCGCCTCGATGCGCGAGCGCGCGGCGGAGCTGGGCGGCTCGTGCGCGATCCTGCCGCGCGCGGGAGGCGGGACCAGGGTGAAGGCGACACTCCCCTTATCGTCTGTTTGACGATAAGAAAGCTGGAGTACTAGGCTACTTGTGTGGCCTACCTGCGCATAGCCCTAGCCCAAGACAACCCTGCGGTCGGCGACCTGTCCGGCAACGCCGACCTGCTCCTCGACAGGACCCGCCAGGCGGCCGAGCGCGGCGCGCACCTGGTCGTCTTCACCGAGATGTTCCTCACCGGCTATCCGGTCGAGGACCTGGTGCTGCGCACGTCGTTCGTGGACGCCAGCATCGCCACCGTGGCGTCGGCCGCCAGGCGGCTGGCCGAGGAAGGGCTGGGCGGGCTGCCCGTGGTGGTCGGCTACGTCGACCGCGCCGGGCTCGCGCCCCGCGTGGGGCAGCCCAAGGGCGCGCCGCTGGACGCGGCGGCCGTCCTGTACGAGGGCAGGGTCCTCATGCGTACGGCCAAGCATCACCTGCCCAACTACGGCGTCTTCGACGAGTACCGCTACTTCGTGCGCGGCGACCGGCTGCCGATCTTCCGCCTGCACGGGGTGGACGTCGCCATCGCCGTCTGCGAGGACCTGTGGCAGGAGGGCGGGCCCGTCGCCGTGGTCGGGCGGGCGGGCGCCGGGCTGCTCGTCGTGCCGAACGCCTCGCCGTACGAGCGGGACAAGGACGACGTGCGGCTCGAACTGGTCGCGCGCCGGGCACGCGAGGCCGGGTGCGCCCTCGCCTACGTCAACCAGTTCGGCGGGCAGGACGAGCTGGTCTTCGACGGCGACTCGCTGGTCGTCAGCGCTTCGGGCGAGCTGGTGGCGCGGGCCGGGCAGTTCCGCTCCGAGCTGCTCGTCGTGGACCTCGACCTGCCCCTCGCCACGGCTCCCGTCGAGCCTGCCGCCTACGACGCGGGCGACGGCACGACGATCACCGTCGAGCGGGAGGTGCTGTCGTCGGCGCCTCTCTCCAGTGAGCCCACGCCCGCGCCGATCGCGGAACGGCTCGACGACGCCGGGGAGGTCTACTCGGCGCTGGTGCTCGCCGTCCGCGACTACGTCGCCAAGAACGGCTTCCAGTCGGTCATCCTGGGCCTTTCCGGCGGCATCGACTCGGCGCTGACCGCCACCATCGCCTCGGACGCGATCGGGCCCTCGCGGGTGCACGTGGCGATGATGCCCTCGCGCTACTCCTCCGACCACTCGCTGGGCGACGCCGAGGAGCTCGTGCGCAGGCAGGGCGTCAACTCCAGGATCGTGCCGATCGCCGACATCGTGACCGCCTTCGAGAAGGAGATCGCGCTGAGCGGCCTGTCGGCGGAGAACCTCCAGGCGCGGGTGCGCGGCATGATCCTCATGGGCCTGTCGAACGAGCACGGGCACCTGGTGCTGACCACGGGCAACAAGAGCGAGCTGGCGACCGGCTACTCCACCCTCTACGGCGACTCGGCCGGCGGGTTCGCGCCGATCAAGGACGTGCCGAAGACGATGGTGTGGGAGCTGTCGCGGTGGCGCAACGCCCACACCGACCCGTCGTTCCTGCTCGACTGCGCCGCGCCGATCCCGGAGAACTCCATCACCAAGGAGCCCAGCGCAGAGCTGCGGCCCGACCAGCGCGACACGGACTCGCTGCCGCCGTACGAGGTCCTCGACCGGCTGCTGGACGACTACGTGGAGAAGGACATGGGCTCGGCCGAGCTCATCGCGGCCGGGCACGACGCGGAGCTGGTGGCCCGGATCATCCGGCTGGTCGACGTGGCCGAGTACAAACGCCGCCAATATCCGCCGGGCCCGAAGATCACGCCGAAGAACTTCGGGCGGGACCGGCGGCTGCCGATCACCAACCGGTGGCGTGAGAGCGTCTGATGGGGCGGCTGCACGACGACGAGGTGGACACCGACGCCGCTCTCGTCCGGCGGCTGGTGCGCCGGTCGTTTCCGCAGTGGAGTGACCTGCCGATCTCCCGGCTCGAGTCGGGCGGGACGGTCAATGCCGTCTACCGGCTGGGGTCCCTGCTGACGGTACGGCTGCCGCTGACCGAGGGCGGGACGAAGGACCTGGAGAAGGAGCGCAGGTGGCTGCCGGCGCTGGCGCCGCTGCTGCCGGTGGCGATTCCCGAGGTCGTGGGGATCGGCGCGCCAGGCGAGGGGTATCCGTGGCCGTGGTCGGTGCACCGGTGGATCGAGGGGGTCAACCCGGTGGAGGGGCGGGTGGTGGCACCGACGCAACTGGCCCGCGACCTGGCGGGCTTCGTCAGGACCCTGCGCAAGGCCGACGTCGCCGGTGGGCCGCCCGCGTACCGCGGCGTCCCGCTGTCGAGGGTCGACACCGCGACCAGGGACGCGATCACCCAGCTGGGTGAGAGCTTCGACGCGGTGGCGTTGGAGGCGGCCTGGCAGGAGTCCCTGTCCGCCGATCCCTGGACCGGCCCGCCGGTGTGGGTCCACTCCGACCTGATGCCCAGCAACCTGCTGGTCCGCGACGCCCGGCTCGCGGCCGTGATCGACTTCTCGACCGCGGGTGTCGGCGACCCGGCCTGCGACCTGATCCCCGCCTGGGGCCTCCTGCCCACCCACGCCCGCGAGGTGTTCCGCGCGGAGGTGGACGTGGACGACGCCACGTGGGCGAGGGGCCGCGGCTGGGCCCTCTCGATGGCCGCGATCCAGCTCCCGTATTACCGCACCACCAACCCCGTCATCTCCGCCAACGCCCGCCACGTCCTCCACGAGGTCCTCGCTCAGGGGAGCTTGCGGGACAGGTAGGCGTGGAGGAGGTCCTTGGTCTCGGCGACCATCAGGGGGTCGGCGTGGTGGGCGCGGAGCAGCCCGTCCGCCGCCTCCACGGCGGTCAGCAGGGTACGGCGGAGCCGTTCGTCGTCAGGGAGGCCCAGGCGGGGGGCGAGCACCGTGGCCAGGGCGTCGGCCACCTCGGCGCTCGCGCCGAAGTCCATCACCGCGAACCCGGGCACGTGGGCCTTCATGTCCAGGTACTCGTCCACCACCAGGTCGACCAGAGGCTCCCAGGTGGTCACCTCGTCGAGGCCGTCCGCGATCCTGGCCAGGAAGCGTTCCAGGTTGCGGTGAGCCAGAGCGTCGGCCAGGCCTCTCTTGTCGTGGAAGAAGCGGTAGATGGTCCCGATGGGCAACCCGGAGCGCGCCGCCACGGTCCGGGTGCTGAGCGCGTCGTATCCGCCCTCGTCGAGCAGCTCCGCCGCCACGTCGAGCATCTGGTTCACCCGCTCGACGCTGCGCTGCTGCACCGGAATACGTCTCATGTGGCAAACAGTAAGGTCAGCCCGCCGATGGTGTAGCAGACCATCAGCAGGAACAGCGGGATCTGCCCCGCGACCGCCCGCCCGTACGGCAGCAGCCGTACCGACCTGTCGTGCGCCGCGACCACGCCCAGCACGTGCCCCGCGATGATCGCGAGCACCTGGACGGTCGCGATCGTGCCCGCGCTCACCACCTCCGTGTTCACGACGAGCGGAAGCCGGAACCCGAGGATCACCGCCCGCTGCCCCTCGATGGCGAACAGCGAGAAGTAGTGCGCGATCAGGTAACCGATCGCGATCGGCACCAGCGAGTGCGCGAACGCCCCCGCCAGCCCCTTACGCCCGCCGATCACCCCTGCCAGTCCCAGACAGGCCGCGTAGAGAAGCCCGACCAGCAGGATCGCCGCGAGGAGCCCGAGCGTGCCGAGCCCCGTCCGCCCCAGCGGGCCGGTCTGCAGGGCGTCGACCCAGGCGGGCGCGTTGGAGAAGCCGTCGTACCCGGTGCTCCCGAGCAGCACGCACACCGCGGCGACCAGCCCGGGAGCGGGCGCGATCGCGTCGAGGCCGTTCAAGGGGCTGCGCAGCACGACCGACCCGTCGGAGCGGCGGCCGAGCACGGCCAGGTGGCCGATCAGCGTGGAGTAGACCTCGAACGGGTCACCGCGTTCCAGCCAGGCGTGGCCGTACACGAGGACGCCCACGGTCTGGGCCGCGCCGTACACCACGAGAAGGATCGCCAGCGTCGAGCGGGCGGCCGGCTCCGGCGAGACGAGCTCCATCCACGTGAAGGCGAACAGACCCAGCGCGGCAGGCCAATAGCCCACTTTCAACGGCAGGCGCGGCCGATCCGGGAGTAACCGGAAGGGGTTCAAGGAACGCCAGACCGGGCCGAACAGCAGCGAAGCGGGCACCAGCCCCACCCAGAAGAGCACATACACGAGGTACGGCGCGGCGTTGCCGTCGTCCGGCGCGAGCAGCCACCCGGCCGTGAAGAGCAGCGCCACCGCGCCGACCCAGCGCAGCGACGGCGCCTTCCACGGCAACACCCGCCCGGCCGCCTCGCCGCGGAAGCGCGAGTCCGCCCACAGCAGCCCGAGCGCCAGGAACGACACCACGAGCGCGGCGATCGCGCCCGCGTAGGCGTAGAACGCCGGGATCGGCAGGTCACTGCGGCTGCCGACCCCGTGCGCGAGAACGTTCATCGCACCGCCAGCTGGATGAGCACCAGCTTGCTGCCGTGCGTCTCCACCTCGAACACCCCCGTCATATCCGCCTTTATCGTGACGGTGATGGGTTTGCCGGGAGTGAGCGCCGCCTCGACGTCGTAACCGTGCACGTGCAGCTCGTCGGTCACGTCGCTGGTGACGGTGAGCGAGACGGTCTCCCCCTTGCGCACCTCCAGCCACCCGCTCGGCGGCGACACCCGGCCGCCCGCGATCGCGATGTCGGCGTGTGGCGCCCCCGGGCTCGGCGCCGCCGTCGCCACCTGGTGGCTGTTGCCGGGCCGGTGATGGGTCTCCGACAGCGGCCCGCACCCCGAGAGCAGGAGGCACAGCACGAGGACCCGCCTCATGCGGGTTCCAGGCGCCGCCGGGGCGCGAGCACCACGACCGCCCACAGCACCCAGATCCCGGTGAGCAACCCACGGATCCAGCCGGGACCGACGGGAATCAGCGGGATGAGGTGCACGAGCCGGTCGAAGGCGTCGGCCAGCGCCAGGAACCCCAGCAGGACCGTGAACCACCCGAACACCGGCCGCGCCCCACGGGCGACCGCGCCCACGCAGAGCAGCCACGCCCCGATGAACACCAGCGCGATCCCGGCGATCAGCGTGCTGTCCGCCGCGGCGCCCCAGACGTCGAGCACCAGCCCGATGAGCCCGTCGACCGTGCCCAGCGCGAGCAGCCATCCGCCTCTCAGCCGCCGCCACAGGAGCAGCGCGATCAGCGCCAGCACCAGCGACCCACCCAGCGCGAGCTGGGTCTCGACCTTGCCGAACCCGGCGGCCCCGAACCAGTCGCACCCCGCGGGCAGCCCCTGCGGCGTCGCGCTGAAGTCGGCGCACAGATACAGCTTGGCGATCTTCACCGGCTCCGCCAGCCACCTGCTCGACCCGCCGGACAGCTCGGGCGCCCTGGCCGCGCACGCGGGCAGCACCCGCGGCGTCGACGCCCCCGCGTCGCCCTGCCAGCAGTTGCCTGTGCCCTGGCCGTCCCACCAGACGTTGATGCCGTTGCCGTCGAAGCGGTTGCCCTCGTAGCGGTTGAAGTTCGAGGTGTCCGCCTGCTTGGCTAGCGCGCTCTCCCCGCGGATGAACGCGGGCACGCCGAAGAGCTGGAACCCGGCGCGCTTGTGGCCGGTCACGTTGTTGTTCCTGAAGATGTTGTAGTTGCCGCCCGCGACCAGCAGCCCGGTGCCCGGCGGGATGCCGACCTGCGGGCAGACGACGCCCTTCTCGTAGCCGCGCTCGGCGGGCGGCTTCTTGCAGGTGCCGTCGCGGGTGAAGGTGTAGTAGTCGCGGTTGTTGTTGTAGATCTTGTTGTTCTCGAACTTGGCGTGGTTCTGCGGCAGGCCGGGGTGGCTGGGCCACAGGCTGTCCATCGTGGCGCCGACCATGTTGTCGTAGAACTCGTTGTCGTGGACCCACATCGAGTCGCCCGCCGTACCCGAGTAGCCCAGGGCGTTGTCGTGCGACCTGCAGCCCTTGATCTCGATGGCGTAGCGCGGGACGTCGTGGCCCTTGCCGTCGTTGAGGTTGGAGGCGCTGCCGGGGTACAGGCCGCCGTCGCCGTTGCCGTACGCCTCGCAGTCGGTGTAGAGGCCGTGGTCGCTGGCGAAGGTGAGGAAGCCGTACTCGTCGGTCCAGCGGCCGAGCACCCTGTCGATGACGAAGCCGTCGGACTCCAGGACGTACAGGCCGTTGAAGGTGGTGCGCTGGGCGGTGAAGTTGCGGAAGTAGATGCCGTCGGTGCGGTCGGCGCGCACGGCGTTCAGCTTGCGGTACTGCGCGTCGATCACCACGTCGAGCGGGGCCGCGCCGGTGCCCTCGATCTGCAGGTCCTTCTTGCCGAGGACGGCGACGAGGTTCTGGTTGTGCGGGCAGGCCTGCTGCTGCTCGAAGGTGAGGATCTGGTAGCCCCAGCTGGACCAGCGGGCGGGGAGCTTGGCGCAGTCGCCGGTGGGCTGGGGCTGGCTGGGCTCCTCCTGGTAGAGGCCTGGGAGGATGGCGATGGTCATTCCGGGCTTGTCGACTTTGTCGACGGCTTCCTGCAGGTGGCGGGAGCCGGTCGCCTGACATTTCGCGAAGAGGTCAAGATTGCGCTGTTTGAGGTCGGCGGGGAAGGCGGCGATCCTCCGCTCGAAATCGGATTTATCAGCTTTGCAGACCAGGAGGTCGGGTTCTGCGGACCTGAGGGCCGGTACGGTTCCCGAGCCGTCGGGCAGCGTCACAGGACGCTCCTCGTGCGCGAGCGCGGCGGCCGCCGGTAACAGCAGGCCGAAGGTCAGGGCGACCAGGGTCGCGATCCTGCGGAAGGTGGGGGGCATGGCCCGGAGACTAGAACATTGTTCACGTTCTGCCTAGATGTGAATCCTTTGCTGACCCCCAGCCCTCTTATCCGTGTAATCCCGGATATGGAGGTTGTCATGACCGTTGTTATCGTCGTCGCCGTTGCGGCCGTGCTGCTCGGCACGTGCTCCGTCGTCGTCCTCAGGCGCCGTCGTGGCTAGCCCGGCCTGGCCCGCCGAGGACCTGGTCGTCGCCGCGCAGGCGGGGGACGTCGAGTCGATCACGGCGCTGGTGTCCTACTCGCACCCGCACGTCCGGCGGTTCGCCCACACGTTGTGCGCCACGCCCGAGGACGCCGAGGACGCGGCGCAGGAAGCCCTGATCATCCTTTATCGCAAGATCGGGGCGCTCCGGGCGGCGGCGGCGCTCGCCTCGTGGATGTTCCGCATCGTGCGCAACGAGTGCCTGCGCCGGGCCCGCCTGATGCCGCCGCCTCCGGTGCGCGAGGTCGCCCTGCCGTCCGCAGAGGACGAGGTGCTGCGCCGCCTGGAGGCGGGCAGGGTCGCGGCCGCGATCGCGAACCTGCCCGCCGACCAGCGGCAGGTCCTGATCCTGCGTGACGTCCAGGGCTACAGCGGCCCTGCGGTGGCCGGCGCGCTCGGGCTCAGCCTGCCCGCCATGAAGTCACGGCTGCACCGCGCCCGCGCCGCCGTACACCGCGATCTGAGGGGTGAGCATGGCTGAGCGTAGTTTCGCGAGTGCCTCGCTGACGCGCCACCTGGTGCGCGGCGTGGTGGGGTTCGGGGCGCTCGCCGGTGCGCTGGCGCTCCTGCCGGTGGTGGGGCCGCTCAGCCTGCTGCTCGCGCCGGTCGGCGTGCTGGCGCTGCGCGGCTGCCCCACGTGCTGGGCGATCGGGCTGGCGCAGACGCTCTCGATGGGGCGGTTGCGCCGTGAGTGCGTCGACGGGGTCTGCGAGCTGACCCGCACGTGAAAAGGCTCCTGTACGGCCAGGCCGTACAGGAGCCTTCTGCGACCAAGAACGCCCAACAAGAAGGACCTCCCTCAAAAGGGAAGAGGGTTCTCTCTGGAAGGTGTCTTCAGGGGGCGAAACCGGCGAAGAGCTGGTCGATGATCCGTGCTGACAGATCCTCGTTCAGCTCCTCTGCCCCGCCCCACTTCGTCTGGTAGATCATCGACCCGGACAGGGTCGCCATGGCCAGGTCGACGTCCAGGTCGGACCTCAGCTCGCCGGTGGCGACACCGCGCGCGAGAACCGCCTTGATCGCCGCCCTGCGGGGCTCGACCGCGATCTTCCTGAACCGTTCGAAGAGGTGCGGAAAGCGGTCGGACTCGCTCATCGCGATGTTCATGACGCACCGGGTGCGGACCTGGCCCGCCTCGTTGCGCATGACCTCCAGCAGGGTGATCAGGTCGTCGCGCACCGACTTGCCCGCAAGCTCGGGCATCGGCGCCTTGAGCGTGGCCAGCGCGTCGACGACCAGGTCCTCCTTGTTGGACCAGCGCCGGTAGATCGTGGTCTTGCCCACGCCTGCCCGCGCCGCGATCGCCTCGATGGACAGCTCGGACACCCCGATGCCCTCGCCGAGCAGATCGAGCGTCGCCTCGAGGATGGCCCGCTCCGCCTTCTCGCTACGCGGACGGCCCGCCGGGCGGGCCGTCGCCGTCTCAGTAGTCATCGCGGCCTCACACTACCGCTGGTTCCTTGTCTTCCACCTTCGCCACAGCGCGCACCTTGCCGGGCATCCACTTGGCGACCACGGCGACGCCCACCAGGGCGATGCCGGCGGAAACCAGGGCTGTCACGTGCATGCTGGTGATGAAGGCGTCGAACGCGGGCTGGATCAGCGCCCGTCCCTGCGCGCCGAGCTGGGGCAGGACCGACAGGGTGTCGGTGATGCTCTCGCCCGCCGTGTGCTTGAGGTTGTCCGGCACCGCCGCCAGGGCGGGCTCGATCTCGCTGCGGTAGTTGGTCGACAGGATCGAGCCGAGAACGGCCACGCCCATCGCGCCGGCCACCTGGCGGACGGTGTTGCTCATCGCGGAGCCGACACCGGCCTTCTCCCTGGGCAGCGAGTCCATGATCGCGGTCGTCGCCGGGGGCATGATGTTGGCCATCGCGGCGCCCTGGACGAAGAAGATGACCTCGATGACGATGATGTTGGTGTTCTGGTCCATCAGCGTGTAGCTGGCCAGCGCCAGGGTGACCACGATGAGGCTGATCGTCGAGGCGAGCTTGGCGCCCAGCGCCTGGTTCACCCGCTGGCTCAGCGGCGCGAAGATCAGCTGCGCGGCGGCGAACGGGATCATCAGGGCGCCCGCCTGCAGCGGCGTGAAACCGAGCACGATCTGCAGGTAGAAGACCAGGAAGAACATCCCGCCCATCATCGCGAAGAAGACGATGCCCATCATCGCGATGGCCGAGCTGAAGCGCACGTTGGAGAAGTTGCGCACGTCGAAGATGGGGTGGTCGATGCGCCGCTCCCACCAGACGAAGAAGCCCAGGACGACGAGGCCCAGCGCCAGCGGGCCGAGCGCCTGCACGTCGGTGAAGCTGGCGAGCTGGCCGCCGCGGATGATGCCGAAGCTGAGCGCGACCAGGCCGATGACCGACAGCACCACGCCGACCGGGTCGAGCTTGCTCGGCTTGGGGTCACGCGACTCGGGCACGATGGTGGCGATGAGAACCATGCTGATCAGCACGATCGGGACGTTGATCAGGAAGACCGAGCCCCACCAGAAGTGCTCGATGAGGAGGCCGCCGGTGATCGGACCGATCGCGACGGCCAGGCCGACGCCGCCCGCCCAGACGCCGATCGCCTTGCCGCGCTCCTGCGGCGGGAAGACGTTGGAGATGATCGCCAGCGTGGCGGGCATGATCGCCGCGCCGCCGATGCCCATGAGGGCTCTGGCGAGGATCAGCTGTGTCGGATCCTGCGAGTAGGCGCTGGCCAGGGAGGCCAGGCCGAACAACGCCATTCCGATGAAGAGCATGCGCTTGCGTCCGGTGCGGTCACCGATCACGCCGAACGTGAACAACAGCCCCGCGAACACCAGCGTGTAGGAGTTGATCGCCCACTCGAGCTGGCTCACCGAGGCCCCGAGTCCTTGTATGGGGTCCGCGATCGTTTTCAGCGCCACGTTGAGAATCGTGTTGTCGAGCACCACCGCCAGGAGGCTGAAAACCAGCACTCCCAGGATGGTCCACCGCTTCGGGTGTCCTGTCTGAACGTCCATGAGGGGTCCTTAGTTTCGATACGACTGTGTTTCGCAACGCGAGCGTATCGCATGATATTCCGATACGCAACGGGTTCGTTTCGTAAGTGGTTTTCTCAGGCTGGGCCAAGATCCCGTTGAGGCGGCGCGACCACGCTGGACCTGCAGTGATCCAGCGACTGGAAGGATGGCCATGACGGAAAACGAGCCCAGCCGCAGGCAGGTGATCGCCGGAATCGCGGCGATCGGCCTCGGCGCCGCCGCCTGCTCCAGCTCGGGCACGGGCTCCGTGTCGCCGCAGGTCACCGCCACCAGCGGCGGCGGGACGATCTGCGTGCTGACCCCCGAGGTGACCCAGGGTCCCTACTATCTGGCCGACCAGCTGGTCCGCTCCGACATCACCGAGGGCAAACCCGGCTTCCCGCTCAAGGTCACCTTCACCGTCGTCGACGTGACGGACGGCTGCAGGCCGCTGGCGGACACTCCCGTCGAGATCTGGCACTGCGACGCCTGGGGATACTACTCCGGCTACACCGACAAGGCCCCAGGGGGTACGGTCCCCGCGGAGGACGGCGCCGGGGACGACAGGACCTTCCTGCGTGGAGTGCAGGTCACGGGGGCTGACGGGACCGCGTCGTTCACCAGCGTCGTGCCCGGTTGGTACAGCCCGCGCGTCACGCACATCCACGTGAAGGTGCACCATGGCGGGGAGGTGGGGAAGACGTACGAGGGCGGCACTACGGTGCAGACCACGCAGGTGTTGTTCCCTGACGACGTGGTGACCGCGTGTGCGTCGTTGCCGCCGTACTCGCGGCATGAGCTGACGCCGACGAAGCTGTCAGACGACCAGGTGTACGGCGAGGCGAAGTCGGCGGGCGGCAACCCGGACGCGATGGTCCCCACTTTGAAGCCCATCACGGCGGGCTCGGTGAAGGACGGCTACACGATGACGATGACGTTGGGCGTAGACCCGGACCGCACCTCGGGGAACGGCGGCAACGGCCCAGGCGGCGGCACCCCACCGTCTGGCGGCCCAGGCGGCACGCCACCTTCAGACGGCCCCGGCGGCACCCCTCCTTCAGGCGGCACCCCGCCCAGCGGCTCTCCCCCATCGGGCTCCCCGGGAGACACCACCCCCACCAGCTAGCCCGCCGCGTTGGACAGCCGGGGACACCACTCCCACCAGCTATGGGCCGGTGGCCACGTCGGGGCTGGCGGGGCGGCGTAGCGGCGAGTGATGTGCACGCCCGCCGACCGTCTCCCTGGACAGCCGCCAGCCCACGTCGGCGGGTGGGCGTCCCCTGGCGCCAGCCGTACAGACAGCGCAACCCCAAGCACCGCACGGCGAGAAACCCTCACCGCGTGAAGCACCGCACGGCCAGAAACCCTGATCGTGTGAAGGGCCGTGCGACGAGAACACCCTCATCGCGTGAAGCCCCGCACGGCGAGTGGCCCCCTTCGCGTGAGGCAACCCACCCCCCACGACGGGGAGTCCTCGCGGGTGGTCAGTGGGCGGTGGCGAGTTCCTTGGTCCGGGCTGGGACCGGTGGGTGGCGGCGCCACAGGGGGACGGCGATCAGCACCATCAGCACCGCCACCGAGCCCCCCACCGCGAACGCCCACGACGGCCCGTGCGCGTCGATGATCGCCCCCGCGATCGGCGCCGAAGTCGCCCCGCCGATCAGCAGCGCCGTCCCGTGCAACCCCATCGCCTCACCACGAGCCCCGGCGGGCACCCACCGGCTCACCCTGTCCACCGTCGACGACAGCGCGGGCGCGCACAGCACCCCCGCGGGCACCAGCGCCGCGACCAGCCACCACCAGTCCACCGCCAGCAACCCGACGGGCACCGTCAGCAGCCCCATCACCAGGATGATCGCCAGCGGCGAGAACCCCCGCGGCAACCCGCCATACACGAACCCGCCGACCAGCGAATAAAGGCACCAGATCGCCACAGCCAGCCCCACCCAGGCGGTGTCCCCCGCCCGGTTCATCGTGGCCACCAGCGACAGCTCCGTGGCCGTCAGCACGAACGTCGCCGCGGCCACCGTCCCCAGCAGCGCCACGAACCCGGGCGTCAGCCACGTGCGCCTCGACACCTTCTCCGCCGGGGCCTCCAGCTCCTCGGCCGACCGCGTCGGCGGGTTGAGCACGATGAGCGCCACCCCCGACCCGGTCATCCCGACCGCGATCGCCGCCAGCGTGAACCCGCTGCCGAGCACCGTCACCCCGGCCACCGCCAGCGCGGGACCGGCCATGTAGGACAGCTCCACCAGCATGGAGTCGAGCGAGAAGCCCATCCTGCGCTGCTCCAGCGGCACCATGGCCGACAGGCACTGCCGGATCACGCTGAACACCGGCAACGCGAACAACCCTGCCACCAGGGCGGCCCCGACCAGCGCAGGAAGCGGCAGCAGCCAGGCCGTGCTCCAGAACAGCGCCTGCGCCACCGTGGTGGCCAGGAGGATGGGGCGCAAGCCGTACTTGTCGACGAACCTTCCCGACAGCGGCGAGCCGACCGCCATGCCGACCGTGCTCGCCATGCCCACCAGCCCGGCCTGCGCGTAGCCGAGGCCGAGGCCGGTGACGACGTGCAGGGTGAGCGCCATGCCGGTCGCGGTGGCGGGCACCCTGGCCAGCAGCCCGACCAGCAGCAACGTGCGGACACCCGGCAGTCGCAGCAGACGACGGTAAGGTTCGATAGCCATTTTGATTGCTTACCTCCGCCTCTATTGTGTCGCGCGGGACCGACAGTTTCGCCACTGGATATCGCGCCGTGCCATCATCGAAGGGTCCGGGTACGCCACAGGGGCGACTCGAGACGTCCACCGGAGGTGCACCATGTCCTCTACCGCTCACAACAGCGCGCCCGGCTCGGCCGCCGACGCCCCGAGTCTTGACCAGTACGGCGGGCCGGCAGGTCTTTACGGCGGGAAGCCCGGCCGCCGGGTGACCGTACGCGACATCGCCCTGGCCAAGGAGCGCGGCGAGAAGTGGCCGATGGTCACTGCCTACGATGCCATGACCGCGCGCGTCTTCGACGAGGCCGGGATCCCGGTCCTGCTGGTCGGCGACTCGGCCGCGATGGTCGTCTTCGGCTACGACTCGACGCTGCCCGTCACGGTCGACGACCTGATCTCCCTCACCGCGGCCGTAGTCCGTGGATCGTCGCGCGCCCTCGTGGTGGCTGACCTGCCGTTCGGTTCTTACCAGGCTTCCACGCAGCAGGCGCTGGAGACGGCGGCCAGGTTCATGAAGGTCGCGGGGGCCCACGCGGTCAAGCTCGAAGGCGGGCGACGGGTGCTTCCGCAGGTCGAGGCGCTGGTCTCGGCGGGGGTCCCGGTGATGGCGCACCTCGGTCTGACCCCGCAGTCGGTGAACGTGTTCGGCGGTTACCGGGTCCAGGGGCGGGGGCAGTCGGGCGAGGAGCTCGTCGCGGACGCCAAGGACCTGGAACGCGCGGGCGCCTTCGCCATCGTCCTGGAGTGCGTGCCCACCGATCTTGCCGAGCGCGTGACGACGTCGGTGTCGATCCCCACGATCGGTATTGGCGCGGGGGGCTCGACGGACGCGCAGGTGCTGGTGTGGCAGGACCTGATGGGCCTCACCCGGACTCCGGCGAAGTTCGTGAAGAAGTACGCCGATCTGGCGAGCGACATGGACCGCGCGGTCCGCACCTTCGCCCACGAGGTAGCCAGCGGCACCTTCCCAGGCCCAGAACACACCTACAACTAACCCCAACGCGGGGCGCCTTAAAGGCGCCCCGCCCACCCACATGACTACCGCGCGCGGGTTTCGGCGCGGGGTTGCGGGCGCGGGGGTTGCCCATGCGTGGCCCTTTAGGTGGCGGGGTTTCCAGCGCCGCGTCGGCGAGACGGTGTACGGCGGAGCTCGGCGCAACGTGTGCGGACCCCCGCGCACCAATCGCGCTGACCGACACGCGCGGGGTCGTGCGCGCGCGCCGTTGTGGGCGCGTGGGGTTGTGGGTGCGCGGGTTGCCCGTGTGTGGCCCGTGTGGCGGCGGGTTTCCAGCGCCGCGTCGGCGAGGTGGTGTACGGCGGAGCTCGGCGCAACGTGTGCGGACCCCAGCTCACCGACCGCACGGCGCGCCAGGGGCCCCGCCGTACCCTCCGAAGGTCACGTAAGCGTTGACAGGTCTGTGTTGGACCCGCAGACCACCACAGCCACCCTCTCCCCCTCCTCCGGCACATAAACCCCACTCGCCAACGCCGCAAACGCCGCCGCCCCCGAGTGCTCAGCCGCGACCCGATGCTCCCCCCACAAAGCCCGCCGCCCCTCCACGATCGCCTCGTCGGACACCAACACGCTACGAACCCCCGACGACCCCAGAACGGCGAACGGCAAAGCCCCCACCTGCGAAGCCCCCAACGCATCCGCAGCCACCCCGCTCACCGACACACGCACCGGCCGCCCAGCCTCCAACGCCGCATGCAGCGTAGGGATCAACTCCGGCTCCACCGCCACCACCCGAGAAGCCCCGATGGCAGCCGCCACCCCCGAGATCAGCCCACCCCCGCCCACAGCCACCAGCACCGTGTCCACCCCACCCGTCTGCTCCAGGAGCTCCAACCCCAGAGTCCCCTGCCCAGCCACAACCTCCCGCTGGTCGAACGCATGGACCTCCAATGCCCCCGTCTCAGCCGCCCGCTTGGACGCCGCCTCAGCCGCCTCCGCATAGACAGCCCCCGTCTGCGTGACGTGCGCCCCGAGCGCCCCCAGCCAGGCCACCTTCACCGGACTCGTCACCGTGGGCACGAAGATCTCCGCCCGAAGCCCCAGCGCCCGCGCCACCCAGGCCACCGCCATCCCGTGGTTCCCCCCACTGGCGGCGATCACCCCCGCAGCGGGCACGGCAGGCGCGGAAAGCACCCGGTTGAACGCCCCGCGCACCTTGAACGACCCCGCGTGCTGCAACTGCTCGAGCTTGAGAAACACCCCGGGCGAGATCTCCAGCACCGGCGTGCGCAGAACGTGTCCAGCGATCCGACCGGCCGCCGCCTCGATCTCGGACAGGGATATCGACATCACAGCTCCCTCACGATCGCCGCCTTGAGCGCCGCGATCCGTTGCTCGTTCCGCTTGTAGAAGACCCACTGCCTGATCCGCGTGCCGGTGACCAGCCCGGCGCGTTCCAGGATCTTGAGGTGCCCGGTGGCGCTCGGCTGCGTCATGCCGAGCTTCCTGGCGATGAAGATCGAGCACACCCCGTCCGCCACCAGGTCGCCGTCGGTCTGGGGCGGGAAGTGGCCGACCGGGTCGGCCAGCCACTCCAGGATCAGCAGGCGCGGTTCGCTCGCCAGGGCGCGCATCTCGTCGACGGACAGCACTTAGCCAGTTTCCTAATCCCCTAACCCTTCGTCAACTTGACACTAGTTGCTTGCACATACATGCTTATTTCCACAGACACCGGCAAGTGAAGGGATCGTTCCCGTGGCCTGGATATACCTGCTCATCGCCTCGGTCTTCGAGGTTGTTTTCGCCCTGGCGACCAACGCCACCCACGGCTTCACCGAGCTGTGGCCGTCCCTCCTGACCGCCGGCGCGGCCGCCGGAGGGATCTTCTTCCTCAGCCTCGCGCTGAAGACCCTCGACGTCGGCGTCGGCTACACCGTCTGGACCGGCATCGGCTCCGTCGGAACGGTCACCCTCGGCACCCTGATCTTCGACGAGTCGATGAACATCTGGAAGGCGCTGGCCTTCGTCCTGATCATCGGCGGCGTCCTGGGGCTCAAGCTCGCCGACAAACTCGCCAAGCCGGCAACCGCCACCGTCACCACCATCGCCTAAGGAAGCATCATGGCCTGGATCTACCTCGCGATCGCCATCGTCTTCGAGATCGCCTTCGCCCTCGGTACCAACGCCACGCAGGGGTTCACCCGGCTCTGGCCGTCCGTCTTCACCCTGCTCGCCGCCGCCGGCGGCATCTACACCCTCAGCCTGGCGCTCAAGACGCTGGACGTCGGCGTCGGCTACACCATCTGGACCGGCATCGGCTCCATCGGCACCGTCCTGCTCGGCGCCCTGATCTACAAGGAGAAGATCACGTTGCCCAAGCTGCTCTCCTTCGCCGCCATCATCGCCGGCGCCATCACCCTCAAGCTCGCTTCTGGCCTCTGAGGACGACTTCGGGGAAGCGGGGGTCGGGGTGGTCGAAGAGCGGGGTACGGCGGGCCTTGAGGTGCAGGTCGAAGAAGGCGCCCACATAGGCCCGCTGCGCCGCCACCGACCGGGCCGGGTCGATCGTGCCGATCAGCTCCCGCACCCCCGGCACGTCCCGCACCTGGGGAAGCAGCGCCTGGAGGTCCGTGAACGAGCCGTGTGCGGCCCCCTTGAAGCGCAGCTCCCGCTTCCAGCCCTTCGACGCCGCCCAGAACGTCCGCCAGCTCGGGTCCGGCTCGCGGTCGGACGACACCTGGAGGAACGGCTTGGTCACCCCGGTGCGCGCCACAGGACCGAGGTAACCGCCGTCCAGGTTGACGGCCGCGTCCACGCGGGGGTCGTCGTGGGCGGCCTGCGCGGCGGCGGCGCCGCCGATCGACTGCCCGAGCAGGCCCACCCGGGTGAGGTCCATCGGGATGCCCAGCGAGGGCAGCTGGTCCAGCACGTACCTGAGGTCGGCCACCCGGGCCTTGGCGTGCTTCTTCAGCAGCGCCGCGATGACCTTGGGGGTCAGCTTGGCGGGCAGCGGAGCGGCCCGCACGACCCGCCCGCCGGGGAACTCGACCTGGTCCGCCTCGTAGGTGTGGTCGACGGTGACGACGACGTAGCCACGGCTGGCGAGGTCCTCGACGAGCGCGGTGCCGAGGGTGCGCGGCCCGCCGTCCCCCGAGGCGAACACGATGACGGGATAGCGGCCGGTGGCTGGAGCTCCGGAACGGGCGTGGGTGGCGGTCGCCGCCCAGTTCACCGCGCCGGGCTTGATGCCGAGGCCGGGGGCGGAGTGCTCGTCCCAGTCCGCAGCGGCCTTGGGCGACATGTGGGGCGCCAGGGGCCGGTCCGACGCCTGCGCCGGATACCAGACGCTCACCATCAGTTCCCGGAAGCGCACCGACCGGACCAGCGGGTCCCGCCGCGACCGGTCGACCAGGTGCATGGACACGGTACCGACGGGGTCGGCGCCGGTGGGGGCGGGCAGGACAAGAGTGGAACCGGCGACCAGCAGGGCCGTGATCAGAGAAGTACTCATGGGACGAGGCTGTCAGCGAAGGCCATGCCACCGCTTCCAGCGCGCGGACGGTCTTGCGGTCAGCCGCCGGTCGCACCGTCCTCCTCAGGGAGGACGCGGAGCGGGCGAGAAGCGCCCATAGGCTGACGCCATGCGTTCCGTTCCTCCCGTGCTGCTCGACGCGCTCCTGGCCGCCGGGCTGTTCGTGGTGACCCTGGGACCTGGCCTGGCCGGTACGGCGGAGCCGTACGCGATCGTGCTCCAGGCCGGGCTGCTGGCTCCGCTGGTCTGGCGGCGGCGGGCTCCCGTGGTCGTGTTCGCGCTGGTGGCAGCGGTCGCGTTCGTCCAGTGGCTGCTCGGCGTGCAGTTGCCCGCCGACATGGCGCTGCTGGTCGCGCTCTACACCTTGGCCGCGCACCGGGCCTGGCCGTACACGCTGGCGGCCGGGGTCGTGACGACGGCGGGGATCGGGCTCGCGACGCTGAGCTGGGCGCCGCCGGGCAGGCTCCTCGCGTCTGCGGTGGCGCTGGCCGCGATGGCGGCGGCCGCCGTCCTGCTGGGCCTGCACATGCGCGCCAGGCAGGAGCACGCGCGGGAGCTGGAACAGCGCGCCGTCGACGAGGAACGCGCCAGGATCGCGCGGGAGATGCACGACATCGTCACCCACAACCTGTCCGTCATGGTCGCGCTGGCCGACGCGGCCACGGCCGCCCAGGAGTGCGCGCCGGTCGAGGCGGCGGCGGCGATGCGCCAGGTCTCCGGCACAGGACGGCAGGCCCTGGCCGACATGCGCCGTTCCCTGGGCGGCGAGGCGTCGCGTCACCCGATGCCCGGCATCGCCGAGCTCGACGCGCTCGCCGACCACATGCGCGCGACCGGCCTGCCGACCAGCCTCGACGTGGAGGGCGTCCCGGCGACCGTACCCGCCGCCGCCCAGCTCACCGTCTACCGCCTGGTCCAGGAGGCCCTGACCAACACGCTCAAACACGCGCCCAAGGGCACGAAGGCCCAGGTCCAGGTACGGCTCGCGCCCGGGTCCGCCACCGTCGAGGTCACCGACGACGGCCCGTCCACCGCGCCGCCCACCTGGGGCCGCGGCCTGGTCGGCATGCGCGAGCGCGCCGCCGCGTACGGCGGGGTCCTGGAGGCCGGGCCCCGCGCGCGGGGCTGGCGGATCTTCGCGCGGCTGGAGCTGCCGCGATGACGGTCCGCGTGCTGCTCGTCGACGACGAGGCGCTGCTCCGCGTCGCCTTCACCCTGCTCCTGAAAACCCAGCCCGGCCTGGAGCCGGTCGGCGAGGCGGCGGACGGGGCCGAGGCCGTACGGCTGGCCGCCGAGCTGCGCCCCGACGTGGTCCTCATGGACGTGCGGATGCCCGGCATGGACGGCATCGCGGCCACCGCCAGGATCGTCCGCGAACGCCCGGCGACGAGGGTCCTCCTCCTGACCACGTTCGACCTGGACGAGTACGCCTTCGCCGGGCTGCGCGCCGGGGCGTCCGGGTTCCTCCTCAAGAACGCGCTGCCCGAGGAACTGCTGGCGGCGATCCGCGACGTGGCCGCTGGGGACGCGGTGGTGTCGCCGCGCGTCACCCGCCGCCTGCTGGAGACGTTCGGCCACCACCTGCCCACCGGCGAAGGGCCCCGCGTGGACCGGCTCAGCGAGCGGGAGCAGGAGGTGCTGGTGCGGGTGGCGCGCGGCCAGTCGAACACGGAGATCGCGGCGAGCCTGCACGTGGCGGAGGCGACGGTGAAGACGCACGTGAGCCGCGTCCTGGCCAAGCTGGAGCTGCGCGACCGCGTCCAGATCGTCATCTACGCCTACGAGAACCGGCTGATCCACCCCTCATAGAACACCTGACCAAGAAGGCCCCCACATCCCTCCCTCAAAGGAAGACCTTTCTGTCAGGTGTTCTCAGGCGAGGGCCTGGGCGAAGTCGGCCCACAGGTCCTCCGGGTGCTCGATGCCGACGGCGACCCTGACCGTGCCCTCGGCGATCCCGTGCCTGGCCAGCTCGGCCGCGCTCAGCGACCGGTGCGAGGTCGTGGCGGGCTGCATGACCAGCGTCTGCACCCCGCCCAGCGAGGGCGCGAGCAGCGCGAGCCGTACGGAACTCATGAACCTCTCCCCCGCGGCACGTCCCTCGACGAGGTCGAAGGCGAAAACCCCGCCGAAGTCGGACAGCAGCTTGGAACCCAGCTCGTGCGACGGGTGCGCGGCGAGCCCCGGCCAGTGCACGGCGGCCACGGCCGGGTGCTCGGCCAGGCGGGTGGCGAGCAGCCGGGCGTTGGAGCAGTGCCGCTCCATGCGCAGCGGCAGCGTCTGCAGCCCGCGCAGCGTCAGCCAGGCGGCGAACGGGTCGAGCGTGGCGCCGAGCGAGATCGCGTAGTGCCAGAGGTGCCGGTAGAGCTCGTCGGAGGCGAACACCGCGATGCCGCCCAGCACGTCGGAGTGCCCCGACAGGTACTTCGTCATGGAGTGCAGGACGATGTCCGCCCCGTACTCCAGCGGACGGCACAGCAGCGGCGTGGCGAACGTGTTGTCCACCACGGACACGATGCCCAGGTCGCTCGCCGCCGCGCACATCCCGGGCAGGTCGGCGACCTGGCCGATGGGGTTGGCCATGGTCTCCAGGTAGACGAGCTTCGTGGACGGCGTGACGGCGGCGCGCAGCGCGTCCGGCGAGTCCTCGGCGACGTAGGTGACGGTGATGCCGTACCTCGCCACCAGGTCGTTGATCATCGCGGCGGTGCCGCCGTAGAGGGCGCGCTGCGCGACGAGGTGGTCGCCCGGCTTGAGCAGGCCGAGCAACACGGAGTTGATCGCGCCCATGCCCGAGGCGGCAGCGAACGCGGCCACACCGCCCTCCAGACCGGCGATCGCCTCTTCGAGCGCGCGCACGGTCGGGTTGGAGTAGCGGGCGTAGACGAAGGCGCCGTCGGGGCGGCTCATGCCGTCCGCGAACACGGCCGGGTCGTCGAAGGCGAACCCGGAGGTCTGGTAGAGCGGCACGCTGATGGGTGAGCTTCCGTCGACGACCGGCATGGGCAGGTGTACGGCGCGCGTCTCGAGATCCATGAATCGAGCATGACCTGAAATTTCGTGCGATATCAGAGCCAATCGGACAGTATTGGTCCATGAAGCGAGCCAATCTCGACGATCTCGTGGATCTGCTCGGCCGGTGGGCCTCCGGGCGCGGCCCCCTCTACCTGCTGCTCACCGCCCGCCTGCGCGGCCTGATCGACGACGGCGTGCTGCCGCCGGGCGAGATCCTGCCGCCCGACCGGGTCCTGGCCGGACGCCTCGCCGTCGGCCGCGGCACCGTCGTGGCCGCCTACGACCTGCTCCAGCAGGAGGGGCGCGTGGTGCGCCGCCAGGGCAGCGGCACCAGGGTCGCCGACGCGCAGCTGCCCGCGACGCGCGCGGCGACGGACGTCGTGACCAACCCCCTGCTCCTGCACATCCTGCAGCCGCCGGACGGCGTGGCCCTGCTGACCTGCGCGGCGCCCGACGAGCCGCCGCCCGCGCTGATCGAGGCCTACCAGGCGGCCCTCGCGTCGCTGGCGCTGGTCAGGCACGACATCGGCTACCAGCCCGCAGGCCAGACCGTGCTGCGCGAGGCGATCGCCGCCTACTACCGGGGGCGCGGCCTGCCCACCTCCCCGCAGGAGATCCTCGTCACGACCGGGGCGCAGCAGGCGATCACGCTGCTCACCGAGCTGCTGGTGGCGCCGGGCGACACCGTGGAGACGGAGATCCCCACCTATCCCGGCGCGCTGGAGGTCTTCAGGCACGCCTCGGCGGTCATCAGGCCGCTGCGCGACCTCAGCGACCGGCCGTCGCTGGCCTACGTAGTGCCGACCGCGCGCAACCCCACCGGCTCGATCATGGACGGCTTCTCGCGCAGGAGGCTGGCCAGGCTCAGCTCGGAACACGACGTGCCGCTCATCGACGACGAGGTGTGCGCCGAGCTCTGCTTCGACGGCGACACGCCGAGCCCGCTGGCCTCCTACCCGGGCGGCGAGCAGGTGATCACGATCGCCTCGCTGAGCAAGATCGTCTGGGGTGGGCTGCGGGTCGGCTGGGTCCGCGCCCCCGCCGCGCTCGTCTCGCGGCTGGCCAGGCTCCGCGCGATCCAGGACCTCGGCGGCGAGGTCCTGGCTCAGAGGGCTGCCGCCCACCTGCTGGGCAGGCTGGACGAGGTACGGCGGGCGCGGGTGGCCACGCTGCGCGCCGGACACGACCACCTCTGCGGTGAACTGCGGCGCAAGCTGCCCGACTGGGAGTTCGAGCCAGCCGAGGGCGGCCAGACGATCTGGGTACGGCTGCCGCGCGGCGACGTCGACTCCTTCGCGCAGGTCGCGTTGCGCCACGGCGTCGCCGTACCACCTGGGCGGTCGTTCGACCCGACGGGCGGGCACGCGGAGCACATGCGGCTGCACTTCCTGTTCGCGCACGACGTGCTCACCGAGGCGGTGGACAACCTGGCAGCCGCCTGGGAGGTCTATGACGGCGCGCGGCGGCCCGCGTCGCGGCACTCGCTCATCGTCTAGACATAGAGACATGAATGCCACGTTCGTCCTCCTGCACAGCCCGCTCGTCGGGCCGTCCACGTGGGCCCCGGTGGCCGCGCTGCTGAGCGGGGCCGTCGTTCCCGACCTGCGTACGGCTCCGCCGTACTGGCCTCAGGTGGTCTCGGCCGCGGTGCGGCAGGCGCCTTCGGCCGGGGCGTTGGTGCTGGTCGCGCACAGCAACGCGGGGCTGCTGGTCCCGGCGATCGCCAACGCGCTCGGCGGGCGCGTCAGGGGGTGCGTGTTCGTGGACGCGCACGTACCGCCGCGCTCGGGCTCGGTGCCTGCGACGGACCCCGCGCATCTGCCGTTCCTGCGGAGCCTGGCCGGGCCCGACGACGTGCTGCCCCGCTGGACCGACTGGTGGGACCCCTCGACGATGCGCCTGCCGCCTGAGGTGGTGGCCGAGCAGCCCCGGCTGCCCTTGGACTACTTCACCCAACGCATCCCGGTGCCCGCCGGGTGGGACAGGGTGGCGTGCCGGTATGTGTGGTTCAGCCCGCCGTACGAACCGGTCGCCAAGGAAGCGGAGGCCCGCGGCTGGCCCGTCACCCACCTCCCGGGCCACCACCTCCAGCAACTCGACGACCCGTCAGCGGTCGCCCGGGAAGTCGTGAATTCTTCACTGCCCTGAAACGCGCCCGCGGCCGACGATCAGAGGCATGAATGCGATTGAAGTCAACGGGCTCAGAAAGAGCTTCGGCAGCTTCGAAGCCGTGAAAGGCATCACCTTCGAAGCAAAGTCAGGTGAGGTCTTCGCCCTCCTCGGCAGGAACGGCGCCGGCAAGACCACCACGATCGAGGTGCTCGCCGGGTTCCAGCGCCCGGACGCGGGAGAGGTGCGGGTGCTCGGCCTCGACCCGGTCAAGGACCGCAGGCGGGTACGCAGGAGCACCGGCATCATGCTCCAGGAGGCCGGGTTCTTCCCCGACCTGACCGTCACCCAGACCGTGGAGAGCTGGCGCACGTTCAGCGCCGCGCCCCGGCCTGCGGGAGAGGCTCTGGAGCTGGCCGGGCTGAACGCCAAGGCGGGCACGAAGGTGCGCCAGCTGTCCGGCGGCGAGAAGCGCCGGCTCGACCTGGCGCTGGCCGTACTCAACCGTCCCGACGTGCTCTTCCTCGACGAGCCGACCACCGGCATGGACCCCGAGGCGCGCAGGAACACCTGGGAGGTCGTCCGCGGCCTGGCGGCGGAGGGCACCGCGATCCTGCTGACCACCCACTACCTGGAGGAGGCGCAGCGCCTGGCCACCCGCATGGCCATCATGGACGACGGAATGATTGTGGCCAGCGGAGGCATGGCCGAGACCCTCGCGGCCCAGTCCGGGCGGGTCTCCTTCGAACTTCCCGAAGGAATGAATCCCGCGGATCTCCCCCTTCCGGTGACCGTCAGCGGCGGCGTCGCCGTCTGCCGGGCCGAGGATCCCGACCTGGCCGCCCAGACGCTGCTGAGCTGGGCGGGCGAGCGGGGAGTACGGCTGCGCGGCCTCGAAGTGCGCACGGCGTCGTTGGAAGACCTCTTCTTGGAGCTGTCACATGCGTGAACTCGTGGCCGTCGCCCGCTTCGGCGGCAGGATCTACTGGCGCGACCGGGTCGCCGTCTCTACCTCGGTGGCGCTGTCCCTCGGGCTCGGTATCGGGCTGCCGGTGCTGTTCAGCAAGTTGGGCGAGGATGTGCCTGTCCTCGCGACGCACCTGGGCCTGCTCGGCATGCTGGTCACGCTCACCGCGCTGAACCAGGCGGCCGTGTCGCTGTCCGCGCGCAGAGACCAGCTCATTCTCAAGCGCATGCGCGCCACCGGCCTGCGCGACCGCGACATCCTCGGCGGCGAGCTCGTCAACATCACCCTGCAGTCCACGCTGGTCGCCGTGGCGATCTCGGTCGTGCTCTACGCGACGGGGACCGTACCCCCGCCCGCTCAGCCCGTGGTCTTCCTGGTGTTCGTGGTGGCCGGAGCCGGGGTGCTCGCGCTGCTCGGCGCGGCCTTCACCGCGGCGATCTCGCGGGCTGAGATCGCCTCCGTCATGGCCATGCCGTTCTTCCTGCTCGCCGGGGTCGGGGGCGGCGGGTTCGGCCCCATGCTCAAGCTGCTGCCCGAGTGGGTGCAGTCGGCGTTCGGGTTGCTGCCCAGCACGGCGCTGGTCAGGGCGCTGACCATCGCGCATGAGGGCGGCGCCTGGTCCGGCTACCTGATGCCCGCGCTCAACCTCGCGATCTGGGCCGTCATCGGGCTGGCCGCGATCAAGCTCTGGTTCCGCTGGGAGTCCCGAAAGTCATAATGGTCGGCATATGAGCAAGCAAGCCCGAATAATCGCGATCGCGGTGGTCGCCCTCGTCTCGGTCGGCTACACGATCGCGGCCGTGGTCGTGTCCCTCATCGAGGGGTCCACGCGGACGTCCGTCCTGACGCTGGTCACGTTCGCCGCCTTCTACACACCGCACTTCCTGAACGTCCGGGCCGCGCTGCGCAACACGAGGCCCAGGTTCTTCCCGCTCGTGCTCGCCGTACAGGTCCTCGCGACCTACCTGCCCGAGCTGCTGCTGCACAACGGCTGGTCGGCGGGGACGGCACCGCTGCTGGCCGGGCCGTTGCTGCTGCTCGTCGACCTGCGGTGGAGCGTTCCCGTCGTGGTGGCGATGGCGGGCTGGCAGGGGTGGCAGGTCTACGGCTACTCCCACGACATCGGGTCCACCGGCTACTACATGCTGACCGTGCTCATCACCGGCGGCATGATCTACGGCCTGGTCAGGCTCGTGCAGGTGACCACCGAGTTGGAGGCGGCCAGGGCGGACCTCGCCGAGGCAGCGGTGCTCAAGGAACGGCTGCGCATCTCGCGGGACCTGCACGACGGGCTCGGGCGGAGCCTCACCGCGATCGCGCTGAAGGGCGACCTGGCCTCGCGGCTGCTCGACCGCGACCCGGCCGCCGCCAGGACAGAGGTGGGCGAGCTGGTGCAGGTGGCGCGGGAGGCGGCGCAGGACGTGCGGCAGGTGGCCCGCGGGTACCGGGAGATGACGCTGGCCGGGGAGATCAACCGGGCGGTGGCGCTGCTGGAGTCGTCCGGCGTGACGTGCCAGGTCAACCTGGCCGCCGCCGCGCTGCCGAAGGGGTCGGAGGAGGCGCTGGCGTGGGCGGTGCGCGAGGGCGTCACCAACGTGTTGCGGCACAGCGCCGCCACCCTGTGCACGATCAGCACCTCGGTGCGGGACGGGGCGGCGCGGCTGGAACTCGTCAACGACGGCGCGCACGCCACCGGGGCCAGGGGCGGGGGGCTGTCCGGTCTCGACGAACGGGCCGCCCAGGCGGGCGGGGCCGTACAGGCTGCCGCGACGGAGTCCGGCGGGTTCCGGCTGGCCGTGGAGGTGCCGGCGTGATCCGGGTGCTGCTGGCGGAGGACATGCACATGATCCGCGCGGCGCTCACGGCGTTGCTGCGGCTGGAGTCGGACATCGAGGTGGTGGCGGAGGTCACCAGGGGCGACGAGATCGTGCCCGCCGCGTTGCGGGTGCGGCCGGATGTGGCGATCGTGGACATCGACCTTCCGGTGGTGGACGGCATCACGGCGGCTTCGTCGCTTCTGGGGCGGTTGCCGTCGTGCCGGATCCTGGTGCTCACTGCTATGGGGCAACCTGGTCAGGTACGGCGGGCGCTGGCGGCGGGCATCACGGCGTTTCTGGTGAAGGACGCGCCTGGTGACCGGCTGGCGGACGCGATCCGGCGGACTGCCGCTGGTCTTCGTGTGCTGGACGCCGAGCTGGTCGCGTCCGCCATGGAGTACGGCGAGACCCCTCTGACGGCGCGGGAGTCGACGGTGTTGCGCGAGGCTGCCCGCGGGTCGTCGGCGGAGGAGATCGCGGGGCGGCTCCATCTGTCGGCGGGCACCGTACGCAACTACCTGACCGCCGCGATCACCAAGACCGGCGCCCGCAACAAGATCGACGCCATCCGCATCGCCGAAGACGCGGGCTGGCTCTAACCCCACCCCCGAAGCCCCTCGGCTGACCCCGCCCTTCAGGAACCCCACCCTCACGGACCTCCCCCTCACGGGCCCCTGCGGAGCCCCCGGCCCTCAAAGGACCCTCACCCCTCACGGACCTCCGCTCTTCATGGGACCTTGCCCTTTGCGGGGCCTCGCCTCTTTGAGTCTCTTCTCCCCGGGTTGCGCCGGGAGCGGACATGCTGAGGGCTGAATGGCTGGCCCGGGTGGGGTGGTGCGGCGGTTAATGATCTCGACGGACGGAGGACCGCCATGGCATCAACCCCGGCGTACGACGAGATCGCGGACTGGTACGAGGAAGTGTTCCTCGGGAAGCAACCGCCCGACCAAGACCCTCACGGGATCAGGCGGATACTGCGCGACCTGCTCGGCGAAGGCACCGGCCACTGCCTGGAGGTGGGATGCGGCACCGGCGCCTACGCGGGCGAGGTGCGCGGGCTCGGCTGGACGCCGGTCGGGGTGGACCTGTCCACCGGCATGCTGCGGCACGCGCGCGGCCGCCTGCCCGTCGTCCGGGCGGACGCCGAACGGTTACCCGTCCCCGACGGGCAGCTCCCGGCGGTGGCGTGCGTGATGGTGCACACCGACATGCCCGGCTATGCGGCCGTGGTGAAGGAGGTGGCCAGGGTGTTGCGGCCCGGTGGGGTGTTCGCGCACGTGGGGGTGCATCCGTGCTTCTGCGGCTGGTTCGCCGACCGGGCCGACCCCGAGGCGGCGGTCATCCGTCCCGGGTACCTGGACCGTCTGTGGACCAAGGCCTCGTGGACGACCGAGGGGGTGCGCGACAAGGTGGGCGCCATGCACTGGCCGCTGTCGGACTTGATGCGGATGTTCACCGACGCAGGGCTGGTCTTCGAGCGCCTCGCCGAGGGCAACGGCCCCACCCCGCTGGTCCTCGGCGTCCGCCTACGCAAACCCCTCGCCACCCCCTGACGAGAGGGGTGAAGGCGCGTTAGGGGCGAACCCCTCACGGGTGGCCGGGCCCCACAGGCGGAGGGCATCGCGGGTGGACCGCCTCGCGCGGGGTTGAGGGCTCACGGGCAGGGCGGACCCGCGGGCGGGACCGCCTCTCGCGGGTGGCGGGCCTCACGAGCGGAGCGGACCCGCGGGTGGAAGCGTCGCCCAAAGACCGGAGGGCCTCGCACCCAAGGACGCCCCTCGCGGGTGGAGAGGCGTCCTTGGGGTGTGGAGTGGGTTACAGGAGGGGCTTGGGGAGGCGGATGGTGAGGATGTGGCTGGCGATGCCGGAGTCCACCAACCGGCCGTCAGCCCCGAAAGTACCCAGCCCGAAGTCGTTGTCGTTGGCGATCGCCAGCGTCATCGGGTCCAGCACCGTGACGCCCTCGATCTTCCCGGGAAGCCCGGGAATCGCCGCCAGATCCACCGCCAGCGCCTTCGTTGCCACCGTCACCGACGAAGGCAGCGCAGCCTCCAGCGACGGACTCGTCGCCACATCGTCGTACGGCCCGCCCAACAGGTTCGTGGCCCGCCGCAGGTCCACCTTGTACAACCTGGCCAGCGCATCCGTGCGCTCCTGCAGCAACAACCGCCCAGGGCTGAGCACGTTCAGCGCCGAGATCTTCATGTCCCCCTGCTCAGCAGCCGGGTCGAAGGTCCCCACGCTCTCCATCGTGTACGCCCACTCCCCGGTCGCCCGCCCCGTCCGCAGGTCGACCCGGAGGATGCGAGCCGTCGAAGAAGCCTTGCCGGTCTTCTTGTCCGGGTTCGCCAGCGGGCTCTGCACGGCCAGGTACAGAGCCCGCTCCAGCGGCGAGACGCCGAGCGCCTCGAAGCCGCGGTTCTGCTGCCGCGTCGACAACACGGCAGGCAAGGTCTCGGCGACCGGGTAACCGGCACCGGTCAGCCCCAGGCCCTTGGGCACGTACCTGGTCAGGATCCGCCCGTCTGACCCGACGTGCACGAGCGACGGCCCGTACTCGTCCACGAGCCAGAACCCGCCGCGCCCGTCGGTGACGATGTCCTCGGTGTCGAGCCCGCCCGGGTCGTAGGCGAGCTGCGTCTGCCCGTCCCAGCTGTAGGGCACCTCGTCGTGCCCCACCTGGTTGGGCCGCCCGCTGATCGGGGTCCCGTCGGCGTTCTTGATGGTGATCGTCTGCGCGACGGTGGCCACCCCGTGCCGTACGGCGACGCGGACGATCGCGGGGGCGAACTCGGGCACCGGGAAGGTGCGCCGCTTCTCCCCGTTGACCTTCGGCTCGCCGTTCGGGCCGCGGTCGGTCACCATCCAGTACTCGCCGCGCCGCCCGGCCGGGTAGAGGCCGCTGCCCACCCCGCCGAGCTTGACGCCGCGGTCGTCCTGCACCAGGCCCTGCTCGAACTCGGCCAGCGCGGGCGCGGACAGGGTCACGTCCGAGGTGACCCTGGGCTCACGTGACGGAGGCGCGGCGAGCGCGGGGGACGCCGCGAGGACGGTCAGGGTGGCGGCTGCCAGCCCGGCGATGAGTGAACGCGACACGAGGCTTCCTATCGGTCAAATGCTGCATGAGCAGACGAAAGGTAGCGACGCGCGACGTCCGGATGTTGACGTGAGGGTGAACGGCGGCTCACACGTCAGTGACGCGTAGCCCCGCGTGTGCCTTGTATCGGCGGTTGATCGAGATGAGGTTGGCGGTGAACGCCTCCACCTGGTGCGCGTTACGCAACCGCCCGCCGTACACGCCTCGGACGCCCGGGATCACCGCGGCCAGCGCCTGGACGGTGTCGGTGGCCTCGCGGTCGTCGCCGAGCACCAGGACGTCGAGGTCGACCTTCTCCACGGCGGGGTCGAGCAGCAGCACGGCGGAGACGTGGTGGAAGGCGGCGACGACCCGGCTGTCGGGGAGTACGGCTGCCGCCTGCTGCGCGGCGCTGCCCTCCTCGACCGGCAGCGCGTAGGCGCCCTGCTTGTCGAAGCCCAGCGGATTGACGCAATCAATCACGATTTTTCCGGCCAAAGGCTCGCGAAGGGAGATCAGCAGCTCCTTGTGGCCGTCCCACGGCACCGCCACGATCACGATGTCCGCCTCAGCCGCCACGACCGCGTTCTCCGCGCCGCGCGCGCCGAGGCCGATCGAGTCCGCCGCCTCCTGGGCGCGCTGGGCGTTGCGCGAGCCGATCAGCACGGGGTGCCCGGCCTGCGCGAACCGGTGCGCGAGACCCTTCCCCTGGTCGCCGGTGCCGCCGAGAATGCCGATGGAGAGTTCAGTCATGGCTCGATCATGCCAGCCCGCGCCCGCCGCAGGAGAGCCAGGTCCGCACGCCGGAACGCCAGGCGAAACCGGGGCCCGTGGGGCACGATGGACTGATGGACTCAGGGTCGGTGGATTTCCTGCGCGAGCTGCTCGCCGAGACCGGCTGGGTGGAGCGCACCCGCGAGCTCGGCCTGGCCCTGCGGGCCACCCGCTCCCCCGGCGGGCTGCTGCTGGTCGGCACGCCCGACGACGAGCCGTGGCACCTGACGGCGCACCTGAGCGACGAGGCCAGGTTCGCCGACCTGCCGCAGCTCACCCCCACCCTGGTCCGATGGACCCCGCCGGACGACGCCCCGGCCCACCTGCGGGTCGGCCTCGACCGGCTGGAGGAGGTACGGCGGGGCGAGACGTTGTTCGTCGTGGCCGAGCAGAAGGCGCCGGTGCCGCTCCTGGAGCGGGTGGACGACGCCAGGCGCACGGGCGCGACGATCCTGGCGATCGAGGGCGCCGACCGGGAGCTGGCCGGGCTCGCCCACGACGCGATAGCCGTACCCCCCGACGGGTTGATCACGTTCGACGGCGCCCAGCACCTCGTCAGCGCGGCGGCGGGCGAGCTGCCGCAACGGCTGGGGCTACGCGACCGGCTGGCCAGGCTCCTGGAGCGGGTCAGCGGCCCCCAGGTCGCCGACTAGCTCAGCCGACCGACTCGGGAGAACCCAGCTGACCGGCTGGCTCGCCAGAACTGCCCGGGGAGCCCAGGTGGCCGACCAGGGACTCGCCGAGCGCCTGGGTCGCCTCGGCGATCGCGCCGATGACGACGGCCTGCACGGGGTCGGGCTCGCCGGAGCGGGTCCTGCTGATCCGGGTGAGCGCGGCGATCCTGCGCGCGCCGACGTCCCTGACCTCGCTCACCCGCACGTCGCCCTTCTGCACGTCGAGCAGCGCGAGGGTCGGCACGATGGCCACCCCGTGGCCTGCGGCGACGAGCGCGAGCATCGGGCCGAACTCCATGATGACGTGCTGCCTGCGCGGCTCGAAGCCGTGCAGCGCGGCCAGCCGTTCCAGCGCCTGCCCTACGGCGTGCTCGGGCCACCCGGCCACCCAGGGCACGTCGGCCAGGTCGGCGACGGCGCACGGCGGGTCAGGCCAGCTCGCCGGGACCACCACGCGGAACTCGTCGACGTAGAGGGTGCGCTCCATCAGCGACGGCTGCGGGAGCGGCGGCAGGCTCATGTCCTGCTCGGTGATGACGATGTCGACGCCGCCCAGGCGCAGTTCCTGCAGCGCCGGCTGGCCGTACAGCTCGTGGATGACCGGGGTGATCTTCGGGTGCCGCTCGGCCAGGTCGCGCATGGCCGGGACGAGCATGTGCGTGATCACGGTGGGGAACGCGGCGATGGTCACCGGTCCCGCCAGCCGTTCGGTGAAGCGGGTGAGCTCGCGCCTGGCCTCGGCCAGCTCGTCCTCGACCCGCTCGGCGTACCCGGCGAGCACCCGGCCTGCCGGGGTGAGCGAGACGCGGCGCTGCGAGCGGTCGATGAGCGCCAGGCCGACCTCGCGCTCGAGCTGGGCGAGCTGCTGGGAGACTGCGGAGGCGGTGAGGTGGAGGGCCTCGGCCGCGCGCATGACCCCACCGCGGCGGGCCACCTCATGCAGCACCCGCAGCCGCCGGGGGTCGATGTCCATGCAGGTCAGCTTACGCGCGCAGTTAGATATCGTTAATTGCGCTATATCCTGCCTGGTCAGGACAATGTGCGGCATGGACCTGCTGCTGGATGTGATTGGCTGGCTGGGCGCCGCCCTCCTGCTGTACGGCTACGCGATGGTGTCCACGTCGCGGATGCCGGGGGACGGCGTGCGGTACCAGCTGATCAATCTCACCGGGTCGCTCAGCCTCATGGTCAACAGCGCCTACAACGCGGCCTGGCCGTCCGCTGGGCTGAACCTGATCTGGGCGGCCATCGGCATCGTGGCGGTCTACAAGCTCATCAGAAGAGGAGTCACCAGTGATCGTCGAGCTTAGCCACCGCATCACCGAGGGCATGGTCACCTACCCCGGAGTGCCTGGGCCCGTGCTGGGGACGCACCTGAGCAGGGAGGCCTCGCGCGAGATCTACGAGCAGGGCACCGAGTTCCACATCGGGACGATCACGCTGGCCGCCAACACCGGCACCTACCTGGACACCCCGCACCACCGCTACGCCGACGGGTCCGACCTGTCGCAGGTGCCCCTGTCCGCCATCGCCGACCTGCCGGGACTGGTGGTGCGGTCGTCCGACCGCTCCGTGGGCGTCTCCGCGTTCGAGGGGCTGGACGTGCGCGGCCGGGCCGTACTCGTCGAGACCGGGTGGGACCGCTTCTTCGGCACCCCCGCATACCTCGACGGCCACCCGTTCCTGAGCCCGGCGGCCGCCGAATGGCTGGTGGAGCAGGGGGCGGCGCTGGTCGGCATCGACTCGCTCAACATCGACGACACTCCCCCGCGCGGGCCGCGGCCCGCGCACACCGTGCTGCTGGGCGCGGGCATCCCGATCGTCGAGCACCTGACCGGGCTGGCAGCGCTGCCGGCTGAGGGGTTCCGCTTCCACGCGGCGCCGCCGATGGTCGTGGGCATGGGAACGTTCCCGGTCCGGGCTTACGCCGTCATACCGTAGGAGAGCAGCGCCGCCTCCGTCCGGTTGGCGGCGCCGAGCTTGCCCCTGGCGTTCTCGACGTGCTTTTCCACGGTTCGCGGGCTGATCTCCAGTCTTCTGGCGATCTGCCCGTTGGTGAGACCCTGGGCGACCAGCCTGAGCACCGCGCTCTCCCTCTTGGTGAGGGACTCCTCCTCGCGGTGCTCGGTGATCAGGATGGCGTGCGGGCTGACGGCCTGGACCACCAGGCCGTAGTCGGCGGACAGGGATTCGAGCAATTCGCGCAGACGCGACATGGTGTGGACCTCTCCGAGGGGGCTGACCTCTCAGAGTGTCTGCGTATGTTCGCGTACCGGCATGAGTACCCCGCTACTCAGTCTTCGTCGGCCTCCGCCTCGTCCCAGGCCTTGTTGCGCTCCGAGGCGCGCTGCAGCGCCCCCGCGGCCTCCTGCTCCGTCGCGTACGGACCCATGCGGTCCTTGTTGGGACAGCCCTGGTCGGGCTCGACGCGCATGTGCTTGAGGCAGAACCACCACTGATCACTCGTCATGCGTTGGATTCTGCCCCCGTAGACTCTCCTTCATGACGACGTTGCTCCAGCCCGGGCGGATTTCGCCCATGCGCAAGGTTCCCGCACACATCGAAAGGCCGGAGTACGTCGGGAAGAAGCGCCCCAAGACCGGCGAGGACGACGTCAAGACGCCGGAGATCATCGAGAAGATGCGGGTCGCGGGCAGGATCGCCGCGCAGGCCCTCGAAGAGGTCGGCAAGCACTGCGTGCCCGGCGTCACCACCGACGAGCTCGACCGCATCGGCCACGAGTTCCTGCTCGACCACAACGCCTACCCGAGCACGCTCGGCTACCGGGGCTACCCCAAGTCGCTGTGCACCTCGCTCAACGAGGTCATCTGCCACGGCATCCCCGACGACACCGTGGTCCGCGACGGCGACATCATCAACATCGACATCACCGCGTACATCGGCGGCGTGCACGGCGACACCGACGCCACCTACCTGGTCGGCGACGTGGACGAGGAGTCGCGCCTGCTGGTGGAGCGCACCCGCGAGGCGACGATGCGCGCCATCAAGGCGGTCGCGCCGGGGCGGCAGCTCAACATCGTCGGCCGGGTCATCGAGGCGTACGCCAAGCGGTTCGGTTACGGCGTGGTGCGCGACTTCACCGGGCACGGCATCGGCACCACCTTCCACTCGGGGCTGATGGTGCCGCACTACGACGATCCTTCGCTGAAGGTCGAGCTGGTGCCGGGGATGACGTTCACCATCGAGCCGATGCTGACGCTGGGGACGATCGACTACGACATCTGGCCGGACAAGTGGACGGCGGTCACCAAGGATCGCAAGCGGACCGCGCAGTTCGAGCACACGATCCTGGTGACCGACACCGGCAGCGAGATCCTCACCCTCCCCTAGAACACCCGACGAGAAGGCCTCCCGCACGAATCTCTCCCCTCGAAGGAGAGAAGAGCAGAGATCGGGAGGGCCTCCTCTCTGGGGGTTCATTCTGGGCGCTCTCGGGGTGAGGGTCATTCTGTCAGGGGCAGGGGCCGCCGCAGAGGGGGTTGTTCTCCCACGCCTGCTCGGTCACCGTCAGCCGGATGACGCCTGGTTCGTCCTTCTGCGTCACCGCGGACCAGGCCACCCAGCCGGGGCCGACCGGGCCCTGGTTCTCGGGATCGATGCCGCCGCCGCCCGGGTTGCCCGGGTACGGTTCCAGCACTTCCAGGTGGACCTTGAGCCCGCGCTTCTCGATCTCGGCGACGACCGTGGCCGCCTTCTGCCGTTCCACCGGAACGCCTTCGAGCGGCTCGCCCTTCTTCGTGGCGTCGGCCTGCTCGACGACCTTCGGCTCCGGGCGGGTGTCAGGGACGAGCTCGCAGGGCGCGACCGGGTCCTTGTAGAGGTGGGTGGTGGTGCCCTGCGGGGCCAGCGTCCACACCCAGGTCTCCCCCTTGCGGAACAGCTTGGGGTTGACCTTCATCTGGAAGCCGTCCGTCACCCCCGGGTCGTTGTACGGCACCGTGTAGAGGCCCTTGGGGATGTCCTCGACGTACACGCCCCTGGGCTCCTTGCACATCTTCCCCTCGGGCTCGAAGTCCACGATGGCCGGGATGCCCAGCGCCCGAAGCTGCTCGGTGAGGTCGGCCATGTTGCCCACGCTGCGCGCCGAGTCGCGCACGGTGATGACGACGGTCCCGTCGTCGCCCTCGCCCACTCCGTAGGCGGCCTCCCGTCCGCTCGACGCCACCAGGACGCCCGCCGTCACCGCGCCGAGCCCTACGACGGCGGCCAGCGCGAGATAGAGACGCCCGCGCGGCCTCTTCCGGGGCTTGGCGGCGATGTAGGCCTGCAGTTCGGCGAGCCGCCGCTCCTCGAACCCCGCCAGCGTGCCGTTGTCGGTCATGACGTTCCTTCCATGGCGAGTTCTTCTGACGGACCCGTTCGCAGGAGCCGGTGGGCGCGGTGCAGCCGGACGCGTGCCGTACCCACCCTGATCCGCAGCGCGGCCGCGGCGTCGGCCACCGGGAGCCCGTCGATGTCGACGAGCTCGGCCACCGCGCGCAGGGCCTTGGGGAGCCCGGCGATGGCCGACAGCATCGCGCCTGCCGCCCGTTCCGCGTCGATGCGCACCTCCAGCCGGGCGATGTCGTCGGCGTCCAGGTGCCGCCGTCCCGCCTCGCGCTCGCTCTTGTCGAGCTCGCGGGCCGCCCTGCGGTGCTCGCTCGCCACCACGTTCCTGGCGATGCCGTACAGCCAGGCGACCTCGCTGCCCCGGTCTGCGCGGTAGGTGCCGGCCGCGTCGATGGCGGCCATGAACACCTCGGTGGTCAGGTCGTCCACGAGGTGGGGCACGGGGACGCGGCGCGCCACGAAGCGGCTGACCTGCTCCACGTGTCTTCGGTAGAAACCCTCGAACGCCACGGGATCACGCATCGTCGGCCGCAGATCGCCTGCCATCCGTCAAACCTCTCGTTAGTCCATCTCTCTCCCGTTCTTGGGCGCGAAGCCGTAAAAGATTACATTCGACTGCAAGGGATGAGGTTTACCCTCGTCGGCATGATGATCCGAAACGTCCTGATCACCGGCGCGCTCGCGGCGCTCGTCCTGACCGGATCCGCCGCTGCCACCGCCACCACCAAGGCGGAAGCCAACAGCAGGCACGTGTGCCTCGCCTACGTCCACCTGATCAAGGCCAGGCAGGCCTACGAGGGGACGGACGGCGACATCGCCGGCCGCTACAACCGCCTGTCGACGATGTTCCAGGCGCTGTCGGACGTCGCCTCGGAGAACTCGGCGCTGGCCGGGCTCACGGCCAAGGGCCACACGGTGGCGCGCAAGGCGCTCAGGGTGGCCGCCACCACGACGGACTACGACGATCTCCAGCCGTACGAGAAGCAGCTCAAGGCCATCGACCGGAAGATCAGGACCTACTGCTCCTGAAAAGGAAAGGGCGAGGGCCGCACGGCCCTCGCCCTTTGGCCCGTTCCAAAACGGGACTACCGCTTCTTGGGGACGACTCCGGTCACCGTCGTGCCTTCGCCGGCGACGCTGCTGACCGCCAGGTTTCCCCCCAGCTCGGCGAACCACGCCCGCATCCGGGCGATCCCCCGCCCCACCGGGGCGTTGGCGAACCCGCCGCCGTTGTCGCTCACCGTCATGCGCAGCCCGCGCGCCCCCGAGGTGATCGCGATGGACACCACGGTGGCGCCGCTGTGCCGTTCGACGTTGGCCAGCGCCTCCTCCAGCGCGCCCCAGACACCCCGCGCGACCCGGGCAGGCACCTCGTCAGCCGGGAGCGCCCACGTCTCCACGGTGATGTCGGTGCGGTCGGCCCACTCGGCGAGATAGCCCTCAAGCGCTTCGGCCAGGCTCCGCCCCCCGCGCATGCGCGTCTCTTCCGTCAATTGATCTCGCCTTCCTGAGCATCATGAGCAACCACCGGTCCCCGAACCAGCGCCACCCACTGGCCGATCCGCAACCGCCCCCACGGCAGGCCGAATCGAACACGTGGTGATGCCCGTCTCCCCCGTCAGCAAGGCTACCGGCAGGTTCGGAAACGTGTGAGCGGAAGATAGAAGGCCATACCCGTTCGGCTACTCGCCCTTGTCATGACGGTTGAGGCGGGCGAGGTAGTCGTTGTAGGAGTCGAGTTCCGTGTCTCCTGTGCCTCGTCCCGAGGCCGCGGCGGCGTCCGCCCGGCGGTCGGCCCGGCGGGCCTGCCGGTCGTCGTCGCGATACCACTGCATGGCGAGGGCGAGCAGGACGATCAGCGTCGGGATCTCGCCGAAGCCCCACGCGATGGCCCCGCCGTTCTGCTGGTCGGCGAGCGGGCTGTCGCCCCAGGTACGGCCGAGCTGGTCGTACCAGTCCGACGCGATCACGGTGCCCATCATCATCAGCGCGATGCCGAAGAAGGCGTGGAACGGCATCGTGACGAAGAGCGTGAGCAGCCGCCCGAAGTAGGGCAGCTTGTACGGCCCCGGGTCGACGCCGATGATCACCCAGAAGAACAGGCACCCGCTGAGCAGGAAGTGGGTGGTCATCACGATGTGCCCGAGATGCTCCTCCATCGCCGCCGAGAACAGCGGCGTGAAGTAGAGGGCGTAGGTGGACACCACGAAGATCGCCGTCGCGATCGCCGGATGCCCGACGACCTTGACGAACTGGCTGTGCAGGATCACCGTGATCCACTCGCGCGGCCCCCGGTCGCCGCGCTTGGCCGCGGGCTTCAGCGCCCGCAGGGCGAGCGTGACCGGGCCGCCGAGCACCAGGAAGATGGGCACGACCATGGACAGCGTCATGTGCTCGGCCATGTGCACGCTGAACAGGACCTGCGCGTAGCGCGCGACCCCGCTCTGCGTGGCCAGGACCAGGATCGCGACGCCGAGGAACCAGGCGACGCTGCGCCCCACCGGCCACGCGTCGCCGCGCCTGGCCAGCCGGACGAGGCCGGCCGCGTACAGACCGGCGAGGGTGACGGCGACGACGGCGAAGAACAGGTCGAACCGCCACATCGTGACCAGGTTGCCCGCGGTGAGCGGCGGCGGCATCGAGTAGCCGAGCAGCTCGAACGCCCGGTCGGACGGGGTGACGACGGGCGGGGTCGGCGTGCGCGACAGGGCGACGCCGAGGCCGACGGTCGCCGCCATGACGACGACCTCGCCCACGGCCAGCCGTACGAACGCGCCTGCCTTGCCCTGGTCGAGCGCGACCAGCGTGCGCTGCCTGTGCCACCAGCCCGCGTATCCCAGGAGCACGAAGGCGACCGTCTTGGCGACGATCAGCACGCCGTACGACGAGGTCCACAGGTCCTCGACGGCGGTCAGCCTGGCCAGGACGCTGAAGACGCCGGAGACGCCCACCACGATGTAGCACCACAGCGCCATGCGGGAGAAACGCTGCGCCATGAGCGGAACCTGCGGCCGCTTGAGCAGCGCGTGCGCGGTCACCACGGCCAGCCCGCCCACCCACAGCGCCAGCCCCAGCACGTGCAGCGAGACGCCCGAGATGGCCATGTCGTGGTTGGGCGCCGAGGCAGAGTGGCCCGACAGCGACGGCGGCAGCATGGTCGCCAGCGACAACACCAGCAGCCCGCCTGCCGCGCCCGCGGTGATCGCGCCGCGCGAGAACAGCGCGATGGCCACCGCGAACAGCACCACGAGGGTCAGCGCTATGCCGCGCCCGGTCTGGCTGGCGTAGCTGGTCAGCTCGTTGCCCAGCACCTGGAAGACCGGCATGGCCAGCTCGTCCGACAGGCCGAACACCATGGTCCCGGCCGCCGCGCCCGCCCAGACGAGCGCGCTCCACGAGGCTGCCTTGACGTAGCCGGTGGCGGACTGGCCCAGCATGCCCTTCTCGCTCGGCAGGAAGGCGGTGGCCGTGAGCAGCAGGCCCACGGTCAGTACGCCGGAGGCGTCCATGAGCAGCTTCGACACCGGCAGCGCCCACCGGGTGAGCACGCCGGCGGTCGGGAGGTCGGCGATGATGCGCGGGAACGCGGCGCCCCCGGCCAGCATGGCGACGACCAGCGCCACGACCGCGGCAGCCGCGGCCGCTATCCCCAGGCGGGCTGCACGGTTCACGGGCGCTTTTTCCGCATGCTGAGCAGGAAGCCGACACCGATGCCGACCAGCGCGCCGACCACGATCAGCAACCAGACGGGAAACTCCGTCTTGGCCTCGGCGGCTACCGGACTCTCCTGCGTGGGGGCGGGCCCCACGGGCGTCGGCCCTGTGGTGGCGCTCTCACTCGCGCTGGGCGTCGGCTTGGGCGCGCCCTTGACCGAGAACGGGATCTCACCCTCGATCGGATGCCCGTCCGAGGACACGACCCGGTAGGCGATCGTGTATTTCCCGTCCGGCAGGTCGTCGGTGACGGCCTGGTTGACGGTGTGACCGTCCACCTCGGGCTTGCCCTGCTGGTACTTCGCCCCGTCCGGGCCGCGCACGATGACGAACGGCATGCGGACGGAGGCGGAGAACTCGAGCTTGACGGTGTCGAGCTTCTTGACGGTGGCGTCCTTGGCGGGGTTGCTGCTCTTGAGCGCGTCATGCGCCAGGGCGGGGGCCGCCAGGGCGGCGCCTAGGACGAGCATGGCGGCGAGTAGGGCGGTGAGGGCCGCTATCGGGGATCTCTTCATGGCACCCCCCAGGCTACCGACGCCACCGCCCGGTCCTCACCCCGCTACAGACCGGCGCACGCGAGAGCGCGCTGATACGCCCCGACCGCCTCTTCTCCCTCGCCCAGCAGTTCCAGGGTCTCCGCGGTGGCGTACCACGCACCTGCGGTACGCCTGGCGTCGGGGATCGGCTCCAGCCAGTCACGCGCGCGGTCGATGTGCTCGCGCGCCTCGCTGAACCGACCCGTAGCCCCGAAGGCCCGGCTGAGCAGCAGATCGCCCTCGAGCCCGACACTGGGCGCCGTCGCGGGGAGCAAGCTGAGGCCTTCGGCGGCGTCGACGATGGTCTGGTCGAGGTTGCCGGCCATGATCTCGGCCCTGGCAATCTCGATCTTGCAGCGGGCCACGTCGACCACACCTGCCGAGGTCTGCTCCATGTCGCCGAGCGCTCTGCGCATCAGGTCCCGCGCGGTGGAAACGTCCTGCGAGCGGGTTCTGAGCATGAGCGCGGCGAGGGCCAGGCGCATGCGCGCGGTGTTGCGTGGCTCTCCGTGCTCCGTCTGAACAGCCATCGCTCGCTCGGCGAATACCAGAGCCTCCTCACCGTGGTCGGTGTAGAGGGCAGTGAGAGCGGCGTTCCAGTTGGCCGCGACAACCGACCGAGGGGTTCCCAGCGTGTCGGCCGCGTTCAACAGTTCGGCGGCGAACTGGCGGGAGCGCAGCAGGTCGCCCCGGTCCAGATATGCCGCCAGCAGTGTCGCGCCGAGTTCCACCATCAGGTCGGACCAGACGGGCCTGACTGCGCCACCCAGGATCTGCTCGCCCACCTCGACGGCCTCGGTCAGCCTCTCGCTGGTCCGATAGGTGCGGCAGAGGGCGACGGTCACCTCAATGCGCCGCTCGGGCGCAAGGTCGTCCCCCAGCAGGCGATCGAGCAGGACGATCGCCTGCGAAAGATCGCCATCCGCCTCCGTGGCCAGCGCGAGTCCGAATTGGGCGTCTTGACGTAGAGCCGTCAGCCCTGTCAGGTTGTTGTTCGCCAGCAGCTCGGAGAAGCGTGTGCGGGCCTCGGAGACCTCACCGTTCTCCAAGGCCAGCCGTGCGTACCCCAGCGACAGCTCCAGGTCCTCCATCTGCTCGGCGGTAACACCGTTGACCAGATAGGAGAGCGAGCAGTCGAGCTTCTGAGCCAGCAACTCCAGGACAGCGGGAGTCGGGGTACGCTTACCGCTCTCGATCAAGGAAATGTAGCTGTCTGACAACTCTGGATGCGCCAGCTGGGCCTGAGACAGGCCGCGCTGTCGCCGAACCGTCTTAATACGCAGTCCGACCAGGTCCGATGTGGTCATAGCCGCCATTCCCTGAGAAGATATTTTCGAGCACACCCACGGCGAGGGAGCCCCCCATGCGCAAGCGTTTTGCCCTGTCCGCACTTGTTATGTTCTTCGCGGTCACGTCGACCGTCGCGCTCAATGCTACGACTGCCAGTGCCGACACGTCTGCCCCTCCGGCCTACCTAATGACCGTAGATGTCCCTGCCTGCTGCTAGATCGGCCGTAGCCGTCGCAAGGGGACCGATGTTGAACAGATCAGCACGTCAGGGCAAGCAAGGCTTGTAGTCACACTTCTCCCCACGCTATACACGCTACGCGCCGCCTCTACATTCTCTCTACAGAAGGCGGAACAGCGCCCTTCGCGTCCGGAAATCTCTGGTTAGTCTTGCCGGGTGGGCCGAGAAGACACGCTGTTCATCCGACTACTGGGACCCACTCGCTGCTTGCGCGAGGAGCAAGATCTTCCTCTCGGCGCTCCCAGGCAGCAGGCGGTGCTGGCGATTCTCGCGTCGTCTGCCGGCCACCCGGTGACCATGAGCGCGCTGGTCGAGGGCCTTTGGGGCGAGCGTCCTCCCGCCAGCGCGGAGCAGAGCGTCTACACCTACGTGGCGGGCCTGCGGCAGGCGCTGGAGCCGGAACGAGGCCGGCGCATGCGGTCAAAACTGCTGCTCGCCGTACCCGGCGGTTACCTTCTGAAGATCGGCCCAGCCCAGGTGGACTCGCTGGTCTTCGCCGGCCTACGGGACGAGGCCAGGGGTTTACGCGGTGAGCGGGCGATCGAGGTCTACGAGCGGGCGTTCGGCCTGTGGCACGGCTCCGCCCTCAGCGGGCTCCCTGGGCCGTTCGCCGAAGCGGAGCGGAGCAGGCTCGAGGATCTGCGGGTGGACGCGCAGGAAGACCACGCCCATCACCTCATCCAGGCGGACCGCCACGAGGAAGCGCTTCCCCTCCTGCAGGATCTCGTGCGGCTGCATCCCTTACGTGAACCCCTGCGCGAGCTGCTCATGGTGGCCCTGGCCCGAAGCGGACGCCAGGCGGAGGCGCTGGAGAGCTATCGCGAGGGGAGGCGGATTCTCGCCGAGGAGCTGGGGATAGATCCCAGCGAAAGGCTGCGCCGCTGCCACGAGGACATCCTGCGCGGCAGCGAGGCACCGGCGGACATCGCCCTTCCCGTACCACGCCAGTTGCCCCGTGCCCTCCTGAGCTTCGTTGGCAGGGCAGCGGAGACGTCTCAGATCAAGCCGCTGCTCTCGGCCCCGGACGACGACCCGCCCGTCCCCCTCGTGGCGATCTCCGGCCCGCCGGGCGTCGGCAAGTCGGCGCTGGCGGCCCAGTTGGGGCACACGGTGGCGGAGTACTTTCCCGACGGACAGCTCTACGCCAACCTCAAGGGCGCGACCGACCCGGTCCAGCCGATCGACGCCATGGCCAGGTTCCTGCGCGCGCTGGGGGTGCCCGGCGGAGCGGGGTCCGGCGATCTGGACGAGCTCTCCGCGCTGTGGCGCAGCACGCTCAACGGCAGGCGCATGCTGATCTGCCTGGACGATGTCAGCGGCGCCGCGCAGATCCGCCCGTTCCTCGGCGCCTCCGCCGGCAACAGCGTCCTTGCCACCAGCAGGGAGTCCGTCACGTCCCTCGACGACTGCGTCCAGATCCACCTGGGCAGGATGGACGACGTCGAGGGGGTCACCATGGTGACCACGCTCGTGGGAGCCGCTCGCGTCACGGCCCACAGGGAAGCGGCCGAGCGGTTGGTCCGGCGCTGCGACGGGCTGCCTCTCGCCCTTCGCATCGCGAGCGCCCGCCTGATCGACAACCCGGACTGGACCGTCGGCGACCTGGTCGACCGCCTGGAGGACGAACGCCGCAGGCTCCACGAGCTGGAAGCCGGTGACCTGGCCGTGCGGACCAGCTTCAACGACAGCTGGACCGCTCTGCACACCAGCCGGATGCCGTTGGACAGGCTCGCGGCGCGGACTCTCACCACGCTTGGACTGCTCGGCGTGAACGACGTGACCTCCATGGTGGTCGCCGCTCTGATGGACGTCTCGCCGTCAGAGGCCGAGCAGGCGCTGGAGCGCTTGGCCAGGGCCCATCTCGTGGAGCGCGGCCAGCCGGGGCGTTACTACTTCCACGACCTGGTCCGCTTGTACGCGAGCGAACTGGATCCGCCGGACAGGAGCGGATCCCTCATCAGGGCGCTGGGCTACTACGCGGCCTCGTCTTTCCGCGCGTCGACGTTGTGGGACCCGCACCGGGTGCAGCCGCAGGCGCCTCCCGTGACCGCCGCTCCGCATCCCATGGAGACGAAGGAACAGGCGGGCGACTGGCTGGCCGCCGAGGAGCCGAACCTGTATGCCGCCGCGGCCCAGGCGTTGACCGATCCCGACGACAGGATCGCCCTGATCGGCGTCGCCATCGCCTTCTCCCTCCACTGGCCCTACCAGAACGCCTGCCGGTCCCTCGACATCATCAAGCTGAACGAGCCGGTGCTGCGGATCGCCGAGCGCCTCGGCGATGACCGCATGGCCCTGGAGGCGCACTGCCACATCGCCGGCGGCATGCGTTTCCTCCTGAAGTACGAGGAAACCCTCGCCCACCTGGAGGCCGAACGCGAACTGGCCGTACGGCTCGGCGACGGATTCTGCGAGCAACGCGCCTACGGAAACATGGCCTCGCTGCACCAGACGATGGAGCGGCACGAAGACGCGCTGCGCTGCGCCAGGGCGCAGCAGATCCTGGCGAAGCGCATCGGCAGCGCCGTCGGGGAACGGTATGCCCTCTACACGGCCGGCACTACCTACTCCTCCATCGGCGACCACGAGCAGGCGCGGGACTGCCTGTTGGAGGGGCTGGAGATGGCTGAGCAGGCGGGTGACGTCTTTCAGGAGGCCAGCATGCGCGCGGTGATCGGAGGCGTCTACCTCGACCTCGGCGACCTCCCGCTCGCCCTGCACCACCTCAACCTGGCCCTGGAACAGGGCAGGACTCAATACAACTCGCTCACCGTGGCCCGCTGCCTGGTCCACCTAACCCGTGCCGCACGCCTTTCCGGAGAGCTGGAACGCGCCATGGACCGGGCGGACGAGGCGGTCCAGCACGCGTACAAGATGCAGAGCCCCCATTGGCAGCGGGAGGCGCGAGAAGAGGCTGCGGCCGTGGAGGAAGCCCTTCGAGCGGTTTCAGAGACCCTTGGAGCTGGAAGAAGCGCCCGGTGAGGTGTTGTACTCGGTAGATGAGTGAGACCACCAGTGTGGTGCGGCAGGGTGTCGGGGAGAGTGCCAGGCGGCCCGATGCGGCGCTGAAGGTGACCGGGGAGTTCGCCTACGCGTCGGATCTGTGGCTGGAGGGGATGGTGTGGGGGGTGACTCTGCGGAGTCCCCATGCGTCGGCCTGGATTCGGTCCGTTGATGTCTCGGCGGCGCTGGCCATGCCTGGGGTGCTGGCCGTACTCACGCATGAAGACGTTCCCGGCGAGAAGTTCTACGGGCTCGAGCACAAGGATCAGCCGGTGCTCGCCATCGATCAGGTGCGGTACCAAGGGGAGCCGGTCGCGCTGGTGGCGGCTGAGCATCCGGAGACGGCTCGCCGGGCTGCTGCTGCGATCGTGGTGGAGTACGAGATCCGGGAGGCTGTTACTGATCCTCGCCTTTCTCGGGAGTTCGTGCGTCGGCAGCCGGTGCTTCAGGGGGACACGTTCCATGCCGAGGTGGTGGTGCGGGGCGAGTACGAGGTGGGGATGCAGGATCAGGCGTTCCTGGGGCCTGAGTCCGGGCTGGCCGTACCTGCTGAGGATGGGGGGGTTGATCTCTACATCGCCACTCAGTGGCTGCACGTCGACCGCGATCAGCTTGCGCCCTGCCTCGGGTTGCCGCCGGAGAAGGTGCGGTTGACGCTGTCGGGGGTCGGTGGGGCGTTCGGGGCTCGGGAGGATCTTTCCATGCAGGTGCACGCCTGCATGCTGGCGCTCCGGCTCGGCCGTCCCGTCAAGATCTCCTACGGGCGGGAGGAGTCGTTCTTCGGGCACGTGCACCGGCATCCCGCCTGGATGCGGTACGAGCACGGGGCCTCCCGTGACGGCAGGCTCGTCTACGTCAAGGCGGAGATCCTGCTGGACGGCGGAGCCTACTGCTCCTCCTCTCCTGCGGTCGTCGGTAATGCGGCTTCGCTGGGGGTCGGGCCGTATGAGGTGCCGAATGTGGATGTCGTGGCCACCGGGGTCTACACGAACAATCCGCCTTGCGGAGCCATGCGGGGGTTCGGGGCGGTGCAGGCTTGTTATGCGTACGAGTCGCAGATGGACAAGCTGGCCGAGGCGTGCGGGCTCGATCCGGTGGAGATCCGGGTGCGCAACGCGGTCAGCCAGGGCTCGTTCCTGCCGACCGGGCAGGAGATCGACACCCCGGCGCCGCTGGCCGACATGTTGCGTCAGCTCGCGGCCATGCCGCTGCCCGCGCGGAACGACGGCGACCTGCGGTCGCTGCCCGGCGGCGTCTCGCAGACCACCCATGGCGAGTCGGTACGGCGGGGCGTCGGGTACGGCGTCGGGATCAAGAACATCTGCTTCTCCGAAGGGTTCGACGACTACTCCACTGCCCGGGTCAGGGCGGAGCTGGTCGGCGGTGAGCCACATGTGACGGTGCACACGGCGGCGGCCGAGGTGGGGCAGGGGCTGGTGACGATCCAGGCTCAGATCGCGCGCACCGAGCTGGGGGTTGACCACGTCACGGTGGCCACGGCCGACACGCAGGTGGGGTCTGCCGGGTCGTCGTCGGCGTCGCGGCAGTCTTATGTGACGGGTGGGGCGGTCAAGGCGGCTTGCGAGGCCGTACGGGAGCGTTTTCAGGGGTTGTCTGCTCGGGAGGCGCTGGAGAAGTTCGGGGCTGTGGAGGAGACGCGGGAGTATCGGCACCGGCCCACGTATCCGCTCGACCCTGCTACGGGGCAGGGGGCGTCGCACACGCAGCTCGCATTGTGTGTGCATCGGGCGGTGGTGGATGTGGATGTGGAGCTGGGGCTGGTGAAGGTGGTGGAGCTGGCTGCCGTGCAGGATGTGGGGCGGATCCTCAACCCTCAGGCTTTGGAGGGGCAGATCCATGGGGGGTCGGCTCAGGGGTTGGGGCTGGCGTTGATGGAGGAGATCCAGGTGCGGGACGGGCGGGTTTTGAATCCGTCGTTCACTGACTACCTGATTCCTACGATTCTTGACATGCCGCCTATGGAGCTGCGGATTCTGGAGAATCCGGATCCGCATGCGCCGTATGGGTTGCGGGGGGCGGGAGAGCCGCCGACGTTGTCGTCCACTCCGGCGATCGCGGCTGCCGTGCGGGACGCCACGGGGCTGGCGCTGCCGCGCGTCCCCATCCGCCCCGAGGACATCGCTCTCGCAGAGTGACTCCCCCGTGGAAGGTCCCGAGGTCCTCAAGGTCCTGGAGTGGTGAAGGTCCTTGGGTGGGGGCTTCGGTAGATTGGCGGCCATGAGCAACGTTGCCGACGAGGCCAGGGAAGAGTTCGCCCGTTTCGACACCGATGGGGATGGCCTCATCACCCCCGATGAGATCCGCAAGGTCAACCGCGCCCTGGGCACCAAGGGCCTCAACGACTCCGAGATCGACGCGATGATCAAGATCGCCGACCAGGACGGAGACGGCCTGATCAGGCTGGAGGAGTTCGTCGCCCTGGTCGGCGGCGGCAAGCACGAAAAGGAGTAAAAGCGGGTAGGAACCGCTGCATCCCCCAGAGCGAAGGGGGATGGCTGTGCTCGACAGGTTCTTCGAGCTGTCCGCACGGGAGACCACCGTCGGGCGCGAGGTGCGCGGTGGTATCACGACGTTCATGGCGATGGCCTACATCATCCTGCTGAACCCGATCATCCTGGCAGGAGCGAAGGACGTCACGGGGGCCAAGCTGACCATCGCCCAGCTCACCACGTCGACCGCGCTGGCCGCCGCGCTGTGCACGCTGCTGATGGCGTTCGTCGGCAACGCGCCGTTCGGCCTGGCGGCCGGGCTCGGGCTGAACGCCGTGGTCGCCTACCAGGCCGCGCCGTTCATGACCTGGGCCCAGGCCATGGGCCTGGTCGTCCTCGAAGGCCTGGTCATCATCGTGCTCGCGGTCTCCGGCGTCCGCAGGCTGATCATGAACGCGATCCCCCTGGCGCTCAAGCACGCGATCGGGGTGGGGATCGGCATGTTCATCGCCCTCATCGGGCTGGTGGACGCGGGCTTCGTGTCGTCGGGCGCGGGCACGCCCCTGCAGCTCGGCTCGACCGGGCATCTGACGGGCTGGCCGGTCGCGGTCTTCTGCTTCGGCCTGCTGCTGATGATCCTCCTGTACGTGCGCAGGACCCCTGCCGCGATCCTCATCAGCATCGCGGTCACGACGGTCCTGGCGATCGTGGTCAACGCCCTCGCCACGGTCGACCCCAAGGCGTGGGGCGTCGTCGTGCCGCGTGTGCCCGACGCGCTGGTCGCCGCGCCCGACTTCGGGCTGGTGGGCAAGGTCGACGTGTTCGGCGGGTTCGTCACGGCCGGGGCGGTGACGGCCACGGTGGTGCTGTTCACCCTGGTGCTGTCCGGCTTCTTCGACGCGATGGGCACGATCATCGGCGTGGCCGACGAGGCCGGGCTGGTCGACGAGCAGGGCAGGGTGCCGCGCCTGGGCGCGATCCTGACCGTGGACGGCGTCGCCGGGGTCATCGGCGGCGGCATGAGCGCGTCGGCGAACACCGTGTTCGTGGAGTCGGCGGCGGGTGTGGGCGAGGGGGCGCGTACCGGGCTGGCGAGCGTGGTGACGGGCGGGTTGCTCGCGCTGACGCTGCTGTTCACCCCGCTGGCCGCGGTGGTGCCCGCCGCGGCGGCCGCTCCCGCGCTGGTCCTGGTGGGCGCGCTGATGATGACGCAGTGCCGCAACGTGCCGTGGGACGACCTGGAGCTTGCCGTACCAGCGTTCCTGACGATCGCGCTGATGCCGTTCACGTACTCGATCACCAACGGCGTCGGGGCCGGGGTCATCGCCTACACGGTGATCAAGGCGGCGCGCGGGAAGGCGCGGGAGATCCCGTGGCTGCTGTGGATCGTGTCGCTGGTCTTCCTGGCCTATTTCGGGATCTCGGCGCTGGAGGGGTTGGTCTAGCGCACGTCCGCCGAGTTGCAGGCCACGCCGTTGTTGTCGAGGTCGGTGTACCAGGAGTACTCGGGGTGCACACCCTTGGTGTACGGCCCGGCCCCCGCTGCAACGGCCTCCTTGCAGCTGGCGTACTTCTGGTCAGGCGTGCGCGTGGGCGTGGCACCACCGACGGGAGCAGTGCCACCCGTCGTGACCGGTGCGGTCGGCTGGTCGGTCACCGGAGGCGTCGTCGGGCTGATGCTCGGGGTCGCCGCCGCCTCCGGTCCCAGGAGCCTGGCGGCCAGCATGTCGGCCTCCTCCTTGGTGAACCCGGAGATGCTGAGGCTGTCCCCGCTCATCGCCTGCGTGACGATGGGAGCGGCCAGCACGGTCACCCCCGACACCACGGCGATCTGCCGCGTCTGCCCCACGCTCTCCTTGGTCAGCGAGGCGACCTTGTCCCTGAAAGCGGGCGCGATCGCGATGCGCACCGAGTAGGTGCCGTCGCTCTCCCTGAGCGGCTCGATCTTCTGCACGGCCGTGACCGTGACCCCGGGGTCGAGCACGTAACAGGTCTTCTGCAGCTCGTCGAGCGCCGCCTTCACGCCGGGACACGGCGCGGGCTTCGTCTCGGCCACGGGCGCGAAGTGGATGGGCGTCGCCAGGTGCTTGGGCGGGACCGCGCCGAACAGCGGGGTGCCCTGGTTCCTGGTCATCAGGACGGCCAGCGTGCCGAGCACGCCGGCCACCAGCACGACCACGACCAGCGAGGCGAGCAGCACGACGGTGGTGACCCTGCTGGCCTGGGGCTTCTCGTCAGCCTCTGGCTCCTGCCGGGGCGTCTCGCCGGGGGGCGGCTGCTGCACCATCGTTGATCCCATCCTGCCGTTGCTGCCGGTGAGCCTACCGAGGACCGGCCGAACCGGGTAATCAGCCTCACATTTGGGGAATTGATCCCTTCGTAGGCTGAGTCGGCTCAAAGGAGAGCGGCGATGAAGGTCGGAGTCCCACGCGAGGTCAAGAACCACGAGTACCGGGTGGCGCTGACCCCCGCCGGCGCCCACGAGCTGGTACGGCACGGCCACCAGGTCCTCGTCGAGCAGGACGCGGGCACCGGCTCGTCCATCCCCGACGCCGCCTTCCAGGAGGCGGGCGCGGTGATCGTCCCCACCGCCGACCAGGTGTGGGCCGACGGCGACCTCATCCTGAAGGTGAAGGAGCCGGTCGCCGAGGAGTACCACCGGCTGCGCAAGGGCCAGGTCCTGTTCACCTACCTGCACCTGGCCGCCTCCCCCGAGTGCACCAGGGCGATGCTCGACGCGGGCGTCACCGGCGTCGCCTACGAGACCGTCCAGACCGCAGACGGGCGGCTGCCGCTGCTCGCCCCCATGTCCGAGGTGGCGGGACGGCTCGCGCCGCAGGTCGGCGCCTACCACCTGATGCGCCCCGAGGGCGGCAGGGGCGTGCTCATGGGCGGCGTGTCCGGCGTGCACGCGGCGCACGTCGTGGTGATCGGCGCGGGCGTGTCCGGGATGAACGCGGCGGCGATCGCGCTCGGCATGCAGGCCGAGGTGCTGCTGCTCGACCGCGACATCGACAAGCTGCGCCAGGCCGACGTCATCTACCAGGGCCACTGCCAGACCATCGCGTCCAACGCCTTCGAGGTGGAGCGTGCCGTACTCGAGGCCGATCTGGTGATCGGCGCGGTGCTCGTGCCAGGGGCGAAGGCGCCGACGCTGGTGAGCAACGAGCTCGTCAGCCGCATGAAGCCCGGCTCGGTGCTGGTGGACATCTCCATCGACCAGGGCGGCTGCTTCGAGGACTCCAGGCCGACCACGCACGCCGAGCCCACCTACCGGGTGCACGACTCGCTGTTCTACTGCGTGGCCAACATGCCGGGCGCGGTGCCGCACACCTCGACGTACGCCCTGACCAACGTCACCCTGCCCTACGCCCTGGCCATCGCCGACCAGGGCTGGCAACAGGCGATGCGGCAGAACCAGGCGCTGGCGCTCGGGCTCAACACGCACGAAGGGCACCTGACCAACCAGGCCGTGGCGCAGGCGCACGGGCTGGAGGCGGTGCCCTTCGAGGAGGTTATTTCTTAGTCGGCGTAGGCGTCGCGGAAGGCGCGATCGACTCCGACGGCTGCGGCTGGTTCTGCTTCGGCTCCGGCGGGAGCGGCGCCTGGTCGGCCGTCGTGCTGATGGCGTACTGGCCACCGCAGACGGCGCCGGGCTCCGGGGTGTCCGGGCCGTTCTGGTACTTGGTGATGAACTTCGGCAGGCGCGGGTCGTCCACCTTGTCCAGCTTCAGCTGGTTGCCCCACGTGGTGGCCACCACAGCGGACGGCAGGTCCTTGTACGGGCTGACCAGCATGTACTCCTGGTTGCCGTTGGAGCTGGCGATCTTCTGCAGCTGGTCGACCTGGGCCTTCGGCAGGCCCTCGCGGTAGGTGATCCAGACCGCGCCGTGCTCCATCGAGTGCACGGCGTGCTCGTTGTGGATCGGCTTGTCGTAGACCGCGCACTGCTGCCAGTAGTTGTTGTGCGGCCCGCCCATGGGCGGGGTGTCCGCGTACTTCACCGGCGTCCACACGTGCTCGCCGCCGCTGAAGGTCTTGCGCGCGACGGCGTCCATCGACGTCTCGCGCGCCTGCTTGATCAGGTAGAACCCGACCACCCCGACGAGCAGAAGGACGACGGCGCCGCCGGCACCCCACATCAGCAGCGCGGTGCGGCGCTCCTTGCGCTTCTGCACGGCCCGCATCTGTGCCAGATGCTCGCGCCGCGCCTGCGACTTCTCCTTCGTCATCGTTCCTCCATCGGCGTACCAACTGCGGGCCACCCTATGCCCTCCCCGCGTATACGGAGAATAAGGGCAGCATCCCTGTGGGTAGGTAGGCTGTGCGCGTTATGGAAAAGCCAGCAAAGAAGCCGATGCTGATCGCCGCGGCGATCGCGATCGCCGTCGTCGCCGCCCTTGTCATCGTCCTGGGCATGAACGGCACGCCGTCCGACGCCTCGCCCGAGGCGGGCTTCGCGCGGGACATGGGCACCCATCACGCGCAGGCGGTGGAGATGTCGTTCATCGTCTACGACCGGACGGCGTCGCGGGACGTGCGCAACCTGGCGTTCGACATCATCAACACGCAGTCCACGCAGCGGGGGATGTTCCAGGGGTGGCTGCAGCAGTGGGGGCTTTCCCCGGCGGGTGAGCGGCCGCAGATGGCGTGGATGTCGGGGCACGGGCACAGCGGGACGGCTGCGACGGGTACGGCGATGCCGGGCATGGCTTCCGCTGCCGAGCTGACGCGGCTCAGGGGGTTGAAGGACAAGGACGCCGAGGTGTTGTTCCTGCAGCTGATGATCAGGCACCACGAGGGCGGGGTGCAGATGGCGAAGGGGTTGCTGTCGCTGTCGTCGCGGGACGAGGTGGCTTCGCTGGCCAACAAGATCGTCACGGGGCAGACGGGGGAGATCAAGCTGATGACCGACCTCCTCAAGCAGCGCGGCGCGCAACCGCTCCCTTCGATCCTCAAGTAACAGCCTTTCAGGGGGCAGTCTCCCCTCTAGGGACCCCTTCATGGCCCATGTCCCCTTGTGTGACCGCGCGCCTTCCTTTAAGCGCGAGCGGTGTGAGGTGGGGGCGCGGGGGGCGGGGGCCGCAGGGGTGCGGACCGCGGGGGCGGATGGCGGGGGGGTCGTGGGGTGGGGTCTTTGCGCCGGGGTCATCATGGGGTGGGTGAGAGGGGGCGTCTGTGGCGCGCTATGACGCTGTGGTCGTCGGGTCGGGACCCAACGGGCTGGTCGGGGCGGTCACGCTGGCCGCTGCCGGGCGGAAGGTCCTGTTGCTGGAGCGGGCCGAGCAGTTCGGGGGCGGGCTGCGGTCGCGGGAGCTGACCCTCCCCGGACACGTGCATGATGTCTGCGCGGCTGTCCTGCCCATGGCGCTGGCCTCCCCTGCCATGCGTGACCTCGGGCTCGACGTGGAGTTCGCCCACCCCGAGGTCCCGGCGGCGCACCCGCTCGACGACCGCCCCGCCGTGCTGGTCCATCGGGACGCCCGCCGTACGGCGGAGCAGTTCGGCCGCGACCGCGGTGCCTGGCTGCGGACCATCGGCGCGACGACCTCGTTCCCGCTGGTCGACACCTTGCTGTCCCCTCTGTCACTTCCCAAGGCACCGCTGAGGGCGGTCAGGTTCGGGGCGTTCGGGTCCCTGCCCGCGACCACGCTCGGCCGGTACGGCTTCCGCACCGAGGAGGCGCGCGCCGCCCTCGCGGGGATGGCCGCCCACACCATGCTCGACCTCCGCGCCCCGATCACCGCCGGGTTCGGGATGATCCTCGCCGGGCTCGCCCACCTGGTCGGCTGGCCGCTCGTGCGCGGCGGCTCCCAGCGGCTCGCCGACGCCCTGGTGGCCAGGCTGCGCGAGCTGGGCGGTACGGCTGTCGCCGGACACCACGTGCGCGACCTCCGCGAGCTGGACGCCGACGTGGTCCTGCTGGACGTGTCCCCCAAGGGGTTCGCCGGGATGGCCGAGCTGCCCGCCGGGTACCGGCGCTCGCTGGAGCGCTTCCGCTACGGGCCCGGGGTGTTCAAGGTCGACTGGGCGCTCGACGGCCCGGTGCCCTGGCGCGACCCGGCGGTGGCGCGGGCGGGCACCGTACACCTGGGCGGCACGATGGCCGAGATCGCGCTCAGCGAGGCCGAGGTGGCGGCGGGCAGGCACGCGGCCAGGCCGTACGTCCTGCTCGTGCAACCGTACGCCGCCGACCCCACGCGCGGCGGGTTCACGCTCTGGGCGTACTGCCACGTCCCCAGCGGCTCGACCAGGGACATGACCTCGGCCATCGAGGCGCAGATCGAGCGCTTCGCGCCAGGGTTCCGCGACCGCGTCCTGGCCAGGCACACCATGGACTCGGCCGCCATGCAGGCGCACGACGTCAACTACGTCGGCGGCGACATCAACGGCGGCCTGTCGAGCCTGCTGCAGTTCGTCCGCAGGCCGGTGTGGTCGCCGGCGCCGTGGCGCACCCCGCTGCCCGGCGTCTACCTGTGCTCGGCGTCCACCCCGCCCGGCGGCGGCGTGCACGGGATGGGCGGTTTCCACGCGGCCAGGCTGGCCCTCGCCAATAATCGCTAACCAAGTTAGTAACTTATGTAGTATGTTGTTTGGGTGACCAATGTAGCCATCATGGAATCCCTGCAGCTCATCGGACTGCTCACCAGGCAGATCGAGCAACAGCTCGCCGTGGTCCTGGGGATCAACTCCACCGACCTGTCAGCCCTGGAGCACCTGGTCACCGACGGCCCGCTGACCGCCAGGGAGCTGGCCGACCGGCTCCAGGTGTCGACGGCCGCCAGCACGCACATCGTCGACCGGCTCGAACGCGCCGGTCACGTCGCCAGGCAACCCCACGCCACCGACCGCCGCAAGGTGCTCGTGGTCGCGGCCGAGGCCTCGCGCGAGCGGATCCTCACCTACATCGCGCCGATCCTGGCCGGCGCCGACGCCTCGATCTCCCGGCTCAGTGCAACCGAACGCGGCGTCGTCGAGAAGTTCCTCAGTGACGTCGTGAACACCTACACCGAAGCGGCGGAAACCATCCGCTAACCCACCCCGACCTCGACACCGTGCCGCCGCACGGCGCTCCCGCATGCCCAAAAATCGGAGGCAAACCCCCGTGAACGACAGACGCCGCTGGTTCGGCCTCATAGCCATCGCCCTGGGCGTGGCGCTGATCGTGGTCGACACCACGATCGTCAACGTGATCATCCCGCCGATCATCGAGAGCCTCCACGTCGACTCCACCCAGACGCAGTGGATCCAGGAGTCCTACGCCATCGTCTTCGCGGCGCTGCTCCTGCTGACCGGCCGCTTCTCCGACATCCTCGGCGCCCGCCGCCTGTTCCTCACCGGCGTGGTCGTCTTCGGCGTCACCAGCCTGCTGGCCGGGCTCGCCCCCAACGGCGGCCTGCTCATCCTGGCCCGCTTCCTGCAGGGCGCGGGCGCGGCGATGATCCTGCCCACCTCGCTGGCCCTGCTGAACGCCACCTTCACCGGCAAGGAGCGCGGCCAGGCGTTCGCCGTCTGGGGCTCGACCATCGGCGCCGCCGCCGCTTTCGGCCCCGCGCTGGGCGGCTGGCTGTCCGAGCACGCCTCGTGGCGCTGGGCGTTCGGCATCAACATCCCGCTCACCGTGGTGATCTGCGTCGGCGGCCTGATGTTCCTGAAGCCCTCGCAGAAGACCGGCGGCCGGGTGGACGTCGTCGGCGCCCTGCTGTCGATCCTCGGGCTCGGCCTGCTGGCCTTCGCCCTGGTCGAGGGGCGCACGTACGGCTGGCTGATGACGACGGAGCCCTTCTACGGCTGGACGGGCGGCCCCTCCCCCGTCCTGGTGGCGCTGGTGCTTTCCGCGCTGTCGCTGGCGGCGTTCGTCCGCAGGCAGGCGCGACTGGGCCCCGACCGGGCGCTGATGAACACCAGGCTGTTCTCCATCGCCTCCTTCCGCAACGGCAACCTGGCCACCACGATCATCGGACTGGGCGAGTACGGCATCATCGCGGTCCTGCCGCTGTGGCTGCAGTTCACCCTCGGCTACAGCGCGGTCCAGGCCGGGCTCTCCCTGCTGGCCGTGGCGGTCGGCAGCTTCGTCGCCAGCGGCGCCAGCTTCGGCCTGGCCACCAAGGTGTCCGCGCTCGGCCTGGTCAGGATCGGCCTGGCGCTGGAGGCCGCGGGCCTGATCGCGCTCGGGCTGATCGCCGCGACCGACTCCCCATGGTGGACGATCGCGGCCGTCCTCTGCCTGTACGGCACGGGCGTCGGGTTCGCCACGGCGCAGGTGACCAACGTGGTGCTGGCCGACGTGCCGGAGAGCAGCTCCGGGCAGGGGTCCGGCGTGCAGAGCGCGTTCCGCCAGCTCGGTTCCGCGCTCGGCATCGCCGTACTCTTCACCGTCTTCTTCACCGCGCTCGGGACCGGGCTCCAGGACAAGCTCGTGGACGCGCACGTGCCCGCCGCGCAGGCGGATCAGCTCTCCCGAGCGGTCACCGACAGCGCGGGCGCGGCCATCGCGCCGCTGGCCGCCGATCCGCGCACCGCGGTGGTCGCCCAGGCGGCCCGGTCGGCGATGACCGAGGGCCTGGCGCTCGGCGCCTACGTGGGCGCGGGCTTCCTGCTCATCGCGCTCGTGGCGACCGCGCTCATCCCGGCCCGTCGCCCGGGAGACGCGGGAGACGCCGCTGGAGCAGTGGAAGCGGAGCGGGTGTGATGGCCGGACGTACCGTCGTCATCTCGGGAGCGAGCATCGCCGGTCCCGCGCTGGCCTACTGGCTGCACCGGTACGGCATGCGCCCCGTGGTCGTCGAGCGCGCCCCGAGCCTGCGCCCCGGCGGCCAGACCGTCGACGTGCGCGGCGCGGGCCAGACCGTGGTCCAGCGCATGGGGCTCGAACAGGCCGTCCGCGAGGCGTCGACCGGCGAGCGGGGCATCAGGTTCGTCGACCACTGGGACCGGACGAAGGCCGCGTTCGAGGCCGACGCGTTCGGCGGCGAGGGGTTCGTCACCGAGCTGGAGATCCTGCGCGGCGAGCTGTCGTCCCTGCTCTACGAGCGCACCAGCGAGCAGGCCGAGTACGTCTTCGGCGACGAGATCACCGGCGTCGAGGAGGACGGCGAGCGGCTGCGCCTGACCTTCAGGAGCGGCGCGGAACGGACGGCCGACCTGCTGGTCGCGGCGGACGGGATCCGGTCGAGGACGCGCGACCTCGTCTTCGGCGGCACGACCCGCACCCGGTGGAGGGGGATGTATACGGCCTACTTCACCATCCCCCGCGAACCGGCCGACGAGAGCTGGGTGCGCTGGTTCAACGCGCCCGGCGGGCGGGTCGTCACCCTGCGCCCGGACAACCTGGGCACCACCAGGGCGCTGCTGTCGTTCCCCTCACCCTCGCGCGGCTACGACCGCCTCGGCCAGGACGAGCAGAAGGAGATGATCCGCCACGTCTTCGCCGGGGTCGGCGGGGAGACGCCGCGCGTGCTGCGTGAGATGCGCGACTCGGCCGACTTCTACCTGGAGGGGGTTGCGCAGGTGCACATGCCGCGCTGGTCGCGCGGGCGGGTGGCGGTGGTGGGCGACGCCGCCTACTGCGCGTCGCCGCTGAGCGGGATGGGCACGAACCTGGCGCTCGCCGGCGCGTACGTGCTGGCGGGCGAGCTGTCGCGGGCCGGGCACGCGGAGGCGTTCGCCGCCTACGAGAGGGTCATGCGGCCCTTCGTCGCCCAGGCGCAGGACCTGCCTCCCGGCACCCCGCGCCTGGCGATGCCGCGCACGGCCGCCGGGATCAGGACGCTGCACGCGGTGTTGCGCGCGGCGTCCACTCCCCCGGTCAGCCGGGTGGTGCGGCGCTTCATGGTGCCCGCCGCATACGACTTCGAGCTGCCGTCGTACTAGGCGAGTTCCTCGGCCACGGCGGCGGCGAAGGCGTCGACGTCCGCCTCCGTGGTGTCGAAGGCGCACATCCAGCGCACCTCGCCGGTCGCCTCGTTCCAGGTGTAGAAGCGGAAGCGCTTCTGCAGGCGCTCGGTCGCGTCCTTGGGCAGGATCGCGAACACGGCGTTCGCCTGGGCCGGGCGCGGGACGGTCACGCCGGGGATGTCGCGGACGGCCGCTTCGAGCCGTTTGCCCATGGCGTTGGCCTGCCGGGCGTTGCGCAGCCACAGGTCGCCGGAGAGCAGCGCCTCGAACTGCACGGACACGAAGCGCATCTTCGACGACAGCTGCATGAACGTCTTGCGTATGTAGTCGATGCCGGTCGCGGCTGCGGGGTTGAGTACCACGACGGCCTCGCCGTACAGCAGGCCGATCTTGGTGCCGCCGAAGGAGAGCACGTCCACGCCCGCGTCGGTGGTCAGCGCGCGTAGCGGCACGTCGAGCGCCGCCGCCGCGTTGGTCAGCCGCGAGCCGTCGAGGTGCACGAGCAGGCCGAGCGAGTGCGCGTGGTCGCAGATCGCCCTGATCTCCTCGGGGGTGTAGACGGTGCCGAGCTCGGTGGTGTTGGAGATCGACACCACCTTCGGCTGCGCGCGGTGCGGGTCGCCGAAGCCCCAGGCCTGCCTGTCGATCAGGTCGGGGGTGAGCTTGCCGTCCGGCGTGGGCACGGTGAGCAGCTTGATGCCGCCGGCGACCTCGGGCGCGCCGCCCTCGTCCGTGTGGATGTGGGCGGTGTCCGCGCAGATGACCGCCTCCCAGTGGGCGGTCATCGAGCGCAGCGACACCACGTTGGCCGCGGTGCCGTTGAACACCGGCCAGGCCTGCGCCTGGTCGCCGAAGTGCTGCTTGAAGACACCCTGCAGGGCCTCGGTGTAGACGTCGTCGCCGTAGGAGATCTGGTGACCCTCGTTGGCCATGACGATGGCCTGGAGGATCTCCGGGTGCACACCGGCGTAGTTGTCGCTGGCGAAGGCCTTGAGTGCGGGGTCGTGCCGGGGAATCACTGAGAGAGGTCCAATCGCGTGCCGTTGATCTGCTCGGCAGGGCGCTCGTAGAGGTCGCCCATCGCCTCAGCCAGGGTACGCACATCGGTGAAACCGGCGAATTTCGCCTCCGGCTTCTGCGCCCGCATCGCGTCGTTGACCAGCGCCTTGACCACGAGGATCGTCGCCGCGGACGGGGTGTCCTTGAGCGCGTCGGCCAGCGACAGGGTCCACGCCTCCGACGCGGCCTTGGCCGCGGCGTAGGCGGCGCCGCCCGCCGTCGGGTGCTCGGCGGCCTTGGCTGAGACGATCGCGAACCGGCCGTTCTCGCTCTTGCGCAGCAGCGGCTCGAAGGCGAGCGTGACGTGCTGCAGCGTGCGGATCAGCAGGTCGTGCAGGACGTCCCAGTCCTCGAGCTTGGTCTCGGCGAACGTCTTGCCGCCGCGCCACCCGCCGACCAGGTGGAACACCCCGTCGATGCGGCCGTGCTCGGCCTCGATCCCGTCGGCCAGCGCCTGTACGGCCGCGCGGTCGAGCAGGTCGACGTGCTCCTTGTCCACGGCGATGACCGTGTGCCCATTTTTCTGGAAATACTCGGACACGGCCTGCCCAGTCGGGCCGCCACCACCCGTCACGAGGATGATCATGCGCGGATCCCCTTCGTCGATTCGACCACGTCTGCGAGCTTACGGCGCAGGGCGTCGTAGAACATGCTCAGGGGGAACTCGTCGCTCATGACCGCGTCCACCATGGCCTTCTGCTCCTCGGGCAGCTCGCGCACCTTCCACTTCGACAGCGGGTTCGGCTCGACGTAGGTGGTGACCAGCTCGTAGGCGGCCAGCCAGTGCGCGATCTTGGAGCGGTCGATGCTGTCGCGGTAGAGCTTCTCCACCTCACCGCGAAGGTCGGCCACGCCGTCAGCGACGCGCGTCCAGTCGATGGTCAGGCGGTTGTCCGTCCAGCGCACGATGTCGTTGCGGTGCAGGTAGGCGAAGAGCAGCTGCCCGCCGAGGCCGTCGTAGTTGCGCACCCGGTCACCGGTGATCGGGAAGCGGAACAGCCGGTCGAACAGGATCGCGAGCTGCACGTAACGCGCCTGCGGCACGCCGTCCTTCTCCAGCCGGACGGCCTCGCCGTACGCGGTGAGGTCGCAGCGCAGCTCCTCCAGCGCGTACAGCCAGTACGGCATGCGCTGCTTGATCATGAACGGGTCGAACGGCAGGTCGCCGTGGCTGTGCGTGCGGTCGTGGATCAGGTCCCACATGACGAAGGTGTCCTGGGCCAGCGCCTGCGACTGCAGGAGGCGCTCGGCGTCCGGCGGCAGGTCGACCTTCAGCGTCTGGACGGCCGCCTCGCTGACCTTCCTGAAGCGGGCCGCCTCGCGGTCGGCGAAGATGCCGCCCCAGGTGAAGCGCTCCGGCTTGGTCCTGACCGCGACGGTCTCGGGGAAGAGCACGGCGGAGTGGGTGTCGTAGCCGGAGGTGAAGTCCTCGAAGGCGATGGGGACGAACATCGGGTTGTCGTAGCCGCCCGACTCCAGCTCGGCCAGCCAGCCGGGCCAGATGGTGCGCAGCCAGACGGCCTCGATGTTGCGCCCCGGGTTGCCGTTCTGCGTGTACATGGGGAAGAGCACCAGGTGCTCCAGCCCGTCCTCGCGCTGGGTGTCGGGGTGGAACAGGTCGAGCGAGTCGAGGAAGTCGGGCACGCCGAAGCCCTCGACGGCCCACTTCTCCAGGTCCTTGCCGACCTGAGCCAGGTAGGCGGCATCGTGGGGGAAATATCCGGCCATGGCGGCTACGTGGCCGCGGATCGTCTCGACGAGCGGCAACGCCTGCTCGCGGGCCTCGGGAACGGACCCGTCCTTGGCCTGGAGCGGCTTAAGCTCCTCCACCGCGGCCTTGAGCTGGGCGAACAGCTCGGCCTTCACAGCGTCCCTCTCGCGCGCCTCATTGGTGGAGCCCAGCCGCGCGGCCCAGGTGACCACGTTGCCCCACAACGTCCGGTGGTCGTAGTCCTCGATGGAGTCGTCGCCGAACAGGTCGGAGTCGGCGAACACCACGACCCGGCCCTCGCCGTACGGCAGAGCCACGGCCAGCGGCGCGTCGGCGGGAACCGCGGACGGCGAGCTGGCGAACAGCACGGTCGCCTCGCCGGGCGCGGTCAGCGCGCCGGCGCGGTAGAAGCACGCGTCGGACGCCCCGGCGAGCAGCCCGGTCCTGGCGGGCACACCCTTGACCCAGGTCGCCACGTCCCGATGGGCGTTGCGCTGGTCGCGGACCGTCGTGTGCACGACGCCGACGCCGAACCGGCCCAGCAGCTCGGCCACGTTGCTGCCGTACTTGTCCTGCTCCTCCTCGGCCAGCACCACGAGCCCGCCGCCACCGCGCACGTACGCCTCGATCGCGTCCAGCTCAGTGGCCGTGAAGACCGGCGAGCCCTGCCCCGTCGTGCGCTCCCAGCGCTCACCGGACGGGTGCGCGATCACCAGGACGTCGGCGGAGTCCAGCCCGTCGAGCGAACCGGCCGTGACCGTGTGCCCGAGGCGGCGCAGCAGTTCCGCCGCCTTCGCGTAGCTGTTGTCGTCGGGATGCGCCGGGTTGATGGCCTCGGCGACGTCACGCCGGATGGTCCACGCCTCGCTGTGGGCCTCGTCGAACAGCACGCGGGGAAACGCGGTCATGGAAAATCTCCTGCTTCAGAGGGCTCTTGACGGAAAATATACACGTAAGTCCCTCATTTCCCACAATCTCCGCCCAGTGGGCGAGACGGCATCCGCCGCACGGCGGACGCCTGGGCGCCTCGCCCGCGCCTACTTTCCTGGGCATGAAGAACGACCTCGCCCTGCGGCGGATCTCCGCAGGCACCCTCCTCGTGCTCGCCCCGCTCCTGCAGGCGATCGCCGTCGTCGTCGACCCGGGGACGTGGGGCGACGACAGGGAAGCCGTCTCCTACGGCGACAACCCGGCGCTCGCCCAGACCGAGTCCGCGCTCTACCACTGGAGCTGGATCCTCATGGCCGTGGCCGCGATCGGCCTCGTCCACCTCACCAGGCGGCGCTTCCCGCGCCTCGGCTTCGTCGTCGGCGGGATCACCACGGTCGGCTACATCAGCACCTCGGCGCTGCTGATGATCGACCCGGTCGAGTGGTGGCTGGGGCAGCACAACTCTCCCGAGCGGGCGCAGGAGATCCTCGACGAGATGCTGAACCTGCCCGGGGTGGTCTTCGGGTTCCAGATGCCGTGGATGTTCCTGGCCATGATCGGCCTGCCGGTGCTGACCGTCGTGGTGTGGCGGTCCGGGTTCGCCGGGTGGTGGGTGCCGCTGGTGGTGACGGTCGGCAACCTGGGCGGTCTCTTCCTGCCGTACGGCCCGGCCACGGTCGCGCTGTGGTGGGCGCCGGTCATCGCGCTCGGCTCGATCGCGGTGAGGATCTTCCGGATGAGCGACGCCGAGTGGGCGGAGAACTACCCGGGCTGACCGCGGACGACCCTGGGCGCCGCGCCCAGCTCACGGCGGCAGGTCTTGTTGAACGCCTGGAGATCGGGGATCCCGATCTCGGCCGCGATCGAGGCGATGGGCAGCGTCGACTCGCGCAGCAGGTGCCTGGCCCTGTCCATGCGCCTGCGCCGGATGTAGGCGACCACGGTGTCACCGGTCTCGGCGCGGAACAGCCTGGTCAGGTGGTTGTGCGAGACGCCTGCCACGCGGGCGACCCCCGGGACGGTCAGCTGGTCGCCCAGGTTGGCCTCGATGTGCGCGAAGGCGGCGGCCACCGCGGGGTGGGCCCGGCCCGGCTGGTCGAGCGCGGTCAGGTGGGCCACCCGCCACAACACCGTCCACACCTCGGCGACCGCCCTGGCGGGCTCGGCGAGGACGGCGGCGCGCATCAGGCTGGTGAGCAGCGGGGTCTCTGTGCCCGCGTCCTGCATCAGCGGGATCGTCCTCCGAGGGCCGGGAGGCAGGCGCAGGTGCGCGTAGAGATGCTGGGACCTGCCCCGGTAGTGGTAGTGGACCTCGGTGCCCGGCGGGATCAGGCTGACGTGGCCCGGCCGGATCGCGTGCGTGGTGCCCTCGACGGTCAGCTCGGCCGCGTAGCCGTACAGGTGCAGTTGCCACAGGTCGGGGAGCTGGAACACGTCGTGCAGGCCGCGCGTGCCGTGCAGGCCGACGCCGACGTTGACCACCTCGGGCGGTCCGTCCAGGGCGAGCTCCACGCGCTCCATGGGGAAAAACTACCAGTAGTCGATGATTACACCCCATTACAAGCGATATGCCCGCCAATAGCGTTTGATGCATGCAAACCACCAAGCTGACCTCGGTAGAGATGGCGAGGTTCGTCGCGCACGGCTACCTGCGCCTGGACGCGGTCGTGCCGGACGAGCTCAACTCCCAGGCGATCGCCGCCTTCGACGCGGGCATCCCCCCGGTCGAGTACGGCACGCCGCTGCGCGAGGCGTTCCCCGAAGGCTCCTTCGCCCACCGCCTCGTCACCGTGCCACGCATCGCGGGGGCCATCGCGAGCCTGGTCGGCGACGAGCCCACGGTCGACCACCACGCCGTGCACATCCGCGAGCCGCACGGCGGGTCGGCGCAGCCGCTGCACGGCGACGCCATCATCGACGTGCGGGAGGCCGCCTTCGACGTGCAGCTCATGTACTACCCGCAGGAGGTGACCGCGGACATGGGCGGCACGCTCACGGTGCCCGGCAGCCACCTTCGGCGTACCAACGAGAGCGACACCGGCCGCTACCAGAACCTGCGCGGCCAGACCCGCCTGACCTGCCCGGCGGGCACCGTGGTGATCGTGCACCACGGCATCTGGCACGGCGGGCGGCGCAACGACAGCGACGTCGCGCGGTACATGTTCAAGATCCGCCTGAACCCGACCGTGAAGCAGTTCCGCCTGTGGGACACCTCCGACCTCGGCGACCCGCGCGTCGCCGAGGAGCTGGACACCAAGTTCCCCTGGTACGAGCACGCCACCGGCCGCCTGGAGATCTACAACCGGGTGAAGTTGTGGCGCGCCATGACCGGCGACGAGACGTTCGACATCGACTACTGGATGACGCGGGTGAGTGCGGTATGAAGCAGCAGGTCCTGGTCCTCTTCCTGGCCACCTCGGCGCTGGACGCGCCCGTGGTCGGCTGGGCCACCTACGACGGCACGGGGAGGACCAGCCCGACGACGGGCGACGGCGACGAGCCGCCCTACGAGACGGGCGTCGCCGCGCTGATGGACGGCTGGCGGTTGTTCCAGGCGTCGCAGCTGATCCCGCCGTATCCCGGCCACGAGTACGACACGTCGTTCCTCAAGCACGAGTTCTTCTTCGAGAAGCTCGTCTAGGCCACCTCGACCACCACACCGTCGGGACGCAGCAGCAGCGCGGGAGGTCCGTCCACCCTGAAGAAGCCGCCCTCCACGGCCGTCCCCTGGTCGGGGCAGTACGTACCGATCAGGGGGTGGTCGCCGGGCAGGTCGTAGCGGGTGCGCAGCCCGGCGAGCAGCTCGCCGAAGTAGCGGTTGACCTCAGGCAGCTCCATCAGCTCGCCGACGATGTCGCGCAACGCGTCCGTGTGCGGGCCCGGCCGCATGAGCGCCGACTGGGCGAGCGTGTTGTGCAGGACGGCGGCGCCCACCGGATGGCGCTCCGCGGTGTAGGTGTCGAGCAGTTCCTCCTCTCCCGCGATCGCGGCGGCGAGCTTCCACCCGAGGTTGGTGGCGTCGAGCAGGCCCAGGTTGAGCCCCTGCCCGCCGTTGGGTGAGTGCACGTGGGCGGCGTCCCCGGCCAGCAGGACGCGGCCGCGCCGGTACGTGGTGGCCTGGGCGGCGTAGTCGGTGAACCTGATCCCCTCGCCGACGCTGTTCACGATGACGTCCGTGCCGGACACCCGGCGCACGCTGTCCTGCAACTCCTCCGCGGTGATCGGCCCCTTGCTCGCCTGGCCGTCGAAGTCGAAGGTGCCCAGCACGCCGGGACCGTGGAAGAGCGTGCCGTACGGCGTCCTGCCCTGAGGCGGCAGGTCGCCCGAGTAGTCGGCCTGCGCCCGGCGGACCGTCATGATCGGCTGGATGCCGGGGAAGTCGAACCCGGCGAGCCCGCGCACGGCGCTGTGGCCGCCGTCGCAGCCGACCGCGTAGGCGGCGCTGAACCGCTCGCCGCCCGCTTCCACGGTGACGCCGTCCTCGTCCTGGGTGAGCGCTGTAACCTCGCGCCCGCGCAGCACCTTGACGCCGAGCTCGGCCGCGTACTCCGCCAGGACGGCCTCGAGGTCCGGCTGCCAGATCAGCGCGCCCTGGCGCTCCAGGGGGTCGAGCTTGTGGATCCAGGCGAAGTGGCCCTTCTCCGTGCCGTGGTCGCGGACCCTGTCCTGCAGCCCGTCCGGGTGGTGCGCGGCGATCCGGTCGCCCAGACCTCTCCGCCTGAGCGCCTCGAACGCCAGCGGGCCGATGCCCCTGGCCTTGGGCGCCCTCGCCGGTTCGGCCAGCCGTTCGAGAACCACGGCCTCGGCGCCCGCCAGGGCCAGCTCGGCCGCGAGCAGCAACCCGACGGGCCCCGCTCCTGCAACGATCACATCCATGATCTACCTCCTTAACAAGTTAAGGATGCATTTAACTTGTTAAGGTGTCAATGTGGCGATCGACAGGGACCTGGTGGTGCGCACCGCGCTGGAGCTCTTGGACGAGCACGGGCTGGACAAGCTGACCGTCCGGCGGGTGGCGTCCGCGCTGGACGTGCAGGCGCCCGCCCTCTACTGGCATTTCTCCGGCAAACGGGCGCTGCTCGACCGGCTCACCGACGCCATGCTGGCCCCGGCGGCGGCCGGGCTCGGCACGCGCGGGCCCTGGTGGGAGTGGGTGTCGGCGGCCATGGAGGCCCTGCGCGGCGCGCTGCTGGCCCACCGCGACGGCGCCAGGGTGGCGCTGGGCGCGGGGCTGCTCGACGCGGTCGCGCTCGGCACGTTCGTCGAGCGCACCACGCAGGTGCTGGCCGGGGCCGGGTTCGAGCTGGCCGACGCGTCGCGGGCGGCGGCGGCGCTGGTCCACTTCACCGTCGGCAGGACGGTGGAGGAGCAGAGCCGCCCGCCCGCCGACCTGGAGCTGGCCGCCGCCTCCTCCCCCGACTTCCCCTTCCCGACCCTCGGCAGGGCCCTGGTGGAACGGCACGCGGCGGGCAGCTCGCCCGACGACGACTTCCGCTACAGCCTCGGCATCATGCTCACCGGGTTGCGCGCGACCGGGCGGTAGTGGTCGAACGCGCTCTCCAGCACGCCCTCGCCGTGGGTGAGCGTGGGCAGGAGCTGCCGCAGCTCGTGCACCTGGGCCGCCGGAATGACGCCCTCCAGCGTCCAGCCCGGCGTCGTCGTCTCGGGTACGGCACGCAGCCGCGACAACACCGGGAGGATCGGGCCCAGCGCGTCGGGCGGGATCTCCAGGTGGAAGCGGTGCATCGGCTCCAGCACCCTGGTACCGGCCCGGCGCAGCGCCTCCATGAGGACCAGCCGGGTCACGGATCGGAAGTCGCCCGCCGTACTCGACATGCTCTTGTCGAACGAGCCGTGCGCGTGGCTCTGCCGCGCCCAGTAGCCGGAGTGGGTGAGGGTGACCGTGACGTCGCCCACCTCCCAGCCCTGCGGGCCGCGCAGCAGGGTGGCCCGCACGGTCTCCTCGATGGCCTTCATGAACGCAGGAGGCAGCGACCCGAGCTCCACCTCCAACCGGAACACCACGCCCGCGCCGGGGTCGACGCGCAGCCCCACTGTGGCCAGGTACGGGTTGCCGTCCTCGCCGATCACCCGGACGGCCGCGCCCGGCCCGGTGGGGCGCTCGGCGCAGATCGTGGTGGTCTCGCTGAAGGTGACCTCGACGCCGTACTCGTCGGCGAGCGTGGCCTGGATGACCTCCTTCTGCACCTCGCCGTAGAGGGACAGGGAGATCTCCTGCCGCTCGCCGCCCTGGCGCAGGTTGATCAGCGGGTCCTGCTCGGCGAGCTCGGCCAGCGCCGCGTGCAGCCTGCCCCGGTCGTCCGCGTCCACGACGGTCTCCAGGGTCGGCGGGGCGAACCTGACGGCGTTCCTCTCGTGCACCTCGCCCAGGTGGTCGCCGATCCGGACGCCGGCCAGGCCCCACACCTTGCCGATCTCCCCGGCCCGCACGCTGCCGCCCTCGATCGCGGTGACCTTGGCGTCCCCGACCCGGTCGCGCACGTTCAGCGTGCCGTTGAAGAGGCGGACATAGGCGATCTTCTCGCCCGCCGGGCTGCGCTCGACCTTGAACACCGTGCCCTGGAGCGGCCCGTCCGGGTCGCCCCCGGCGCCGGGCAGCAGCGCGGCGATACCGTCGATGAGCTCCTCGATCCCCCTGCCCTTCATGGCGGAGCCGGAGAAGACCGGGTGCACCAGGCCCCGCCTCGACTGGCTCGCCAGCGCGGCGGCCAGCTCGGCCTCGCCCGGTTTCCTGTTCCCCACGTAGGCGGCCAGGAGCGTCTCGTCGTGCTCGGCCAGCACCTCGGTGGGGTCGGCGCCCATGGGGACGATCGACGGGGTGAGCTTGGCCCTGATCTCGTCCAGGACGCGCGGCACGTCCGCGCCTGCCCGGTCGACCTTGTTGACGAAGATCAGCGTCGGGAGGCGCAGGCGCTTGAGCGCCCGCATGAGCACGCGGGTCTGCGCCTGCACCCCTTCGACCGCCGAGACCACCAGCACGGCGCCGTCGAGCACGCCGAGGACCCGCTCCACCTCGGCGATGAAGTCGGGGTGCCCCGGGGTGTCGATGAGGTTGACCGGCACGTCGCCCGCCATGAAGGAGGCGACGGCCGACTTGATGGTGATGCCGCGCTGCCGTTCCAGCGCCAGCGAGTCCGTCGTGGTGTTGCCATCGTCGACGCTGCCCACGGCGTCGATGGCTCCGGCGGTGAACAGCAGCCGCTCGGTGAGCGTGGTCTTACCGGCGTCTACGTGCGCGAGGATGCCCAGATTCAACGTACATGTCCTTGAGAGAGGCGACTTGGACCTTCTGGTGGGACATGTGTGTTGTCAGCATCCGTCGAGTAGACCAATCAGCGACCGGCGGCTTCAACCGCTTTTACGGCGGCGCGGACGGTCTTGAGGTCGCCCAGGACCACCTCGTGGACGTCGCGGTCGGCGTGCAGGCGCCAGTGGGCCTCGGCGACCTTCTCCGGCGCCGCCGCCGAGCCAGGCTCGATCCGCGCGCCGATCGGGACGTAGCCCACGTGCACCCCGGTGCCCGCCAGGCTCTCGGCCAGCGCGAGCGCGTAGTTGCGCTGGGCGGCGACCGCCAGCCCGGCGTTGCCCAGGAACGGGATCGGGTGGATCGCCGACAGCCCTGAGGTGAACAGCAACGTCCCACGGCCGCGCTCGATCATGCCGGGCAGTACGGCGCGCACCGAGGTGATCGCGCCGAGCACGGTGGCGTCGAAGGCCTGCTGAGCGCTCTCCTCGGTGACGGCCCGGACGGGGGCGAGCGCGGTGAGGGCGATCGAGCCGTGATAGAGCAGCACGTCCACGGGCCCTACCGCGTCCAGCGCGGCGGTCAGCGCCTTCTCGCCGAGCACGTCCCCCTTTCTCGCGGTCACTGTGAGCCCTTCACCTTCGAGCTCGGCCGCGAGCTTCTCCGGGTTGCGGGAGATGAGGGCGATCTCGAAGCCCTCCCTGCCGAACCTCCTGGCCACTGCTGCCCCGAGCCCCGGTCCCGCGGCGACGACGGCGATCTTCATGGACACTCCTTAAGTCGAGGGATACCCTCACCTTAACACTAAAATGAGGGTATGCCTCGACTTTGGTAGGATGCGGGCATGAGACGTGACGCCCAGCGCAACCGCGACGCGCTGGTGGCGGCCGCCAGGCAGGAGCTGGCAGAGCGGGGCATGGACGCGCCGCTCGAAGCCGTCGCCAGGCGGGCAGGCGTCGCGATCGGCACCCTCTACCGGCACTTCCCCGAGCGCGCCGACCTGATGGACGCGATCCTGGCGGAGAAGCTGGCGTCCTGGACGCGCATGGCGCGCTCGGCGCTGGAGCAGCCCTCGCCCTGGGACGCGCTGGTGTTCTTCCTGGAGCGCACCTGCGAGCAGCAGTCCACCGACCGGGCGCTGACCCAGCTCGCCTGCGTCACCGACTCGGAATCACTGGACCGTACGGAGATCAGCCAGGTCATCGAGCTGCTCCTGGAGCGCGCACGCGCGGCGGGGGTGGTCCGCGCCGACCTCGACACGACGGACCTCGCCTACTTCGTCCTGGCCAACTCGCGCGTCGCCGAAGCCGACCCGTCGGCCTGGCGCCGGCACTTCGACCTCTCTCTCGGCTCCCTCCGTCCCTGACCCCCGCCGCGCCAAGTACGATCAGTCAATGACCGAAATGACCGAAACCACGCCCGGCTGGCTCTCGCCCGAAGAGCTGGAGTCGGCGCGCGGCCGGATGCCGATCCTCTACGTCGACGCCGTCCCGGTACGCGTGGACGACTCCGGGACGGTCACCCATGTCGGCCTGCTCCTCCGCATCGGCGCGGACGGCACGGTCAGCCGCGCCCTGGTCTCCGGGCGCGTGCTGCACCACGAGCGGGTGCGCGACGCCTTGATGCGGCACCTGGAGAAGGACCTCGGCCCGGTGGCGCTGCCGCGCATCCCGGTCTCGCCCCAGCCGTTCACGATCGCCGAGTACTTCCCCACCGAGGGCGTCACGCCCTACCACGACCCGCGGCAGCACGCGGTGTCGCTGGCCTACGTGGTGCCGGTGGCGGGCGACTGCAGGCCCCGACAGGACGCGCTGGACCTGGTGTGGTTCACGCCAGAGGAGGCCTCATCGCCGATGGTGCAGCAGGAGATGATGGGCGGGCAGGGCGTGTTGCTGAAGCAGGCCCTGGCCCACATCGGCCGCCTCGTCTAGTCGCCAGGGCGGACGACGCCCGCCTCGTAGGCGAACACCACGGCCTGGGCGCGGTCGCGGAGGGAGAGCTTCATGAGGACGCGGGCCACGTGCGTCTTCACCGTCGCCTCCCCCACGAACAGCTCCCGCGCGATCTCGGCGTTGGTCAGCCCCCTGGCCAGCGACCGCAGCACCTCCAGCTCGCGCGGCGTCAGCTCCTCCAGCGACGCGGGCGGCGCCGGGTCGTGCCGCCCGGCGAACGAGGCGATGACCCGGCTCGTCACCGCCGGGTCCAGCAACGCGTCCCCCGAGTGCACCACCCTGATCGCCTCGAGCAGCTGCTCCGGCGGCGACACCTTCAGCAGGAACCCGCTCGTCCCCGCCCTCAGCGCCGCGTAGAGGTTCTCGTCCGTGTCGAACGTGGTCAGCATGATCACCTTCGGCGGCGAGGGGTCGTCGAGGATCTGCTTGGACGCCGCCAGCCCGTCCATCCGCGGCATCGAGATGTCCATGAGCACGATGTCCGGCCTGGTGCGCCTGACCACCGCCAGCGCCTCCAGGCCGTCGCCCGCCTCGCCCACGACGTCCATGCCGGGCTCGCTGTCGACGACCATACGCAGCCCGACGCGGACCATCGCCTGGTCGTCCGCGATCACGATTCTGATGCCCACACGCGGAGCGTAGACGGTCTTCCCGCTCTGGTATATCCCGCTTTCCGCCTGGTCAAGCCGCCTGCAAGTCAACCCCAAGTCACGTCGGCGACGCGGTCGTCTTCACGTGGTCGAAGACGGGCCCGCCGCAGGAGTTCTGCGCGCAGAAGTACAGCATGAGCGCGGGCTTGGGCTGCATGTCGATGACGAAGCCGGTGAAGTGCAGCCGCCCGCCGCTGGCGTCGTCGGTGATCGCGCCGCTGAACATGCGCGCGTCCCGGTTGCCGACCCGTTCCTGCACCGGCTCCCTGGCCAGTTCGACCTTGCCCGGCAGCATCTGCAGCAGCGCCTCCTCCAGCTGCGCCTTGCTGAACTGCGGCTTGATCGTCTCGGTGACCTGGACGTAGACGCCCGTCGCCGCGGCGGAGTCCGCCTGGATGATCGAGTTGACCTGGGTCCAGTCAGCGCCGACCCCGGCGGAGAACAGCGGCTCGAACTCGGCCACCTTGGGCGAGGCCAGGCCGAACACGTCGGCATGGGTCGTCGCCGACCAGTCGCCCGGGTACTCGAAGGCGATCGGCGCCGCCTTGGTGCTGGCGTAGCGCCCCCAGTCCGGGGCTCTGCCGTTCAGCACGAGAAGGAGCACCAGCGCGACGGTGGCCAGCGCGGCCACCACGCTCACCAGGATGATCGGCACCTTCTTCGACGCCGCCGACCTGGCGGTGCGCGGCGGCGGCGTGACGGTGACCGGGTGGGTGTCCGGCTGCTGCCCGCTGATCGCGTCGCGCAGCGCCCGCACGAACGCCGTGCACGACGGGTAACGCTGCTCCGGCGACTTGGCCAGCGCGCGCATCATCACCCCGTCGACCTCGGGCGGGAGCTCGGGCCGCAGGTGCGACAGCGGGGCCGGCGCCTCGGCCAGGTGGGCCCAGAGCAGCGCGATGTCGTTGTCACGCTGGAACGGCAGGCGTCCGGTCAGCATCTCGTAGGCGACGCAGGCCAGGGCGTACTGGTCGACGCCGCCGTCGATGTGCTCCTTGTTGATCTGCTCGGGGGCCATGTAGCGCGGAGTGCCGATGAACTGGTCGGTCTGGGTCAGCCCGGAGATCGACGTGCGGTGCTTGGTGATGCCGAAGTCGGTGAGGTAGACGTGGTCGCCGGCCAGCAGGATGTTGGCCGGTTTGACGTCGCGGTGGATGAGGTCGTGCGCGTGCGCCGTGTCCAGCGCCGCCGCCACCTGGGCGAGGATCTGGTTGGACTGGGCGATCGGCAGCGGGCCCGTGTCGTACATCAGCCTGCGCAGGTCCTGCCCGTCGACGTAGCGCATGGCGATGAAGAGCACGCCGTCGGCGTCGGCGTTGGCCTCGTAGATCGGGATGATGTTGGGGTGCTCGATGCTGGCGACCGTCCTGGACTCCAGGATGAAGCGCTGGCGGAAGCGGTCGTCGACACTGAGGATCGGGTTGAGGATCTTCAGGGCGACCCTGCGGCTGAGGCGGGGGTCGAGCGCCAGGTAGACGACGGCCATGCCGCCCTTGCCGACGATGTCCTCGATGAAGTACCCGGCCACCTCCTGGCCGATCAGGGATCTCTCGTTCAAGTGCATCACGTCTCGATGGGGTGGCCGCAGTAGCCGCAGAACTTGTGGGCGACGCCCAGCCGCATCCCGCAGGCCGTGCAGTATTTGATCGCCGTCGACGGCTGCTGCTCCTGGGCCACGAGCTGGCCGACCGCCTGGAAGGCCTGTGACCTGCGCACCACGACGGTCGGGTTGGCTCCGTCGTCCATCATCGGCGGCGGGGTGGGCGTGGCCGAGGTGACCAGCGGGGGCGGCAGCGGGGTCACCGGCGGCTGCTGGGGTGGCGGCTCGGCGCGTTTGCGTCCGCGCCACAGCAGGAACGTCCCGATCAGCGCGGCCACCAGCACCACCGCGGCGAGCGCGATGAACGGCCACAGCGGCAGCCCGCTCTTGGCCGGTGGCGCCGCCTTGCGCACCCCGGTGTCCTCGGCCCCGCCCCGCTTGGCCAGCGACGTCTTCAGGTGCGCCGCCGCCACGGTGTGGCCGGGGTAGAGGTCGATGACGCGCTGGAAGTACGGCACGGCGTCGGTGAAGTTGTTGGTGTGGAAGCGGGTGAGCGCCGCCTCGAACGCCGCGTCGATCGTGCCGCGGCGCGGGACGACCTTCGCCTTGGCCAGCGCCGAGGTGATCTCCCTGACGCCGATCATCTTGGCGTCCTTGCCGCCGCCGACCAGCATCCCGATGACGTGCCCGTCCTTGTCGCCGATGATCGGCGCGCCGAGCATGCCCTGGTCGGCGAGCGCGCCGAGCTTGGACGGCTCGTCGACCTTCTTCTCCGGATCGGCGAACGGCCGACCGCCCTCGCCGGACACTCCGCCCTTGGCCAGGTGGCCGATCTCGACCTTGATCGGCTTGTCCGCCGACGGCTTGGCCAGGAACCCGGCGAGGTTGATCGGCGAGCCCTCCTTGTCCGGCACCTTGTCGGCCAGCGGCGCGGTCGGGAGGCCGGCGCCGCCCTCGGTGCGTCCGGTCAGCTGCAGGACGGCCGGGCTGTCTGGACCGTTCCCCGGCTCGGTGACCTCGGCCTGGAAGCCCTTCAGGTCGGGCGTGGCGATGTTCGGGTAGACGGTGATCACCGGCTTGACGTCGATGATGCAGGTGGCCAGCGGCGTCTTGGGCGGGTAGCACTCTTTGAGGTGGTGGTTGAGTATCGGGTCCTTCACCTTGTGCTTCTCGTAGTCGGCCGGGATCTTCACCTTGTGGTGCTCGGCGAAGATCCGGTTGGCCGCGAGGATCGCGACGTCCTTCTGGCTGACGACCACCCGGTTGAGCGTGACGACCGCTCCTTCAGGGGTGACCACCACGCCGGTGCCCGTGCCGATCGGGATGTCGTAACTCCGCTCGACGTGCAGCAGCTCGCCGACGTGGTCGAGCAGGGTGATGTCGACGTGCGCGACGGCTTCCACGCGGACGACCGCGGGGGAGACCAGATCGGTCAGCCCGCTCGGGTGCTCGTGCGCCAGGGCGGGGCCCACGGCAGTGACAACCAGCGCCGCGACACCTGCGGCGACAACCGCTTGACGCCTCATCGTTGAGCTCCCTAAAGGTGATATAACCAGCGTCTCCATCGCCTGCCGTAAGTCAAGAGATCACGACATAGACAAGCGCTTGCTACGGGATTTAACTTACTCGGATGGGTTACGCGATCGGGGTGGACGTAGGCGGTACCTTCACCGATATCGTTCTCCGGGCCCCAGACGGTACAGTCCGCGTCGCCAAATGCCTGAGCACGCACGACGATCCGGTCTCCGGGGTCGTCACCGGGATCGCGCAAGTGCTCGGCGATACCGATCCGGCATCGGTGAGCAGGGTCGTGCACGCGACGACGCTGGCGACCAACGCGGTGCTCGAACGCAAGGGGCCGCGCGTCGCGTTCGTCACCACGCGGGGCTTCCGGTCGCTGATCCCGCTCGGGCGCTACGCCCGGGTCGAGGAGGATCGTTACGATCTTCGCTTCACTCCCCCGGTGCTCGACGTGGACTGTTTCGAGGTGGACGAGCGGGTCTCGCACGAAGGTGCTGTGCTCACGGCTCTCGACCCGTTGTCCGTACGGCGTGCCGGCGCGGAGATCGCCGCCAGGGGAATCACTTCGGCCGCGGTCTGCCTGCTGCACTCCTACGCCTTCAACGGGCACGAGCGGCAGGTGGGTTCAATCCTTTCCGAATACGTTCCCTCGGTCGTTCTGTCTTCCGAGGTGTGGCCGGAGTTGCGCGAGTACGAGCGGGCGACGACGACCATCATGTCGGCGTTCGTCGGGCCGCTCATGGCGTCCTACCTGTCGCGGCTGCGCGGCGCGCTGCTCCTACTGGGGGTGGACGCGCCGATCCACGTCATGGAGTCGGGCGGCGGGGTCATGTCGGCGGAGCTCGCCGCCCGGCGGGCGGTGGCGACCATCGAGTCGGGGCCTGCGGCCGGGGTGCTGGCGGCGTCCGCTTTCGGCGACGCGATCTCCTTCGACATGGGGGGCACGACGGCCAAGGCCTGCGTGATCAGGGGTGGGCGGCCGGAGATCACCCACGAGTTCCACGTGGGGGGCAAGGGCAGCTTCGGTGGGCGGCGGGCGGGGACCGGGGTGCCGGTCAAGACGCCTGCCATCGACCTGGCCGAGGTGGGCGCTGGTGGCGGGAGTGTGGCGTGGGTGGACGCGGCGGGCGCGCTGCGGGTGGGGCCGCATTCTGCGGGGTCCTCGCCTGGGCCTGCCTGCTACGGGCTCGGCGGGTCTGCTCCTACGGTGACTGACGCCAACCTGCTGCTGGGGTACCTGGCTTCCGCTTCGATCCCGCTGTCGCCTTCGCTGGCTGGCAAGGCTCTGGACGCCGTGGCTTTGCCGTTGGGGGTGTCGCGGGCTGCTGCGGCGGCAGCCGTACACGAGATCGTCAGTGCTGCTATGGCGTCTGCGGTGCATGTGGTGACGGTGCAGCGGGGGATCGATCCGCGCGGGTTCGTGCTGGTGGCGTTTGGTGGGGCTGGGCCTATGCATGCGGCTCGGGTGGCTGGGCGGTTCGGGATCTCCACGGTGCTGGTGCCTGAGCATTGCGGGGTTGCTTCTGCGGTGGGGTTGCTTCGGGGGGCTTTGTCCACCGATCGGGTGTTGTCATCGCTCAACGCGCCTTCGCCTGAGGCTGTGTTCGAGCGTCTCGCGTTGGAGGCTGCGGCGGATCTGGAGGTGCCGTTGGCGGAGGCGGAGGTGTCCCGGGCGGTGGACGTCCGCTTCAAGGGCCAGTCCCATGATCTGACGGTCCCTTGGACGGCCGGGTGGGTGGAGGCTTTTTACGCGAAGTACCAGCAGGTGTACGGCATCGCCCAGCGGGGCCCCGTCGAGATCGTCAGCTACCGCATCCACCTCACCGTCCCCCCACCCCCCACTAACCTGTCGCCCCCCTCCACCGACCCCCCAACCCCCACACCCTCCTCCACCACCGCCGCTCCTGCCACCACCCCCACCGGCCCCACCCAGACGCCCCCCTCCACCAGCGCCCCAACCCCCACGACCCCGGCCGACGCCACCACCCTCGCCCCCCAGGACCCCGCAACCCCGAGCGGCCCCGTCACACCAGCAACCCCCTCCACCGACCCCACCGCCCCCCAAACCCGGAGGCCCCCCTCCACCGGCACCCCAACCCCCACGACCCCCTCCGCTACCCCCACCCGGATGGGCCCCTCCCTTGGCAGCCCAGCCCCCACGGCCCCGGCCGACGCCACCGTCCCCGCCTCCCAGGACCCCGCAACCCCGAGAGGCCCCGCGACACCCGCTGCCCCCTCCGCCAGCGACCCACCCCGCCTCGGCACCACCCGCGAGGCGTACTTCCCCGAGACAGGTGGCTACGTGACCACCCCCGTGCTCACCAGACAGACCCTCACCACCGTGGAAGGCCCAGCGATCATCGAGGACCCGGAGGCCACCATCGTCGTCCCGCCCGGCTGGACCGCCACCCTCGACCCCCACCGCACCGTACGGCTCACCCATGCGTGACGCCCTGACAGCGGAAGTGCTCCGCAACGCCCTGGTCGTCGCCGCTGAAGAAGCCAGCATCGTGGTGGTCCGTTCGGCCTATTCCACCTTCATCGTCGAAGGCTCAGACGCCTCAGCCGCGATCCTCTCCGCCGACGGCCGCCTGATCGCCCAGTCCATGGCCACCACGCTCATGAACAGCATGGCCCTCAAGATCGCCCTCCCCGAGGTCCTGGCCGACATCCCCGACATGCGCCCCGGCGAGGTCTACGTCACCAACGACGCCTACCGAGGCGGCGTCCACACCAACGACCTGCTCGTCTACCGCCCCGTCTTCATAGACGACGCCCCGGCGTACTTCACCGCCACCATGATCCACGTCTCCGACCTCGGCGGACTGTCAGCCGGCGGCATGGCCCCGCTGGCCACCGACATCTTCCTGGAAGGCCTCCAACTCCCCCCGGTACGGCTGGACGCCACCGTCGAGGCCATCCTGCGCGCCAACAGCCGAACCCCCGACAAGGTCATGGGCGACGTCCGAGCCCTGGTCGCGGGCACAGCCGTGGCCGCCCAGCGCCTGACCGACCTGATCGAGGAGTACGGCGCGGCAGGCCTGGCCGCCGGAATAGACGACTACCTGGCCTACACCGAAGCAAGAACCAGAGCCGCCCTGGCCGAACTCCCGCCAGGCACCTACACCGCGACCTACGAGATAGACGACGACGGCATAAACCTGGAGAAGTCCCACACCATCCGCGTAGCCGTGACCCTCGGCCAGGAAACCCTGGTGGACTTCACCGGCACCGATCCCCAGGTACCGGCCGCCATCAACGCCTCAGCCTCCCAGTCGATGGCCGCAGCCGTCTTCGCGGTGCGCTGCTTCATCGACCCCACGATCGCCATGAACGAGGGCTGCCTGAGCCCCATCACCGTGCACCTCCCCGAGGGATCCCTCCTGAACGCCCGCTCCCCATATCCCTGCGGCGGCCGCTTCGTCCCTATCTACGCGGCCATGGAAGCAATCTTCCAAGCGATGTCCGACGCGATCCCCTCAAGGGCGATCGCCCCGAGCGGCATCCTCCAGCCCTTCTCCATAGCAGCCGTAGGTGCTCCGTACTGGATCCACCTTTCCTACGACTTCGGCGGCGTAGGCGCCCGCCAGGGCCTGGACGGCCCGGATGCAACAGGTGTCCACTTCGGAATAGGCCGCAACTCCATCCCCCAGGTAGAGCCGATCGAGACCCGCTGCCCCTTGGTAGTGGAGTCCATAGAGGTGATCCCCGACTCGGGCGGCCCAGGCCGCTTCAGGGGTGGGCTGGGCACACGCACGGTCTACCGTTTCCAAGCCGACTGCCACGTGACCACCCGCGGCGACCGCCTGAGGCAACCACCTCCCGGCCGGGACGGCGGATTGCCAGGCCGCCCAGGCGGCTTCTTCCGCCGACACAGGGACGGCACCGTCGAACGCCTGCCCTCCAAGGTCAACAACGCCCTATTCCAGGCAGGCGAAGCCTTCATCGTAGAAACCACCGGCGGCGCCGGCCTCGGCATTCCCTCCGACCGCCCCCGCCCCGAGGTAGAGGCCGACCTACGAGCCGGAAAAATCACCACCCCAACCCCCTACACGTAACCCCACCACCCCAACCCCCTACACGTAACCCCACCACCCCTCCCCCCTACACGTGACCCCACCACCTCACCCACCTACGCGTAACCCCACCACGCCACCGCAGACGCACTGTCCCCAGCCGACCAGCACCATCAACCCACAGACGAACCACGGCCTGCCTGCAGACGATCCAGTCCCCACCCGTGAGCGCTACTCACCGCGCCCGCACCGGCACTGCCGCGCGGACACCACCCGGCTAGAGACCGCAATCCCCGACCCCAAATACTCCCTACCTGCTGGAACTCACGGCGCCCCGACCCGAGCCCCACCCGCAGCCAGGCCCCGCCCCCTCGCCGCAAACCACCCGCATCCAGGCCTGCCCCTTGCCCGCAAGCCATCCACATCGGCCCCACCATCCCTGGGCCAAGCGCTACTTGTAGGCGTACCACTCCTTGGCCCCCGCCAGCACCGCCGCGTGGACCGCGCGAGCGATGCGCGCACCCCACTCCGAGCGCGGCCCCCCGAACAGCTCCTCAGCCGCCGCATCACCCCCGCCAGCCGCCATACGGTCCCGTACGTCAGGGACGCCCTCCGCCATACGGTCCCGTACGTTCCCTCCGTCCGCCATACGGCCCCGCACGTTCGCGTCTCCCGCCATACGGCCCCGCACGTTCCCCTCTCCCGCCATACGGTCCCGTACGGCGATGCAGACCGCGTCGGACGCTGTGCCCGTGCCAGGGAAACCCACCTCCACAAGCGCCTGCGCCTTGGCCTCCGTCACCGTCATCACGGTGTTGACCAGCGCCGCATCCGACATCGCCACCGGCACAGCCACGATGATGTTGATCGTCCCAACACGGATCGGCCGGAGCTCCTGATCCTCAACCCCCTCCGGCGCCGCCGCCCACGTAGGGACCCGCAGCCCGACCGTCGCCACCGCCTCAACCCCACCATCGCTCGCCCTGGCGTACTTCTCGACGAAGGCAGCGGTCATCATCCCCACCCCGTCCCCAGGAGGGGCGAGCTCCGTCAGATGCTCCACCGGATCCATACGCGAGTACCCGGCCACGACCTGCGCGTTCAGCACCCACTCACGCGGCCCGATCCCACCACCGAGCATCGCCGAAGAGATCATCCGCCAGCCGGGCCCGAACTCCCACAACAAGGCCCCCAGCCGCTCGCCATCCTCAACCCGATGCGACAACTCCACCATTAACCCCTCACCCGACATCCCGGCCGCGCAACCGCCCGCCGCACCCCACCCAACCCGACGACCCTCACCGTGCATACCCGACCGGACAACCCTCACCACGCATACCCGACCAGACAGCCCGAACTCCAGGCACACTCACCGAGCGACCCAACCCTGCGCAGACGCTCGCCGCCCCCCACCCAAGCCAACAACCCTCACCACACACACCCGACCAGACAACCCGGACGCCAAGCACGCACTCGCTGGGCAATCCGGCCCCGGGCAGACGCTCGCCGTACCTCGCCCTGACGCGTCCGCCCCACCACCTGCCCAGGACCGAACCCCAGCAGGCACCCGCCACCCGTCACTAATCGCCCAGACCGGGCACCCTCACCGATCGCCCCTGACCAGGTGCACGACCGGCCGCCCGTCAGGTCCGGGCTCGATCTTGACGTGCGCGCCGAAATGCTTGCCGACCAGCGCCTCGGTCAGCACCTGCACCGGCTTCCCCAACGCCACCGCCCGCCCGTCCGCGATCAACAGCAACCGGTCCGCATACTGCCCAGCCACACTCAAATCGTGCAGCGTAGTGATCACAGTGAGCCCGTCGGCCAACCTGAGCCGGTCAACCAGCTCCAGCACCTGCTGCTGATGACCAAGGTCCAGCGCAGTCGTCGGCTCGTCGAGCAGCAGGACGGGCGCCTGCTGGACGAGCGCCCGAGCCAGTACGGCCCGCTGCCGCTCACCACCCGACAAATGCCCCACCTGCCGATGCGCCAGCCCACCCAGATCCAGCCGCTCCAGCACCGACGCCGTCACCTCACGATCGTGACGACTTTCCCGCCCAAGATAGGAGATGTACGGCGTGCGACCGAGCAACGCGTACTCGAAAACGGTCATGTCAGGCGGCAACGCCGGGCTCTGAGGCGCGTACGCGGTGAGCCGGGCCCGCTCACGCGCCTTGAGCCTGGACGCGTCCTGCCCGTCGATGTCCACCTCGCCCCGATGCGCCACAACCCCCATGACGGCACGCAGCAGCGTCGACTTCCCCGCCCCGTTGGGCCCGATGACCGCCAGCCACTCGCCCCGCTCGACCCGCATCCCGATACCGGAGAGCACCTCGCGCTCCCCCAACGTCACCGACAACCCGCGAGTCTCAATCACCCCGCGCTCACCGCCACTTCGCCTGCTTCTCCCTCTATGGCCGTCCCATTGCGCGCCATGTCACATCTCCGCCCGTCTGGTGACACGGAGGACGCCGACGAAGAACGGGGCGCCGATGAAGGCGGTGACCACCCCGATGGGGAGTTCAGCGGGAGCGATGAGGGTGCGGGACAGCAGGTCGGCGAGTACGAGGAAGGCGCCGCCGCAGATCAGCGAGAGCGGGAGCACGATGCGGTACGACCCTCCCGCCAGCCTCCGCACGACATGCGGCACCACGATGCCGACGAACGCGATCAACCCGCTCACCGCCACCGCCGCCGCCGTTGCCAGGGAGGCGCCGAACAGGACGAGCAGCCGTACCCTCGCCGCCTTGACCCCCAGGCTCGCCGCCTCGTCGTCGCCGACGGACAGCACGTCGAGCATGCGCCCGTGCGCCAGGAGCACCAGCGACGATACGGCGGCGTATGGAATCATGAGCCAGAACTTGTCCCAACCACCGCCGATGTCACCCAGGATCCAGGCGTAGATCTGGCGCAGTTCCTCGACCTTGAGCTGCTGGACGAAGGTCTGGATGGCGGTGAGGAACGACGTCACGGCGACCCCGGCCAGCACCAGCGTCGCGGTCCCTCCGGCGCGGCCTGCGGTGTTGCCCAGCGTGTACGCCAGCATGACGCCACCGACCGCGCCGATGAACGCGGCGACCGGCACGCTGGCCGCCAGACCCGGGAGGAAGACGATCACCATCGTCACCGCGAGCCCCGCCCCCGAGGCGGCACCGAGCAGGTAGGGGTCGGCCAGGGAGTTACGGAAAACGCCCTGGTACCCGGCGCCCGCGATGGCGAGCAGGCCGCCGACGGTGGCGCCGATCAGGACCCTGGGGATGCGGATCTCCAGCAGCAGCCCCTGCTCCACGGGGGCGAGGCCGGAGTCGACGTGCACGAACGGGAGCCAGTCCGCCACCTGCTTGACGATCTGCCAGGGCGAGATGTCGGCGGCGCCGCCGAGGGTTCCCGCGATCATGCAGATGATCAGTACGGCAAGCGCGGCGGCAACCTGGAGCGCCTTCTTGTGCGTGCGCCGCTCGGGACTCGCGACCTTCGGGGGCGCGCTACTCATGACCGCTCACCTCTCCATGGGCGCTCGCCCACTCGTGAACGCTGGGCACTCGTGAACACGCCCGCTTGTGGGCGATCGCCCACTCGTGAACGCTGCTCCACTCGTGGACACACCCGATCGTGGGCGGTCGCCCATGCGAGGACACAGCCCACTCGTGGACACACCCCCAATTGTGGGCAGCCGCCCATTCCCAACCGCCTGCCCGTTGGTGGACGTGCACTTGAGGGTGGGCGGCCGCCCACTAGACACTCGCCGAGCACTGAGTGCTCGCCCACTAGCAGCGGGCGTGGGCCCACTGGCGGACCAGCGCCCCTTTGTGGGCGTGGACCTGCCAGTGGAGCTGGGCGGGCCGACAGGAGTGGGCCTGCCGATGGGAGTGGGTGGGTCCGCGAGAGTAGCCCTTCTGGTGGAAGCGGGCAGGGCGACGGACGTAGCCCTGTCGGTGGGAGCGGGCGGAGCAGCCCCTCCGGCGGGAGTGAGCGGCGCGACAAACGTAGCCCTGCCGGTGGGAGTGGGCGGGGGCCCGTTTGGGGGGTGGGTGCTGGGAAGGGGGTTCGGGGCGATGTTGCGGCGGGGAGTGTGTGCGGCTGAGTGCCGTGACGCACGGGCGCGCGCCGACGTCGGCGGGTGGCTGTCCGCCGGCGCGAGCCGTACAAGATGGTTGTCAGTTTGAAACCTTCGCCGCCGTTGTCAGGCAGAAGCCCGTGATGGTCAGTTCGATGCCTTGGAGACCGCGGACCCGATGGTCTTGGCGAGGTCGACGATGCGCGGCCCCCACCGGGACGCGATGTCGTCGTCCAGTTGCACCACCTGGTCATTCTTGATCGCCGACAGCGCCTTCCACCCCGGCCGCTTCGCCAGCGTGTCCTTGCTCTGCTGGCAGCACTTCACGTCAGCCAGGAAGATCACGTCCGGATCGGCCTGCGCGATGAACTCAGCCGACAGCTTGGGGTAGCCGCCCGCCGCGTCCGGCGCCTTGTCGGCGATGTTGGTCAGCCCGAACAGCCCGTAGATCTGACCGATGAACGTCGACGACGTCGCCGCATAGGGCGTGTTGTCGAGCTCGTGGTAGTAGGTGAGCTTCTTGTCCTTAGGGGCGGCCTGGGCAAGCTTGTCGATCTCGGTCTTGATCCCGGTGACCACCTCCTCGGCCTTGGCCTTCGTGCCCGTGGCCGCGCCCAGGTCGGCGATCTGGTCGTACGCGTCATCGATCTTGACGGCGGCGTTCTCCCAAAGGACGGGGACGTTCAGCTTGCCGAGCTCGGCGACGATCTTGTCGTTGTCGTAGGCGACGACGACGAGATCGGGCTTCTGCGCCACGATGGCCTCGACGCTCGGCTTGAACCCGGACAAGCTGCTCTTCGGCGCCTCAGCCGGGTAGTTCGACTGGTCGTCGACCGCCACGACCTGCGGGCCTGCGCCGATCGCGAACAGGGTCTCGGTGGCCGTGGGCGAGAGCGACACGATGCGCTCCGGCTTCTTGGCGATGGTGACATCGCCGTTCTCCGCCTTGACGGTGACGGGAAAACCTGCGGGTTCGCTTGCGGTGGCGGGGGCCGTTGCCTTGGCGGTGGTGCCGTCGCTCTGACCGCAACCGGCCAGGGCGAACGTTGCCAGCAGTGCGCCCGCGAAGGCCGTGCGTACGGGCCTCACGAGGAGTCCTTTCACTGTCGGAACCGAGAGACCCGTGAATTTCACGACGGATCACCCTTTTCCACGAGGGTTGATGACGTCAGCGCAGAGGCAGGCGACCTGGCTTTGACAGTTGCGGGACAGCGCCGGAATCTCACCGGACTTCGCTGCAACACTGCGCGTCAGACAAACGCTATCAATTCTCCGGTGAGCCCCGAAGTCAAGGGTCCCTCCAGACCTGGGATGACCCCACAACCCCGTGTCGTTCAGCCGCGGATGAGTTGCGCCTCCGCCGACGCGAGGATCTCCTGGAGGTGTAGCCCGTGGGCCGCGTCCAGCAGGTGGCCGCCGCCGCGGCGCACGGTGTCGGCGAATTCGGCGGCGATGACGTCGAGCGGGTCCTCGTCGAACGAGCCGAGCTCCGCACTGCCCCGCCTGCCGTACACCTCGAAGCTCTGCGACCGCACTGCCCCGGTGGTCTGCATGCAGATCGCCGCCTGGCTGACCGCGCCGCCCTCGTGGTCGAGCAGCAGGCCCGTCCAGCCCAGCGGGTCACCGTTCGCCCGAACCCCCACAATGCGCCCGAGCGCCGCGTCGAGCAGGTCGATCACGTGCGGCCCGACGTCGAGCAGCGCCCCGCGCTCCAGCCGCCACGGCGTCGCGAACGGCCCCTCGGTCCAGCCTCCCCCGAGGGACGCCGCACGTCCGGCAAAGGGCTCGATATCCTGGCATTGGGCGAGAAAGGTGCGGGCGGGCTCGGCGTAACGCATCGTCAGGAACATCTGCGACGCCACCCCGGCCTCGCCGATCGCGTCGGCGAGGCGGCGGGCGCCGTCGAGGGAGTCCGCCAGTGGCTTCTCCAGCAGGAGCGCTTTGCCCGCTCTCGCGGCCTTCACTGCCAGATCAGCCTGTACGGCGGGCGGCACGCAGAAAGCGACGGCCTCGCAGGCGTCGAACAGGTCCTCGATGCGCTCGTAGACGGGGGCGCCGAGCTCGGCAGCGGCCTCGGGGCGGCGGGCCCAGACTCCGGCAAGTCGGGTGTGCGGGCTGTTTTGGAGCATCGGCGCATGCGCCATCGCCGCCCACGGCCCGGCCCCCACCAATCCCACAGAAACGGGCTCCACGGCGCACCCCTTTTCGCGATATCCACCACTTCATCCCAGCCCCGCGATCCTAACCACCCCCCTCACCCCGGAATCACCGCCCCACATCACCCCAGCCCAGCAGCGCCTCCCAACCCGGCAGCGCCGCACACTCGCATCACCCCAACCCAGCAGCGCCGCGCACCCCGCGTCACCCCAACCCAGCAGCGCCGCACAACTCCGCGTCGCCCCAACCCCGCTGGGCATCACGGCCCGCCCGCCTCACGCGTCATTCGCCGCCGTCGGACGACGCGCCGCAGCATCCCTCGCGATCCAACCGGCGCGGGGATCTTGGCACGCGCGCCGGGGCTGGAAGTACAGGTCCACTGCGGCGGTCAGGGCTGGGTGGTGCGCCAGGACTTCACGGCGTGTTCCGGGCGGTGGGCCAGCGTTCCGGAGTCGATGACGATGGTCTGCCCAGTGATGCACCGAGCCTCCTCCGAAGCGAGGAACGTCACCAGATTCGCCACATCCGCCACCTCACATGCCCACGGCAGCAGCCGTTCCGCCGCCTTCTCCGCCAGCCGCTCAGGCCCCAGCGCCTGCCTCGCCACCTCCGTCACCACCAGCGCAGGCGCGACCGCATTGCACCGGATACCGCGCGAGCCGTACATCGTCGCGACATACCGTACGAACCCACCAATGGCCGCCTTGGACGTGCCGTACGCAGCATGATCGGTGTCACCAACCAGCCCTGACACGGATGACGTGATGACGACGGCGCCGCCATCCGGCATGACCGGGATCGTGTGCTTGACCATGAGCATCGCGCCGCGCAGGTTGACCGCCATGGTGCGATCCCACACGTCCACCTCCATATCGGACAGATCCAGGTCGCGACCGTAGGTCTCTCTGTCGAGGATCGCCGCGTTGGAGTGCAGCACGTCGACCCGCCCGAACGAGGCCACGAGCTCGGCGACCGCCTCCTCCACCTGCTTGGCGTCGGAGACGTCGCAGGTCAAAGCGACGGCCGTACCCCCCTTGGACCGGATCGCGGACGCGACCGCCTTGGCCGCCGACCCGCTGAGGTCGAGCACGCCGACGAGCCCGCCCTCGGCCGCGATCCGCAGCGCGCACGCCGCGCCGATCCCCGACCCGGCCCCGGTGACCAACGCCACCCGCCCATCAAACCGACTCATCCCTGGACCTCCCCACCGAACAGCCACTTGCCACGACCCCAGGCACCATCCGCGCGGCGCGATTGGTTCACCAGTGGACCGGGAGGGTCGTCAGGCCGCGGCCGACGATGGACTTGCGGTAGGTCACGGGGCCAGGGTCCAGCGAGAGGTACGGCAGGCGTCGGCCCAGCACCTCCAATGCCGTACGCAACTGCAGCCGCCCCAAAGCCGCACCCACGCAGAAATGGATGCCATACCCGAACACCAGGTGCGCGTCGGCGTTCTGCCGGTCGATGACGAAGCGTTCCGGCTCGGGGAACACGGTCTCGTCGTGAGCCGCCGAGTCGGTCGACAGCAACACCAGCGCCCCCGCCGGAATTGTCGTCCCATGCAGCGTGATGTCGGTCAGGGCGTACCGGAAGGACCCCAGCGAGGCGCCATCGATGCGCATACATTCCTCCACCGCCCCGGGTATCAACGCCTCGGGCACCGGCCAGGTGTCCTCGCGAAGCAGCCGGAGCACGCTGTTGCCGAGCTGGTTGGGCACGGTGTCGTTGCCGCCGAGCAGGATCGTGGAGATCAGCTCCACCACCTCCCGGTGCGACAGCTCCGACCCGATCAGCGACGTCATCAATGACGTGAAGTCATCCTGCGGATCCTTGGCCCGCGACGCGACGAGGCGGTCGACGTAGTCGAGGTAGGTGAGGAATGAATCCGCCAGTTCCAACTGCCTGGCCGCGGGCTGCGGCGACAGGAAAAGCTGGAACCAGTCCTTGACCCGCGACTGCACGAAGGATTCATCGGCTTCGGGAACGCCGATGAACGCCGCGGTGAGCTTCACGGACGGCTCGTGGCCGATGTCCGCGATGAAGTCAGCCCCTCCAGAGGGAAGGACTCGGTCCAGGAGCTGCTCGTTGAGTTCCCTGAACCGCTGCTCCAGCGCCGACACCGCGCGCGGCGTGAACGCGCGGGACACGGAACGCCTCAGCCGCGTGTGGTCGGGCGGATCCACGTTCGCCACGAAGCTGGACAGGAACGACCCGTGCTCGCCCAGCCTGGCCCGCGTCTCCTCGGTGAGGCTGCGCGAGATCGTCAGCGACCCCTTGGAGGAGAAACGCCGGTGATCGCCGTAGGCGGCGCGAATGTCGTCGTAGCGAGTCAGGACATATGCGTCCAGGTGCTCGCTGAAGAACACCGGTTGCTCGTGGCGGAGCGTCCTCAGGAAGTCGTACGGCGAGGCGACGTGCCAGTCGGAGCTGACGTCGAAGTCCATCCGAGAATCCTCCGCGGGTTGTCGACGAGCATCTGGTGGATCTGCTCCTCGGTGACGCCGCGCTTGCGAAGCTCCGGCAGTACGTCACGGGAGATGTGCAGCAGGTGGTAGTTCGGGTGGCGCTGCCGTACGACATCAGGGTCGAAACGGTCGTTGAAGCAGTAGGAATCGTGACCCAGGACGAGGCTGGCGGCGTGGCCGCGCTCGCAGAGCGTGGCCACGATCTGGACACGGTCCTCGAACGGGCTGATCGTCTCGATGCCGAACCGGTCCATACCGAGGAAGGAGCCGTTGGCGATGAGCTCCTCCAGGTAGGCGACGTCGGTGGAGTCTCCGGCGTGGCCGATGACGACGCGCGACAGGTCGACGCCGAGCGAGGCGAGCAGGCGCTGCTGGTCGAGCCCGCCCCTGGACGAACTGTGCGAATGCGTGGTGATCGGGGCGCCCGTCTCCAGGTGCGCCTCGGCGACGGCGCGGAAGACACGTTCGCAGCCCTTGGTCATGCCGAGGTGGTCGGAGGCGCATTTGAGCATGCCCGCCTTGACGCCGGTTCTGCCGATGCCGTCGACGATGTCGCGCACGAAGAACTCCGCCAGCCGGTCGGGGCCGCCGAACAGCGAGCCCGGGCCTCGGTTGCCGAAGTACGGCGGGAGTGCGTCGTAGGTGTAGAGGCCGGTGGCGACGACGATGTTCACCGAGGTGAGCGCTGCTACCTCTTGAATCGCCGGAATGAATCTGCCGAGTCCTACCACCGTGAGATCCACGATGGTGTCGACGCCTTCGGCTTTGAGTGCGTCCAGCTTGGCTGCGGCTTCCCTGGCCCTGGTGGGGAGGTCCCAGGCTTCGGGGATGTCGGGCCAGTTCCAGAGGATTTCGGGACTCAGGCCGAAGATGTGCTCGTGCATCAGGGTCGCACCGACATCGGCGACGAACCCTCTCACGGTCTCAGGCAACGCGACCTCCACACCCTGGGGCAACGCCGAGAGGCCTCGCCCTTTCCCGCGCCACCACCCCGCACGTGGAATCGTCAGCACGTGTCGCACGGCTGGCCCTCGGCGGGCTGCCGCTTGCGCTCCGAAGGTCACCCGCGTGGAGCGAGAAGACGGCACGGCGATGCCGCTCCCGCCCGCCCGGCACGTCGAAAGTCGTCCGCGCACACCGTACGGGCAAGGCCTCGACTCCTACGCGCCCCGCGGCTCGCACGTCGAAGGTCACCGTTCCGGGCAGTGGGGCGGTGCCGGTCTCGGCCCTATGCAAGGGGACCTCCGGGTGGCGGGGCGGTGCTCGCCATGACCCTAGGCAAGGAACCTCCGAAGGGCGGGGCGGTGCTGGTCATGGGCCTAGACAAGGGAACCTCTCGTGGTCGAAGGGCTCGTTGACCTTGAGGCCCAGCCCGTCCGTCTGCCTGTACGGCGTGCCGGTGTAAAGGCTGTCGGCGTCGAAATACGTCACCGTGAACGACAGCCGCGGGGTGTCACGATGGTTGGCCGGAGCCCCGTGGACGGTCAGCGCGTGATGCACGGTGGCGTCGCCCGCCTTGAGGTCCAGCGGCGGCGACAGCTCCAGATCCTTCAGCCACGGGTGCTGGGTCAGCTGGTCGTCGCCCTGACGAGTGAAGCTGCGCCCGAGCAGGCCGTGGCGGTGGGATCCGCTGTAGAAACGCAGCGACCCCATGTCGGCGGGCACGTCGACCAGCGCGAGCCAGACGGTCAACATCGCCGACCGGTCCATCGGCATCCAGGGAAAGTCCTGGTGAAACTCGGTCGACCCGTGCCCGATATCAGGTGCGGCCTCCCCGGTGTCCGGCGAAGCGGTCGCAGAGGGGTTCAATTGCCCGGAGTCATGGGCGGAGTCGCCCTCGCCGGTGTCCCGTGCAGCAGCCATAGGCGGGCTCAATCGCCCGGATTCCCCCTCACCGGTGTCCTGTGGAGCCGCCATTGAGGGGGTGAATCGTGCGGGGTCATGGGGTGTGACGGCCGGGGAATCGTGCTGTACGGCGGGCTCTTTGATCAGGAGGTTGGTCACCTGGACGCGGACGGCGGTGACGCCGCGCAGCAGGCGGATCGCGTTCGCCCCCATCGTCTGGCTCATGGTCAGCAAACCGAACAGCTCGTCGCTGTCCGCGATGTCGCGCGACTGGCCGAACGCCTGGTCGACCAGGCTGGCGCGGGCCCTGGACCTGGCCTCCAGGTGCCGGATGGCGCGTTCGCGCAGGATCGCCACCGTTCCGGGGTCTACCAGGCGGGCCAGCCGTACCCAGCCGTGTTCCTGGAAGAACGCGACCTCGGCGTCGGTGGCGGCGCGCACGGGGATGTGCTCCATGAACCCAGTGTGGCATTGAAGCAAGCGCTTGGTAAGGCGCTTTGAGTAGGGGTTACTCATGCGTCCTGACGATGGTGGATCGACGCTGACGGTATGACCAGCATCGAAACAACCCCTCGCTCCGGTGCGGACACCTTCGCCCGCTACGCGATGATCGCCTCGGCCTTCCTCGCACCGCTGTCCATCGCCGTTTCGCTGTTCCTCGCGCCCTACGCGGTCACCGCCGAAGGTGCGGCCTACGTCCAGAACTTCGTGGACAACATCGGCAGCTACCCCCTCTGGGCGTGGTGGGGCGCGATCTTCGCGATCCTCCTGATCCCCGGACTCTTCGGGGTGAGCAGCGTCGCCAGGAGGGGACGCGCCACGCTCGGATTCATCGGAATGATCCTCGCCTTCACCCTGGCGATCCCCAGCCCCGGCAACAGCGACGACCTCATCTACGCGGCGGCCAAGAGCGGCGTGGACGTGCCGACGATCGCCAAGATGTGGGACTACGAGCTGCCCACGTCGGCCGTCGGGAGCCTGTTCTTCGCGGGATTGCTCGGACTCGTCCTGCTCGGGGTGGCGGCGCTGCTGGGCAAGACCGCTCCCTCGTGGGCGTCGATCGTGCTGATCGTGGCGCCGTTCACGGTGCCGGTCGCGTGGTTCGCGGGGCTGCCCAACTCGATCGCGGCGGGCGCATGGGTGCTGATGGCGATCGGCATGGGCGGCGTCTCCCTCGGCCTCCTCCGCCAGCCCTCCCACTGACCCACCACCCCACCCCAACACCTAGGGACCGAACGGCACGCCACCCGAACCACTCGGAGACCGAACCACTCGGAGGCCGAACAGCTCGGCACCCCCACCACTCGGCTTCCGAACGGCCCGGCGTCGGAAAGACCCAGCCTCCGAACAGCTCGGTCACCGAAGGACGGGTATCAGGCGTCGAGCTCAAGAGCCGGGCGGGTGCATGCCAAGCTGCCCCACATGCGACAGAACGGCTCGCCAACCGGAAGGCGGGCCCGACATAGGCGGCGAGTTGGGGGCCGGGTGCGAGCGCCGGGCGGGTGGCTGCCACCCGCCCGGCGCTCGACGCGTTTCCGGACGCTTGCGGGTGCCGAGGCTAAGGGGCTTCCGGACGCTGCGGGTCCTGAGGCTAAGGGGCTTCCGGAGGCTGCGGGTGCTGAGGCTAAGGAGTATCTGGAGGCTCGCGGGTGGGGTTTCCGGAGGGCTGGGGCTAGGGTGTTGGGCAAGCGCTTGGTTGCCTTGGAGGATTCATGACGCGTCGGCCGTTTCGGTTTGCTGCTGTCGTACGGCAGGCGGAGTCGGCCAAAGCGTGGGCCGAGCAGGCGAGGCGCCTCGAGGGGTCGGGGTTCGACGTGCTGCTCGTCCCCGACCATCTGGTGGGTGCGCGGTTCGCGCCCATCGCGGCGCTCACCGCGGCGGCCTGTGCGACCACGCGGTTGCGGGTGGGGACGCTGGTGTTCGCCAACGACTTCCGGCATCCGGCGGTGCTCGCCAAGGAGGCCGCAACGCTTGACCTGCTTTCCGAGGGGCGGCTTGAGCTGGGGTTGGGCACAGGGTGGATGGCTGCGGACTATGCGGGGGCGGGGCTGGCGTTCGACCGGCCAGGGGTGCGGGTGGAACGGCTGGCTGAGGCGATAGCCGTACTCAAAGGGCTCTGGTCTGACGGGCCGTTCACCTATCAGGGGCGGCACTATCGCATCGACGGGCTCGACCAGCTGCCCAAGCCTGTGCAGCGGCCTCATCCGCGGTTGTTGCTGGGTGGGGGTGGGCCGCGCATGCTCAGCCTGGCGGCACGGGAGGCGGACGTGATCAACCTGGGGATGCGGGTCCGGGCCGATGGCAGGGGGCCTGATGGGGCTGATGGCGGGCTGGCGGCGTTCCTGGCCAAGCTGGCTACGGTGCGGGAGGCGGCTGGAGACCGGTATGCGGGGGTTGAGCTGGGGACGAGCATCCAGCAGTTGGGGGTACGGCGGGGCGAGGAGGCTTGGAGTGCTGCCGACTCTTCGCGGCAGGACGAGACGCCGCAGGTGTTGCTGGGGACGCATCGCGACATTGTCGACAAGCTGCGGTATTGGCGGGATGAGCACGACATCTCATACTTCGTCGTGCACCACGAACGCGACCACCTCCCCTTTGCTCCCATCGCCGAGGAACTCGCGGGCCACTGACCGCGACCTGGTGAGGGCGACACGAGGTGCGCGCTGGGCGGGCGGCGCTGTCGTGCGAGCGGGTGTTGCGACGGAGCGTTAGAACCTAAGGGCCTACAGGGATGGCCGCGCGGCGGCCAAGCGCGGGGGCGGGCGTGGTGACCGGCGATGCCATGAGGGAAGGGGCGGTGCCGGGATGGTGGTAGTGGCGGGGCGACCGTCGAGACGGTGAAAGTGAGGGGCCGGGGGCGGCGCCCAAGGGCCTGGCGGTGGCGGCGACTGGGGTCGGTGGCCGGAGCTTGCGACTGGGGACGACGGCTGAGG
>NZ_JBITGU010000008.1:0-206811 GCF_044457355.1 Nonomuraea sp. NPDC050556 | reverse complement strand
CGGGCAGTGGCTGAGGGCAGTGGCTGAGGGCAGTGGCTGAGGGCAGTGGCTGAGGGCAGTGGCTGAGGGCAGTGGCTGAGGGCAGTGGCTGAGGGCAGTGGCTGAGGGCGGTAGTCGGGGTCGATGGCTGCGAGCGGGCATTGGTGCGGCTATGGGCGGGGGTGGTGGCGGCTCGTAGGGGTTGGGGCGCGGGAAGGTGGGGTTGGGGGTGGGAAGAAAACGGGGGTGGAAGATGATGTGTGGTTATGAACGAAATGTTGCTGCTCAGGCATGGTGAGACCGAGTGGAGTCGGAACGGGCGTCACACCGGGCGGACTGATCTGCCCCTGACGGCCAATGGGGAGGAGCAGGCGGCTGCGTTGGTGCCTGTGGTTAAGGCTCGGAGCTTCGATCTTGTGTTGGTTAGTCCGGCGGTTCGGGCTCGGCGTACCGCTGAGCTGGCTGGACTGGCTGGCTACGAGGTTGATCCTGATCTCTGGGAGTGGGACTACGGGGGTTATGAGGGGATCACTACGGCGACCATCCGTGAGACCCACCCTGGGTGGTATCTGTGGCGGGATGGGGTGATTCCTGGGGATGCGGAGCATCCTGGGGAAAGTGCTGCTCAGGTGGGGGCTCGGGCTGATCGGGTGATTGCCAGGGCTCGGCAGGTCGAGGGGGATGTGGCTGTGGTGGCGCACGGGCACTTTCTGCGGGTGTTCGCGGCGCGCTGGCTGGGGCTTCCGCCTGAGGATGGGCGGTTCTTCAAGCTCGACACCGGCACCTACTCCCGGCTGGGCTTCGAGCACGCCGAGCCGGTGATCATTGGCTGGAATGCCCCTGTGAGTGGGTGATGTCGGGTCGTGGGGGACGGCCCAGTGGAGGGCTGGCGTCAGTTAAGGGGCTTGCGGGTTGTGGAGGGACAGCCCTGTCGTGGAGGGGTGACCCTGCTGTGGGGGGTGGCCCTGCTGTGGGGGGTGACCCTGCTGTGGGGACACCCCATTCAATGGCTGAGGTCGTGGGGGACACACCATTCAAGGGCTCAGGTCTTGGGGGGATACACCACTCGATGGCTGAGGTTGTGGGGGGATAAACCACTCGATGGCTGAGGTTGTGGGGGGACGCACGGCGCGATGAGTGAGGTCAGTGGCGGACCTTGCGGGTTGCTGACTCGTGCAAGGTCCTGCTGGCCAGCCACCCCCTCAACGACCCCAACCCCGGATCGAACGCCAACGGCCGCCGCCACAACGCCGCGAACACGTCCTGCGTGATCTCCTCCGCCTGCGACTCGCTCCCCGTGACCCGCAACGCCACGCCGTACACCAAAGCGCTGTGCTCGTCGTAAAGGTCCCCCAGCGCGGTTAGGTCACCACCGACGAGCCTGGCGTGGAGTTCGAGGTCGCCGGCCATCAGTCACACCCCAGCGTCGACGCGGCCGCGATCAGCTCGCGGGCCAGCGCCGGGTCGCCCTCCGCCGCGTACGGGAACGTGTCCGGCGACCACCTCCCGGCCAGGAGACGGCAGAAGTCGACGACGTTGGCGGAGACCAGCACGCCGGGCCTGGTCGGCGCCGGGGAGAGCGGCAGGGTCCACGACCCGCCGCCCGGGCCGGTCAGGACGACCGTGGCGACCACGTCCCGCCGCGGCATCGCCTTGGGGAGCAGGGCCAGGCCGAACGACGCGATCAGGTTCAGCGTCTCCCCCGGCGGCACGGCGCTGGGGCGGCCGAGGGCGGTCCTGATGTCGTCGGCGTGGGTCCAGGTCTCGAACGTGCGCTGGATCAGGGCCTGGCGCAGGGTCCCTCGGACGGGGCGCCGCCCGGCCAGCGCCATCTCCACGGCCAGGAGCGGCTCGGCGTTGACCGACACCCGTTCGAGCAGTCCGGTCGCCTGCCTGCGCCACCGCGTCTCGGCTCTCTCGGGCAGTGCCGTGGACACGCCCATGAAGTGGGCCGCTCTGGCGTCGTTCTCCGCGAGGTGGCCGATCATCCCGCGTACGGTGCCGTGCTTGACGACCGGAGCCTCCCACTGGTCGTGCGACAGCCCGTCGAGGAGCTCCTCCATCAGCGCGACCTGGGCAGCGTAGGGTACGGCCAGCGCCGCCACCTGCGCCGCGGCCTCCTGCCTGGTGCGCCGCGCCTTCGACAGGACCGCGTCGCGCAGGCGCGGGGGTGGCTGCGCCGCAGGGTCGCCGGTGCCGAGCAGCGCCAGCGCGGCACCGCACTCCTGGCACGAGGCCACGTGATCGTCGGGTGTGTCGTACGCGCGCCCGTTGAAGTCGCTCATGGCTGCCTCCGCAGCCCTGACGTTATCCCGATGAGTCGGTTTTTTCGAGAGGTACGGCGGAGCCGAGGAACACGCCACCCGCGTCTGTTTTTGAGGTACGGCGGAGCCGGGAGACGCGCCGCCCGCCGTACGGGGCTGGGGTCTTCGGGAGGGTTACGCTCACCGGGCGACCGTGGCCGGCCGCCGTATCGGCGAACGTGTCAGGGGGCGAGCCGGGATCCGGGGAACGGGGCGAGGAGGGTCTCGCGCCACGTCCCCGTAAGGAACGACCGCGCCCTCTTGCTCCACTCCAGCAACCGCGGATCCCCCTCCACCTCGTCATCCAGCCCCAGCGCCGCGTCCCGCGCCCGCTGCATCCCCAGGTGATCGTCCAGCGACATCCCCCACACCGTCACCACCTCGGTGTCGCAGAACAGCACCTCGTACAACCCCACCAGCCGATGCCCATGGTCAGCCAGCACGGGCAGCCGCTCCGACCGCACCGCGTCGAGGTACTCCAGCGCCGCCCCAGGCCGCACCGTAGCGCTCTCGAACAGGTAGAACTCGGATGGTGACACGGAAGACAGCGACGGCGACCCGTGCACCGCCCCCAACGGCCGCGAGAACGCCGAGAACCGCAGGTCGTCGATGTCGGACAGGAAGAGCTTGCTGTCCACCCCCGAGTAGATCTCCATCATCTGCCGCCACCCCCCGTCCCACCCGCCGTGGCAGTCCCACAGCGTGACGGCCTTGAACTGGGGGTGCCCGGTGATCCCGACCGCGTAGAACGCCCCGACCAGGTCGATCTCGCGCGACCTGATCGACATCCCCTCGGTGAGTTCCGGCGCTTCCCGGTGCAGGTCCTCCTCCTTGTACCGGGTCAGCCACGTCAGGTACTCCAGCGGTTTGCGGGAGTTCATGGGCCGGAAGTCGACCTCTTCCAACAGGTGGATCCCTCGCCGCACAGCGCCTCCTCGGCCAAGCGATTGCTTGGCAGGAAGCCTATCAAGCGGCCACCGGTTGCGGACCCCGTCCCGTCAGCCACTCGAGCACCTTGCGATGCCCGCTGGCCGCGTCCTCGAAGTGCCCCCAATGCCAGTAACGAGGGTGCTCGCGCACCCCCGTCACCCACGTGCGGTAGGAGACACCCACGGCGGACCCCACGCCATACGTACGGATCACCACCTTGCCCCCGGGAGCGATCAGAACGTCGTCGGCTATGGGATAGAGCGTCATGTTGTCGAGCATGCGACCGATCCTGCCGGTGCGATCGGCGGAAACGGTTACGCCTCCGGCGCACCCCCGTTAAGTGGCTGCGCCGGAGGTTAAAAGGGTGTTACACCCAGCGATGGACCGGTCAAACCAGCAGGCCGTCGAACTCTCCGTCCTTGACCCCCAGCACCAGCGCACGGATCTCGTCGCGGGTGTAGATCAGGGCCGGGCCTTCGGGGAATCGCGAGTTGCGTACGGCGATGCCGCCGTTGGGGAGCTCCGCGAGCTCCACGCAGTTGCCCTGCGAGTTGCTGTAGCGGCTCTTGCGCCACGAGACCTCGGTGAGGTCGGTCGCGGGCATGCCGTTGTAGGTGTGCTCCATCTACATCTTTCTGAGAAGACCGTCGATGAGCTCAACCGTGCCTCCCGGCGTGGTGCTCTCCACGCACAGCTGCTCCATGGCCGTGAGGTACGGATCGATGTCCTCACGCTTGTCCAGGTACAGGGCACCCCAGAGCTGTTCGACGTAGACGACGTCCGACAGGTCGGACTCGGGAAACCGCATGATGCTGAACGCCCCACCCTCAGCGGCGTGCATGCCGTACTTGAAGGGCATCACCTGCAGGGTGATGTTGGGCAGGCCGGCGACGTGCAGCAGATGCTGAAGCTGTTCGGACATGACCTCTCTCCCGCCGATGATCCGCCTGAGGCTCGCCTCGTCGATGACCGCCCACAGGCGCGGGCCGTCCTTCGCGGTGAAGCGTTCCTGCCGTTGCATGCGCAGATGCACACGGCGTTCTATGTCCTCAGGGGTTGCATCGGGGTTGCCGAGCTGGAAGACGGCCTGGGCGTACGCCGCCGTCTGCAGCAGGCCGGGCACGAACTGCACCTCGTAGGTGCGGATCAGGCTCGCGGCCTCCTCCAGGCCCACGTACGTGGAGAACCAGGAGGGCAGAAAGTCGGAGTATTTGTGCCACCACCCGGGGGTGTTGGCCTCGCGGACCATTTCCAGCAGGGCACGCCGTTCCGCGTCGTCGACGACGCCGTACAGCGTGAGCAGGTCTTCCACATCACGTGTCTTGAACCCGACACGGCCGAGCTCCATGCGGCTGATCTTCGACTCGGAGGCGCGGATGTGGAATCCGGCCTGGTCGCGCGTGAGCCTCTTTGCTTCACGCAGCCGTCGCAAGCTCGCACCGAGCATGATGCGCCGTACGGTCGAACCAGAACCCGGCGGATCAATGGACACGTGGTGCTCCTTGGTCGTTTCCTTGCCACACAGTCTGTCACTTCACGGCCAAGAGATCACGGGCCGCAGTCAACTCCCCTTTCCTGAAATTTCCCCCTATAGGAGAACCTATGGCGGCAACGGTAGCGCGTGCACACCGCTGATGCACGTGCATTCGCTCTTGCACCTGCACGATAGTTTGCCCCAGAATGATCACCGTGCAGTCCACGAAAACGGTCGGCCACTGGACCAGGTTCGACTGGTGGCCGCCCATCGGCTGGTGGCCGGAGGCGGCGCGCGACCTCCTCACCGCAGGCCCGTCCGCCAGCGCCACCTACGTCCTCCCGCCCGCTGCCTCCTCCGTGCACTCAGCACGCATCTTCACAGCGGGCACGCTGGCCGGCTGGGGATTGGCCGAGCTGTCAGACAACATGGAGCTGGTGGTCTCGGAGCTGGCGACCAACGCCCTGCGCCACGGCCTGCGCCTGTCCGAACAAAGGGCGCCCAGACCCGTCCACATGTCTCTCGTACGGCGCGGCCCCCTGGTCACGTGCGCCTTCACCGACCCAGGGTCCTCGGTACCCGTCCTGCGTTACTCGGGCCCTCTGGATCCCGGAGGCCTGGGGCTCCACATCGTCGAATCGCTTAGCCTCCGCTGGGGCTGGTCGGCACTCGCACCTCACGGGAAGATCGTCTGGGCAGTCCTCTCCTGACCGGGGGTGATGTGCATTACCGTGGATGCTCATGGCTCACGGTGAGTCCCGCGCGCGACCCCCCATGAGAGTGCTGACCGATGGATGATCACCTGCTCGGCTGGTTGCGGACACTTGAGGAAGATCGGCTTGCCCGCGTTCTCAAGAACCGGCCGGACGCGATAGCGGCCCCGTGGCCGCGGCGACTGGACACGCTGGCCCAGCGGCTGGGCAACGGCTTCGCCGTCATCGAGGCGATGCGCAACCTCCCCCTGCCGTGCCTGGAGCTCGCCCAGGCATGCCTCGTCGTGCCCGGCCCTGCCACCACGCAGCGGATGGCCGCCTTCCTCGGGGCCCGCGAGGACGAGGTGGCCCCCTGGCTCGAACGCCTCTACGACCACGCGCTGGCCTGGCCCGACGACGACGGCGGCATCCACCTGGCCGAGGCCGTCTCCCGCTGGTGGGCGGCGCCGCTCGGCCTCGGCGAGCCCCTCGAGCACTACCTGAACTCCTGGACCATCAGCAACGACACCCTGCGCTCGCTGTCGCGCAACCTCGGCCTGCCGCCGCACGGCAACAAGCGCCGCACCATCGTCCGCGTCACCGAGGTGCTGAGCGACACCGAGCGGCTGGGCGCGCTGCTGCGCAACGCCCCGCACGGCACGCGGCGGCTGCTGGAGGAGTTCGCGTGGGACGGCCCGGTGCGCGACGTCGACGGCGGCCGCTTCGTGATCATCGGTACGAGCGAGAAGTGGGCGGCCGACCACGGGCTGATCTACCGGCCGAGCTGGCACGTGGCCGAGATGCCGCGCGAGGTGGCGCTGTGCCTGCGCGGCCCCGAGTACCACCCGCCGTTCACGCCCGACCCGCCCGAGGTGGCCACGCTGCCGGTCGACCCTGAAGAGGTCGACCACCTGATGACGCTGTCGGCTCCGCACGTGGTCGAGCGGTGCGCCGCGCTGCTCGACAACACGGCCAAGGCGCCGCTGCCGCTGCTCAAGACCGGCGGGGTGGGCGTGCGCGAGGTGCGCAGGGTGGCCAAGGAGACCGGCTGCGACGAGGACGAGACCCGGCTGCTGCTGGAGATCTGCGCCGTCGCCAGGCTCCTGGCCTGGGACGAGAAGTCCGGCGGTATGGTACCCACCGACCGCTTCGACCGCTGGCGGCTCGACGAGGGCTCGGCCAGGCTGCGCGTGCTGCTGTCGGCGTGGTGGCGCATGGAGCGCTCGTCGCTGCGCAAGGTCGACGGCAAATACCTGACCGTGCTGGGCGACGACCAGTCCGGCGCGGCGATCGCCCGCATCAGGCGCGCCGTGGTGACGACCCTGGCCCACCTTCCTTCGGGTACGGCTTTCGCCGACCGCGGCAGCCTGGTGCGCAACGTGCACTGGCACTCCCCGCTGCTCGACCAGGCCCTGCTCACCGACTGCGCCTGGGCGGTGCTCGACGAGGCCAGGCTGCTCGGCCTGCTGGCCAACGACGCGCTCACCGACCTCGGCAGGGCGCTGGCCGGGCTGACCGCCGGCGCGGGCGACGAGAACGACGACATGGTGCCGATGGTCGAGCACGACCCCGTCCTGGTGGAGGCGTCGACCAGGGCGCTGGCCAGCGTGCGCAGGAGCGCGCTCTTCGGCCCCGACCTGACCGCCGTGGTGACCGGCCCGCCGTCCACCGAGCTGGCCGCGCTGCTCGACCGGGTCGCCGAGCGCGAGTCGCGCGGTGCCGCCTCGGTGTGGCGCTTCACCACCGAGAGCGTGCGCGGCGCGCTCGACCACGGCTACGACGCCGACGAGCTGCTTGAGGAGCTGGCCGGGGTGGGTACGGTCCCCCAGCCGCTCGAATACCTCGTGCACGACGTGGCGCGCAGGCACGGCGAGGTGACGGTGACCACGGTCGGCTGCATCGTGCAGGCCTCCGACCCGGCGCTGCTCGCCGAGATCGCGGCGCACCGGCGGCTGACCCGGCTGGGCCTGCGGCTGCTCGCCCCGACCGTGCTGGTCAGCTCGACGCCCGCCGACAAGACGCTGACCGCGTTGCGCGAGAACGGCTACGCGCCGGTGCCGATCTCCGACACCGGCGAGATCGCCATCCGCCGCACCCGCATCGAGGAGCCGCAGAACGGCAAGCTGATCCTGCTGCCCGGCGGCCAGGTGGCCGAGCTGTCCGACCTCGGCGTCGCCCCGCACGTCATCGCCGAACCCACCCCCGACCCGCATGAGCACGCGCGCAGGCTGCTGACGGCCGCGGAGAACGGCGCCGGCGACCACAACGGGCGCACCTGGGCGATCATCGGCAGGATGGCGACCAGGCTGCCGACCGCCCAGCAGTCGCTGCTGGGCTTCGTCGTGGACCGCGGCGTGCGGGCGGGCATCACCCTCACCGACGGGCTGACCGCCACGATCAGCCACGGCGAGCTGCGCGGCGGCGCGCTCGACGCGTGGTGCGAGGAGGCGGGCGACTACCTGGAGTTCCCGCTGGCCGAGATCGTCGAGGTCAGGGGAGCTTACTAGCCTTCTTGAGATTGGCGACGAGGCCTTCGAGCTCGTCTGCCCACTTCTGGTAGCTGTAAGGGGTCTCCACCCACATCGGGTAGGCCTGACCGGCCTTGACCGCGGGCAGCTCGGCGAAGGTGGGCTTCTTCTTCATCTCGGCGAGCTGCGTGGCCTGGGTCCTGCTGTCGAAGAGGATCACGTCGGCCTTGTACTTGTCGGCGTTCTCCCAGCTCAGCGTCTCGAAGTAGCCCTGGGCGTCGACCTTGGGCCGCACCACGTCGAGCCCGGCGTCGCTGAGCAGCTTGAAGTCGGGGACCATCTCGGGCGTCGAGACGTAGAGCGCGTCCGGGCTACCCGACACGATCTCGATCTTCAGGCCCTTCGCGACCAGCGTCTCGAGCTCGGCCTGGGCGCTCTCGAACCGCTTCTTCGCCTGGGTGATCTCCGGGGTGTTCACGTCGGCGCCGAGCTGCCGCGCGAGCGTGCCGTACCTCTGGATGACCTCGGCCGCGCTCTTGCCGGTCAGCATGACGCCGGCGGTGGGGGCGACCTTCTCGATCGTCTCCTTCGACTTGGCCGGGACGTACCACAGGTCGTCCTTGAGGTACATGCTGCTGACCAGGAGCTGCGGTTGGAGGCCGATGTAGCGCTCGACGTCGAACTCGTCCCAGACGTTGCCCAGGCCGGTGACCTTGGCGATGTCGACGTTGCCGGCCTGCGGGTCCCTGGAGCCGTCCTTCAGCTTGTGCGGGCCGAAGACGGCCACCGGGCGCACGCCGAAGTCCCAGAGGGCGGCTGCCGCGCCGACCTGGGCGACGATCCTGGTGGGCCGCTCGGGCAGGTCTACCTTCCTGCCGCGGTCGTCGGTGAAGGAGAAGGAGACCGCGGCGGTCGTCGCCTTCGTGACGGGGGCCGCCGTCCCTCCGCCGCAGGCGGTCAGCGTCAGAACGGCGCCAAGGCCGACGAGGATTCTCCTCATGACAACAAGCTCCTAAGGTGAGGCTTACCTAACTACGAGGGGCTACCTTAGCCAGGTTTTCCGAGAGTTCGTCCAGCAGGGTCGTGTAGCCCTGGCAGCTGAAGCGCATTTCGGCCCGCCACGGGTAGACGTGACCGGCCTTGACCGCGGGCAGCTCGGACCACGTGGGCTTCCTGGCGATCTCGGCGAGCTTCATCGACTGCGCCCGCGCGTCCACGAAGATCGCATCCGCCGCGTACTTGTCGATGTTCTCCCAGCTCAGCGTCTCGTAGTAGCCGGTCTGGTCGGGCTTTTCCGGCACCACGATGTCCAGGCCCAGCGACCGCAGGTATTTCTGGTCGGGGAAGCTCGCCGGGTTGCAGACCCAGAACTGCTCGGGCGAGGCCCCACAGAAGAGCACCCTGGGCCCGGGACGAACCCGCGAAGCGGCCGCCTCGAAGCGCGCCTTCAACGCGGGATCGCCCGCCCCGCCCAGCGCCACGGCCAGCTCCTCGTAGCGCCTGATCAGCTCGTCGCCCGCCTTGCCCTGCTGCCGGATCCCGAGGGTCGGCGCGACCTTCTCGATCGTCGCCGCCGACTTCGCGGGGACGTACCAGAGCTCGTCGCCCTGGTACATCCCGGCGACGAGCAGCTCGGGCCGCAGCCCGATGTACTGCTCGACGTTGAACTCGTCCCAGACGTTGCCGACCGAGGCGACCTTGGTCACGTCGATGTCGCCCGCCTCGGGGTCCTTGGCGCCGTCGGCCAGCTTGTGCGGGCCGAACACCGCGATCGGCCGCACGCCGAAGTCCCACAGCGCGGCCGCCGCGCTGACCTGCGCGACGACGCGGGCGGGCCGGGCCGCCAGCGAGATCTTCCTGCCCCGGTCGTCGGCGAACCGCCACCCGGTCGCCGCGGCGGGTGCGGGTGGACGTCCGGCCGCGCAGGCCGTGACGCCGAGCAGCGTGCCGAGCAGCAAACTCCGCCTGGTCAATGACATACCCGCTCCTTAGGTTAGGCTTCCCTGCGCTAGGTTAGCCTTACCTAAGCTTGACGAACGAGAGGGGCGGGAGTGAGCGCGGTTCCCATCGCGGCGACCACGAGGGGACGATCGGCCGGGCTGGCCGCCGGGCTCGTGGCAGCCGCCGGGCTCCTCGTCCTGGTCACGCTGCTGAGCATCGCGCTGGGCGCGCGCTCGGTGCCGCTGGCCACCGTGATCGACGCGCTGACCGGCACGGAGGGAGCGGGCGACCACACCGTGATCGTCGGCCTGCGCGTCCCCCGCACGGTGCTCGGGCTCGGTGCGGGCGCCGCGCTCGGCCTGGCCGGGGCGCTCATGCAGAGCCTGACCCGTAACCCGCTCGCCGACCCCGGGCTGCTCGGCATCAACCAGGGCGCCGCGCTGGGCGCGACGCTGGCGATCGGCGCGTTCGGGCTCACCGACCCGGCCGTCTACGTGTGGTTCGCCTTCGCCGGGGCCGCGCTGGCCTCCGTCCTGGTGTACGCGCTCGGGTCGGCGAGCCGTTCAGGAGCCAGTCCTGTACGGCTGGCGCTGGCGGGAGTGGCGCTCGGCATGGTCTTCACCGCGATCTCCTCGGCGATCCTGCGTATGGACTCCCAGGCGTTCGACCGGATGCGGTTCTGGCTCACCGGCTCGCTGGCGGCGCAGACCGAGGACGTGATCGTGCGGCTGGTGCCGTTCATGGCGGTCGGCATCGTGCTCGCCCTGCTGCTGGCCAGGCCGCTCAACGGGCTCGCGCTGGGCGACGACGCGGGCAGGGCGCTGGGCGTGGCGGTCGGCAGGACGCGGGTGCTGACCGCGGTCGCGGTCACGCTGCTGTGCGGGGCGGCGACGGCCGGGGCGGGGCCGCTGTGGTTCGTCGGGCTGGCCGTACCGCATGCCGTACGGGCCGTGGTGGGGCCGGACCAGCGGTGGCTGCTGCCGTACTCCGCCGTGCTGGCTCCCGTCGTGCTGCTGGGGGCGGACATCGTCGGGCGGCTCGTGGCGCCGCCGGGCGAGGTGCAGGTCGGCATCATGTGCGCGGTCGTCGGCGGGCCCGTCTTCATCCTGCTGGCCCGGCGCAAGAGGCTGGCCGCCCTGTGACGCGCGTCGGACCGTATTCGTGGCGGGTCTCCCCCCGCGCCGTGTTCACGAACGCCGCGCTGGTGGTGACAGCGGTCGCCACCGGGCTGGTGGCGATCTCGACCGGCGAGTTCACCGTGCCGGTCGGCGACATCCTCACCGCGCTGTTCGGCCAGGGGTCGCCGGTCGCCGAGCTGATCGTCGGCGAGTTGCGCGCGCCGCGCGTGGTGGCCGGGCTCGCCGTCGGCGCGGCGTTCGGGCTGAGCGGGGCGATCTTCCAGAGCCTGACCCGCAACCCCCTCGGCAGCCCGGACTTCATCGGGTTCACCGCCGGGGCGTCCACCGGCGGCGTGCTCATGGTGATCGCGGGCGGGTCGGCGGCGCAGATCGCGGCGGGCTCGCTGGCCGGGTGCGTGCTGTCGGCCGCGGCGGTCTACCTGCTGGCCTTCCGCCGCGGCGTTCAGGGGTACCGGCTGGTGCTGGTGGGGATCGGCGTCAACGCCGTGCTCATCGCGGCGGACTCGTTCATGCTGACCAAGGCGACCATCAACGACGCGGCCAACGCCGGGGCCTGGCTCACCGGCAGCCTCAGCGGGCGCGGCTGGGACCACGCGATCCCCGTCGCGGTCGCGCTGGCCGTGCTCGCGCCGCTGTGCTGCCTGGTGTCCAGGCCGCTGCGGATGCTGGAGATGGGCGACGACGCCGCTCGCGCGGTCGGCATCAGGGTCGAGGCCGTGCGGGCCGCGGCGATCGTCGCCGGGGTGCTGCTGTGCGGGGTGGCGACGGCGGCGGCCGGTCCTGTGGTGTTCGTGGCGATGGCCGCGCCGCAGCTGGCCAGGCGGCTGACCCGCTCCCCCGGCGTCACCATGATCGCCTCCGCGCTCACCGGCGCCGTCCTGCTCACCGTGGCCGACCTGGCCGCCCAGCGCCTCTTCGCACCGACCCAGTTGCCCGTGGGCGTGCTGACCGCCGCGATCGGCGGCGTCTACCTCGCGCTACTCCTGAGAAAGGACCGTCACTGATGGCCCGGCTGAACGGAACCGACCTCACGCTCGCCTACGACCAGCGGGTCATCGCCGCCGGGCTCGACGTGGCGATCCCCGACGGCTCCTTCACCGTGATCATCGGGCCGAACGCCTGCGGCAAGTCCACCCTGCTGCGCGCCCTGGCCAGGATGATGAAGCCGCGCTCCGGCGCCGTGCACCTCGACGGCAGCGTGATCACCTCGCTGCCGTCCAAGGAGGTGGCGCGGCGGCTCGGCCTGCTGCCGCAGACCTCGATCGTGCCCGACGGCATCACCGTGGCCGGCCTGGTGGCCCGCGGCCGCTACCCGCACCAGCGGCTGATGCGCCAGTGGTCGCCCGCCGACGAGGCGGCCGTCGCGACCGCCATGGCGGCCACCGACGTGGCCGAGCTGGCCGACCGGATCGTGGACGAGCTGTCCGGCGGGCAGCGCCAGCGCGTCTGGCTGGCGATGGCGCTGGCCCAGGAGACGCCGATCCTGCTGCTCGACGAGCCCACCACGTTCCTCGACATCTCCCACCAGATCGAGGTGCTCGACCTCTGCGCCGACCTGCACGAGCAGGGCAGGACCATGGTCGCGGTGCTGCACGACCTGAACCAGGCCTGCCGCTACGCCACCCATCTCATCGTCATGTGCGGCGGCAGGATCGTGGCCGAGGGCGACCCGGCGGCCATCGTCACGCCGGAGCTGGTGGCCGAGGTGTTCGCGCTGTCGTGCGAGATCATCGCCGACCCGCAGACGGGCACGCCGCTCATCGTCCCCGCAGCTCGCAGATCGCCCGCGCGGCTTCCCTGACGGCGCGCTTCGCCTCGGCCTCGCCGTACCTCTCCAGCAGCATCGCGGCGGGTTCTGCCGCCAGGGCGGCCAGCAGGACGTGGGCCAGGGCGTCCGCGCCGATCAGGATGGCGATGTGGCGGTGCCAGAACCGGTAGGCGCCGATGTGGTAGCGCGCGCCGTGCGTGGCGGTCTCCGACATGCGCACCAGGTCGACGTGGAGGAACAGGTAGTCGAGGTAGGCGTCGGTGAACGCCTGCAGCCGCTCGCCGTCCGGCGCGCCGGGGCCCAGCGGCGGCGGTCCGGACAGGATGCGTTCCTGCAGCTCGCGCTCGCGCTCGTCGAGCAGCGCCACCGCCAGCCCCGCCTTGTCGCCGAAGCGGCGGAACAACGTGCCCTTGCCGACGCCCGCCTCGGCGGCGATCGCGTCCATCGAGACGGCCTCGACGCCCTTCTGCCTGAACAGGCTCGCGGCTGCGGCCAGCACCTTCTCCCTGTTGCGCGCCGCGTCCGCCCGCTCCTTGACGGGCGGCCCGCCCAGAAGGTCGAGCAGCTCCCTTGACGAACCGGACTGCGGTCCGCTAGCTTCCGAGGTGTTCACACAAACGGACTGTAGTCCATTTACCTGGGAGGCCGCAATGACCGCACCCATCAGCCGTGACGAGCTCAAGAGCGCCATCGACGCGGGCGGCGTCGTGGTGGTCGACGCCCTGGGCGGCGGCTACTACGCCGAGCAGCACCTGCCCGGCGCGGTCGCCCTGGTCGAGAGCGAGGTGGCCGAGCGCGCCGCCACCGTGCTCCCCGACAAGGACGCCACGATCGTCACGTACTGCTCCGACACCACCTGCGGCAACAGCCACGCCGTCGCCAAGCGCCTGGGCGACCTCGGCTACAACGACGTCCGCGTCTACCGCGAGGGCATCAAGGACTGGAAGGAGGCCGGTCTTCCCGTCGAGCGTGCATAACGCCGCAGACCGTCCCCCAGCCCTGGGGCGACTCTCAGGGCATGGACAACGTCATCATCATCGGGGGCAGCATGTCGGGCCTCCTCGCCGCCGCCGCGCTCAGCCGCGTGGCCCGGCGCGTCACCGTCGTCGATCGTGACACCCTGCCCGCGCGGGACGCCCATCGCAAGGGGTCGGCACAGAGCCACCACGCGCACGGGCTGCTCGCCAGGGGCAGGGAGGTCATGGAAGACCTCTTACCAGGACTCACCGGCGAGCTCGTCGCCAGGGGCGCCATGGCCGGGGACCTGCAGAGCGTGTCGCGGTGGATCAGCAACGGCCACCGCCTCGCCCCGGCGGTCACCGGGCTCACCGGCCTGCTCGTCAGCAGGCCGATGCTCGAAGGCCAGGTACGGCGGCGCGTCAAGTCCGTGTACGGCGTCGCCGTCGAGGACAACCTGAGCGTCCAGCACCTGACCACCCACGACGGCAGGATCACCGGCGTCCGGCTGGCCGACGGCAGGGACATGCACGCCGACCTCGTCGTCGACGCCTCGGGGCGCGGCTCACGCGCCCCGACGTGGCTGATGGACCTCGGATTCGCCCCGCCGTACGAGGAGCGGGTGACCGTCGACCTGCGTTACGCCACCAGGGAGTTCCGCCGCCGCCCCGGCGACCTGGGCGGGGACCTGGTGATCATCACCACGCCCACGCCGCGGACGCCGCGCGCCGGCGTGGCGCTGGCCGTCGAGGGCGACCGCTGGGTGGTCACCCAGGGCGGCTACTGCGGTGCGACGCCGCCGCTCGACCTGCCCGGCTTCGTCGCGCACGCCGCCACGCTCGCCGCTCCCGACCTGCACGAACTCCTGGTGACAGCCGAGCCGATCGGCGAGCCGCGCGCCTACCACACCCCGGCCAGCGTGCGGCGGCGCTACGAGCGGCTCACCGACCTGCCGACCGGCCTGATCGTCATGGGCGACGCCGTGTGCGCGTTCAACCCGATGTACGGCCAGGGCATGACGGTCGCCGCGACCGAGGCGGCGGCGCTGCTGGAGTGGGCGCGGGCGGGCGGCGGGCGGCCGCAGGCCTTCTACAAGAAGATCTCCGGCCTGATCGACGCGCCCTGGGACATCGTGGTCGGCGGCGACCTGCGGCTGCCCGGCGTGGAGGGCGAGGTGACGCCGCGGATCCGGATGGTCAACGCCTATCTGGAGCGGTTCCACGCGGCCGCCGCGCACGACCCCGAGCTGGGCAGGCGTTTCCTGCGCGTGGCCAACCTCATGGACCCGCCGCCCGCGCTGCTGAGCCCCAGCACGCTGGTCAGAGTGCTCCGCAACGCCGGACAGCGAGCAGAGCCAGCGCTCGTGTGACCTCGCGCAGCTCGGCCAGCTCCACCTGTTCCCTCGGCGCGTGCGCGAACCGCACGTCGCCAGGGCCGTAGTGCAGCGACGGGATCCCTCCCGCGCTGTACAACCGCAGATCGCTCCCGTACGGCGCGGCCGCCTCGACCGGCCGGGAGCCGCTGACGTCGGCCACGGCGCCCATGACCTGGCCGATCAGCTCGTGGCCCGGCGCGAGCCGCCCGCTGGCGAACTGCCCGCCCGGCCAGGTGACCAGCACCGGGTTCTCCCGCAACCACGGGTGGTCGGCCGACGCGACGGCCTCCTCGAACGCGGCCCGCGCGTGCGCGGGATCCTCGTCCAGCCGCACCCCGAGCCGCCCCTCGGCGACCAGCAGGTCGGGCACGCTGCTGGACCAGTCACCCGCGCGCACGGTGCCGACCTCGATGGGGTACGGCATGACATTTCCGTCAAAGATCCGCGGCAGATCGACATTTCTGGATTTTTCGAGATTGCGGAGTGCGGCGAACACCGGCCAGAACACCTCGATCGCGCTGACCCCTTCGTACCGGGTCGCCCCGTGCGCCGCCCGGCCCGGCACCTCCAGCCGGAACGTCAGCGCCCCCGCGTTGGCGGTGATGACCGTCCCGCTGGTCGGCTCGGTGATCACGGCCGCCTCGCCCCGGTGCCCGCGGGCCAGCGTGGCGAACGCGCCGAGCCCGCCGTCCTCCTCGCTGATCACGCAGTGCACGGCCAGCGGCCTGGCCAGCCGTACACCTGCCCGCCTGAGCGCGCGCACCACCGCGAGGTTGGCCACCAGCCCGGCCTTCATGTCGCACGCGCCCCTGCCGTGCAGGGTGTCGCCGGTGATGCGGGCGGCGAACGGGTCGCTGCCCGCCCACTTGGCCAGGTCGCCGGTCGGCACCACGTCCACATGGCCCTGGAGCACGAGCGCCGGTTCGCCCTCGCCGCCCGTGACGGCGGCCACGCCGTACCCCTCGACCCTGGGGGCCTCGGTGCCGGGGAAGCCGTCGCGGGACCGCAGGTCGTCGAGGTCGAGTTTCCAGACGTCGACGTCGAGATCGGCCTCGGTGAGCAGACGGGCGTAGGTGTGCATCAGGTCGGACTCGGCGTCCGTCCCGGTGACGCTCGGCACCCTGACCGTCTCGGCCAGCAGGTTCACGGTCTCGGCTTCGTCGATCGCGGCGAGGACCCTGGCTTCCACATCAGACATGGGACATACCTTGACATCTCCTCCGCCAAATCTGCACACGTGAACCCGATCATGGGCGTGGGGCAATACAGATCCGAGGAGGCACGAGATCTTGACGGACACGACGATCGAGCCGGGGCGCAGGCGGGGGCGCGTCCTGGTCTGGCTGCTGCTCGCACCGTTCGCGCTGTGGGCGCTGCTCAGGCTGACCGGCGTGCTGGACGAGGTCTGGCCATGGGTGCCCCTTGTGGCGTTCACCCCTTATGTGGCGATCGGCGCGGTGGTGGCGCTGCTGCTGTCGCTGCTGTCGCGCAGGTGGACGCCGATCGTGGTCGCAGGCGTCACGGCGGTCGCGCTGACCGCCGTGGCCCTGCCCCGCGCCTTCGCGAACGCGGCGCCTCCGGCGCGGGGAAGGGAACTGCGGGTGCTGGCGGCCAACCTCATGGTCGGCCAGGCGGACACGGCCGGGCTGATGGCGCTGGTCAGGCAGTTGAAGCCGGACATTCTCACGCTGCAGGAGCTCACGCCGGAGGCACGTCAGCGACTCGACGACGCGGGACTGCGCGAGCTGATGCCTTACGCGGTCGACCGCTCCAGGGAGGGGGCGAGCGGCTCCGGCATCTACGCCGCCTCTCCGCTCACCGAGCAGCCGCTGATCACGAACGGCGTGTTCAACCAGGCCAGAGCCGCGACCAACGGGCTGGAGATCGTCTCCGTGCACCCGTGCGCGCCCAAGCTGGCGCGCCGGGCGGCGTGCTGGAGCGCGGGGCTCAGGGCGCTGCCGAGGGCGGGCGGGCCGCTGCGGATCCTCGCGGGCGACTTCAACGCCACCCTCGACCACGGCCCGGTGCGCGACCTGCTGGCGAGCGGCTACCAGGACGCCGGGGAGGTCACCGGCCAGGGTTTCACCGCCACCTGGCCGCAGGACGGGCACGTCCCCGGCGTGGTGATCGACCACGTGCTCGCCGACCGCCGCATCGCCGTGCGCTCCTACAGCGTCCACCCCTTGCGCGGTACGGACCACCGCCCCGTGTTCGCCGAGCTCACGCTGCCGTGACGCGCACCTCGTTGAACCGCACCGTGAACCCCTTCCCGGCGGGGGCCGCGGCCATCGCCCCGGCGAACACCGGCGCCTCGGCCGGGAAGTGGGCCAGGCGCAGCAGGTGGTCGGGCCGCTCGCCGTCCAGCCCGTAGCGCACGGTCACCGCGTCGCCCACCCGCTCCAGGTCGAACGTCACGTGGTCGGCGACCGAGTGCAGCGGCACCACCGACCAGTCGGACCGCTCCCGCGTGACGACCGTGCTGAGCGTGTAGCCGCCGTCCACGTACTCGACGCCCGCCTTGATCCAGGTGCGCTCGTCGATCCGCAACACGGCGCCCGCCTGGTCGTACTGCTCGGCGTAGTCGCCCTCCAGCGTCACCGTCAGCCGGAAGTCCCCGGGCACGATCCGCCCGAACAGGTGCGCGGTGTCATAGGTGTAGCCGTAGTGGGTCTTCCGCCACAGGTCGGTGCCCGGCTCGCAGAACAGGCTGAGGCCGTCGTCGGCGACCCACTGACGGGGCGGGTTGATCCACTGCCAGTCCGATGCGCCGAACGCCATGATCATGCGATTTATCCTGCCACGACAGGCCTGCCGTAGTAAGCGGGCAGATCACCCCAGGGCTGGTCGCCGGTGCGGTCGGTGACGTAGACGGTGCCCGCGTGCCTGATGGCCCTGCGCAGCGTCGGGTCGAACGCCTTGGACGGCACGTCGTGGACCAGGTGGCAGAAGCGCCCCCTGGCCAGCCCGCGCGCCCAGAGCGGCTCGCGCATCGCCTTGTACGCCGACAGCGGCCCCTCGAAGGTGACCAGCACGTCGGCCAGGTCCGCGTAGCCGGGATCGGGGTAGACGCCGGGGTTGAGCACGAGCGTCCCCCGCACCCCCTCCACTACCTCCCGGTAGTGGCCGAGCCGGTCCTCGCTCGCGGCCACCTGGTCGAGGAAGACGCCGCGCAGGCCGTACCACGCCCGGTAGCGCCGCAGGTCGGCGCGGACCTCGGCGATGTCGCGCAGGCCGAAGTCGGTGTCCACGTAGCCGAGCACCTCGGTGCCCGCCGCGACCAGCCGGCTGATCACCGGCGGGTAGGCGGCGTCCTTCTCCTCGCCTGGCCTGAGCACGACCAGCCGCGGCGGGTTCGCCAGCAGCCGTTTCCAGGCGTCGGTGTCGCGCTCGGGATGGAAGTAGGCGGGCACGCACGCCTCGCGGGGCAGCGTCTCGGAGCCGCGCTGGACCCGGGGCTCCGTCATCCGCTCCGTCATGCCGGAACCACCTCCTCCAGCGACGCCCACAGGTCGGCCAGGGACGTGCGCAGCGACCTCTCCGGCCGCCAGCCGAGCGCGCCCTCCACCGCCGTGACGTCGGCACACTGCCAGGGCACCGCGGGCGACCCCTGCGCGCCCGCCAGAACCCTGGTGCCCGGACTGGCGATCTCCACCAGCGTCCCGATCAGGTCGTGTACGGCTGTCGCCCGCCCGCTGCCCACGTTGAGCACCGGCGGCAGCGGCCCCTCCGCGGTGGCGGCCGCGGCGATCGCCGCCGCGGCGTCGCGCACGTCGACGAAGTCGCGGTAGACCTCCAGCCCGCCCACCACCAGGTCGCCCTCCTCGCGCAGCCGGGCGGCGAACCTCATGGGCAGCGAATCGGGCGGTGCGCCGGGCCCGATCACGTTGAACAGCCTGAGCACGACGGTCTCCAGCCCGTCGGCCGAGCCGAGCAGCTCGGTGGCCACCAGCTTGGTCAGCCCGTAGTCGCTGACCGGGCGGCACGCGCTCGTCTCGGTGATGGCCGGGCCCATCGGCACGGAGCCGTACTCGGCCGCGCTGCCGACGTGCACCAGCCGCGCGCCGGGCGCCGCCGTACGCATCGCTGTGGCGAGCCTGGCCACGGCGATCACGTTGGCCCTGGTCAGCTCGACGGCGTCGCCCGTGGTGGCGCCGCAGCAGTTGACGACCGCGGTGGGCGACACCTCGTCCAGCAGCTCGACGAGGTCGGAGTGGGGCGCTGTGACCAGATCGATCCGGTCTCGCGTGACCGCGCTCTCCCCCAGCGCCGAAAGGACGCTTTTCCCGACAAATCCAGATGCACCTAAGAGCAGAATCAAAAGCCCCACGACCTGCAGATACTCGCATAATTGGACATTTATTTAATGACGCCGTCGGCGTAGGGGAATTTATAGCCGACCCGCTCCCTCCGCGGACGCCGATTGCACGTTCCTGCAAACCCGGACGTAAACTGCCCCTGTGCCAGACCCCAAGTTCGAGATCCAGATGCTGCACGACCGGGTGATGATCCGGCTGGAGCAGGACGCCGAGGAGCGCCGCAGCGGTTCGGGCATCGTCATCCCCGCCACCGTGAAGATGGCCAACAGGCTGGCCTGGGGCGAAGTCTGCGGCGTCGGCACCAACGTGCGCTCGGTCAAGGTCGGCGACAAGGTGCTCATCAACCCGGAGGACCAGTTCGAGGTCGAGCTGCACACGCAGGTCTACCTGGTGATGCGCGAGCGCGACCTGCACGCCGTGGCCACCCAGGAGACCGACCACGGCACCGGCCTCTACCTCTGACGGACGAAGTTCACCCAGAACCCGGCCTTCCACGCCTTGGCGGGCACCCCGCCGAGCACGCGGGTGGTCTTGCCCGTCAGGTCGACGACGGCCAGCTCGTAGGCCGCGCCCTTGGGCAGCGCCGCGATCAGGTGCGTCTCGTCCCACCACCCGAACAACGCGGCGGGCCGTACGGCGACGCGCTGGGCGATCGCGCCGGTCGCCGGGTCGGCCAGGCAGACGTGCTCGGTGTAGCGGGCCGGGCACCAGGTGGCCAGCCGCTTGCCCGACGGTGAGAACGGATCCTCGGGACCGGTCGGCAGCCCCGTCTTCAGGTACGTCCTGACCGTCTTGCCGTCGGCGGCGCGGTAGAAGCGCACGCCGGTCTTGTAGCGGGAGACCAGGGTGCCGTCGGGGCTCCACCACAGGGTCGCCCTGGCGTCCAGCCCCGCGGGCGTGACCGTGATCGCGGTGCGCCTGGCGACGTCGACGACGGTGTAGCCGACAGAGCGCCACTTGCCGGCCGTCTTGCGCTCGACGGTCAGCGCCACCTTGGAGCCGTCGCGCGACCAGGAGGCGTAGGAGGCGGTCAGCGGCATCTTCACCGTGGGCACCCGGACGGACCTGCCGGTGGCACGGTCGATGAGGACCAGGCCGTCGCGCCCGTCCTTGTAGCTCGTGGGCACGCCCGCCGCCTTGGTCTGGTCGGGCGAGACGGCCACCTCGCTCAGCGCCTTCTGCCTGACGAAGCCCTGGGTGCCGCGCAGGTAGACCTGCTTGGCGCCCAGGCCGTAGGCGCTCAGCCGTACGGGATCTCCGGTCTTCTCCGCGAGCCGCACGCCCGTGCCGGGCAGCGGGACGGACAGGGCGACGGCGAGGATGGCAGCGACGATCACGCGGGCAGCTTAGGCACGCGCGGGGCTGATGTGGCCCCATCCATCACTATCGGTCTAGGAGCTTGCGTCCCCAGTCGATGAGGTCGATCCCGAGGGTGCGCATGCCGAAGTAGACGATCACGGCGGCGACGCAGACGGTGACCAGCAGGACCAGGATCTTGATGATCAGGCCCTGGCGTTTGTACCACTCGGTCCAGGCGTGCAGGATCCGCTTGCCGAACTCCAGGACCTTGTGCGCCCAGTGGAACTCGGTGGCGAGTACGGCGAGGCCGCCGAAGACGACCAGCCAGCCGGGCCCCGGGAACGGCACCATGATCAGGCCGCCGATCACCATGATCGAGCCGATGACCCCGATGACGATCTTCAGGGTGAGCGCGCCCGTCCGCGTCGACCGGACACCGTCCAGCCACGACCGTTTGGCGGCCTCGTCCTTCAGCTTGTCGGCGTCGCCCGTCTCTGATTCCTGCAGGCCCACGATCCCCCCGTGACGGTCGGTTACATCCCACATTATCCGCGCAACCCCTTGCGAGCCGCTTACGGGCTGACAAACGACCCGGAGGTAAAGTTTTCTCCCGACCTGGTGGTCTGGGAGCAAATATCGGTTAATGTCGTGCATGCCCGAGGTCATGCTTCGCACCGTCACCGGCCCCATCAGGGCCACGGCGATCACCGGTGCCGTACTCCCCCACGAACACCTGCGCATCGACATGCGCTGGGCCGTCGGTATCGACTCCGACCCGCACCGCTGGCTCGACGAGGAGCAGACCGTCACGGCCGAGCTGCGCGAGCTCCGCCAGTCCGACCAGCTCAACCTCGTGGTCGACCTCACCTGCCTGGGCATGGGACGCGACGCCGCCGCGCTCGCCCGCATCGCGGCCGGCAGCAGGGTGCCCGTCATCGCCTCGACCGGCCTGTTCACCGAGCCGTTCACGCACGTCGGCGAGACCGACGTGGAGACGCTGACCAAGCGGCTCATGGACGAGATCACCTCGGGCCTGGACGGCACCGGCGTCTTCCCCGGCGTCATCGGCGAGGTCGGCTGCTGGGGCGCCGAGGCGACCCCCGTCGAGGAGCGCTGCCTGGTCGCGGCCGCGCGCGCCTCACTGACCACCCACCTGCCCGTGGCCACCTACGGGCAGGACGGCCTGGGCATGCTGGAGATCCTGCTCGGCCAGGGGCTTCCCGGCTCGCAGGTCAGCGTCGGGTACGCCGGGGCCGACCACGCGGTGGCCCGCAAGATCGCCGAGGCTGGTGCGTACGTGAGCATCGGCTCGCTCGGGCTCGGGGCGGACCACGCGTGCCGGATCGCGCTCGGGCTCATCGAGGAGGGGCTGGGCGAGCGCCTGCTGCTCAGCACGGGCACGTGCCGCGTCTCACAGCTGCAGCGTTACGCCGGTCCCGGGTACGCGCACGTCTTCCACACCCTGCTGCCGCGCCTGCGCGAGGCGGGCGTTTCCGAGGAGACCATCCACCAGCTCACCCACACCAACCCGATGCGCTGGCTCACTGGTTCCTAGCCTCCATGACCTTGTGCACGTTGGCCTCGGCCCAGTCCGTGACCGCCTGGATGGGCTCGTAGAGGGACAGGCCGAGCGGGGTCAGCTCGTACTCCACCCTCGGCGGCACCTCGGCGTACACGTGCCTGGTGAGCAGCCCGTCGGTGGCCATCGCGCGCAGGGTCTGGGTGAGGACCTTCGGCGTCACGCCGCCGATGAGGTTGCGCAGTTCCGTGAAACGCAGGGGTCCCTTGCGTAGGCTGAGGACCACCAGAACCGACCACTTGTCGCCGATGCGGTCGAGGATCAGACGGGTCGGGCAGTTGGGGTCGAAAGCGTCACCGTTCTCCATAGTTTCCATAAGGTAGCAAGGTTCCGTTGAAGTAACCAGTATCTGTTGGATACTGTCACCGACATGAAGATTCTGTTGATCGGTGCCAACGGCATGATCGGGAGCCGCGTCGCGGCAGAAGCCACGTCCAGGGGTCACGAGGTGACCGGGGTCTCGCGCAGCGGCGCCAACGGCACGCACGTGGCCGACGCGCACGACGCCTCCGCCATCGCCGCGCTCGCCGCCGGCCAGGACGCCGTCGTGCTGGCGATCGCACCGCCGCGCGACGGCTCGGAGACCACCGGCCCGCTGCTCGCCGCCGGTCGCGGCGTGCTGGACGGCCTGCGCAAGGCGGGAGTGCGCCGCCTCGTGGTCGTCGGCGGCGCGGGCAGCCTGGAGGTCGCGCCGGGCAAGCGGCTCGTCGACACCCCCGAGTTCCCCGAGATGTACAAGCAGGAGGCCCTCGCGCAGGGCGAGCTGCTCGGCGTGATCCGGGCAGAGGCGGGCGACCTGGACTGGACCTACATCTCGCCGTCCGCCGTGATCGCGCCTGGCGAGCGTACGGGCTCCTACGAGCTGGGCGGCGACCAGCTCCTCTCGGACGCCGAGGGCAACAGCTTCTGCACCGCCGAGGATTACGCGGCCGCGCTGGTGGACGAGCTGGAGCAGAACAACGCCGTCGGCCGCCGCATCACCGTCGTCAGCCGATAAGCGCCCTCAGGAACGCCAGCCCGTCGACGGCCAGCGCGTCCTGGCTCTCCGCGAGCGGGCGCCAGATGGACGCCGCCGTCGCGATCGTCCGGTTGTGCGCCGTGAACGACTCGATCACCCAGGGGCCTTCGTACCCGGCCGCCTCGACCGCCGCCTTCAGCGCGGGCCAGTCGAGGTGGTCGGCGCCGGGGGCCCCTCGATCGTTGGCGCACACCTGCAGGTGGGCGAGCCTCTCCCCAGCCGCCCTGATGGCCGCGGCGGGATCGCGCTCCTCGATGTTCAGGTGATAGACGTCCAGCGCCAGCCCCACTCCCGGCAGGCCGTCCAGCGCCTCCAGCGCCTGCTCGACCGTGTTGAGCAGGCTCGTCTCGTACCTGTTCAGCGGCTCGACGGCGACCGTGACGCCGCGCTCGGCCGCGTACGCGCCGACCGGCCCGAGGTTCTCCCGCAGCTCGGCGTAGGCCGCCTGCCGCTCGCCGTACGACATCCTCCAGGTACGGCCGACCGAGGCGTACGCCGGGCCGCCGATCACCGGGCTGCCGACGGTGACCGCGACGTCCACGCAGTGGCGCAGGTAGTTCTGGGTCTCCGCGATCGTGTCCGCGGCGACGAGCTCCCTGCCCGGCGGCATCACGAGTACGACGGTGGCCAGCAGCCCCAGCTCCTCCAGCAGCTCGGCCGCCTTGGCAGGATCCCAGTCGCCCGGCCGCTCGACGGGGAGCTCGACCAGGTCGAAGCCCCATTCCTTGATCCGGGGCGCGAGCACGGCCAGCTCGCCGTCGGTGAGCGGTGACGCCCACACCCAGGTGTTGACTCCGATGAGCGGCATAAGCTGCCCCTTCTTCCGCCGAAGGCCACGCAAAAGCATGATTCAATCCGATATATCCCTCAGGGCGAGAGAACGGAAGGGCATGCTCAACGAAACGGGCGCGGGAGCGCTGCTGGCCATCCTGCGCGACGGGCAGGCGCGCACCCGCGCCGAGCTGGTCGAGATCACCGGCCTGGCCAGGTCCACCGTCTCGCAGCGGCTCGACGCGCTGCTCAGCAGGCAGTGGATCGTGCCGGCCGAGGACGCCATCTCCTCGGGCGGCCGCCCGGCCGTCGCCTTCACCTTCAACCAGGCCGCGCGCGTCGCCCTCGCCGCCGACCTCGGCGCCACCCACGCCAGGGTCGCGGTGACCGACCTGGGCACCACGATCCTCGCTGAACGCACCGCGGACCTGCCCATAGACCGCGGGCCCGAGCCGGTGCTCTCCTGGCTCGTCGACACGTGCCTGGAGCTGCTGCGCGAGAGCGGGCACACCCTGGACCAGGTGTGCGGGGTGGGCGTCGGGCTGCCCGGACCGGTGGAGCACGCCTCGGGGCGGCCGATCAGCCCGCCGATCATGCCGGGCTGGGACGCGTTCCCCGTGCCCGAGTGGCTGGGCGAACGGCTCGGCGCCGCCGTACTCGTGGACAACGACGTCAACATCATGGCGCTCGGCGAGCACCGGGCGGCCAGGCCGGAGGCCGACCAGCTGATCTTCGTCAAGATCGGCACGGGCATCGGCTGCGGCATCATCTCCGACCGCCGCCTGCACCGGGGCGCCCAGGGCGCGGCGGGCGACATCGGGCACGTGCGCGTCTCGTCGGCAGCCGACGTGGTGTGCCGCTGCGGCAACACCGGCTGCCTGGAGGCCGTGGCCGGAGGCGCGGCACTGTCCGCGCGGCTCACCGAGGCGGGGGTTCCCGCGTCCAACAGCCGGGAGGTCGTCGGGCTCGTCCGCTCGGGCAACACGCAGGCCGTCCAGCTCATCAGGCAGGCCGGGCGCGAGGTGGGCGACGTGCTGGCCACGATCGTGAACTTCTTCAACCCGGCCGTCATCGTCATCGGCGGCGACATCGCCGAGGCGGGCGAGCACGTGCTCGCCGGGGTGCGCGAGGTGATCTACCTGCGGTCGCTGCCGCTGGCGACGCAGCACCTGTCGATCCGCACCAGCGAGCTGGGCGACCGGGCGGGCGTGATCGGCGCGGCGGTCATGGTGATCGAGCACGCGCTGGCGCCCGGGGTGGTCGATCGCGAGGTGCTTGACCTCAAGCGCGCTTGAGGTTGCACGCTGGGGACATGACCTTCACGCAGGCAGAACTCGACTACTTCGCCACCCAGAGCCTGGGGCGGCTGGCAACCGTGTCGCCGACGGGACAGGTGCAGAACAGCCCTGTCGGATTCTTCTACAACCCCGATGAGAAGTGCATCGACATCGGCGGGCACGGGCTGGGCGAGTCCAAGAAGTTCCGCAACGTCCAGGCGGGGAGCACGGTCGCCCTCGTCGTGGACGACCTGGTCTCGTTCAACCCGTGGACGGTGCGGGGGGTGGAGATCCGGGGGGTGGCCGAGGCGCTGACCGACGTGGAGCCGCCGGTGCCCGGGTTCAGCCGGGAGCTCCTCAGGATCCGGCCTGTCAAGATCATTACGTGGGGTTTGGATGGGCCGCCGTCGAACAGGACCGTCTAGGATCGGAGCGATACCAGTCTGACCGGGCGGGGGACGGTGACCGAGCACAGGCACGAGAGCGGCCGTCTGCGGCGGACGCTGTCACGGCTCACCAGGGCGGGCGACGTGCCCGTGGTGGTGATGCTGGCGTGGGCGGGGTGGCTGGCCGTTCCGTGGTCGTTCAGCGGGCTGGCCCAGGCACGGGCGGCGGCCGCAGCGGCCGCCAACCCCTCCCCACCGCCGGACACCACCTACACCACCACCCCACCCGCCCAGGGCACCCCAGCAGGACGCGACGCCCTGGCCACCCACACCACGCAGGCCACCCCACCCGCCCGCGGCACCCTGACCGCGCGCGGCACCCTGGATGCGCGCGGCACCCTGGATGCGCACACCGCGTTGGGCGCCCCGCCCGCGCGCGGTGCCCTGGATGCGCACACGGCGCTGGGCGCCCCACCCGGACACGCCGCCACACACGGCACTCCGTCCGGCCACAGCACCCTGCCCCCGCCTGCACCCGGCGCCACGACCTACGGCACCCACGGGACCGTGTCCTTCAAGGACGGCGCCGCCTACGGACGCCTCTTCGCCTCCCCTCCTGACACCACCCAACTCGACCTCCGGACACCCTTCGACGCCGACGCACGGGTCACGGACGGCGATGCCGAACAGGGGCAGTTGGCCGTGGAGCGGGCGCGGATCGCGGGTGAGGTGCACGACGCGGCAGGACACGGCCTGGCCGCGATCGCCATGCAGGCCAAACTCGCCCTGCTGATGTTCGACGAGAACCCGGCGCAGGCCCGCGCCTCCCTGGAAGCCATCCGCGACACCAGCACCGAAGCCCTGGCCCACCTGCGCGCCGCCCTCGACACCATCGACCCCGCCCCCGACCCGGACGACCTGGTGAAGCTCATCGACGGCGTGCGGGCAGCGGGGCTGCGGGTGGATTTCGAGCCCGCCGCCTCCCCCATCCCCGCCCACCTGCGCGGAACGGTCTTCCGTGTGGTCCGCGAGTCCCTCACCAACGTCCTGCGCCACGCGGGCACTGCCAGCGCTTCGGTACGGCTGGCCAACGACCCGTGCGCCTTCGTCCTGGAGGTCGCCGACCACGGCACCGCCGTACCGTGGAAGGGCGTGACGGAGGGACGGGGCGTGAAGGGCATGCGCGCCCACGTCACAGCCGCAGGCGGCCACTTCACGGCAGGCCCCCGCCCGGACGGCGGCTTCACCGTCGAAGCCCGCTTCCCCCAGCCCCGAACCCCCCAGAACCCCCTCGAAACCCCCGAGACCACCACACCCCGACAGACGGCTCCCTCCATCGCGAAGTCAGCACACGCCGCCTCAGCAACTCGCCTGCCCGACGCGGCGACCCGCCTCGACCCGGTGGCGCAGACCGCCCGAGCGAGCCACCCCGACGTGGCGGTACTGCCCGATGCGGCGACCCGCCCAGATGCAGCCGCATGTCCCCATGGGTCGACAGGACCCAACGCGGTGACTGACCTCAACGCGGTGACTGACCTCAACGCGGTGACCGACCCAAACGCGGTGACCGACCTGAACGCGGCGACGAACCCCTTGACCGCCCACGACCTGACAGCGGACCACGAGGTGGTCGCGGATGGTGTGCGGCGCGGGGACCGTGGCGTGTGGGAGGCATGACCGGGGTGGAATCCCCGCAGGAAAGCGTGGGACGGCAGGTCCGAGTGGCGATCGCCGACGACCAGGCCGTGGTCCGTATGGGCCTGCGAGCACTGATCGAACGCGAGCCCGACCTCGAGTGCGTCGGCGAAGCCTCAGACGGCGCCCAAGCCCTGAAGCTCCTCAAAACCACCACCCCAGATGTCCTGCTCCTCGACATCCGCATGCCGGGCATGGACGGACTCGACACCCTACGCGCCATCGCCGACGATCCGACGTTGACGGGCACGAAGGTGGTGGTGGTGACGACCTTCGCCCTGGACCAGTACGTCTTCGCCGCCCTCCAGGCCGGGGCCAGCGGCTTCCTCCTCAAGGACAGCGCCCCCGACGAGCTGGTCGGCGCGATCCGCGTGGTGGCGTCGGGTGAGGCGCTGCTGTCCCCCGCGGTCACCAAGCGCGTGATCGACCTGTTCGGCAGGCACGGAGTGGCGCCGGTGGAGGGCCTGGACACGCTGACACCACGCGAACGGGAGATGGTGGCGTGGGTGGCCACCGGCCGCTCCAACGACGAGATCGCCGGGGAACTGGTCATCAGCCCGGACACGGTCCGCACCCACGTGAGCCGAGCCATGATCAAGCTCCACGCGAGGGACCGCGCCCAACTCGTCGTCTTCGCCATGCGCGCCGGCCTCACCCTCCCCTAACCCTCCAACCCAGGACCAGCCAAGAGGCCCAGAGGCGGGCCGGTGCCAAGAGGCCTAGAGGCGGGCCGGTGCCAAGAGGCCCAGAGGCGGGCCAGTGGCCAAGAGGCGGGCCGATGGGTAGCGAGCTCCTCACCAAGGACCGCCCAGAAAGACCCCAGACGAGGATCGCAGGTCGACGCTCTCAGGCGGGGGTGCGCGATGGGAGGCGCGGGGTCGTGGATCGCGGCAGCGGGTTGCGGGTCGACGGTGGCGGGATCGGGGTCGCGAGCACCGCGTCGCGAGTTGTGGGCGCGGGTCGTGAGGGTGGGTGGGGCACGGGTCGTGAGGCTGGGGGCGCGGGTGAGGGCCGGAGTCGCGGGTTTCGGGTCGCGAGCGTCGCTCGCGAGTGGCGGGCGCCGCGTCGCCAGTGGCTCGCGCGGCTCGCGGGCGCGACTCGCGAGCGCCGCGTCGCGGGTTGCGGGCGTGGGTTGCGGGGCGCGGGGCGCGGGGCGCGGGGCGCGGGTCGCGGGGCGCGGGTCGCGGGTTGAGGGGCGCGGGTTGAGGGCCGGTCGGGTTTTCGGGGTCACAAGCGTCGCTCGCGAGCGGCGGGCGCGGCTCGCGGGCCAGGGTCGCGGGCGGCGGGCGGCGGGCGGCGGGCGGCGGGCGGCGGGCGGCGGGCAAGAGTTGCGGAGCGTAGGCGGGGTGGTTAGCGGAGGAGGGCTTCGTAGTTGCGTTGTTGGAGTTGGGCTTCGATCTGCTTCACGGTGTCCAGGCCGACGCTCACCATGATGAGCACCGTGCTCCCCCCGAACGGGAAGTTGGCCTGCGTCGAAGGATCCTTGAGGACGGCGAAGGCCAGCAACGGGATCAGCGACAAAGCACCCAGATACGCCGCCCCCGGCGCGGTCAGCCGGGACAGAACGTAGGCCAGGTACTGGGCTGTCGGCCGTCCCGGGCGGATTCCTGGGACGAAACCGCCGTACTTCCGCATGTTGTCGGCCACCTCCACCGGGTTGAAGGTGATCGACACGTAGAAATACGTGAACCCAACGATCAGCAACGTGTAGACCGTCATGTACAGGGGGTGGTCTCCGGCCACCAGATAGCGCTGGATCCAACCACCGAAGGAGTCGCCCAGCATCGGGGCCGCCATCGACGGCAGCGCCAGCAACGACGAGGCGAAGATGACCGGAACGATCCCCGCCTGGTTGACCTTCAGGGGGATGTAAGTGGACGTCCCGCCGTACATTCGGCGTCCTACCAAACGGCGTGCGTATGTGACAGGGATCCGGCGCTGGGCCTGTTCGACGAAGACCACCGTCGCCACCAGGACCACCCCGGCCACCAGCATCACCACCAGCGCCACCGGGCTGCGCAGGTAGATCGTCGAAAGGTACGACGGGAACACCGCAACCACCTGGGTGAAGATCAGGATGGACATTCCGTTCCCGATCCCCCTGTCGGTGATCAGTTCGCCGAACCACATCACCACGCACGTGCCGGCCACCATCGTCACCACGACCACGACCACCGCCAGCAGCGAGGTCGAGTGCAGCAGCGGCTTGGCGCATCCGGACATCAGCGTGCCGTTCCTGGCCAGCGCCACGATCACGGTGGCGTTGAGGGTGGCGAGGCCGACGGTCAGATACCGCGTGTATTGGGTGATCCGCGCCTGCCCCGACTGCCCCTGCTTGCGCAGGGCCTCCAGCCGCGGGATCAGCGTCGTCAGCAACTGCACCAGGATGCTGGCCGTGATGTACGGCATGATGCCGAGCGCGAACACCGACAGCTTCAGCATCGCGCCCCCGCTGAACAGCTGCAGCATGTCCATCACCCCGCCGCGCGCCCCGCCGAGGCACTCCCGCACGGACACCACGTCCACCCCGGGCGCGGGCATGATCTGCCCGATCCGGAACAACACGATGATCCCCAGAGTGAACAACATCTTCTTCCGGAGGTCGGGCACGCGGAAGGCTCGGGTGAACAGGCTCAGCATGCCGCCGAGTCTGTCCGCGAACCCCCCGCGCGTCGTCAGCGCGCAAGCGGCTCCCGTGTACGCAGATCAGCGTAGAAAGGACCGTAGAAGCGGAGCAGGGCCGCTGAGTGCGGCGCAGAGATAGGAGGGTCTCCTCTCCGGAGAGTCGAGGGCGCTCTCGAGACGAGGAGTCATTCTCTAAGGAGCTCTCAGGGGGCGTGAAGTGGATCAGCGTGTGAAGGGCCGACCGTGAAGCGCGGTGCGTTGTGGGTGGTCAGCGGGCCGCCAGGGGCGGGCAAGTCGACCGTGGCCAGGGCGCTCCTGTCCCGGCTCACCCCGGTCCCCGCCCTGCTCGACAAGGACACCGTGTACGGCGACTTCGTCGCGAAGGTGCTCGACGCGTACGGCAGGCCGTACGGCGAGAGGGAAGGCGCCTGGTACGACGACCACGTCAAGCACCTGGAGTACCAGGGCCTCACCAGGCTGGCGAGAACCATCAGGGAGACCGGTTGCCCGGTGATGCTGGACGGCCCCTTCACCTCCCAGGTCCACGACCGCACCAGGTGGCAGGCGTGGGCCGAGGAGCTGGGCGGCCCGCCGGTCCACCTGGTCTGGGTACGCTCCGACGGCCCCACCCTGCGCGAACGGCTGACCGCGAGGGCTCTGGACAGAGATCACGGCAAGCTCGAAGCCTTCGACGCCTACCTCAAGGCCATCAGGGTGGACGAGCCGCCGGTGGTCGACCACCTGGAGATCGACAACCGGGCAGCCGCCAGACCGATCGACGACCAGCTCACCGAGGCGGGTATGCCGCCGCGAGGATCGACGGGATGCGCGGAACCAGCCGGGTGAAGACGCCTGTCTCGTAGGAGTCCGCGGGCGAGTTGCTGAGCTGCTGCGTGATGAGCCCGGCGATGAGGCTGGGCGCCAGCGCCAGCCCTTCCTCGGAGGCCGCCAAAGGCCCCAGCTCCCCCAATGCCACCGCTTCCCTGATAAGTCCGGACATGTGGCGGTGGATCTCCAGAGCAGGCTCGTAAGCCGCAGCTGTCGGCACGAATCCGGGAACCGGCCGCCAGAACAGCAACTGCGCCAGCACCTGGTTCTCCATGATCCACCGCGCCCCCGACTCCAGCGCCGCCCCCAGCCCCTCCAACCCCGCCGACGACGCCGATCCCCGCCGGACGGCGTCGAGGTAGGCCTGCTGCCCGCGCAGGAACAACGCGTCATAGACCGCATGCCTCGACGGAAAGTACTTGTACAGCGAAGGCGGCTTCACCCCCAACCGCCTGGCCACCGTCGCCAGGCTCAGCCCGGCGACGCCTTCCTCCCCCATCACCTGCAGCGCCAACGACAGGATCTCGTCCTGCGTCTCCGCCCGCCGCCGCGCCCGCCGATCCAAAGTGTCAGTCACACCGTATAGCTTAGGCTTATGGGTATAGCCAAAGCTATAGAGCTGTCCGGCCTGCGCCAGAACAACCTCAAGGACGTCTCGCTGAGCCTGCCCAAGGAGCGGCTCACCGTGTTCACCGGCGTCTCGGGCTCAGGCAAGTCCTCGATCGTCTTCGCCACCATCGCCGTGGAGTCGCAGCGCCAGCTCAACGAGACCTATCCCAGCTTCATCAGGAACCGCCTGCCCAGGTTCGAGCGCCCGCGCGCCGCCACCATGGCGCACCTCACCCCCGCCGTGGTCGTCGACCAGCGCCGCGTGACCGGCAACGCGCGCTCGACGGTCGGCACGATGACCGAGGTGCTGTCGATCCTCAGGGTCCTCTTCTCGCGGTACGGCATGCCGTCGGCGGGCGAGTCCAGCGCTTACTCCTTCAACGACCCCAGCGGCATGTGCCCCGAGTGCGACGGCCTCGGCAGGACCGTGCGCGCCGACCCGTCCCGCATGGTGGACGACGAGCTGTCGCTCAACGACGGCGCGCTGACGCAGCACGCGGTCGGCACGTGGACGTGGCAGCTATACGCCCGCTCCGGCCTGTTCGACCCGGACAAGCCGATCAAGGACTTCACCGCGGAGGAGCGCGACCTGCTGTTGTACGGCAGCGGCATCCGGGTGCCCCGAGGCAGCGGCACCAACGCCTACGAGGGGCTGATCACCCGGTTCAACCGGCTCTCCCTCAACCGCGACACGGACGCGACGGACAAGCGCGTGGTCGTGGAGGCGCCGTGCCCGGAGTGCGGCGGCGCGCGACTCAACGCGGCGGCGCTCGCCTCCAGGATCGGCGAACACAACCTGGCCGACTACTGCGCAATGGAAATCGGCGACCTCATCGAGGTGCTCTCAACACCCGAAGCCGACGGGGCACGCGCCACCGCCGGTGCCGGGGGGCTCGACGCGAAACGCGACTCCGCCGCTAAGGCCAACAGGGGCGACACGGCACTCGACCCCGCTGGGGCCGACGCCGAAGGGAGCGACACGGCACACAGCCCCGCGGGCGCCACGTGCGAGCGGGGCGACGTGGCGGCCGAGGCCGACGGGGGCGACGCCGTACGCGACCCCGCGGGCGACGGGGCACGCGACACCGCCGGAGCCAAGGGGCTCGAAGGGAAACGCGATCCCGCAGCCGCCAGGGCCAACGGGGGCGGCACGGTGCGCGGCCCTGCGGGCGCCGGGGGTGAGGGGGGCGGGTCCGCGTGGGGCTCTGTGGTGGCTGAGGCTGTGCGGGCGCTCAGGAGGATCGACGGGATCGGGCTCGGCTACCTCACGCTGGACCGGGCCACGAGCACGCTGTCCGGCGGCGAGGCCCAGCGGCTCAAGACCGTCCGCCACCTGGGCAGCAGCCTCACCGGCATGACCTACATCTTCGACGAGCCCAGCGTCGGCCTGCACCCCGCCGACGTCTCCCGCCTGGGCGAGCTGCTCCTGGAGCTCCGCGACAAGGGCAACACCGTGCTCGTCGTCGAGCACGATCGCGACGTGATCGCCCTGGCCGACCACGTCGTCGACATGGGACCGGGCGCGGGCGCGCAGGGCGGTGAGGTGGTGTTCGAGGGTACGGTCACCGGACTGACCAGGTCAGGCACGCTCACCGGCAAAAGGCTCAAGAAACCCACCGGGCTCAAACCCGCCTACCGCGAGCCCACCGGATGGCTGAGGATCAGCAACGCGAGCATGCACAACCTCAAGCGCGTGACGGTAGGCGTGCCGACCGGCGTGCTCACGGCGGTCACCGGCGTGGCCGGTTCCGGCAAGAGCACGCTGGTCTCCCAGCTCCCGCCCGGCGCGCTGTTCGTCGACCAGTCGCCCATCGGCGCGTCCATCAGGGCCACCACGGCGACCTACCTCAACCTGATGGACCAGATCCGCCGCAGTTTCGCCAAGGCCAACGGAGTCGAGGCGGCGCTGTTCAGCCACAACTCCAAGGGCGCCTGCCCGGTGTGCGAGGGCCGCGGCGAGATCAAGGTCGACCTCGCGTTCATGGACCCGGTGACGACGACGTGCGAGGCCTGCCACGGCACCCGCTACAGCGCGGAGGCGCTGTCGCACACTCTCGACGGCCGCACGATCGCCGACGTGCTGGCGATGACGGCAGACGAGTACGGCGTGCCGGTCCTGTCCGAGCTCGGCCTCGGCCACCTCACGCTCGGCCGGGCGCTGAGCACGCTGTCCGGCGGGGAGCGTCAGCGGCTGAAGCTGGCGCACCGGCTGCGCGAGAGCGGCAACGTGTACGTCTTCGACGAGCCGACCACGGGCCTGCACATGGCCGACGTCGACACGTTGCTGGCCCTGCTCGACCGGCTGGTCGACGGCGGCAACACGGTGATCGCGGTGGAGCACGACCTCGACGTGGTCAAGCACGCCGACTGGGTCATCGACATGGGACCGGGCGCCGGGAAGCGGGGCGGCGAGGTGGTGTTCGAGGGCACCCCGGCCGCGCTGGCCGAGGCCTCCACCCAGACGGCGAAATATCTCGTCAAATCACTCGATAGTGGCGGTCGCGTCTAGAAACGGGGGAGGTCTCAAAGAACACCTCACAAAAGAGACCTCCCAACACATATCTCCCCTCAAAAGGAGATGGAGGGTCTCCTCTCTGGAGGGTCGTGAGCGCTCTACGCCCGCCCGGACGCCTTCTGGCTGCGCCGCGAGACGGAGTCGATGACCACCGCGGCCAGCAGCACGGCGCCGGTGACCATGAACTGGATGGAGTTGCTCACGCCCTGCAGCGCCATGCCCGACGCGATCGACTGGATGACCAGCATGCCCAGCAGCGCCGAGTACGTGGTGCCGCGCCCGCCGAACAGCGACGTGCCGCCGATCACCGCCGCCGCGATCGCCATCATGAGCACGTTGCTCTGCCCGGTCGCCTGGCTCGCCGACGAGATGCGGGAGGCGGCGAAGATGCCGCCGATCGCGGCGAACGAGCCGGAGATGACGAACACCGAGATGCGGATGAAGGCGACGTTGATACCTGCCCGCCTGGCCGCCTCGATGTTGCCGCCGACCGCGAAGATGCTGCGCCCATAGCGGGTACGGCGCTGCACGAAGTCGGTGATCACCACCACCGCCAGGAAGATCAGGAGCGCCAGCGGCAGGCCCTTGTAGAGGTTGAGCACGTACGCGGCGCCGAAGGCCACGACGCCCAGCACCGCCGTACGGAAGACCAGGTCGCCCATGGTGCGGGTCGGGATGCCCGCTGCCCTGCGCCGGTTGTTGCCCACCCACGACACGAAGAAGAACAGCGCGGTCGCGACGGCGGCCAGGCCGTACGCGGCGATCACGTAGCCGAAGTAGGTGCTGGTCAGCTCGGAGACCAGCCCGTTGTCCGGCAGGTTGATCGTGCCGTTGGGCCCGAGCACCCAGAGCTGGAATCCGGTCCAGGCGAGCATTCCGGCCAGCGTCACCACGAACGACGGCACGCCGATCTTGGCGAAGAAGAAGCCGTGGATCAGCCCCATCACCGCCCCGACCGCGACGGCGACGACGATGGCCAGGAAAGGGTTCCAGCCATTGTTGACGTTGAGTACGGCGAGCACCGCTGCGCAGGCGCCGCTCACCGCCCCTGCCGACAGGTCGATCTCGCCGAGCAGCAGCACGAACACGATGCCGACCGAGATCAGCCCGGTCGCCACGATGTCGACGCTGAGGTTGGACAGGTTCTGCGCCGACAGGAACTGGCTGTTCAGCGTCTGGAAGATCAGCCAGATGACGATCAGCCCGACCACCACGGGCAGCGAGCCGAGCTCGCCACCCTTGACCCGCCGCTTGAACTCGCCGAGGTATCCGGCGAACCCCTGCTCGCGGACCAGCAGCCGCGGGTCGACCTGGGCTTCGGCGGCAGGCCCCGCAGGCGGCTCGGTCATGGCTGCTCCCCGTGTCGTGCCCTGCGGCGGGAGACGGCGTTGTCGGTCGCCCCCGTGATCGCCGAGATGATCTCTTCCTGCGTGGTGCTGCGCGCGTCGAAGAAGCCGTTGTTGCGCCCCAGCCTGAGCACAGCGATCTTGTCGGCCACGGCCTTCACGTCGACCATGTTGTGGCTGATGAGGATCACCCCGAGCCCCTGGGTGCGCAGCCGTTCGACCAGGTCGAGCACCTGCGCGGTCTGCTCGACGCCCAGCGCGGCGGTCGGCTCGTCGAGCATGACCACCTTGGGCTCGCCCAGCAGCGAGCGCGAGATGGCGACCGTCTGCCGCTGGCCGCCGGACAGCGAGGCGACCGGGATCCGCACGCTCGGGATCTTGATCGAGAGCGTGTTGAGCAGGTCGCGCGAGCGCTTCTCCATCGCCACCTCGTCGAGCACGCCGAGGCGGCTGAGCTCGTTGCCGAGGTAGAGGTTGCCGACCACGTCGAGGTTGTCGCACAGCGCCAGGTCCTGGTAGACGGTGGCGATGCCGAGCGTCTGCGCGGCGGACGGGCTGCCGATCGTGACCGGTCTGCCGTCGAAGCGGATGACGCCCTCGTCGGGCGGTCCCACTCCGGCGATCACCTTGATCATGGTCGACTTGCCCGCGCCGTTGTCGCCGACCAGCGCGACGACCTCGCCCGCGTTGACCTCGAGCTCGACGTCGCTCAGCGCCTGCACGGCGCCGAACCTCTTGGAGATGCCTTCCAGGGACAGGACGGGGGCCACGTTACTCGAGCCCCGCCGCCTTGCAGGCGGCCTCGACGGCCGGGGTGCAGATCTCCTGCACGGTCCAGAAGCCGTCCTTGACCACGGTGTCCTTGATGTTGTCCTTGGTCACCACGATGGGCGTGATGATCTGGGCGGGGATGGCCTTGTTGGTGCCGTTGTCCACGGTCGTGGTGCCGGTCACGGCCTGGCCGGTGCCGAGGGCGACCGCCATCTGGGCGGCGTTCTCCGCCTCCGGCTTGATCGGCTTGTAGATCGTCATGGTCTGGGTGCCGAGCAGGATCCGCTGGATGGCGGCGAGCTCGGCGTCCTGGCCGGTCAGCGGGGTGCCCGCCTTGACGCCCGCGTTCGACATGGCCTTGGCGATGCCGCCGGCCATGCCGTCGTTGGCGGAGTAGACGCCGATGACCTTGTCGGCGCCAAGCGCGGTGAAGGCGCCGGCCGCCTCGGTGTTGGCCTGGTCGGGGCTCCAGTCCGGGGTGTCGTACTCCTTGCCGATCGTCACCTGGCCGTCGAGCACCGAGTGGGCGCCCTTCTTGAAGTCGCCCGCGTTCGGGTCGGTGGGCGAGCCGTTGATCATGACGATCGGGCCGCGCTTGGGGTCGCCGCCCGCCTTGATCGCGTCGAGCAGGGCCTCGCCCTGCATCTTGCCGACCTGGAGGTTGTCGAAGGAGGTGTAGCCGTCGATGGGGCCGCTGGCCAGCCGGTCGTAGGCGAGGATCTTGGCGCCCTGGCCCGCTGCCTTGGTGATCGACGAGGCGATGGCCTTGGCGTCGACGGCGTCCACGATCAGGACCTTCACGCCGTTGGTCAGCATGGAGTCGACCTGCTGCTGTTGCTGGTTCGGGTCCTGGTTGGCGTTGTTGTAGACCACTTCGCACTTGGGGCAGAGGCCCTTGATCGCCTCGGTGATGTACGGCTTGTCGAACTTCTCGTAACGCGCCGTCTTCGTCTCGGGCAGCAGCAGGCCGATCTTGAAACCCTGGTCGACCGTGCCGATCGCGCTCGAACTCCCGGACGGCGAGGCTCCGCTGCTACCGCCGGACTGCCCTGCCGTACCGCAGGCGGCAAGGCTGACCATCAACAGCGCACCACCAATGACCTGTGCTTTCACCACGAACCCCCCGATTCGGACGTGTCTGGCCGAGCCGTACCCGGTGACGGGCGGTAATCCCCGCGCACTTGCCACACCTTTGCCGGGCAATGTCGGGTCTTTTCGGGACACGCCAAGATCGGGACCCTCCTCAGGGCGCTGACCTGCGCATATCTATGATCATTCAATGCACGACAGCTTTGTCGAGAAATATCCGCTGTTGTTGGATGTTGCGTGGATGGTGCCGGTGGGGGCGATGAGCGTCGTCACGGTGGGCGACGCTCCGGTGGTCGAGCTGCTGCTCTCCGCGGGGACGCTGCTGCCCTTGCTGTGGCGCAGGATGTATCCGCTGACCGTGTTCGTGGTCGTGTCCGCCGTGGCGTGCCTGCAGATCGCGCTCGGATGGCCGATCATCGTCGCCGACGTCGGGCTGGTCGTGTCGCTGTTCTCGGTGGCCGCGCTCTGCTCGCTGCGGCTCGCCCTCACCGCCATGGTCGCGGCCTGCCTGGGGCAGATCGTGTGGATCATCCGCTACCCGGCGGACTCGACGCCGCCGATGTTGCTGGCGCTCCTGCTGGCCATCGTGCTCATCTGGACGAGCGGGCGGAACACGGGCACCAGGCGGCTGGCCGTACAGGCGTTGAGGGAACGCGCGTTGCTGGCCGAGGAGGCGGCAGAGAACGACGTGAGCGCCGCCGTGACCGAGGAGCGGGTGCGCATCGCGCGGGAGCTGCACGACACGATCGCGCACAACGTGAGCGTGATGGTCGTGCAGGCCGAGGGCGCCCGGCTGACGATGGGGCGCGACCCGGCGGCGGCCGAGCAGGCGATCCGGCACGTGGTCGAGGCCGGGCAGGTGGCGCTGTCGGACATGCGGGAGATGGTGGCCATGTTCCGCAGCCAGTCGCCACTCCCCTGGCCCGGCAGGTTGAAGACCCTGGTGACCCGCATGGAACGGGCGGGCCTCCACGTCGATCTGCGGATCGAGGGGACCCCGCCGAAGGAGCAGCGGCAGATCGTGCACACCATCGTGCGCGAGGGACTGACCAACGCGCTCAAACACGCGGGGCCTGGGGCGAAGGTGACGGTCCGCCTGGAAGCCGACGAGACCGGCACGGGGCTGACGGTCGAGGACGACGGCGGCGGGGCCAGGCTCCGGCTGGTGCGCGGCGGCCACGGCCTGACCGGGCTGCGCGAGCAGGTGCGGGGGCTCGGCGGCGCGCTGGAGACGAGCCGCCTGCGGCCCGCCGGGTTCGCGCTCACCGTCCGCCTGCCGCACGAAAGGGGGCTGCGCGATGCGGCCTGAGAAGAGGAGGGTCCTCCTCGTCGACGACCAGGACCTGGTCAGGGCCGGGCTGCGGATGATCCTGGAGTCCGCGCCCAGCATCATCGTGACCGGCGAGGCGTCCGACGGGGCGGACGCCCTGCGGGCGCTGCGCGAGTCGCCCGCCGACATCGTCCTCATGGATGTGCAGATGACCGGGATGGGCGGCATCGAGGCCACGAGCCTGATCAAGGCAGAGTTCCCTCAGACCGCCGTGGTTCTGCTGTCGGCGTTCGACGACGACGAGATGGTCAACGACGGCCTGCGGGCCGGGGCGGACGGCTTCCTGCTGAAGGCCACCGAGTCGGAGACCCTGCTGAGCTGCCTCGGGCAGGTCGGCAAAGGGCGGGTCGTCGTGGACCCCCGCATCGCCAGGCGGCTGGTCGACCGGCTGCTCAACGAGGTGCCCGCCCAGAGCACGCCGCCCGGGGAGCTGACGCCGCGCGAGAGCGAGATCTTCCAGCTCGTGGCCACGGGCCTGCCCAACGCCGAGATCGCGGAGATTCTGTCCCTGTCGCCCGTGACGGTACGCTCACATGTCGACAGCATCCTGTGCAAGCTGGGGCTCAGCCACCGTCCTGAGATCATCGTCTACGCGTACCAGCACGGGATCATCAGCGTTCCGATGAGAACCCAGCGAACCACTGAGCTCGGAGATCCTCCGACAGAGTGACATTCGGCGAATATCTGTCACATAGCGTTATTTCCGTACCCCTCGGAAAGGAACGTTATGGCCACCTGCGTCAAGTCACACGTCGTCTCCCTGGCACTGTGCCTGATCGCCGCGGTGACCGGATCGGTCCTCATCGTCGCAGCTCTGCTCAACAACGGCGCCGAGCAGGGCCGCTTCACCCAGTGCTTCTCCAGCGAGCGCATGGACCTCGTGGTCCTGCCGTCGAGCTTCCCCGCGGCCATCGACGAGCGGCCGCCCACGACGCACCAGCTCGCCAAGCTGCGCGGCATCGCCGGGCTCGACGCCGTGCGCGAGGTGCGCGGCGGGCCCGTGCACCTGTTCCGCGCCCCGCCCCGAAGCCCCGGGCTGCAGGCCGTGGCGCTGCCGGACTCCGGGCTGCCGATGTTGCCGCTCATCGAGGGGCACCTGCCCACGTCGCAATCAGACATCGTGCTTTATCAGGACACGGCCAAGCGGCTCAACGTCGGCATCGGCGACACCGTCACCTTCGCCAGCGCCAAGGGCACCCCGGTCAAGCTGCACGTCTCCGGGCTCATCGACGTCGACATGGACGCCAGGATGATGCCCAGGGGCACGGTCGGCATGACGCCCAAGGCGGCCGCACAGCTGTTCCAGCCGCTGGAGCTGCAGGGCCTGCAGCTCACCCTCGACTCGGGCGCCAACCCGACCGCCGTGCGCAACGCCGCCTCGGCCGTGCTCGGCACCCAGTACTCCGTCTACACCCGGCAGGACATAGCGGCCCGCCGGGCCGTCGACGACCAGGTCACCACCATCGCCCTCGCCGTGCTCGGGCTGACCTTCATCCTGGCCGCCGTCACGGTCAGCTGCACCATGTACGGCAGGCTGCGCGAGTCGTACGTCAGGCCGGCCGAGGACGTCGTCGACGAGCACGGCAAGGGGCCCGTGGGCAAGCTGCTCGTCTTCGACCGGCTGGTGGGGCTGGTCATCTCGGCCGCCTCGGGGGTGGCGATGGCGGCAGGGCTGATGGTGCTGCTGGCCAGCATGGGCGCCGACCTGCCGTGTTCGAGCGTGATGTCGATGTCCGGGGTGGCGATCGTCATCCCGCTCGCCGCCTACGCCTTCGCCATGTCGACCGCGCCGATCCCGCTCCTGATGAAGCGGCGCGGGCGTCAGTAGTCCAGGCCGAAGGTGTGCTCGCCCAGGGCGAAGCCGTCCCCCTGCGGGACGACGTGGCCCTGGGCGACGAGCTTGGCCAGGCTCTGCCGTACCGACTCCTCGGGGAGGTCGGCGGAGCGCGCCACCTCGTCGCGGGTGGAGGCCCCGCCCGCGACAGCTTCGTAGACGGTGATGTCGGTGTCGGACAGCGCCTGGACGTCGTGGTCGCGGGCCATCATCGGAGCCTTCCCGGGTCGATCTCGCGTTGGGGATGCCGGCGCAGGTATTCGGCTTCGAGTTCGCCGGTGCGCGTGGTGTGGTTGGCGAGCGCGTCGTCGGGTCCGTGGAGGAATGTCTCGGTCCGGGTGGCGTGGAGATGGCGCAGCTCGCGCAGGAGAACCTCGTCCGTCAGCTGCTGTGGATCGATACCCATAGTCGTCATGGGGGTCTCTTACCCGAATAAGCTTCCACAATTTCTGTCACATTTCCTGACATGCGGGCATTGCAGCTTGGCGAGACCCGTCTTACCTTCCGGTTATGGACCTCGAGCTCAGGCATCTGAGGATCATTCGCGCCATCGCTGATTCGGGCAGCGTGTCCAAGGCGTCCACCCAGCTCGGAGTCGCGCAGCCCGCACTGACCGCCCAGCTCAAACGCCTGGAGCGGGCGCTCGGCGGCACGCTCTTCGACCGCGACCGCACCGGTGCCCGGCCCACCCCGCTCGGCGAGATGGTGCTGGCCAGGGCGCGGGTGCTGCTCCCCGCCGTCAAGGAACTGCAGGACGAGGCGGTGAGATTCGCCAACTCCAGTCAATACGGCTACCGCATCGGCGCCACCAACGGCGCCATCCTGGGCGGCCTGGTCGACCGGCTGGCCGCGCAGCGCACGGTGTCCACGTTCACCTCGTGGTCGTCGTCGGAGCTGGCCGGCATGGTCGAGATGGGCCGCCTCGACCTCGTGCTGATCGGGGTGTGCGGCGACAGCCGCCCGCCCAACGACGCCATCTGCTGGGCCACCATCGGCACCGACCCGGTGTTCGTCCTGCTGTCGGCCACGCACCCGCTGGCCAAGGAGAAGGAGCTGGAGCTGGCCGAACTCGCCGACGAGCAGTGGGCGGTGACGCCGGGCGACGGCTGCTTCGCCGACTGCTTCGCCGCCTCGTGCGCGCGCTCCGGCTTCACCCCCAACACCATCTACGAGGCGGACGTCGCCACCTGCACCCACCTGGCGCAGGTCGGCCGCGCCGCCGTCCTCTGCCAGGCCACCCACCAGGCGGCCCCCGGGCTGGCGATGACGCCGATCGCCGGCGCCCCGCTGCGCTGGCGCCACCTGCTGGGCGTACGGCCGGCCACGCCGGGCGCCGCGTGGGTCGTCGACCAGGCCAGGCAGGCCCACGCCGACGCGGTACGGCGGAGCCCGGTCTACCACGACTGGCTGGTCCGCAATCCCGCGTTCGGTACGGCACCATAACGCGGCGATAGGGGCGAAATGGTAGCTCCAATCCTGCAGAGGCGGCCGTTACGTTGACGGCACCCCCAGCAGCGAGGAGTGAACATGCTTCGCAGCAGAGTGCTGGTCGCCATCGCGACCGGCACATTAGTCATGACGGCCACCCCAGCCGCCCCCGCGTTCGCCGACAACGACACCCTCTCCGCGGCCAAGCCCCCGCCCGGCCTGGTCGCCGCCGTGCAGCGCGACCTGGGCATCACCGAGGAGCAGGCGCTGGCCCGCCTGTCGAACGAGGCCAAGGGCAACGCGGCGGCGCCCGGCCTGCAGAAGCAGACCGGCGACAGTTACGCGGGCGCCTGGTACGAAGGGGCCGAGGCGACGTTCGTCGTCGCGACCACCGACCGGGCGCAGGCCAAGGCGATCGCGCGCGGCGGCGTGCCGGTGCGGGTCGTGGCCCGCTCGCTCAAGCAGCTCGAAGCCGTCAAGGACGGGCTCGACAAGGCGCAGGCCCCGGAGACGGTTTTCGGCTGGGGCATCACCCCGCAGGACAACTCGGTCACCGTTCAGGCCGCCGACCCCGCGGCCGCGACCGACTGGGTCAAGGCCAGCGGCGTGGACGCGGCAGCCGTACGCTTCGAGCAGGCGGCCGAGCGGCCCAAGCTGTTCGCCGACATCCGCGGCGGCGACGCCTACTACATCCCGTCCAAGGGTTACCGCTGCTCGGTCGGCTTCGCCGCCAGGCGCGGCACGCAGATCGGCTTCACCAGCGCCGGGCACTGCGGCGACGTGGGCAACGCGACCAACGGCTCCAACCAGCAGGCGCAGGGGACCTTCCAGATCTCCTCGTTCCCGACCAACGACTACTCGTGGATCTCGACCAACGCCAACTGGACCGCGCCCGGCGTGGTGAACGGCTACAGCGCCGGGATCCTGCCCGTCCGCGGCTCGACGGTCACCCAGCCGGGCGGCTCGGTCTGCCGCTCGGGCTCCACCACGCAGTGGCACTGCGGCACGGTCGGCGCGCTCAACCAGACCGTCAACTACGCCGAGGGCAGCGTCTACCAGCTGACCAGGACCAACGTCTGCGCGGAGGGCGGCGACTCCGGCGGCGCGTTCATCTCCGGCGACCAGGCGCAGGGCATGACGTCCGGCGGGTCGGGCAACTGCTCCAGCGGCGGCACGACCTACTTCCAGCCGATCGGCGAGATCCTCAGCGTCGGCGGCCTGACCCTCATCACCGCGGGCGGCAATCCGCCGACCGGGTGCGACGCCTACCGGGAGAAGTTCACCGGGTCGCTGACCTCCGGGCAGAACGTCTACCAGCCGACCGGCGGTTACTACGACACGACCGTCTCCGGGACGCACGCCGGCTGCCTCGACGGGCCCAACGGGGTCGACTTCGACCTGTACCTGCAGAAGTGGAACGGCTCCTCGTGGACCGTCGTGGCCACCAGCAACGGCTCAGGTCCTGACGAGTCCGTGTCCTACAACGGGACCGCGGGACGTTACCGTTACCGCCTGCACGCCTACTCGGGCTCCGGCGCCTACACCTTCGGCATGAACCGGCCGTAGTGCACACCGAGGGGCGTCCTCGCGGGCGCCCCTCCTTACACTAGTTTCATGCACGTGCATAAGTTTCCTCTGTCAGTCCTGGACCTGGCCCCGGTCAGCTCGGGATCCACCGCGGCCGAGGCCCTGCGCACCAGCACCGAGCTGGTCCAGCGGGCCGAGGAATGGGGCTATCACCGCTACTGGGTGGCCGAGCACCACGGCATGCCCTCGGTGGCCACCTCCTCCCCCGCGGTCCTCATCGCCCACCTGGCCGCCCACACCTCCACGATCAGGCTCGGCTCCGGCGGCGTCATGCTGCCCAACCACGCGCCGCTGATCGTCGCCGAGCAGTTCGCCACCCTCCACGCGCTCCACCCGGGACGCATCGACCTGGGCCTGGGCCGCGCGCCCGGCACCGACCCCGCGACGGCGGCGGCGATGCGCAGGGGCAACGCCGAGGACTTCCCCGCCGAGGTGGCAGCCGTCGCCGCCTACCTGGACGGCACGGCCCCCGTCCGCGCGATCCCCCAGAACGAGGACCGGCCGCCGATCTGGCTGCTGGGCTCCAGCGGCTTCAGCGCGCAACTGGCCGGGCTGCTCGGCCTGCCGTTCGCCTTCGCCCACCACTTCAGCGCCGCGAACACCGAACCGGCCCTGGAGCTCTACCGCGAGTCCTTCCAGCCGTCGGCGTGGCTCGACAAGCCCTACGCCATGATCAGCGCCAGCGCGATCGCCTCGGACTCCCCCGAGCTGGCCCACCAGCTGGCTCGCGGCCTGGGCCTGGGCATGCTCCGCCTGCGCACCGGCAACCCCGGCCCCATCCCCTCCCCCGAGGAGGTCGCCGCCCACCGCTTCACGGAGATGGAGGAGAACTTCGTCCAGACCTGGACCGCCAACGTGACCACCGGCGACGCGGAGACCGTCCACGCGGGCCTGACCGCCCTGCGCGAGCGGCTGGGCGTGGACGAGCTCATGATCACTACCGGCGTGTACGGCGCGGCCAACCGCCTGCGCTCCTACGAGCTCATCGCCAAGGAGTTCGCCCTCCATTGACGCAACCGAACGGTTGCCATAGTGTGGCAACCGTTCGGTTGCTATTTGTTGGAGGGTTTCATGAGTGCTGCAACCATCGAGGCCGACGCCGCGCCTCGGTTCGACGCCAGGCAGCGGTTGATCGTGCTCGTCCTGCTCGGGGCCGGGTTCATGCTGGCCGTCGACTTCTCGATACTCAACGTCGCGTTGCCCGCCGTCGGATCGGGGGTGGGGCTGGGGGTCGGCGGGCTGGCCTGGGTCACCTCGGCCTACGCGCTGCCGGCGGCCGGGTTCGCGCTGCTGTTCGGGCGGATGGCCGACCTGTTCGGGCGGCGGCGGCTCTTTCTCACCGCCATGGTCGTGCTCATCGGGGCCTCACTGCTCGGCGGGTTCGCGGTCAATCCCGAGATGCTGCTGACCGCTCGCGCGCTGCAGGGCGTGGCCACCGCCATGGCGGTCCCGGCCTCGCTGTCGCTGCTCACCACCACCTTCGCCGAAGGGGCGCTGCGCGAGCGGGCGCTGGGGCTCAACGGGGCGTTGCTGTCGGGCGGGTTCACGGTCGGGGCGCTGGTCGGCGGGGTCCTGGTGGACCTGCTCGGCTGGCGGTCCGCGTTCTTCATCAACGTGCCGGTCGCCGTCGTGATCCTGCTGCTCACGCCCTTCCTGGTCCGGGAGAGCAGCCTGCCGGGCCGGGTGCGGCTGGACCTGCCGGGTGCGGTCACCGTCACCGGCGGCCTCCTGGCGCTCATCTACGCGATCATCGAGAGGAACCTCGTCGCGGGTGTCGCCGGAGTGGTGCTGCTGGCCGCGTTCTGGGCGATCGAGCTGCGCGCCCCCGCCCCGCTCGCCCCGGTGCGCATCCTCAAGCGGCCCTCGGTGAAGTGGGGCAACCTCGCCGGTCTCGTGATCTTCACCATGGAACCGGCGATGATCTTCCTGATGACCCTCTACCTGCAGAAGGTGCTGGGCTTCTCCGCGCTGGCCACCGGGCTGATCTTCGGTGTGCCCGGCCTGGCCTCGGTGGCAGCCGGGGTGATCGCCGGGCGGCTCATCGGGCGGTTCGGCACCCGCGCCGTCCTCACGACCGGCATGGCCGTACAGGGGCTGTCGACCATCCCGCTGGTGTTCCTCGGCGACGACCGGATGGCGCTGGCGATCCTGATCCCGGCGCTGTTCATCGGGTTCTTCGGGCACGTCACGGCCATCGTGGCCTACACGGTGACCGGCACGTCCGGCCTGCCGGACGAGGAGCAGGGCCTGGCCACCGGGCTGACCTCGATGACCCAGCAGGTGGCCGTCACGATCGGCATCCCGATCCTGAGCGCGGTCGCGGCGACCCAGAGCGTGGAGCTGACCGGCATCCACCTCGCGCTGGTGGTGAACGTGGCCGTCACGCTCGCTGCCGCGGCGCTCGTCTGGTACGGCCTGCGCCGGCGGGCGGCCCTCACCCACTAACGTGGACGCCATGGGATTCCCCGACCGCATCGAGCGCACCGTGGAGATCGCCGCCTCGCCGGACCGGGTGTGGGCGGCGCTCACCACGGCCGAGGGCCTCAGCGCCTGGTTCGGCCACGAGGCGACGATCGACCTGAGCCCCGGCGGCGCGGCGCGGATGCGCTGGAGCGACGGGCACCAGGTCGACATGCGGGTGGAGCGCGTGGAGGAGCCGACCGCGTTCGGGTTCACCTGGCGGGCCTTCGGCGTGCCCGAGGACGACCCGCGCCGCACCTACGTCGAGTTCACCCTGGAGCCGGTCGGTGCCGGCACCCGGCTGCGGGTGATGGAGACGGGCTTCGCCCAGCTCGCCGACGAGACGTACCAGAAGGCGTACGACGCGCACACCGAGGGCTGGGGCACCGAACTCGGCGAACTGGTCGCGCACCTCGATGCGGCCTGAGGCGGAGGCGGTCGCCGAACAGGTCTTCACCGCGCTGGCCGACCCGAGCAGGCGCTCCATCCTGGCCGCGCTCGCGGCGGACGGCCCGGCCACGGCGACGGACCTGGCCAACCGGCTGCCCATCACGCGGCAGGCGATCGCCAAGCACCTGGCGCTGCTGTCCGATGCCGGTCTGGTGACCGCGGAGCCGGGCGAGCGGCGCCGCGTGCGCTACCGGCTGCGCTCGGCCCCGATGCAGGTGGCTCAGCAGTTCCTCGCCGCGCTGGCCCGCGACTGGGACGGCCCGCTGGACGCCCTGAAAGAGCACCTCAATCGCCAGGCTTGAACCCCAGCCAGACCCCGGCGGCGAGCACCACCCCGATACCGGTGAGCGCGGCGGTGAGCCCCCACTCCAGGTAGAACCCGCCCAGCAGCGCCACAGCCGTCGCCGAGGCCAGCATCGGGCCCGTCGAGTTCAGCGCCGCCAGCGCGCTCGCTCCGGATGGCCCCACCACCCTGGTCAGCCTGGCCATGAGCGGCGCGTACCCGGCCCCGTGCCCGATCCCGGCGAGCACGAGCAGCACCCACAACCACCCCTCCCCCGCGGGCAGCAGCACCGCGATCCCCACGACGGCCGCGGCGAACAGCGCGATCCCGGCGGAAGGCAGTTGCCGCCACGCCAGCCGCGGCCCGACCAGGCTCATCGCGCCGAACGCCACGGTGAACGGCAGGAACGTCAGCCCCGCCCGCAGCGGATCCATCCCGCGCTCCCCCTGCAGGTGCAGGGTCAGCGCGAACAGCAGCGCCGCGTACGCCCCGGCGAGCACGAAGCACGCGGCCAGCCCCGCCCAGGCCCGCCGTACGGCGGCGAACTCCAGCAGCGGCGCCGAGGCCCGCCGCTCGTGCGCGGCGAACGCCCCCAGCACCACGATCCCGGCGCCGAGCACCGCCCACGTCCAGGGCTGCCAGCCGTACTGGCGGCCGAGCAGCAGAGGCGCGATCAGCCCGAGCATCCCGCCGGTCAGCAGCAGGATGCCGACCGGGTCGAGCCGGACCGCCCGGCGCCCGGTCTCCGGCAGCAGGCGCAGCCCGGCCAGGAACGTCACCACCCCGATGGGCACGTTGACCAGGAACACCGCGCGCCACCCTGCGGCGGACACGACCAGCCCGCCGAGGAGCTGACCGAGCGTGGCGGCCAGGCCGAGCGTCATCGAGTACAGGCCGATCGCCCTCTTGTCGAACTCCAGCTGGATCAGCGCGAACACCTGCGGGATCATCAGCGCCGCCGCCACGGCCTGCGCCGTACGGATGGCCACGAGCACCCCCGCGGACGGCGCGGCAGCGCACAGCGCGGACCCCGCGGTGAAGCCCACCAGCCCGAGCAGGAACGCCCGCCGCTGCCCGAGCACGTCGCCCAGCCTGGCCCCGGTCACGATGAGCACGCCGAGGGTGAGGATGTAGCCGGAGGCGATGAGCTGCACGGTCACGCCGCTCGCGGCGAAGCCCGCCCGGATCGCGGGCAGCGCCACCGAGATCAGGCTGCTGTCCATGCTCGTCATCAGCTGCCCGGCCAGCAGCACCACCAGCGCGCCCCGACGGCCGGTGGCTATCATCGCTTTCGTCATGAGAAGGCACGGTCGCACCCGGCAGGCGGGCGGGTCTTGAACGAATATGACGACTTCTCGGTCCGGGTGATCGACTGCATCGCCACGACCCCGGGCTGGACGCCGCCGCGTCCCGTCGAGGCGCACGAGGTGGTCCTGGTCAGGCGCGGCAGGTTCCGGGTCAGCAGCGACAGCGACCGGCTCAGCCCCGACCCCACGCTCGGCTACCTGCTCGTGCCCGGCAGGGAGCACCGGGTCGCCCACCCGTCGGGCGACGACGTCTGCACGGTCATCACGGTCGCCGACCGGTTGTGGCACGAGATCACCGACGGCGTCCCGCCCGCCACCGTCGCGGTGCCCGTGGACGGCAGGCTCGAACTCGCCCACCGGGTCCTGTCCAACGGCGTCCTGGACCTGGCCGACCACCTGGTGCGCGTTCTCGCCCTGGTCAGCGCCGCTCCCGAGCGTCCGGTGCACACGCGCAGGTCAGCCGTCCTCGCCGCGGACGCCAGGGAGGCGCTCGTGTCCGCCCACCCCGACGCCACCAGCGTGGTACGGCTGGCCCGCGGGCTCGGTGTCTCCCCCGCGCACCTGAGCCGCTGCTTCGCCGCCCACTGCGGGATGCCGCTGACCCGGTTCCGCACCCGCCTCCGGGTCAGCCAGGCGCTCGCCCTGCTGGAGGCGGGCGCCCGCGACCTGGCCGCGCTGGCCACGGCCGTGGGCTTCGCCGACCAGGCCCACCTGTCCAGAGCGGTGCGCTCCGAGGTGGGCCTGTCGCCCGGCCGGGTCCGCGCCCTCTTCTGCTAGAACACCTCCAGCTCCGCGAGCTGCATGTGGTACGGGTCGCTGCGGTGCAGCGTCCCGACGACCCGCACGTGCCGCGCGGTGACGGGGGCGAAGGAGAAGCTCTGCGCCGACGCGTCGGGACGCGGGTAGCCGCTCCTGGTGGCGACCGTCGTCCACGCCGAGCCGTCCGCCGAGACCTGGACGGTGAAGTCCACGGGGAAGCCGTTGCCCGTGGACGGGCCGTCCGACCTGGCGTACAGGTCGACCTTGGAGACCAGGCTCGGCCCGCCGAGGTCGACGGAGGCCCACTCGGTACGGCTCGCCGTACCGGGAAGGCTGCTCCAGCCCATGGAGTGCCAGAGCGCCGACCGCGCGCCGTCGGTGAGGTTGGCGCGCAGCCACCCCTCGTTGAGGTACTCCACCGAGCTGGACGCGGTGACCGCCCGCCCGGCGGCGAGGTTGCCGCCCGCCGCCTCGATCTCGGCGAACTGCAGGTGGTAGTGGCCGAACGGGTCGGGACGCAGGTTGGTGCCTGTCACCTTGACGTAGCGCGCGTTCGTCGTCGCGAAGGGGAAGGTCTCCGCGCCGGACGGGCGCGGGAAGCTGGTCTTCGTGGCGACCGTCGTCCACGCCGAGCCGTCGGCCGAGACCTGGACCGTGAAGTCGATCGGGAAGCCCAGACCGGTGTTGGCGCCGTCGGAGCGCGGGTAGAGGTCCACCCGGCCCACCGGGCGGGCGCTGCCGAGGTCGACCTGGATCGACTCGGTGTGGTTGGCCCCCATCCCCGCCGTGGAGCTGCTCCAGCCCACGCCGGTGCGCACGCCGTCCACGGCACCGGCCGCCGACCAGCCGTCGCCCTCGTAGGAGCTGGACGTGGTCACCGCCCGGCCCTCTGCCGGGTTGGTCTCCGGGTTGATCCGCACGTTGTCGAAGCGGGCGCTGGCGCCGCCGGTCACCAGGGCGATCCCGCCGACGGGGAAGCCGGTGTCGTTGACGGTCAGCAGCTTCTTCGCCCCGGCGTACACGCTGATCGCCGAGCCGCGCGCGGCCACCCGCAGGCGGGTCCACTGGCCGGACACGTAGCCGGGGACGGTGGCGGTGCCGAGGCTGACGCCGCTGCGGTAGACGAAGACCTGGCCGTTGTCGCGCAGGGCGACCAGGTAGCCGCTGTCCATGTCGGTGCCGTTGAGGTTGCGCACCATGAGCCCGGCCCAGTTGGTGTTGCCGCCGCTGGCGTTCACCCCGGTGATCCGCACGTCGACGCCCGCGACGACGTCGCGGTAGGCGCGGCCCTCGAGCGCGGCGGTGATCCCCCAGTTGGCCGAGGAGTCCGCCTGCACGTACTCGCCGCCGCTGACCGACCAGGTGCCGGGACTGTCGGCCTTGTGCCGCCAGCTCGTCTCGCCCGAGGTGAAGTCGTCGGTGTAGGGGAAGCTCTGGTCGGGGCCGGTCGAGGCGAGCGCGTCGAGGATCTGCCGGTGCCGGTTGTCGACCTCGTAGCCGTTCAGCTCGTAGGAGGTGGAGTCGGTGACGAGCGTGTCCGCGATGGCCCGCGCGGTGACGGGCTTGGTCCTGGCCAGCAGGTTCAGCAGCTCCACGTCTTCAAGGCCGTCGAGCTGGGTCTCGCTGCGCACGCTGTCGTAGATGTCGTAGGCCGGCTTGTTCGGGCGCACCAGCCAGTTGTCGCCGGTCTGCCAGTCGTCGAAGGTGTCGGAGGGGCGGTTCAGGTCGCTGAAGTCCCACCAGAAGTTCCAGCCCCAGTGCAGGTAGCCGGTGCCGCCGATCTTCCAGGTCAGCCAGGGCGTGAGGCGGGTGGAGGCCAGGCTGTAGGAGATGAAGCGGTTCATCCGCTTGTCCTGCGGGACGATGCAGTTGTAGAGCCACAGGTCGGCGCCGCTGAGCCGGCGGCGCTGGTAGTAGCCGACGTTCCCGTCGTAGAGCCCGGTGTACGGCGTGGCCGTCGTCAGGTCCGCCTCCAGCTGGGGCAGGACGGCGAGGTGCGCCTCGTTGGTCAGGGGGTTGGGGAACGACTGGCGGTACTTGGCGTAGAGCCACTTGGCGGCGTTGACCTGGTTGGTGGTGGACGGCTCGTCCAGGGCGCTCATGTAGAACAGGTTCGTCCAGCCCTTGGCGTCCAGGTGCGCCTTGAGTGCGGGGAAGAGCTGGTCGAGGTAGCCGTTGGTCTCGGCGGTGTTCGGGTCGGCCAGGACGCGCTGCATCACGCCGTTGACCTTCTTCACCATGTCCATCTTGATGACGTCGTTCGCCTGGGGTTCGAGCAGGTGCGGGGTGTAGATGTACTGCATCGCCCCCGCGTCGGCGAAGGTCTGGACGAACCTGTCGAAGGTGGCCCAGCCGAAGCTGTAGGTGCCCGACGCGTCCACGGTGGTGTCGGGGATGAGCAGCGCCTGGAAGTCGGCGAAGATCACGTTGTTGCGGTGCCTGGCGTGGTTGGCGGCGATGTTGCCGATGACCTTCCACCAGTTCGCGTCGTACATCTGCACGCCGTACTGGGCGGGGATGGACCTGATGGTGCCGTTGTAGTCCCAGCCGGCCGAGGTGAACCAGTTGTTCATCTTGAACGTGGACCTGTTCGCGGCCGGGAGGGTCACGTCGTAGACGGTGAGCGCCACGTTGACCGCCACGTCGCCGCCGTCGCTCCTGACGGTGGCCGTCCCGGTGTAGCCGCCGGGCGCCTGGCCCGCCGGGACGCGGACGCTGTAGTGGTACGGCAGCGTCAGGTTGGCGGCCAGGGACTGCGGGGTGTTCTCCACCAGCGCGTCGTAGTAGGCGCTGCCGCCGTCCGGCGGGTTCTGGTACACGCCGATCTTGGAGATGTGCGGGTGGTTGTACTCGCGCCGCACGGTGATCGCCGAGGCGGGGATCGTCGCGCCGCCAGGCCCGCTCAGCGCGCCCGCCGTGACCTGCACGCCGGTCGCCGCGGCCGTCGACCTGACGAGGATCTGCGCCGCCTCGCTCTCGCCCTTGGCCGCGCGCAACGCGATCGAGGTGGGTGCGCCCGACGGGCGGGCGGTGGAGGAGAACGCCCGGTCCGCCGCGCTCTGCACCCAGACGGAAAGGTCGGCCGCCTGTGCCGGGACGGCGACGAGGAAGGACAGGACGAGGAGGGGTAACGCTGCCAGCGAGGTGGGTCTTAAAGCCATCGAAGCTCCTTCATGGGGTCCCCGAGCGCAATAAAACGTTTCAACGTGCTGGCATGACGGTAAGCGTGCTCATAGGTGTCGTCAATGATCCGTTCTCGGACCGTTACCTGCAAATGGGCGTTGACAGCGTGCGTGATCGCCGTTTAGATCGCTTAAAACGTTCCACGCGAAGAGGCCCCGATGCACCTCACCATCGCCGACGCAGGACCGGTCAGCCCCCTTCCCATCCTGCGGCCCCCGGACGTGCCCATCCGCGACTTCGGGCACCCGCCCTCGCTCCTGCCGTACGGCAAGCGCGACTCCTACGGCCGCGACCCGGCCGAGCGCGAGGTGCCCTCCGTCACGCTGGAGAACGAGCGGCTGCGCGCGGTGTTCCTGCCCGGACTCGGCGGGCGGCTGTGGTCGCTGGCCGACCTGTCCACCGGGCGGGAGCTGCTGCACAGCAACCCGGTCATCCAGCCGGCCAACCTGGCGCTGCGCGACGCGTGGTTCGCGGGCGGCGTGGAGTGGAACCTCGGGACGACGGGGCACTGGGCGCTGACCTGCGACCCGCTGCACGCGGGCTGGGTGGAGGCGCCCTATCCGGTGCTGCGCATGTACGAGTACGAGCGGATGCGCGGGCTCGTGGTGCAGATCGACGCGGCGCTGCCGCCTGGCTCCCCCGCGCTGCTGGTGTCGGTGACGATCCGCAATCCGCGCGCGGAGACGGTGCCGGTGTACTGGTGGTCCAACATCGCGGTGCCGCAGACCCCCGGCTCCCGCGTCCTTGCGCCCGCCTCCCTCGCCGACCACTTCGACTACACCCAGCGGCTCACCACGATCCCCTTCTCAGGGGTCGCCCACCCGGGCACGTGGTCCAACGCGGCCGACTACTTCTTCCACGCCACAGCGCCCTGGATAGCGGCCGTGGACGAGGACGGGTACGGCCTGCTGCACACCTCGTCGCCGCGGTTGAAAGGGCGCAAGCTGTTCGGCTGGGGCGTCTCGCGGGGCGGCGAGCGGTGGCAGACGTGGTTGTCGGGGCCCGGCTCGCCGTACCTGGAGATCCAGGCGGGGCTGGCCCGCACCCAGATGGAGCACGTCCCGCTGCCCGGCCACACCACGTGGACGTGGACGGAGACCTACAGCCCGCTCACCCTGGGCGACTCCCTCGACCCCGGTCCAGCGCCGGACTGGGAGTTCACCGACCGCCCGCTCAGGGAGGTGATCCACACCGGCTCCGGGTGGGGCGCCCTGGAACGGCGGGCGGGCGCGCTGCCCGACTCCGCCGCCACACCTTTCGGCGACGACACGCTCGGCGAGGACCAGGCGCCCTGGCTCGGCCTGCTGGAAGGGGCCGCGCTGCCGGACGAGGCCCCCTGCGTGATCGGCCCGCGATGGCTGGACCTGCTGCGGACGGCGGGGAACGGCTACCACCTGGGCCTCAACCTGTGGGCGATCGGCGACCGGGCGGGCGCCGTGGAGGCCTGGTCGGCGGCCAAGGGCCCGCTGGTGCTGCGCGCGCTCGCGGAGGCACACCGCATCGACGGCGACCATCCCGCGGCGGCCGTCCTGCTCCTGGAGGCGCACGCGCTCGCCCCCGAGCTCCGCCCGCTCACCGTGGAAACCCTCTCCGCCCTGCTCGCCGCGGGCCGCGCCGCCGACGCCCTGGCCCTGCTCGACGACCTCTCCCCCGCCGACCGTGAACACGGCCGCGTCCGCCTGCTGGAGGCCCAGGCGGCGCTGGCCGCAGGGGACCGCGCCAGGACCGCCCGCATCCTGGACGACGGCCTCGTCGTGCCCGACCTGCGCGAGGGCGAGGACAGCCTGGACGCCCTGTGGTTCGCCTGCCACGGCGCGGACGCCGACCTGCCCGACGCGTACGACTTCCGGATGAGTCCCTAACATGCAGGGATGATGCTGAGTGCCGCAGGGCTGAGCCCGGAGGAGGAGGCCGCCTACCGGCTGCTCGTCAGGACCGCAGGGGCAGAACCGTCCGAGGTCGCGGGCGAGCTGGGGGTCGGCGCCGAGGAGGCCAGGCTGGCGCTGGGGTCGCTGCTGGCCAAGGGCCTGGCGCGAGCCGTACCAGGAGAGCAGGACAGGTTCGCTGCCGTCGCCCCGGACGTGGCCCTCGCCGCGCGGCTGCACCGGCGCCAGGAGGAGGTGGACCGGGCCAGGCAGGCCGTCGAGCAGCTCACGGCCGAGTATCTGGCGCACTCGCGGCGCCGCGAGGCGGCCCAGTTGGTCGAGGTGATCACCAGCAGGACGGCGCTGCGCGAGCAACTGCGCCTGCTGCAGGACAACGCCCGCCACGAGGTCGTCAGCCTCTGCCGCGCCGGGCACGTGGCGATGACCTCGCAGGAGAACACCGAGGAGCTGGCGGCGCTGCGCCGGGGGGTGGGCTACCGCGTCATCTACGAGCGGGCCCTGCTGGAGGAGCCCGGCATGCTGGTCAACCTCGCCGACGGCATCACGCTGGGCGAGCAGGCCCGCGCCCTGCCGTCCCTGCCGGTACGGATGATCGTCGCGGACGGTGAGCTCGGCGTGTTGCCGCTGGTCCAGCACACCGCCGGGCTGACCCAGCTCACCGCGGCGCTGATCCGGCCGAGCAGCCTGCTCGACGCGGTCAAGGCGCTGTTCGACAGCCTCTGGGAGCGGGCCACCCCCGTCGCGCTCACCGCGAAGGGCAGCCCGCTCGACTCCGACCACCTCTACGTGCTGTCGCTGCTGGTCGCCGGGGTGACGGACAAGTCGATCGCCACCCAGCTCAAGATCTCCCAGCGGACCGTCCAGCGCCGCATCACCCACCTGATGGAGCTGGCCGGCGCCCAGACCAGGATGCAGCTGGCCTGGCACGCCGCCCGGGAGAACTGGCTCAGTACGCCCTGATCACCGTCTGCCTGACCTGGTTGCCCGCCGAGTCCGTCGCGGTGACCCGCAGCGACGGGTGCGGGCGCAGCACGACGGCCGTGAACCGGCCGTGCCCGAGCGGGAGGACCGGCTGCCTGCGCCAGGTCTTCCCGTCGTCGTAGGACAGCTCCAGCCGGACCTCACTCGCCCGTACGACCAGGCCGAGCAGTCCGGGCCGCACGTCGTAGCCGATCTGCAGCAGCGGGACCTCCTTCTGCCCCTGCTTGGACCTGAACGTCCAGGCCGTCTCGGTCGCCGTCGCGGTGGTCCACTCCTCGGATTCGCGCTTGGTGGACAGCTCGATCCGGTACTCGGCGTCCTGCGGCACGGCGGGGAACGCGCCCCAGGCCTCCTCGCGCTCCTCGACGAGCTTGCCGTCCCTGAAGAACCTGGCCGAGGTGGTGTCGTTGTCGGCCCCGGCCCTGCTCAGGTGGCCGTCGGCGTCCACGAACTCGGGGATGCGGATGTCGAGGGTGTCGCCGGTGCGGGCCGGAGCCAGCCAGTCGGGTACGGCCGGCCGTACGACGGGCTTGTGCCAGGTCTCGGTGATCCGCTCGCCCGGCTGGTAGGTGCGCGGGCGCTCGGTGAGGCCGTCCTTCAGCTGGTTCATCTCGTCCCAGACGTACTGGTGGTTGACCAGGTGCTGCCAGGAGGTGCCGTTGGCGCTGACGTACTCCCTGCGCTGCTGCGGCGACCTGACGACGCGCTGGGTCTCCATCTGGTTGCCCAGGGCGTAACCCGCCCAGGGCCGCCAGCCGAACCGCTGCTCCTTGGCCCAGCCGAAGCCGCCCGCGTCCGCGTAGGTCGTCTCGATCCGTGCGGTGTTGCGGTCACTCACCTCGTGCACGATCGTCTCGGGAACCGCGCCCTCGGACACCTGCATGACGTCGTAGAGGTACGGCGAGGACATGGACCCGCTGACGTCCATCAGCGTCTGGCCCTTCCTGACCCGGTCGAGCAGCCGCTGCCCGTGGTCGTTGGCGATGAGCAGCACCGGGATGGGCAGCGACACGTTGCTCGGGTTCCACCCGCGGGCCAGGGCGTCGTCCGGGGTCATCACGATGATCGCGGCCGCCGCTCCCGCCTTGACCGCCGCCTGGGCCGCGTCCTCCCACGACTCGTCCGTGCTCACGACGACCTTGCCGCGCGCCCGGTCCATGGACTCGGTGAGCCGCCACAGGTGCCTGCCCTCCACGCCGGGCGAGCCGCCGAGGAAGCCCATCGGGAAGGTCTGGCCCGCCAGCCGCGCGGTGATCTTCGGGGCGACGAGCTGCCAGCGGGAGGCGAACTCGAACGTGCCGTCGGCGACCGGCTTGGTCGGCGAGACGTTGAGCCCCTCGACGACGTCGAAGTTCATCACGCCCTGGGAGATCTTGCGCGTCCCCACCTCGCGGTGGGTGAAGTAGGTGTAGATGCCCACCTGCTCGGCGGGCTCGCTCACCTTCACGGTGACCGGGCTGGTCTTGCGGTAGTCGATGACGACGTCCAGGTCGCGGTCGACCTTGAGCTCGGGGATCACCACCAGGCCGTCGCGCGGGTGCATCCTGCCCCAGCCGCTGGCCAGGTTGAGCGCCTGCGTCATGTAGGTGCCCTCGGACACCTCCACGGTCTTGCCCTCCTCCGGGATCCAGTCCCTGACGTCGTCCTGGCGGGAGGCGCCGTACATCGTCAGGGTGTCGGTGCCGGTCGGCTTGCCGGCCGCGTCGAGGGCGGTGAAGTGGACCTTGTGCTGGGGGCCCTTCCAGGTGAGGGCGAGCGTGGTGTGCACGGTCTCGGCGCCGGCCGTCGCGACGATCTGCCCGCCGTACCGGCCGTAGGGCAGTTTGGCCAGGTCGGCGCTGACCTTCACCTGGGCGGTGCCGCCCGCCGCGACGGTGACGCTCGGCTGGTCGAGCACGGCGCCCTGCATGGTGCTGCTGAGGGCGAGGGTGACCGGCGCCGCCGTGCCGTTGGTGTAGGTGATCGTGCCCCCGGCCGTGGTGTCCGTGCTGGACTTCTCGTGCTTGCCCAGGTCGAGGACGCCGGTGGCGGTCACGCCCTGCCGTACGGCACGCGCCACGTCGAGCCTGCCCGCTCCCGCGTCGTCGACGAGCTGCCCGGCCACGGTCTTGGCCGAGCCGACCAGGGCGTCCTTGATCTGCGCCGCCTTCCAGTCCGGGTGGCGCTGCTTGACGATCGCCGCGGCTCCCGCCACGTGCGGGGTGGCCATCGAGGTGCCGGACGCGGCCGTGTAGAGGTCGTCGACCGGCTGGCCCATGCTGGTCCCCGCCGCCCTGGCCGCGACGATGGCGACGCCGGGCGCGGTGAGGTCGGGCTTGGGCGCGTCGTCCAGGCGCGGGCCCCTGCTGGAGAAGGCGGCGAGGGCGTCCTTGGCGTCCACGGCGCCGACGGTCAGCGCGGAGGTGGCCGCTCCAGGGCTGCCGATGGAGTAGGCGTTGCCGTCGTTGCCCGCCGCGACGACGAACAGCGCGCCGGTGCTCCTGGTGAGGTTGTCCACGGCGAGGCTGAGGGGGTCGGTGCCGTCGGAGACGTCGCCGCCGAGGCTCATGTTGATCACCGAGGCGCCCTCTCCTGCCGCCCATTCCATGCCCTCGATGACGCCGGACAGCGTGCCCGTGCCGTCGTCGCCGAGCACCTTGCCGATGATCAGCTCTGCGCCGGGGGCGACGCCCTTCTTGCCGTTCCCGCCCGCGATGGTGGCGGCCACGTGGGTGCCGTGCCCGTGCGCGTCGTTCACGCCCGGGTCGCCGGTGAACACCTTGGTCTCCTTGACCCGGCCGGCGAGGTCGGGGTGGGTGGCGTCGATGCCGGTGTCCAGGACGGCGACCTTGACGCCCTTGCCGTCGAACCCGGCCTGCCACGCCTCGGGCGCGCCCACCTGCGGCACGCTGCGGTCCAGGGAGACCTTGACCTTGGCGTCCAGCCAGATCTTCGCGACGTCCTGGGCCATGGTCATCTGGCCGATCGTGCGCTTGTCCAGGGAGACGGCGCGCCCGTTGATGCTCTCGAGCTGGTTCGCCGCCTTGGCCGTCACGCCGTCGTAGAGGTACAGCAGCGGCAGCTTGTCCGTCGAGGCGTCGTCGTAGCCCTGCTCGATGAGGCCCGTGACGTTGAACAGGCGCGGGTCCAGCCGCTTGGCGGCCAGGTAGGGGACCATGTCCTTCGGCAGGACGGTCAGCTCGCCGTCCTCCTCGGTGGTGAGGAAGCCCATGCGGTCGCGGCCGGGGCCCGGCTTCACCTCGACGGCGCGCCTGCCGTCCGCCTCCCTGAGGGTCACGACGTCACCGGTGATGAGGGTGACGCGGGCGCCTGGGGCGGACTTCGCCGCCGCTGCGGCGGGTGAGGGGCTCAGCAGGGCGGCGGCGAGGACACCCGCCGCCGCCACACGTGCGGACCAGTGCATGGGGGACATGGTGACGAGGGTGGGTGATGACAGGTCCCTGCCGCCAGCACCAGGACCTGCCGTTTGTCCGCCATGTCACTTATGCGACATGAGTATGCGTACTCATGTGGCGTTCTGACGGCTTTCGTACGCTTTGACCCATGTTCTGGAAGATCGTCGCTCTCTTGCTCGCTTGTACGGCCCCCTGGGCCAGCGGGAACGACCGCTGGAAGCTGGTCGCGGGCGAGTCCTCGGTCACCTACGGGCAGGTCGTCGTCACCGGCGAGCGCGACGCGTGGGCCTTCGGCTGGGACGTCGTCGGCATCGGCGCCTGGATCCCGATGGCCGACGGCCCGCACCGCCCCACGGCCTTCCACTGGAACGGCGAGCGCTGGACGAAGAGCGCCTTTCCCGTCGAGCGCGGGGGCGTCGGTCCCGTCGCCGCTTCCGGCCCGTCGGACGTGTGGGCGCTCGCGGGCGACGCCGTACAGCACTGGGACGGCCGCGCCTGGACGACCGCGCTGAAGCTGCCCGGCATGACCACGAGCCTGGCCGTCGTCTCGGACCGGGACGTGTGGGTCTTCGGCGACCGCAGGGCCTGGCACTACGACGGCGCCACCTGGGCCGAGCGGCGGGTCCCCTTCACCGCCTTCCAGGTCAGCGCCCGCTCCGCCACCGACATCTGGGCCATAGGCACGTCCGGCGTGCACCACTTCGACGGCAGGACCTGGACCGGGATCGACCTGCCCCAGACTCCTGAGGACTCGCAGTTGACCGCCGTCACCGCCGACGCGTCCGGCGTGTGGATCACCGGAGACGCCGGGATGTCGTCGTTCCTGCTCTCCCAGACCGGCTCCGGGTGGCGTGTCGAGGACACCTCCGCGACGGCCGGCCGGATGACCCGCTCCATCCCGCCCGTCCCCGACGGCAGGGGCGGCCACTGGTTCATGGGCTCCACCGACGAGAACGGCTACGACTCCGCCCTCGCCCACCGCGACGCCTCTGGCCGCTGGACCAAGGTCCCCGCGGGCGGCGAGCTGACCTCGCTGTCCACGGTCCCCGGCGGCCCGCTCCTGGCCACGGGGGCGATCGGCAGGGCCTCGGGCGTCTTCCGCGGCCTCCCCTAGACTGGGTGGCCAGATGTCCACTCGCGAGCAGCTCCGCGCCTTCCTCCGCTCCAGGCGGGCCCGCCTCACGCCGTCGGACGTCGGCATGGCCGTGGCGGGCAGGCGCCGCACCCCCGGGTTGCGGCGCGAGGAGGTCGCCGTGCTGGCCGGGGTGGGCGTGTCCTGGTACACCTGGCTGGAGCAGGGCCGCGACATCAACGTCTCGCCCGAGGTGCTCGACGCGATCAGCGGGGCGCTGCGGCTGACCGAGCCGGAGCGCGAGCACCTCTACCTGCTGGCCGACCTCAACCCGCCGCTTCGCGGCGCGGCCCGCGACAGCGCGGTCACGCCCGAGCTGCGTCAGGTGCTCGACGCCTGGTCGCCGCGGCCCGCGCTGCTGCGCGACCAGTACTGGAACATCCTCGCGACCAACGACGCCGCCCAGGACGTCTTCGGCTTCGGCGACACCGACCGCAACTGCCTGATCTCCTTCTTCACCAACGCCCGCTACCGCGCCGTGCACCTCGCGTGGGAGTCGGTCGCGCCGGGCGTCGTCGCCGCCTTCCGCGCCGGTGCGGCCCGCGCTCCCGGCGACCCGGAGTTCGCCCGGGTGGTCGGCGACCTGAGCGCGGTCAGCCCCGAGTTCGCCGACCTGTGGGCGCGGCACGACGTCGCGGCCGAGGCCCACGTGGTCAAGGCGGTGCGCCACCCCGAGGCGGGCGAGCTGTACTTCGACATGACGCCCCTCGCCGTGGCCGACCACCCCGACTGGTACCTGGAGCTCTACAACCCGCGCCACTAAAGTGGTGGTGCGGGTCCCACGCTAGGTGCGCTCTGGTTGCCCCTCGCCCAGGTCGGCACGCTGGACCCATGACTGATTCCCGTTTTGACGGCAAGATCGCACTCGTCACCGGCGGTTCGAGCGGCATGGGCCTCGCGGTGGCGCGCAGGCTGCTCGCCGAGGGCGCCCAGGTGATCGTGACCGGCCGCGACAAGGCCAGGCTCGACGCCCTGGACGGCGTCCTCGCCGTCCCCGGCGACGTGTCCAACCTTTCCGACCTCGACACGCTGATGTCCACGATTTCCGAGCGGTACGGCAGGCTGGACGTGGTGTTCGCCAACGCCGGGGTGGCGGCGTTCGGCCCGCTCGGCGAGACCGGCGAGGCGGAGTTCGACCGCGTGATGGACATCAACGTCAAGGGCGTGTTCTTCACCCTGCAGAAGGCGCTCCCGCTGCTGTCCGACGGCGCGGCGATCGTGATCAACGCGTCGTGGACGCTGCACCGCGGCATGCCGGGCGCGTCGCTCTACGCGGCCACCAAGGCGGCCGTGCACAGCCTGGCGCGCACGCTCGCCGCCGACCTGGCGGCCCGGCGGATCAGGGTCAACTCCGTGAGCCCCGGATACATCGAGACCCCGATGTTCCACGACCACGTCTCCGCCGAGGCCGAGGCAGCCGTCATCGCCGCGACGGCCGCCGCCAGGATCGGCACAGCGGAGGACGTCGCGGGCGCTGTCGCTTTCCTGGCCTCCGCCGAGGCCTCGTACGTCAACGGCCAGGACCTCGTCATCGACGGCGGGCTGGTCGCCGCTACGGTGTGAGGCATGTGGATCATCGAGTTGACCTTCACGGCGAACGACGAGCGCCTGGCGGCGCGCCCGGCGCACCGCCGCCTCCTCGAACAGCTGCACGGCGAGGGCGTCGTGCGCCTGGCCGGGCCGCTGGCCGACGACTCAGGAGCCGTCATCGTCCTGGACGTCGCCGACCGGGACGCCGTGGACCGGCTCATCGCCGCCGACCCCTACTTCACCACCCCGGGCGTCAGCGTTGCGAAGATCCGGCAGTGGGAGCCGTTCCTGTCATGACGCCGGCGTCGTGGTAGCCGCCGGAGTTGGTCACGTAGGCCGAGGTCGGCAGCAGGGCGAGGAACGTCTCGGCGAGCGCCTCGTTCGCCTTGATCCGCGCCTCCCAGGCCGGTGGGAACGACCGGGCCAGCTGGTGCTCCTCCCCCGCGGCGAGCGCCGCCAGCGGCAGGAGCGCCTGCGCCGGGCTGGCCGGGACCCCGAAGAAGTCGGCGATGCGGTCGCCGTTGACGTGGCGGAACGACGCCCGGATGGTCTCGCGGCTGACGGTCGGCAGGATGCCGTTCAGGGAGAACAGGTCGGCCGCGCCCGCCACGGTCTGGGTGACCAGCGCCTTGGAGTTCGCGTCCGGCGCCCGGTTGGTGGCGTCGACGAGGGCGAGGAGCCGCCGCGCCGCCTGGTGGTCGGTGATGCCGAGGTAGAACCCGGGGTCGATGCCCAGCAGGTGGCCGATGTACCACCACGTGCGGTAGAGGTCGGCGACCTCGTCGGCCGTGCAGTCGTAGCCGAGCTTGCCGAGCGCCGCGTAGGAGATCGGCAGGAAGTCGAGCCAGGTGCGGGCCAGGTCGACCTGCCCGAGCGGGTGTCCAAGCGCGCCGACGTTCCAGCCCCGCGCCAGCGTCCTGGCCCGCGCCTGGGCGTGGAGCATCCGCACCTGCAACGTGGCGACGTACCCCTTGCCCCCGCGCCGCAGGGCGCCGGGCTGCATGCAGCGCAGCAGCCAGTCCGTGGTCTCCACCAGGCGCCGCTTGGTGGAGTTGATCAGCTCGCCGGTGCCCACGAGGACCCCGGCGATCGCCGGTGAGCTGTAGGTGTGGGTCAGCGCCGCCAGCGAGAGGGTCACGGCGTGGGCGGGCAGCGGGATGGACATGAAGGTCCGCGAGCCGCCGGTGAAGGTGCGCGGGGTGACCCACGGCGGGACCGTCTCCGCCGAGCGCAGGAACGCGGCGATCGCGGGCGGCGGGTCGGTCAGCGACGCCAGGCCGTACGCGATGCCGCGCTGGAGCAGCCGGTGTCCGTCCTCGCCGAGTCCGGGCAGCTCGGCGACGACCGCGTCGGCGAGCGGGTCGCCGACGTGCAACATGCGCCCGACGAACCTGCCCCGCTCGCCGTACAGCCGGACGATCTCCTCGCCGTCACCCCGTGCGGCCGGCCAGGTCGTCGCCAGGGCCGTCGCCTGGCCCAGGCCAATGCAGCCCAGTCCGGCGAACAGCGCCGCGCGCCTGGTGATGGTGCTCATCTTGATCAAGGACACCGATGGGTCATACCCGGTGATCGCAGTAATGTTGCTCTCGAATCCGGCATGGGAGGGTCAGTGAAGTACCTGCTGTTGATCTGCGACGACGAGTCCCTCCCGCTCGGCCCGCAGGAGATCGGCCGGCAGGCCGAGCACGTCTCCTGGCTGGAGTACATGGAGGCCAACGGCGTGCGGCTGCTCGGCGGCGAACGGCTGCGCCCCTCGGACGCCGCCACGAGCGTGCGCAGGCGCGACGGCGAGGTCCTGATCAGCGACGGGCCGTTCGTGGAGACCAAGGAGCAGGTCGGCGGCTACGCGCTCATCGAGTGCGCCGACCTCGACACCGCGCTCGAAGTGGCCGCCAGGCACCCGTTCTCCAGCCATGGGGTGATCGAGGTGCGGCCGGTCTGGGACCCGTGACCGACCAGGCCCTCGCCGAGGCCTTCCAGCGGGAATGGGGGCAGATCGTGGCCACCCTGATCCGCCTGACCGGCGACTGGGACCTGGCGGAGGAGTGCGCGCAGGACGCCTTCGCCATCGCGCTGGAACGCTGGCCGCGCGACGGCGTCCCCGACCGGCCGGGCGCCTGGCTGACCACGACCGCGCGCAACCGCGCCACCGACCTGCTGCGCCGGCGGGCCGTCGGCGCGGCGAAGCTGCGCGAGCTGGCGGTGACGGCCCGCTCCTCCCCTGTTGTGGAAGAGCCCGACGTCAGCAACGTGGACGACGACCGGCTGCGGCTGATCTTCACCTGCTGCCACCCGGCGCTGGCGCTGGAGGCGCGGGTCGCGCTGACGCTGCGGTCGCTGGCCGGGCTGACCACGCCGGAGATCGCGCGCGCGTTCCTGGTGCCTGAGCCGACGATGGCCCAGCGCCTCGTCCGGGCCAAACGCAAGATCCGCGACGCCGGGATCCCGTTCCGCGTGCCGCCCGCGGCCAAGCTCCCCGAGCGCACCAACGCCGTGCTGGGCGTGCTCTACCTGCTGTTCAACGAGGGGTACAGCGACCTGACCCGGCGCAGGCTGACCGACGAGGCCATCCGCCTGGCGCGGCTGCTGGTCCAGCTCATGCCCGGCGACGGCGAGGTCGCGGGGCTGCTGGCGCTGATGTTGCTGCACGACGCGCGCCGGGACGCGCGCCTGGACTCGGGCGACCTGGTGCCCCTGGAGGAGCAGGACCGCAGCCGCTGGGACCGCGCCGAGATCGCCGAGGGGGTGGCCCTGCTGGAGGCGGCGCTGCGGCTCCGCCAGGCTGGGCCGTACCAGATCCAGGCCGCCATCGTCGCCTGTCACGCCGAGGCCGGGACGGCAGAGGACACCGACTGGGCCCAGATCGCTGGGCTGTACGGCAAGCTGGCCGAGCTGGTGCCCTCGCCCGTGGTGGAGCTGAACCGGGCGGTCGCCGTCGCCATGGCCGACGGTCCTGCTGCCGGGCTCGCGCTCGTCGACCGGCTCGCCGGTTCGCTGCCCGGCTACCACCTGCTGCCCGCGACCCGCGCCGACCTGCTGCGACGGCAGGGACGGCACGACGAGGCCGCCGTCGCGTACCGCGAGGCGCTGGAGCTGGCCACGACGGACAGCGAGCGCCGCTTCCTCCGCCGGCGCCTGTCGGAAAACTAGTTCTCCGGCGGCTGTCGATTAGCGCTTTCTCGTTCGTCGGTGGGTCACGTTGAACCCACTCACTTCAGGAGAAGCCATGCGCAAGCTCATCGCCGCCATGAAGACCTCGGTGGACGGCAAGATCGAGGGACCGGAGGGATACGCCGACTGGGTCGACGCCTGGTCGGAGGACTACGGCCTCACGCCGCGGATCGACGCGTGCGTGGTCGGCGGGAGGATGTACCCCGGCTACGAGCACTACTGGACCACCCTCGACCAGGGGCAGCCGACTCCCGCCGAGCGGGAGTGGTCGGACGTCGCCGCCCGGCTCCCCCACTACGTGGTCTCCAGCACCCTCACCGAGACTGCGTGGCCGAACACCACTATCCTGCCCGGCCTCGACGCCGTGGCCGAACTCAAGCAGCAGCCCGGCAAGGACATCTACCTGATGGGCGGCGCGGCCCTGACGGCGGGCGCCATCGAGGCCGACCTGCTGGACGAGCTCCACCTGATCGTCTACCCGCTCGTGGCCGGCGAGGGCAAGCCCCTCTTCTCCACCGCGAAGCGCCACACCCTGGAGCTCCAGGACGTCCGGCAACTCCCCGGCGGCCTGGTGAACCTCGTCTACACCTTGAGGTAGCACGTCGGGGGCCATCTGCGAAGGGATGGCCCCCACCTCGTGGCTAGCGGTATCGATCAGTGCACTGGTAGGCCACCCAGCGGCCGCCGCCCGCGTTGGCGATGGCGTTCCGCTTCGCCCTGGCAGGCGTGCTGCCCCTGCCGCCCCAGTACATGTTCGTGTCGGCGTTGTAGGCGACGGCGCCGCACCCGTTGACGAACGTGGTGAGGACCTTGCAGCTGGAGCGCCCGCAGGACCTCAACGCCCGCTTCCTGGCGGACGCGGCGGTTCTGTAGTTCCAGGACCGGCCGATGCTGCCGTCCCGGGCCACGGCGATGGCACCGTAGTAATAGTAGTAACTCGCTTCACTCTTCCCGGCAGTGGCCGCAGCTGCTGCGGGGGACGCCGTGGCCAGCACCCCGCCCGCCATGAAGGCGCAGGCGGCGATGGCAATGAGCTTCTTGCCTAACTGCATGGTTTGTCTTCCCCTTCGAGCCGCCGCATCGGCGGCGGCGTTTGCGCTGACGGGGACAGTCTTCTGGATCTCGCTTGCAGATCGCTAAAACCTGGATGGTCGCCGAACCCCTCATGGGGTGGAGCCCCTGCTGTTGATGTTGAACTTGCTCGCACTTCGCTGGAGATCGCTGAGGTTGATGAAGGTATCGCCCATCATCGTGAAGTCATGCGCGCCGTGCGCCTTCATCTCCACCATCGCCGCATGGATGCAGTTGGTCGGCCGTCGCCCGTCGTCGTCGAACCTCGAATAGATGTCCTTCTTGGCCGCGTCCTGATAGACCGGATGCCACTCGTAACGATCCTGGAACCAGACCTGGACCTTGCGGGTGCCGAAGTTGTACTCCCAGTCCACCCTGTCGATGGCGCCGAAGGCGTTCTTGTACTCCGGCACGCTGATGTCGCCCTGTGCCAGACCGAGGTGCCCGGTGACCAAGCCGGTGTCGACGCCCTTGGCGACGCTGGCCTCGATCCCCTTGGTGACCGAGCGGTAGACGAAGAACGCCACCGAGTGGTCGGAGTCGAGCATCCTGGCCAGGTTCGCGTCCTCGTCGATGGTCGTGCCTGAGCCCTTCAGGTAGTGGTCCAGGTGCTCGGCGGCCAGCGGCTCGTCCTGGGCATGGGCCAGCGCCAGACTCGCCACCCGCTCCACCGAGCGGTCGCGGCAGAAGTTCTCGTAGAAGCCGGACCGGCTCTTGAGATCCTGCTGGACGACGCTCTCCCACTGGCCGCTGGGCTGGTGATCGTGTACGGGCGTGGGGTGGAAGTGGGCCGGAATGGTGGGGCTGCGTCCGTCCGGGTCGGTGTACTTGATCGGGTTGCCCCGGGCGTACAGGTAGGCCGACAGGTCCTTCGATCCGGGTGCCACGTCGGGCAGCGCGGGGTCGGCGCTCTGCCACACGGCGGTACGCGGGTCGTAGTAGCGCGCGCCGTAGTAGTACAGCCCGGTCTCCGGGTCCAGTTCCTTGCCGTTGTACTGCTGCGGCACCGGCTGGGACGGGTGCTCGTCGACCCACGTCTCGCCGCCCGCGACGTACATCAGGTGCTCTGCCAGGCCGCCAGAGGCGTCGGTGACGAATCCGGTGGAGCCCAGATGGTCGTCGTGGGAGTAGAACTGGCGGTTCTCGGGCTTGTTGCCGTTCTTCTCCACCGCCTTGGTCAGCAGCTTGGTCGCGCCGACGTAGATGTGCTTGAACTCGTGGTTGCCGTCGGTGGAGTAGTTCTGGTTGGGATAGACGTGGAACGTGGAGCCGTCCTTGATGATCCGGTTGCCCTGGTCGTCGTAGAAGTACCGCGCGGCGTTGGGCGTCCCGCCGGCGTTGTCGCAGGAGGCCGGTGTCTGCGGCAGCGTCGTGCTCTGGACGTTCTCATGGCTGCACGCCAGCCGGTTCTCCTCGTCCCAGATGTTCTGCCGCCGCGGCTTGGGCTGCTGCGCACGGCTGATCTGGTTGCCGTTGGCGTCGTAGGCGAGCGTGTAGATCCCGATCGTGGTGGGCGCGTGCGGCTGGGCCGCGGCGTAGGCGTAGGTGTAGTTGTAGGTGAGCTTGCCTTCGGTCTGCTTGGTGCCGTTCCCGACCAGTTCGTGGACCTGGTTCTTGCTCGTCAGGTTGCTCGTGCTGTCGTAGGCGAAGTCCACGCGGTAGGTGTCGGTCTTCTGCGGCGCCCGCGGCTGGTAGGAACCTTCCGCGTGCACCAGCCGGTACAGGTCGTCGTACCGGTAGGTCTCGGTGCTCGGCCCGCCCACCTGCGTACCGACGTCGGGACTGCTGGGCGCGACGGTGTCGTTCTGGATGGTGGTGACGTTGCCGACGCTGTCGTAGGTGTAGTTGAGGTTCTCGAAGACGTACCCCTGGCCCAGGTTCGCCTTCATGTTGTCGAGCCGCCGGGTGGCGGGGTTGAACGTGTAGCGGGTACGCGTGCCGTTACCGGTGTCCAGCAGGACCCGCTCGCCGAACTTGTCGTAGTCCAGGCGGGTCAGGTACGGGTAGGTGGTTCCGGCCTTGACACCGGTCGCCGAGTCGACCTGCCCGCCGGAGTTGTAGCGGTAGGTCAGCACCTCGCCGTCCGGATAGGTCATCGACAGCGCCCGGTTCCACGTGTCGAAGCGGTACTCGGTGGTGAAGCTCGCCGTGTGGCTGCCCTGCTCGGAAACCGTCCTGGTCTCCTTGGTCACCTCTCCCAGCGGCCCGTACTCCCGTGTGACGGTGCCCGCGCCGTCCACGATGGAGGTGATCCGGTCGGCTGCGTTGTTGGCAGCGCCGGGCGCCCCGTAGGTGTAGGTGACGTTGTTGGCGGTGAAGATCGGGTAGCGGATGGCGCTGACGCGGTTGAAGTCGTAGTCGTACTCGACCGCCTTCGACGCCGCCGCCAGCTTCGCAGTGATCTTCTTGGTCACGTTGCCCGCAAGGTCGTAGACGGTGTCGGTGCGCCCCGTGTCCGGGCTGATCAAGCTCGTCTGGCGGCCGAAGTTGTCGTAGGTCATCCTGGTGGTGTTGTTGTGATCGTCCACGATCGACGTGTGCTGGCCGAGCGCGTCGTAGCCGTAGCTGGTCTGGATCACCGGCTGGCCGCCGGCCGGGTTGAACTCCTTGACCGAGGTGGTCTGCCGCCGTACGTCGGAGTAGGTGCGCATCGACTTGCCGTTGGCGTCGGCGGCGACGGTTTCGAACTGCGTGACGCCCGAGCGGTCGGCGCCGAAGCCGTACGCCTGGGTGGAGGCGGTGCCGTCGGGGAGCACGGTCCTGGTGACCCGGTCCAGGACGTCGAAGGTCGTGGTGACCGGCGAGACGGTGTCGAACGCCGGGTTGAACGTGGTGTTGGCCGCGCCCTTCGGCTCGGTCACCGGGAAGAACTGCTTGACCGCCCGGCCGAGGAAGTCGTACACCGCCCGGCCGGAGACCACCATGACGTTGGCCGGCGCCGTGCCCGGCGCGGCACTGACGGCCGCGTCCATCTTCGTCTGGATGGTACGGCCGAGCCCGTCGACGAACGCGATCGTGTCGATGGTGTCGCCGTGCACCCCGTCGGCCTGCCGGTCGATGTGGCGGGTGACGGCGTACGGCACCGCCGCGCCGGGGTGGTACTCGAACGACGCGGTGACCCGGTGCTCCGGCAGTTCGTACGGCCCGGCCACGCTGACCAGCCGCCCGACCGAGTCGTAGGTGTTGGCGATGGACTGGTGGTTGATGTCGGTGCTGGTGGCCACGGATCCGAACCGGAGGTCGTGGGTCGTGCTCGAGTGGTAGCCGAAACTGTCGGTGGTCGACTCCACGAAGGTGTCGACGGTCGCGTCGTAGCCGTAGTCGGTGCGGAAGCGCTGGTTGTTCTTGTTCGCGGGACCGGTCACCGAGCGGAGGTTGCCGTTGGCGAAGTACCCCATGTCGGTCACGGCGGCCTCGCCGCCGGCGAGCTCGGCCCTGACCCGGGTCACGTCGCCGGTGGCGCAGTCCACCGTGGATTCGCGGTGGCGCAGGAGGGTGCCGCCGCCGGACACGTCGATCGCGGTGGCCACGCCCACGATCCCGGTGGCGGGACAGTCGGTGTAGGCGACCCGGGAGTCGAGGTCGTCGGCCGCCCCGGCCTCACCCGCGTCGAAGGTGCGAGTGACGTTGCCCAGCTGGTCGTATTCCATCGTGGTGAAGGTCGACTTGGCGGGGTTGGCCTGGCCCTCGAAGTAGCGGCTGTCGGTGCGTACGAGCTGCGGGAAGATCGTCGCGGTGGTGCTGTGCGGATCGGCCGCCGCGCCCGGGTGGTCGATGTCCTTGAGCACGTAGACGCTCTCGGTCTCCAGGAACTTCCTGCCGCCGGCGTCGGTGGTCAGCGTGCGCGTCGGCAGCCCGCGGGTGTACGGGCCGTCGGTGCGGAAGGCGTGGGTGATGCTGCGGAACACCGCGTCGTCGGCACCGGCGTCGCGGTGGCGTTCGACGACCGTGGCGTACCCGTCGAACTCGCGCTCCAGGCGGTCGTAGACGCCGCCGGAGTACTCGTAGGTGATCAGCTGGACGTCCTGGCCGTCGCCGGGGAGCCCGTCGTCCACGGCGACGCGCGACAGCACGAACCTCGACTGCGGCTGGCCGAAGGTGTTGCCGTCACGGGTGTAGTCGAAGTCCATCCGGCCGCCCAGCGGGCGGGTCACGGTCTTGAGCAGGTTGGTCCGGCCGGTGCGGTTGCCTGCGACGACCAGCTGGTCGTCCTTGACCGACGACAGCTGGTCGGCGAATCCGTCGCCGTTGACGTCTCTCAACATCTGCTCGGTACGGCTGGCGCCGGTGGAGGCGCTGGCGCCCGGGTTGATGACCACGCAGACGAACACGAAGCAGACGCCGAACTCGAAGTACGCGCCGAGGCTGGCGCTCGCGTTCTGGTCCCGCGTGACGCCGGGCAGGCTGCCGAGGAACGGCACCGGCGGCTCGAAGCCGTTACCGGTGTTGAGCCCCACCTTGATCGGGTTGCCGGCGAACACGCGGTCCGCGAGGCCGTCGCCGTTGACGTCCTGCAGCGTGCTGGACGTCCTGGTGACGTCGCGTTCGAACGCGGCGCCGCCGGCGAAGCCGTAGAAGTCGGTGTTGAACCCCAGGTTCACCCCCTCGTTGTCGCCGCTGGAGGCGTTGAACCCGGCCGGGTCGCGCCACTGCTCGGCGGCGCCGAACCGGTAGCCGAGGTTCAGCTCCACCATGCCGTCCTTGTGGACCCGGTCGGGCAGCCCGTCGCCGTTGATGTCGATCAGGTCGAAGTCCCCGTCGGAGCTGCTGCCGCCCAGGTTCGCGCCGATGCCGAACGGCGGCATGTCGTTGCCTGACTTGGCCGTGTTTCCCGGCGTGTCGCCGTTGGAGGCGCTGCGGCCGAATCCCGTCGGGATGGTGCGCGCGGCGCTGCCGACACCGGCGTTGCCGGACTCGTTGACGCTGCTGCGTACCGCGCCGCCGGGCAGAACACCGCGCTTGGTCCCCAGCCCGCCGGTCGGGTCGGTGTACTGGATGCCGTTGCCGCTGACCACGTCCGGGAACTGGTCGCCGTTCATGTCGAAGAAGTCGACCTTGCCCTCGCTCGTGCCGTCGGCCACGCTGCCACCGACCGAGCCGACTGTCCCGCCGACGCCGCCGGTGAGCGACAGCTGCTGCGAGCGGGACAGCCGCGGAACGGCGACGCCGGCGAAGTCCGACGCGCTCGGCAGGTTGATCGATTCGGTGCCCAGCCGGGAGCTGCTGGAGCTGGTGCGCGTGACGAAGGAGTGGTCGCCGACGCCCCAGCGGTCCTCCTGCGGCGAGGGGAAGAACGGCACCGCCTTCGGCGGATCCACCTTCGGGTCCTTGCCGAAGTCGTCCTTCTGGCCCTGCGGGTCCACGCTGGTGGGCAGCTGCCCGGCGTAGTCGTCGTCGATGACCAGGTCGCCCTGCGCGATGGGCTGCCCGGCCCGTTCGCGGTTGCCGTTGTAGCCGACCGCGCCCCAGCCACGGTACGGCTGCGCGAAGGCGCCTTCCTGGACGGTGTCGTGGAACGCGCTGGGCGCGTCGACGGCCTGGCCGCCGTTCTGGCTGACCTGCACCGACCGGGCGGTCAGGAAGGAGCGCAGCTTCGGGTTCAGCGTGCTGAAGTCGAAGAACAGCTCGTCCGGAACCTGTTGCGCGGTATGGACGCTCAGCGGGCCTGGCGAGCTCAGCACACCCTTGTCGAGGGTGAAGAAGCTCTTGGCGACCAGCTCGCCACGCCGCTTCACGGTGAACGCCACCCGGCCGGACGGCTTCTCGTCGCCGAAGTCGAACGTCAGGGACGGAGTCACCGACAGGTCGCCGTCCTGCGACACGGTGAAGGGCTCCTGCGGCGCCGACAGCCCGTCCACCGGGTAGAGATCGAGGTTGTACGGCGGGAACACCTCGATCAGCGGCTTGCCCTGGGCGTCGGTCAACTGGGTGACGCCGTCGGCGGCTGTGTAGACGGCGCGCGGCTGCCACGAGATCTTCCCGGCGTCGATCGGCGAGTCCGTCCGCACCCGCCACTGGAGCGTCTGCCCCTTCTGGACGGCGATGTCGAGGGACACGGGCGCCGTGCCCGCCGAGGCGGAGTCCAGCGTGTGCTGCAACACCGGCGTGCCGTCGCGGGTGATCAGGGCGGTGACGTCGTCGGTGGTGGCGCCGCTCTTGGTCAGGTCGCCGGACAGATGCAGGGTGCCGGTCAGCGGCGCCTTCACCGTCACGATCCGGCCGCCCAGGGTGAAGTCGTCCGACGCCTGGTAGCGATAGGCAGGCAGCTGGTTCACGTCCTGCGTCGCGGGCACGTTCAGATAGCTGATCACCGGGTTCCAGGACACTTCGTCCTTGCTGCCGTCGAAGCGCGACTGCACCCGGAAGTACAGCCGGTCGCCGCGCGCCACGGTGATGGAGTCCACCTGCGACGGCACGTGGTCGTTGCCGTCCGGCGGCTCGATGGTGTCCGACCACAGCTCGGCGCCCTCGTGCTGGATCGCCACGCGTACGCCGTCGGCGGGCGCCGCCGCGGTCGGTTGCAGCAGCTTCACCGGGCCCTCGACCCGGATCACGCCCGCGTAGGGCGCCACCCAGCGGCGAACGGTGTCCAGCAGCGGGAAGGAGTCGATGAGCCGCTCCCGGTCCGGGCCGAGGTCGCCCAGCAGCCCGCCGGTGTCCACCTGCCCCGGGATCACCGGCACCGGGGTGTCGGCGCTGATGCCGTACAGCGGCTTGCCGTCGCTGCCCAGGCGTCCGAACAGCACCTTGGACCCGTCGACCAGGTCCATGATCCGGTCACCGTTGACATCGCTGAAGTAGGTCCGGGTGGTGACGAAGGAGTTGACGTAGTCCAGCTGCAACGCGGCCGATCCCGGATACGCCTCGACGCCCAGCGTCAGGCTGTCGCTGCTCTGCCTCATGATCCCGGGCAGGTCCAGTGTCGTGGCCTGGTCGGCGAAGCGCGGCTGCCCCTTCGGGCCGGACAGGTTCTTGCGGTAGCGGACCTGGCCGTCATCGCCGCGGAACACCTTGTCGGGCAGGTCGTCGCCGTCGACGTCGACAAGTGCCAGCACCCCGGAGTCCGAACTGTGGCTGAACCCGGCCTTCAGCCCGATCGAGTTCGCCTTGCTCTCCGAGCTGCCCACACCCACGTACAGGTGCCCGCCGCCGGTCGTGCTCGTGTTGGCGTTCAGCGCGCTGGCGTCGCCGGCGTTGTCGGGGGTGATGTTCACCGCGCTGGACTTGAGTCCGTCGCCCGGCACGGTCCACTGCTCGGTGCTGAAGGCCTGATAGTTGCCCTGCCCGTCACGGATGTCGTCGAAATAGCCGAACTCGTGCTTGTTGAACACCGTGCCGGTGCCGTCCTGCTGGGTGATCGACTGCAGCATCGTCTTGTGGAACGCGCCGGTGGTGTAGGCCAGCTCGTACCGGCGGATGAGTTCGTCGTCGAGGGTCACGTCGATGCGCCGGAGCAGGTCGGCGGTCACCCGTTTGAAGCCGCCCCGCGCGTCGATGGTCTTGTCCACCCGCGGCTGCTCGTGCAGCTCCCGGTCACGCGTGAACGTCACCGCGTACCGGCCGTCGGTGTCCCCGAATCCGGTGTAGGTGATCTTCTTCAGGTACAGGTTGCGCCCCTTCTCCACACCGTTGTCGAGGCCGGTGTCGTCGACCCGCGCGTAGCTGAAGCGCATCACGTTGCCGTGCGGGTCACGGACCTCGCGCAGCCCCCACTGGAAGATGTGACCGTCCTCGTCGGCCAGGGTCGCACCGGCTCCGCCGTACAGCGACCGCATGCCTGCCTTGTCGGTCACCTCCCAGCTGTAGGACTTCGGATCGTCGCCATGGCGCACGATCCGCGCGAACCCGCCCTCGACCCGGCTGTGGAAGACCTTCTCCGCCGTCCGCGCGACCGGCTCGCCGCGATGCGCCGTGGGCGTCAGCTGCTGGCCGTTCAGCAGGTACGTCTCCGTCTCGGTCGCGCCGTCATACCGGGGCACCCCCCAGCGGGTGTCGACCGTGAGAGCCGAGGCCGGCAGATCCCAGCCCACACCCAGCCAGCCGTCGCCGCCCTCGGAGCTGTAGACGACGCTGAGCTGAGGCTGAACCCCGTGACGGCCCGGCGGCACCTCGATCGGGTAGCTGAGCCGGTTGTCACCGGTGCTGTCGGCGCCCGGCGCGCCGATCAGGTTCACCTTGGAGGCCGGGTCGGCGGCCTGCAGGCCCTTGATCTGGGTCGGGTTGAACGACACGTTGTCCGGGTGCTCCGGCACCGTGACGGCGGCGTTGACCATGTCGGTGAAATGGTTCGTCAGCGACGTCACGGTGTGGTTGACCTCGTCGACCGATACCCGCTGCAGCACCTGCCAGCACTGGGCCACGTCGTCGTAGAAGTAGGTGAACAGATCCGACGCGGCGAAGTCGCCGGGCACCAGAGCCGGGTCGTAGGGCAGCGTCACCTGGACATCGGTCAGGAACTGCAGCGGGTGCGGGGTGAACCGGAACCCGGAACGCGCCTTGCCGGTGACGTTGGTCATGCCGGAGTCCAGCGCGGCCAGCTCGGGACTCGTCAGATCGGTGATGCCGATGCTCACCGGTTTGTCCAGGGCGCCCGGCTTGATCGCGACCTGTGCTCCGTCCCAGGCCACGGTGTGCGACTGCGTCGCGCTGGGGCTCACCAGCTCTTCATGATCCGGCGGGCTGGTGGCCGCCGTCCTCGTGGCCGGTGCGCTCGCCGACGCCGTGCCACAGCTGTCCAGCGCCGTCGACGCCATGTCCAGGGCCACGGGCGTCACGGATCCCGTCGGCCCCGCCATCGCCACAACCATGAGCAGGCCGGTTAAGGCGGCCAGGAACTTGATGCTGACCTTCCCCGACAACATCGCGCGCATTGACGTGCTCCCCTCACGGCTTCATTCCTGAGCCGATCCCGGGCATCGCCATCTCTTCGACGCGACTCCCTCACCTCCGATGCGTTCCATCCCGTTCCATGCCGGGGAACATCGTTCTTCACCGTCCGTGGAGTGGGAGGGTGTCGCCGTGTCGCTCGGCCCCGCCGAAGACCTGGGTCAGATCAGACCGCACCGGCGCGTCCCGTCCGCCGAGCCGGTAGCGCACGCCAGGCCTGACCTGAGCGTCAGGACTGGCCCAATGGGGTTCGTAAGGGGGTCCGCGAGAGGCGCGCGACCCGTTCAAGCGTTTCGACTACGTGTACGCCTGTTCGCCGCGCCAGGCCCCGAGGTCGAAACAGAGATGGCCGCGCGACCTGCCGCAGGCGTGGTCGGGCTTCCTCATCTGCAAACAGAGTGTGTCTGCAGCGCTGCCTGAGGCGTCTTGGTTGATCGTCGGGTTGCCGCCGATGTAGCCGTCCCGACAGGAGTTCCGGCGCGAGAGCAACCACCAAGCGACCAACCACAAGCGACCGGGGCACGCCGAGGGCGAGCAACCCCAGGTCAAACATGGTGCGTGAGAGTAGGGCGGGTGGGACTTGAACCCACGACCCACGGATTATGAGTCCGATGCTCTGACCGGCTGAGCTACCGCCCCTGGATTCAGTTGTCCTACCGCATGGTGCAGTGTCCCCGACATCATTCCATGTTCGCCACCCTCCTTGGAGTGCAAGCTGATCACGCTCACCGCGAACAGCGCCATCTCGGTGAGAGGCACTCCAAAGATCCGGTAGTGTTCTCAATGCGACGCGGGGTAGAGCAGGTCGGTAGCTCGTCGGGCTCATAACCCGAAGGTCGCGGGTTCAAATCCCGCCCCCGCTACTCCGAAAGCTGAACGCCCGTCTCCCTCTGGGAGGCGGGCGTTAGTTTTGTGGCATGGCTGTCGCGCTGATCTACGAAACCCACTCCATCACCGTCGACAACGAGCAGGGCATCGCCACGGGGTGGCTGCCTGGGGAGCTGTCCGAGCGTGGGCGGGCGCTGGCTGCGGAGATGGGGCCTCGGCGGGCTGGGGTTGACGAGGTGTACGCATCTGACCTGCGGCGGGCGGTGGAGACTGCGGAGATCGCGTTCGGTGGGGGCAGGGAGATTCGTACGGATCCTCGGCTGCGTGAATGTGATTACGGGGTCTACAACGGGCGCCCGGTGGACGAGCTGGCCCCTTTGCGCCGAAGGCACATCGACGATCCATGGCCTGGCGGGCAGAGCTATCGGGATGTCGTCTCGCAGACTGCCTCCTTCCTGGACGACCTTCGGGGGTTGTGGCAGGGGCGAACGGTGCTGGTGGTGGCGCACTCGGCCAATCGGTGGGCTTTGCAGCATTTACTCCTGGGAGTTCCGCTGGAGAACCTCGTGGACGCGCCTTTCGAGTGGCACCCCGGCTGGATGTACACGGTGGAGTGAGAGTTCGTGGTCGCCGGACGGCCGGTAGGGGCTGAGCGGGGTCGAGGCTCGCGGGTAGTCCGCCCTCGTGGGTGATCCGTGCTCGTGGGTGATCCGTGCTCGTGAGTGGTCCACGCTCGTGAGTGGTCCACGCTCGTGAGTGGTCCACGCTCGCGGGTGGTCCGCGCTCGCGGCTGATCCACACTCGCGGGTGGTTGGGGGTCCCGGTGGTTGGGGGTCCCGGGTGGGGTTAGGGACCGCGAGAGTTAGGGACCGTGGGCAGGTCAGGGCCTGAGCGGCGCTGGCGCCGTGGGCGGGCTCGGGGCTGAGCGGGCTTGGGGTTGTGGGTGATCTCGGGGTCGGGGTCGCAGGCGGGCTCGGACCCGAACGGGTTGAGGGTGCGCGGGTGGGGTCGGGGTTGTGGGTGAGTCGGGGGTTGAGCGGGTTGGGGGTTGTGGGTGGGGGGCTGGTGGGGGTTCGGAGATCATTAGGGTGGCGATCAAGGCTGCCGCTGCGAGTAAGGTTGCGCCCCAGCCTGACGCCACGGCGAAGCCGTACACCAGGGAGTTCGGGCCCGGGTGGCTGGCTGTGGCGTCGGCTGCGACGGTGTTGAGGAGCGCCAATCCCAGTGACCCGCCGACCTGGTTCGCGGCGTTGACCACTGCGGACGCCACTCCGGCGTCGCGTGGGGAAACGTGCTGGGTGGCCAGGCTGAAGGCGGGGGTGAAGACCACGCCCATGCCCAGGCCCAGCAGGATCTCGGCGGGCAACACCAGGGAGGCGTACCCGCTGCCCGGGCCCAGCTGGGTCAGCCATGCCATCGCCCCGGCGGCCACCAGCAGCCCTGGGGCCATCAGCAGGCGTGGGGGGACCTTGGGCAGGAGGCGCCCGGCGATCAGGGTGGCGCTGAGCATGACGGCGGCCGACATGGGGAGGAACGCCAGCCCGGCCACCACGGGCGAGTAGTGCAGCACGACCTGGAAGTAGTACGTCAGGAAGAGGAACACGCCGAACATCCCGGCCACGGTCAGGGCGACCGCCAGATATGCCCCGGCTCGGCTGCGGTCGCGCAGGATGTGCAGCGGTAGCAACGGGGAGGAGGCCCTTGCCTGGCGCCAGACGAAGAGGCCCAGCAATACCAGACCTGCCAAACCCCAGCCCAGTACGGCGGGCGAGGCCACTCCGCGGCCGACCACCAGCGTGCAGGCGTACACGAGAGCGACCAGTCCCCCGGTGGCCAGCAAAGCGCCGACCACGTCAAGGGAAGCCCTGATCGGCGGGGAAGGGGTCAGGAGCAGCGCCGCCCCCACCACGGCGACGACCGCGATCGGGACGTTGACGTACAGGCACCAGCGCCAGCTCAGGTTCTGCGCCAGCAGCCCGCCGAGGATGAGACCCACCGCAGCCCCGCTGCCCGCGATCGCCCCGTACACGGAGAACGCCCTGGCTCGCTCGCGGGCGTCGGTGAACGTGACGGCCAGCAGCGACAACGCGGTAGGAGCCAGCACGGCGGCGAACGCCCCCTGCAGGGCGCGGGCGGCGACGAGCATCCAGAGGCTGCCCGCCGCCCCGCCCAGCGCGGACGCCACGGCGAAGCCGACCAGGCCGACGAGGAAGACGTTGTAGCGCCCGGCCAGGTCGGCGACGCGCCCGCCGAGCAGCAGCAGGCCGCCGAAGGCGAGCGTGTAGGCGGTGACCACCCACTGCCGGTCGGCGTCGGAGATGCCGAGGTCGGCCTGGGCGGACGGCAGCGCGATGTTCACGATGGTGGCGTCGAGGGCGACCATGAGCTGGGCCAGCGCGATGAAGACGAGCGCGCTCCAGCGGCGGGAGCCGACGGCTGGGGTCGTCATGCCTTCGACGGTACGACGACCCCGCTGGACTGCCGCTGGACACGGAGCTAGCGGCGTCGGCGGTTGGCGGCTCTGGTGGCGAAGACGATGGCGAAGATCACGGCCCCGGCCAGCAGGGCTAACAGGACCAGGATGATGAGGATTTCCATGATGCCTAGGTTGACCATGGCTCGAATCTAACCGCCCCGATGTTGAGTCCGCGTTGAGGTCTTGCGCGGCCACCGGGCAGCCCGAGCCCACACGTGGCACGCGCGCAAGGCATGGGGCGTGGGGCATGGAGGTGGGCGCGCGGCGCAAGGCGCGCCGGGTGCGGGGCAGGGGGTTTCGGGCGCCAGACAGGGAGGCGCCGGGCAGGGAGGCGCGGGAGCGCGGGGCACCGGAGCGCGGGGGCGCGGGGCGGGGAGGCGCCGGGCAAGGAGGCACGGCGCGTGGGGGTGGGGCGCGGGGCGTGGGGGCTGGGCTAAGGGGGGTGGGGTGGAAGTGTCCGGTCATTGGGTGTTAAATGACTGTATAAACATATCCAGTCAAAGAAAAGGCAGGCCGCCCCTCGACGAGGCGCGGCAACGTGAGCGTGCCCACCGCATCCTCGACGCCGCAGGCGAGCTCATCCTCCGCTGGGGCTACGACAAGACGACCATCGACGACGTAGCCCGCGCCTCCGACGTGGCCAAAGGCACCATCTACCTCCACTGGCGCACCCGCGAGGACCTGTTCGCCGCCCTGCTCCGCAGGGAGCGGCTGGACCTCCTGCGTGCCGTACGGCAAAGCCTCCCCAACGGCGGGACCCTGCGGGACCTCATCCAGCGCATGGTCGCCGAGCTCCTCGCCCGCCCCCTGATGAAGGCCAGCCTGCTGCGCGACACCGACGTCCTGGGCAAGATGGCCAAGGTCAAACGCACGCAGGACGCGAGCGCCGAGCTCAAGGCCGGGTTCGACCGCTACTTCAGCGCCCTGATGCAAAACGGCGCGCTGCGTGAGGACCTGACCCCCGCCGAACACCTGACCGTGATCATCTCGGTGGTCTACGGATTCCTGTGCGTCCCCCAGCTCCTCCCACCACCGCTCGCCCTGAGCGACGAACGGCTGGCCGAGCTGACCGCGGAAACCGCCACAGAGGCCACGAAAGCCACGCCCGCCGTCCTCCAGGCAAGCCTGGAATATCTCGATCACGCCGTAGCCGCCGCAGAACGCAAGCTCGACGAGTCGCTCAAAACCAAGGAGCGTGTGCAGTGAGGGTTCTCCCACTCGACGACGAAGCCGCCGACCTGGCGACGGCCGGGGGCAAGGGGTCCTCGCTGGCCCGCCTGAGCAGGGCCGGGCTGCCGGTCCCCGCGGGGTTCCACATCACCACCGAGGCCTACCGCGAGGGAGAGATCTCGGACGCTCTGGCCAAGGAGATCATGGCAGCCTACGCCGCGCTGGGCGACGACGTGCCGGTCGCGGTCCGCTCGTCGGCGACCGCGGAGGACCTGCCCGGCATGTCGTTCGCCGGGCAGCAGGACACCTATCTCAACGTCAGGGGCGACGGCCTGCTGGACGCCGTCAGGCGCTGCTGGGCCTCGCTCTGGAACGAGAGAGCCGTCTCCTACCGGGCGCAGAACGGCATCGCCGACGAGGACGTGGCGATGGCGGTCGTGGTCCAGGAGCTGGTCGCCGCCGACGCGGCCGGGATCATGTTCACCGCCAACCCGATCAACGGCGCCCGCGACGAGACGGTGGTCAACGCCTCGTGGGGCCTGGGCGAGGCCGTGGTCGGCGGCCTGGTCACCCCTGACACGATCACCATGAAAGACAGCACCGTCACGTCATACGAAATTTCGGACAAGGCGGTGATGACGGTCCGCACCCCGGACGGCACGGAGGAAGAGCCGGTGCCCGAGGCGATGCGTACCCAGCCGGTGCTCACCCAGGCGCGAGCCGTACAGCTCAAAGGCCTGGGCGACCGGATCGAGGACCTGTACGGCACGCCGATGGACATCGAGTGGGCCATGAGGGACGGCGCCTTCTACATCCTCCAGGCCCGCCCGATCACCGGCATGAACCTGCACCTGGAGGAGTGGAACGACAGCCTCAAGGGCGACTACCTCTGGACCGCGGGCAACCTCGGCGAGGCGATCCCCGACGTGATGACCCCGGCCACCTGGTCGCTCGTGCAGATCTTCATCCACGAGGCGATGTCCGCCTCGGCGCTGCCCGGCTTCGACCTGGTCGGCAACATCGGCGGCCGTTTCTACATGAACCTGAGCATCACCATCTCCATCGCCAAGGCGGTCGGCATGGGCGGCAGGCTCAGCGCGGTCGAACAGGTCTTCGGCAAGATCCCGCCCGACCTCGACATCCCGCCGCTCAAGGCATCGCGCTGGGAGATCATCAGGCTGGTGCTGCCGCTCTTCTTCGGCATACGCAAGCGGGTCAGCGACGGCCTCGCGCTGATGCCGGGGTTCCTCGAAACAGCCATGGCGCGAAACAAGGACATCAGACGAAAAATCGAAGAAACAACGGACCCGGAAGCGCTCGCCGCGTTGTGGGATGACGAGGTGCTCCCCTACTTCGTGGAGTCCTGCCGCGTTCTGGAGGCGGCTGGACGGCAGGGCGGCTCCTCCCTGGTGTTCACCCGCGACAAGCTGCACAAGATGATGGGCGAGGTCGACGCCGAGGCCATGCTGACCGGCGCCAACGCCGACGGCGAGCTGGCCAGCATGGGCCCGATCGTCGGGCTCGGCAGGCTGGAGCGCGGCGAGATCACCCGCGCCGAGTTCGCCGAGCTCTACGGGCATCGCGGCCCCCACGAGTTCGAGGTGTCCATCCCCCGGCCCGGCGAGGACCCCGCGTGGTTCGACGCCCAGCTCGAAGGGCTGCACAAGACCGACACCCAGCAGTTGCTGGCCCGCCAGGAGGAGGCGCGGGAGCAGGCGTGGAAACGCTTCGCCGAGCGCTATCCCGGCAAGGAAGCCAAGATGCGCGAGCGCGTCAAGAAGTGGAACGCCGTCGTGCGCAGCCGCGAGACCACCCGTTCCGAGGTGATCCGGGCGGTCTGGGCGCTGCGTGCCTTCCTCGTCAGGGCCGGTGAGCTGACCGGGCACGGCGACGAGGTGTTCTTCCTGCCGATCGACGGCCTCCTGGCCGTGCTCAGGGGCGCGCCGATGCCCGACGTCGCGGTCAAGCGGGCCACCTACGAGCGTTACGCGGCGCTGCCGGTGTATCCGACGCTGATCGTCGGGGCGTTCGACCCGGTGCGCTGGGCGGCCGACCCGAACCGGCGCGGCGACATCTTCGACGCGCGCGGCGTCAGCACGCCGGTCAGCGACACCGTGACCGGCTTCCCCGGCGCGCCGGGCATCGTGGAGGGCGTGGCCAGGGTGATCGCCGGGCCTGAGGACGGCGACCGGCTCAAGGCGGGCGAGATCCTGGTGACCACGCTGACCAACGTCGGGTGGACGCCGATGTTCCCCAGGGCTGCGGCCGTGGTGACCGACATGGGCGCGCCGCTGTCGCACGCCTCGATCGTGGCGCGCGAGCTCGGCATCCCCGCCGTGGTCGGCACGGGCAACGCGACCATGCGGCTGAAGGACGGCGACCGCGTCAGGGTGGACGGCGAGCGCGGCACGGTGGAGGTTCTGGCTGGGTAAAACCGCTGCGAGTGATCAACCGCTCTGGTCACGATGGCGGGATGACGGAGCTGTGGGACGAACGCGCGCTGGAAGAGCGGTGCGCCCGGTTCAGACGCGCGAAGCTCGCGCTGGACCGGGGCGCCAGCGACGAGGAGCTCAGGGCGTTGGCTGAGGAAGACGCACCGCGGCAAGCTGGGTCGCCTGGGCGACCAGACGCCCCTTGGCGTCCCAGATAGAGGTGGTCTCGTCCATCCGCCCGGCGGTGACGTCGGCCGCGCTCATGCTGACCCGCACCGAGCCGGGCACGGGCAGGCGGCGGATGTAGGCGGTCAGCGAGATCGTCGGCACCCAGCCGGGCAGGCCGAGGTCGTAGGAGACCGGCGGCACCGGGTCGAGCGCCACCAGGAGCGACAGCGGGTCCCAGTCCGAGCCGTCGGCCAGCCGCTGCCAGCCGGACAACACGCCCTTCCTGGACGGCTGGCCGAAGGCGAAGCCGATCTGCGCCGGGTCGAGCCGCTGCTCGACGACCTCCATGAGCGGCACGCGGAAGCCGCCAGGCGCGTCCGGCGGAGTGAGGAAGCACGCCTCCTCCTCGGGCAGGTCGACCGGCTCGGAGGAGGTCCACCAGGGGTCGCCGTCGTCCAGCTCGCCGAGCGTGACCAGTGCTTCGGTCTTGACCGCGCCCTGCTGGGACAGGGTGGCCCTGGCCTGGGTGACCGTACGGCCGCGCCGCATGATCACCACGTCGACCTGGGCAGGGCCCGGCTCCGGCGCCTCCAGGAAGGACCCGCTGATCGCCGACAGGTGCGGGTGCTCGGCGCGCTGCACGGCCGCCCTGGCGAGGATCGCGAGCAGGTAGCCGCCGTGCAGCTTGCCGCCGACGCTCCACTGCCCGTCCAGGACGGCCTCGCCCAGCGGGCTCACGGCCGTCGCTTCCCTGAAGGTCTGCATCGCCCCAGGTTGACATCGTTAAGCTGACGGCGTCAACCTGGTGCCCGTGGCGACTACCCGGCGCGTTCGCGCCAATCCAGGCCAGGGGGTACGGCTGCGCGAGGAGATCCTGTGCGCCGCCGAGGCCCTGCTGGAGGAGACGGGCAGCGAGGATGCGCTGACGCTGCGCGCCGTCGCGAGCCGGGCGGGGGTGTCCACCCCGTCGGTCTACCTGCACTTCGCCGACAAGGAGGCCCTGGTCGAGGCGGTCTGCCTGCGGGTCTGGGACGAGCTGGCCAGGCTCATGCGCGAGACCACGGGCGACGACCCGTTCCGCGCTATGGGCAACTGCGGCCGCGCCTACGCCAGGTTCGCGCTGGGGCATCCCACGCAGTATCGGGTGCTCATGCTGAGACCCTCCCAGGGCACGCCGCCCGCTGCCGCCGCCTGCTTCGGCTACATGGTGGACGCCGTCACCCGGTGCGTGGAGGCGGGAATGCTGCGCGGGGATCCGGTGCCGCTGGCGCTGTCGCTCTGGTCGGCCGTACACGGGTGCGTCTCCCTGCTCATCACCCATCCGGGGCTGCCGTGGCCGGAGGACCTGGACGGGTTCATCGACGACACGATCAGGATGGCCGGGCTGGGGTCGGCGCTGATGTCGCGGCTGCCCCGCGGTTCAGTGCCCTCCGACGCATGGTTGTCGCGCCCACTGTGACCGCGCAGAGCGCCACCAGCCAGATCCGGTCCAGGAGCGTGGCGGCGTTGGCGACGACGCCGAACAGCGAGTGCGCGATCAGCGCGCCGATCACCAGGGCCAGGCCGTGCGCGCCCGCCCACCGGCGCACCAGCAGGCCCGCCGCCACGGCCAGGACGGCGGCCGCTCCCATGGGCAGCCACACCCAGGCGCCGCTGGTGAAGGCCGGGTGCTCGGCCCCGCCGAACGGGAAGAGCAGCGCCATGTACCCGAAGGCCGCCACGAAGGCGACCACGCCCACCACCCAGGGCGACGGTGACGGCTTTGTCAGGATATTTCCGGCCTTAGCGGTGAAGGCTGCCACGGCGAGCAGAACGATCGCCAGAAGGCAGCCGAGCAGGACCGGCAGCGGCATCGTGTAGCCAGGGTCCATGAACAGCGCCGTCATCGCGCGCAACACCCCGGCGCCGAGCACGAACACCACGCCCGCGCAGGCCAGGCCGACCTTTCCCAGGTACGGACGCGTCCCCTGCCGCGGGAAGAGCAGCTCGACGAGCAGGATCGGCAGCGCGACGCTGAACACGGCGTGGTAAACGAGGTTGAGCTCGGTGTAGGCGGAGTTCAGCCCGAGGACCCGCGGCGCCCATCCGGCCACGCCGTACAAGGTGGGGCTGCTGAGCGCCTGCAGCGCCAGTCCCTCCTCCACGATGCCGTAGGCGACGCCGAGCAGCAGGATCGCGCCCCACCCCCGGCCCGAGCGGCGGACCAGCTCGCGGATCAGGACGGTGCCCGCGCCATAGATGGGCACCCAGAACACCATCAGCCAGATCTGGCCGAGCGGCGGGTTGCCGAGCATCAGCTCCGCGACGACGGGGGTGATCAGCGCCAGGACCAGCGCGGGGAGTCTGTTCATACGGCCAGCCTCGCGCGCGGCCACGGGCCGTCTCTCCTGCCATCCGTCCGGGTCGTGACAACTTTGGTTGCCATACCATCGGGGCATGGACTCGCGCCGTGCCCGCGTGGTGGCAGCGAGCAGTTCCCTGCTCGCGCTGGCCGCCGCGGTCGCGGTGGTCGCGGGCGACCTGTCCGCGCACGTTCATGGGTGGATCCTCGCGGCCGACGTCGCGGGCGGGCTGCTGGCGTGCGCGCTGGTGTGGTTCTGCCGCCGCCGGCCGTTCTGGGTGGGTCTGGCGATCGTCGCGCTGTCCGCCGGGTCGGCCGCCGCGTCGGCGGCAGCGGGCATCGCGACCGTCTTCGCCGCCCTCTACCTGCGCCCGCGCCAGGCCGTCCTCGTCGGTACGGCGAGCCTGGCCGCCACGCTGGTCCGCTTCGCCTGGCGCCCGCCTGGCCTGGCCTCCTACGGCGTCTGGGCGCTGGTCGCGGTGCTGTTCACCGGCGTGCTCACCGGGTGGGGCATGCTCGCCCGCACCAGGCGCGAGCTCCTGGCCTCCCTGGAGGAGCGTGCCGTACGCGCCGAGGCGGCCCAGCGGCAGCGCGCGGAGGAGGCCAGGCAGGCCGAGCGGGTGCGGATCGCCAGGGAGATGCACGACGTGCTGGCGCACCGGCTGTCGATGCTGGCGCTGCAGGCGGGGGCGCTGGAATTCAACCCCCAAGGTCCTCCCTCGGAACTGGCCGAGGCGGCCGGTGTGGTGCGCAGCAACGCGCAACTGGCGATGAAGGAATTGCGGGAAGTCATCTCCGTTCTGCGCGAGGAGCAGGCTCCGGTGCTGGGCGACCTCGACGCGCTGCTGGCCGAGGCGCGGGCGTTCGGCGAGGTGACCTTGCGTGGAGACCCGGCCGGGATTCCTGCGGACGTGGGCAGGACCGCCTACCGGGTCGTCCAGGAAGGGCTGACGAATGCGCGCAAACACGCGCCAGGCGCGGCGGTCGCCGTCGACCTGGACGGCGCGGCGGGCGACGGGCTGACCGTGCGGATCTCCAACCCGCTCTCCGGGAGCGCGTCGGAGAAAGGTGTCGGGCTGGTCGGGCTCGGGGAACGGGTGGCGCTGATGGGCGGGCGGCTGGAGCACGGGCCGGTCGGCGGCAGGTTCGTGCTGGAGGCGTGGCTACCATGGCCGAGGTGATCCGGGTTCTGATCGTCGACGACGACGCTCTGGTGCGTACCGGGCTGACGCTCATGCTCAAGGGCGCGCCCGACCTGGAGGTGGTCGGCGCGGTCGCGGACGGCGCCGAGGTGCCCGGCGCGGTCCGGTCGTGGGCGCCGGACGTGGTGCTGATGGACATCAGGATGGCGGGGCTGGACGGCATCACCGCCACCCAGTCGCTCCGCAGGCTGCGGAACCCGCCCGAGGTCATCGTGCTGACCACCTTCGACGCCGACGACCACGTCTTCCGCGCGCTGCGCGCAGGGGCCAGCGGGTTCCTGCTGAAGGAGACCCCGCCCGCCGGGATCGTCGACGCGATCCGCCGGGTCGTGCTCGGCGAGCCGGTCCTGTCCCCCAGCGTGACCCGCCGCCTGATCGCGCACCTGGAGCCGGCGGCCGAGACCGCGCGGGCGGCCGAGGGGCGGCAGTTGCTGGCCCGGCTGAGCGAGCGGGAGCGCGAGGTCGCGCGGGGCGTGGCGCAGGGGAAGACGAACGCGGAGATCGCGGCCGACCTGCACATGAGCGTGGGGACGGTGAAGGGCTACCTGTCGCGGGTGCTCACCAAGGCGGGCCTGGACAACCGGGTGCAGCTCGCCCTCCTCGTCCACGACGCCTAGACGGCCGCCAGCTTCTCGGCGGCCAGGCGCGCCGCCCTGCGGCTGAGGGCGGGGTTGAAGGTGGAGAGGACCCCGTCGCTCACGACCAGCGTGACGGCGTCACCCACCCTGATGAGCGCGACGTCGGCGACGATGAGCGGCTTGGCGTTCAGGCTGGGGATCGTCTGGCTGTAGCGGATCCCGTAGGACCAGTCGCCGAGCTTGCCGACCGACAGCTTGACGATCCTGGTCTTCTCGTTCTTCTTCTTGGTGTTCACGCCCGCGCAGTCGCGGACCATGGCCTTGCCCACGGCCTGCCAGGGGGCGACCTTGCCGCTGAGGGAGAACTGCCTGAGGCGGGACGTGGGCGCCTCTGTCTCCTCGATGAACACGGCCGCCTTGCTCTTCAGCAGGGGCCGAAGCGCCTTGATCGCGCGGTCACACTTCCTGTCGCCGACGGACCCGTCGCCGATCGCGAACCGGAGGGGCTTCTCGCTGAGCTGGTATTCGGAGCCCAGATCCTGCGGGGTGAGCAGGGTGTCATCCAGAGGGACGGCGGCCATGGCGGGGGCAGCGGAGCCCGCCAGGAGGATGGCGACAAAGCCACCGATGATCGCGGAGCGCATGAAAGCGGATCATAGGGGGCAGCCCATTCCGGCAGCAATTCGATAGCATGTTCGCATGAGCCATGCCGTGGTGGTAGGAGCGAGCATCGCGGGGCTGCTGGCCGCGGCCGCGCTGCGCGAGCGGTTCGAGCGGGTGACCGTACTCGACCGCGATCCCCTGCCCGAGCAGGACGGTCACCGTAAGGGCGCGGGGCAGGGGCGGCACGCGCACGGGCTGCTGGCGCGCGGCAGGGAGGCCATGGAGGAACTGCTCCCCGGCCTCACGGACGAGCTCGTCGGCAGGGGCGCCACGCCGGTCGACATCCAGGAGCGGGCGCGGTGGATCAACGAGGGGCAGCCGCTGGCGCGCGGCCCGAGCGGGCTGGGCGGGCTGCTGCTCAGCAGGCCGTTGCTGGAGGGGCAGGTACGGCGGCGCGTCGCGGCCCTCGGCAACGTCACGCTCCGGCCGGAGACCGTCGCGACCGGGCTGTTCCCCGGCGGTGTGCTGGTCGACGGCGCCAAAGTCCGGGCGGACCTGGTCGTGGACGCGACCGGCCGCGGCTCCCGGCTGCCCGAGTGGCTCGAAACGGGTGGCTACGAGCCGCCCGCCGAGGAGCGGGTGGCCATCGACTTCCGCTACACCACCCGCGAGTTCCGGCGCACCGCCGACGACCTCGGCGGCGACCTGTTCGTCATCCTCGCGCCCACCGAGGACCGGCCGCGCGGCGGGGTCGCGCTGGCCATGGAGGGCGACCGGTGGATCGTCACGCTGGGCGGCTACCACGGCGACGCGGCACCCGCCGACCTGGAGGGGTTCGTCGCCTATGCCGGGTCGTTGCCCGCGCCCGACGTGCACGAGCTGGTCGCCGGGGCGGAGCCGATCGGCGACGCGCGCACCTACCGGGTGCCCGCCAGCGTCCGCCGCCGTTACGAGCGGCTCGCCCGCTTCCCCGTCGGGCTGGTGGCCGTGGGCGACGCGGTGTGCGCGTTCAACCCGATCTACGGCCAGGGCATGACGGTCGCGGCGACGGAGGCCCTGGCCCTGCGCGGCTGGGACGGCGACGCGCGCGGCTACTTCCGCACGATCGCCCGGCTGATCGACGGCCCGTGGGACATCGTGGTCGGCGGCGACCTGCGGCTGCCCGGCACGGACGGGCGGCGCACGCCGAAGATCCGGCTGGTCAACGCCTACCTGAAGCGGTTCCACGCGGCGGCCAGGGAGGACCCAGCGCTCGGGCGCGCTTTCCTGCGGGTGGCCAACCTGCTCGACCCGCCGCACACACTCCTGCTGCCTGGCACGCTCGCGCGGGTCCTCAGAAGACGATGACCTGGCGTACGGCCTCGCCGGTGTGCAGCCGGTCGAAGCCCTCGTTGACCTGGTCAAGGGTGAGGCGGCCGGAGACCAGCCGGTCCACGGGCAGCTCGCCGTTCGCATACATGTCGATAAATTTCGGTACATCGCGGCGGGGGACGCACGAACCCAGGTAGCTGCCCTTCAGCGTCTTCTCCTCGGCCACCAGGCTGAGCGCGGGCAGCGCGAGGTCGCGCCCAGGGTCGGGCAGGCCGACGGTCACGGTGACGCCGCCGGGCGCCGTCGCCTGGTAGGCCTGGAGGAGCACCTGCACGACGCCGGTGGTGTCGATGACCTTGTCCGCTCCCCCGCCGGTCAGCTCGCGCACCTCCTCCAGCGCGTCCGGGCCGCCCCTGACCGTGTGGGTGGCGCCGAGCGACCTGGCCAGCTCCAGCTTGTGCTCGACCACGTCCACGGCGACGAGCGTCGACACCCCGGCCGCCTTGGCCGCCAGCAGGGCGGACAGGCCGACGCCGCCGAGGCCGAACACCGCCACGGAGTCGCGTTCCGCCACGGCGGCGCCGTACATCACCGCGCCGGCGCCGGTCAGGACGGCGCACCCGAACAGGGCCGCGATCTCGTACGGCAGGCCGGGGTCGACCCGCACGGCCGACCGCTCGGAGACCACGGCGTAGTCCGCGAACCCCGACACGCCCAGGTGGTGACTCACCCCGCCTGAGAGCCTCCGCGCACCGCCGAGCAGGGTTCCCTCGCGGTTGGCCGCACCACCCGGCCCGCACAGGGCGGGCCTTCCGCCCAGGCAACGCGGGCATTCGCCGCAGGCGGGCACGAACGTCAGCACCACGTGATCGCCCACCGCGAAGGACGCCCCGGGCCCCACCTCCACGACCTCACCGGCCGCCTCGTGCCCGAGCGCCATCGGCAGCGGCCTGGGGCGCGAGCCGTTCACCACCGAGAGGTCGGAGTGGCAGAGCCCGGCCGCACCGACCTTCACCAGCAGCTCGCCGGGACCGGGCGGGTCGAGGGCGAGCTCGCGCACCTCCAGGGGGCGGGAGTCCGCATAGGGGACGGGACGGCCGGACTCCACAAGGACGGCGGCGCGAGTGATCATGGGAGAAGCCCCTCCATGGCGGTGCGCATGCGGCCCTCGATCGGTGAGGGGCGACGGGAAGACCGGTCGACGAACACGTGCGTGAACTGGGCCTCGGCGATCAGCGTGTCGTCGCGCTCGCGGAACAGCGACAGGTCGTAACGCACGCTGGAGCGCCCGAGGTGGCCGACGCGCATCCCGATCCTGATGACGTCGGGAAAGGACGCCTCCGCCTTGTACGAGCAGCGCGACTCCACGCACATCCCGATCACCGGGCCGCCGTGGATGTCGAGCCCCGCCTCCTCCACCAGCCAGGTGTTGATCACCGAGTCGATCATCGCGTAGTGCACGACGTTGTTGACGTGCCCGTAGGTGTCGTTGTCGTTCCATCGGGTGGGAACGCTGCGCCAGTACATGTCAGAGCCCCAGGTCCCGGCCGACGATCTCGCGCATGATCTCATTGGAACCCGCCCAGATGCGGGTGACCCTGGCGTCCATCCACGCCCGCGCGACCCGGTACTCACGCATGTATCCGTACCCGCCGTAGAGCTGCACGCAGGCGTCGATGACGGCGTTCTGCACCTCGGCCGTCCACATCTTCGCCTTCGCCGCGTCCACGGCCGTGAGCTCGCCGTCCGCGTGCGCGGCCACGCACTGGTCGACGAACGCGGTGGATACGTCGATCTTCGTCACCAGGTCGGCGAGGGTGAACTTGTTGTACTGGAAGGACCCGATCTGCTGCCCGAACGCCCTGCGCTCCTTGACGTAGGCCAGCGTCTCCTCCAGGACGGCGGCCGCGTGGAAGACGTTGGTGACCGCCGAGCCGAGCCGTTCCTGCGGGAGCCGTTCCATCATCGCGACGAACCCGCCGTCGATCTCACCGATGACGTTCGCGGACGGCACGCGCACGTTCTCGAAGAACAGCTCCGAGGTGTCCGCCTCGGGCTGCCCCACCTTGTCCAGCTTGCGCCCGCGCTGGAAGCCCGGCATGCCCGCCTCGACCGCGAACAGCGTGATGCCCTTCTTCCCCTGGCCCGTCCGCGCGGCCACGATGACGAGGTCGGCCTGGAAGCCGTTGGTGATGAAGGTCTTGGAGCCGTTGACGATCCAGTCGTCGCCGTCCCTGACCGCCGTGGTGCGCAGCGCGGCCAGGTCGGAGCCGCCGCTCGGCTCGGTCATGCCGATCGCGGTGATCAGCTCGCCCGAGCAGAAGCGCGGCAGCCAGCGCTTCTTCTGCTCGTCGGTGGTCAGCTCCACGAGGTACGGCGCGCAGATGTCGAAGTGGATCGCGAGGCTGGAGGCCAGCGCCATGCTGTGCGCGGCGAGCTCCTCGATGAGGACGGCGTTGAACCGGTAGTCTCCGGCCGCGCCGCCGCCGTACTCCTCGGGCACCTCCAGGCCGAGCAGGCCCTGGCGGCCCGCCTCCAGCCAGACCTCGCGCCCGATGAGCCGCCGCTCGGCGAACTCCTCCTGTCGCGGGACGACGGTACGGCCGACGAACTCGCGCACGGACGCGCGGAAGGCGTCGTGGTCCTCGCCGTAGAGGGTGCGGCGCATGTGGTGACCTCCTGCACTAAGCGTGCGCTTAGTGTACGGCAAGCATGCGCATGGCCAGGTGCGCGTACAGCGCCCCGATCTCGTCCGGCGTGCGCGGCCCGGCGGGCGAGTACCACCTGGCGACGTCCACGCACATGGACACGATCGCCCGCGTGGTCCCCGGCACGTCGGCCACGTCGAAAACCCCCGCCCTGACCCCCAGCTCCACCTGACGGAGAAAGAGCCCCTCGGTGGCATCACGCAGATCCCGGATGACACCCCAGCGCTCGGAGTCGAGCGCGGCCAGCTCATTCTGCGTAACCCGCGCGGCCTGCTGATGGGCGGCGTGGAAGGCGGCAAGCGCGAACACCATGGCCCTGACCCGCTCAACCACGGTCGTGTTGCCGACCTCAGCGACAGCCGCGTGCGCCGCCTCGTGCACGGTGCCCACGATCCGATACAGCAATTCCGCCTTGGTCGCGAAATGCACATACATCGCCGCCGGGCTCATCCCCGCACTCTCGGCGATCTCCCTCGTGGACGCCCCGCCGTACCCCTTGGCCGCGAACAACCCCACCGCCCCCCGCAGCAGGCGCCGCGCCGCCTCAGCCTCCACACCCGCCCACAGGTCACCCATACCCATCATTCTAAGCGCCCGCTTAGTCAGCGGATCAGCCGCTCGCGTGTCGGCGGTGAGGCGTAGCGTGGGTGCGGCGGTGAAGAGGGGGGCCTATGGGCAGGCGGGAAGCGTTCTGGCTCGATCAGGACTTCGACAGGGAACGGGCGAGCGATGGTTCGAGCCGCTACGCCGTACATGTCAGGAAGCACCTGGAAGAGATCGAGTGGGGGGACATCGCCCCTGTCAGGTTCGCCTGCACCGCCTGGGGGCTGGCCATGCCGCCGTCCCTGTCGCCCGGGTTCGTGCGCTGGGATCGCCGGGTGCTGGAGGCGATCTGTGTGCGCAACACCTGGGACGGCACGCTCACCGCGCACGTCAAGCTCGTCTCCCCGCTGCCGGAACAGCTCACCAGGTCGCGTGCCTGGTGGCGGGATCGTGGCTGGCAGGGGTGGCAGGAGACCTTCGGGCAGTACGTCGAGCCCACCCAGCAGGACCTCGCCAGGAGCCCGTTCGCCAGGGCCACGCTGCTGGTGCAGGTGCCGATCCCGCTCGACGACCTGCCGCCGGAGCCCGAGGGGCCGCACGACCGGGTGGAGGACAGCGCGCACCGGGCCATGGTCGTGCTGGTCAGGGAGCTGAACGCGGTCGTCACCCCGATCCTCGACCAGCTCGACTCCTGAGAGGCCCTCAGCGCCTGGGCCTTCTCGTCAGGCGCCCTTCGTGCCGTCGAGGAGTTCCCTGATGAGGTCGAGGTGGCCGTTGTGCCGCGAGGTCTCCTCGGTCATGTGGCCGATCACCCAGCGCAGCGTCACCTGCTCGCCCGTGCTGATCTTGCCCTGGGAAAGGGCGTCCAGCGAGATGCCCGCCACCGCGCGGTCCGACCGGGCGCACTGGTCGAAATACTCCGCGAGCACCTGACCCACAGGCGCCTGGAGCTCGGCCGTCCACTCGGCGTCCGGGTCGTCCTCCGTCCAGGGCGCGCGGTCCTGACCGCCGAGGAAGAACACCTCGAACCAGTAGTGCTCGTTCCACCGCAGGTGGTTGACCAGCCCAATGGCGGTCATCAGGGGCGAGGTGGGAAGCGGCGCCCTCCTGGCGTCCTCGTCGGACAGACCCTCGCACTTGTACGCGGCCGTGGCGCGGGCGTACTGGTGGAAGGTGGTGAGCGTGGCGCGTTCGTCCCAGGTGGCGGGGGTGTCAGAGCGGTTCATCCGGCAAAGGGTACGCCGGTGACGACGGCGGCGATCCTGCTGCCCGGCGCGAACGCCCCTCGACGCACCAGGTCGAAGACGCCGTAGAGCATCTTCGCGACGTACACCTCTTCGACCTGAAATTTCGCGTTGAAGGCTTGCAAAGCGGGGGATGTCCGGGCGTAGCCGCCGAAATGGTAGTCGAGCTCCAGCGACCAGTTGGACCAGGCCCTGCCGTACGCCTCCGTCTGGAGCCTGGTGACCTCCTCACGCAAGAACTCCCCACCCTTGAGTACGGCGAAGCCGATCGCCCTGCGCCCGGGAGCGAGCCCGGCCGAGATGCCCGCCAGCGTGCCCCCGGTGCCGACCGGGCAGCAGATGACGTCGTAGTCGAACTCCAGCGCCCCCGGCAGCTCAGCGCACCCGCGCACGGCCGCCGCGTTGCTACCTCCCTCCGGGAGGATCGCCACGTCGCCGAACTCCGCGCGCAGCCGGTCGAGCACGGCGGGGGTGTGCTTGAGCCGGTAGCTGGCGCGGTCGAGGTAGGTCAGCCGCATCCCGCAGGCGGCCGCGTAGGCCAGCGACGGGTTCAGCGGCAGGTGCTCCTCGCCGCGCACCACCCCGATGGTCTCGATGCCGCGCTCCCGCCCGGCGCGGGCGACGGCGCGCAGGTGGTTGGAGTAGGCGCCGCCGAAGGTGAGGATCCGCTCCGAGGTCAGGTTGTACTTGAGCTTGCGCGCCTTGTTGTCGTCATGCACCAGGATCACCCGCACCGCGCTAGTCTACGGACGAATCGTTGTTGAGGAGTGTTGGATTATGAGTGTTGCTGATGCTTTCCGTGTCACCTTTCAGGCCGAACCACAGACGGTGTGGCGTGCGCCCGGCCGGGTGAACCTCATCGGCGAGCACACCGACTACAACGACGGCTTCGTGCTGCCCTTCGCCGTCCCGTGGGGCGTGTCCGCCGCGGTCTCCCCGCGCACCGACGGCGTCATCAGGCTGCACTCGCTGCAGTCCGACGGCCCGCCCGTCACCATCGAGGCGCACGAGCAGGCCCAGGGCTGGACCCGCTACGTCGTCGGCGTCTTCGCCATGCTCGGCGACACCAGGGGCGCCGACCTCGTCATCGACGGCGACGTCCCGCGCGGCGCCGGGCTGAGCTCCAGCGCGGCCCTGGAGGTCGTCGTCGGCTCGGCGCTCAACGAGCTGTACGGCCTGGGCCTGACGCCCATGGAGATCGCCCTCCTCGGCCAGAAGGCGGAGAACGACTTCGTCGGCATGCCGTGCGGCATCATGGACCAGGCAGCCTCGGCCCTGTCGAAGGAGGGCCACGCGCTGTTCCTCGACTGCCGCTCGCTGGGGTCGCGCAACGTGCCGCTCGACCTGGCCGCGCACGGCCTGCGCATCCTCATCGTGGACACCCGCGTGCACCACGAGCTGGCCGACGGCCAGTACGCCAAGCGCAGGGCCGACTGCGAGTCGGCCGCGCGCAAGCTGGGCGTCGACGCTCTGCGCGACGTGGAGGACCTGGCGGGCGCGCTGTCGCAGCTGCAGGGCGACGAGCGCAAGCGCGTGCAGCACGTGGTGACGGAGAACCACCGGGTGGAGGCGCTGATCGGCCTGCTGCGGGCCGGCGCGATCACCGAGATCGGCGCGCTGCTGAACGCCTCGCACCTGTCGCTGCGCGACCAGTACGAGGTCTCCTCCCCCGAGCTCGACGTGGCCGTCGAGGCGTCGCTGCGCGGCGGCGCGCGCGGCGCCCGCATGACCGGCGGCGGCTTCGGCGGCTCGGCGATCGCCCTGGTGGCCGAGGACCGCGTGTCAGACGTGGAACTGTCCGTGCGGAATGCCTACGCCGAGCGCGGCTGGCTGGAGCCGCGCTTCTTCAACGCGACGCCCGTCGACGGCGCGCACAAGGTCACAGCGCAGGGAAGCTAGGCGGCCGCCGCTCCAGGAAGCTCGCCACCCCTTCGGCGAAGTCGGGGCGGCCGAAGGAGGCCGCCATCTCGTGGACGGCGGTCTTCACCGACTGCTCCAGCGAGACGTCCCAGTCGTTCCACACCTGCCGCTTGATGACCGCCATCGACGCCGGGGAGCTGTAGGCCGCCAGCTCCCTGGCGTACTCCTGCGCCTCGGCAACGGGATCGGCCACTGCCCTGTTGACCAGGCCCATCTCCAGCGCCTCAGCGCCGGTGAAGACGCGGCCCGACAGCAGGATGTCCATGGCGCGCTGCTGGCCCATCAGCCGGGGCAGCACCCACGACAGCCCGTACTCCGCCACCAGGCCGCGCCGCGAGAACGCCGTCGTCCACTTGGCGTCGGGCGCGGTGAACACCAGGTCGCACACCAGGGCGTGGACGACGCCCAGCCCGGCGCAGGCGCCGTTGACCGCGGCCACGACGGGCTTGGCGATCGTGGTCGGGAAGGTGTTGGGCCGCGGGTCTGGCTTCTCGTCGTAGTCACCCGTCTGGATGGCGCTCAACGTCTGGAAGTCGGCCCCGGCGCAGAACCCCTTGCCCGCGCCGGTCACCACGATGGCCCGCACGTCCGGGTCGGCCCCCGCCTCCTCCAGCAGGTCGAAGTAGCGCCGGCCCATCGCGTCGGTCCACGCGTTGAGCCGGTCGGGCCGGTTGAACGTCAGCGTCAGCACGCCCTGGTCGAGCGACGACAACACCAGATCAGACATAGAACAAAGTTCTACACCATCGGGCGATGATGTACATAGGCCGGGGACAGGGAGCTCTCGTCGTAGTAACGGTGGTAGACCGGCGTCGCCGAGCCGGAGATGGGCGGCACGATCCACGACCAGTCGGCCGGGCAGGTCCGCCCCGCCTTCTCCTCCCGCTCCAGGTGGGTCATGAACCGGCGCGCCTCGGTGTGGTGGTCGGTCATCGTCACCCCCGCCGCCTCGAAGGAGTGCAGCACGGCCACGTTCAGCTCCACCAGCGCGTGGTCGCGCCAGAGCGTGCGCTCCTTGCTGGTGTCCAGGCCCAGCCGTCCGGCGATCACCGGGATCTGGTCGTAGCGGTCGGCGTCGGCCAGGTTGCGCGCGCCGATCTCGGTGCCCATGTACCACCCGTTGAACGGCGCGCACGGGTAGCAGATCCCGCCGATCTCCAAACACATATCCGAAATAGCCGGTACGGCATGCCAGCGCAGTCCCAAGCTGGCGAACCACGGGTACTCCGGATGGACGATCGGCACCTCCAGCACCGCGTCCCCCGGCAGGTTGCACAGCAGCGGCACCCGCGACCCCGCCTGGATGACCAGCGGCAGCACGTCGAACCGGCCTGAGCCGCCGCGCCAGCCCAGCGACCGCGCCAGGTCGGTGAGCGCGACGTTGCGCCGGTCGCCGACCACGCTGCCGTCGCCCCTGCGGTGCCCGGCGTAGCGGATCAGCTGCTCGTTCAGGATCCGCGGCCCCATCCGCCTGGGCGTGTCCGGCGCGAACACGGTGATCGTCGGCCTGATCTTCCCCTCCCCCGTCGCCTCCCGCAGATGGGTCACGCACTCCAGCGCCACGCCTTCCGCGCTGGAGACCTTCCTGCGGTCGCGCACCCGCAGCGACCGCCAGTAGAGCCTGCCGATGCACCTGTTGCTGTTGCGCCAGGCGACCCGCGCGCCGAACTCCAGCTCGGCCGCCGTGTGGGTGTAGGTGCCCGATCTGGACACGTCTCTGACCACCTGATGCAGCCGGTCGTGCAGGTTTCCAGCCTCCGGGTTCTCCGCGTGGAAGAGCCTGATGAACCGCTCGGCCTCACGAAGGTCGATCGTCTTGTCGATGAGCGAGTGCACGGCGATCTCGGAGTTCACGGCGAGACCGTCGAAGGGACGCAGGGACCTGATCCAGGTACGCACGCAGTAACCAGCACATTCCTGCCTTGCGGAGCGCGTCGCCGATTCCGGGTCGGTGACACGGTCCTGGTGCGGCGCCCTTTCCTCACCGCCGGGTGGATGTCCGCGGCTCGCCACGCAGGAGTCATCCAGGCCCGGCGCGGCAAATCACATTTTCACCGCCGAACACGGGTCTTGTCCCAGTAAATGGATAATCACGCGGAGTGAACGAGGCCGAGTTCCATCGCGGTGATCGCGGCCGAGGTCCGGTCGGACACGCCGAGCTTGGCGAAGATCCGCAGCAGGTGCGTCTTGACGGTCGCCTCGCCGATGAACAGCCGCCTGGCGATCTCGGGATTGGTCAGCCCGCGCGCCACCAGCTCGATCACCTCCAGCTCCCTGGCCGACAGCACCGGGCCCGCCCGCCTGGGGCGCACCCCGATCCGCGAGCCGGACGCCACCGCGCGGATCGCCGCCACCAGGTCCTCGCGCGAGGCGTTCTTCAGCACGAACCCGGCAGCGCCCGCCTCGACCGCCGCGTCCACGTCCCCTTCGAACGTGGTCAGCACGAGTACGGCGTGGCCGGGCAGCCTTCTGATCGCGCTCACCCCGTCGCCGCCCGGCATGCGCAGGTCCATGAGGATCACGTCGGGGCGCAGCCGGGGGGCGACGGCCACCGCCTCGTCGCCGGAGCCCGCCTCCCCCGCCACCTCCAGGCCGGGTTCCGCCTCCAGCATGCCGCGCAGCCCAGCGCGGACCACGGGGTGGTCGTCCACGATCAGGACGCTGAGCACGGGAGCTCCACGGTCAGCGCGGTCCCGGCGCCCGGCTCGCTCGCGACGCTCAGCGTGCCGCCCGCCCTGGTCACGCGGCCGCGCATCCCCCTGAGCCCGAAGCCGTCCCTGGCCGCCTCGGGGTCGAAGCCGCACCCGTCGTCGGTCAGCGTCAGCCGTACGGACTGCGGGGTGTAGACCAGGGCGAGCTCGGCCGCGCTCGCGCGGGCGTGCTTGCGCACGTTGGCCAGGCCCTCCTGGGCGACGCGCAGCAGGGCCAGCTCCGTCGCCGGCGCCAGCGGCCTGGCCGTACCCTCCACCAGCACCTTGGCCGGGGTCTCGAAGTTCTTGGCGAGGCGATGCAGCGCCTCCTCCAGCGACGCGTCGGCCAGGCTCGGCGGCGCGAGCGCCGCGATGAGCGCGCGCGTCTCTGCCAGGTTCTCCTGAGCGGTCCGTACGGCGAGCGTCAGGTGCCTGCTCTCGCCCAGCTCCGCCTCGGCCGCCTGGACCAGCAGCGTGATGCCGGTGAACCCCTGGGCGAGGGTGTCGTGGATGTCCCCGGCCAGCCGTTCGCGCTCGGCCAGCACGCCCGCCTCCCTGCTCACCTCGGCCAGCTCGGCGCGGGTGCGCTCCAGCTCGGCGATCAGCCTGGCCCGCTCGGTGTTCTGCGCCCCGAGGCGGTCGATGAAGACACCGAGCAGCGCGCTGGACGAGAGGATCACCACGCTGACGCACGCGACGAGCACGGGGCTGACGTCGGCGGACACCGCGAACAGGATGGCGGGCCCGGCGAACAGCGTGACCACGAGCGAGGTGGCCAGGGGCGGGCGGAAGGACATGAACGCCTGCGGCGCGAGCGCGGACAGCGCGACGGCGGTGGCGGGCACCATGAGGGCGGCGGGGATGAACAGCACGAGCATGGCGGCGCCGTACCAGTAGCCGTGCCTGCTCGTCCTGGCGCCGCGCACCGCCCTGCGCCCGGCCAGGGCGTAGGCGACGGACAGCAAGACCAGCAGGGTTATGGCCACGGCTCGCACGTGGCCGGGCTGCTCGCCGTCGGCGCTCACCAGGGCGATGGTGACGACCAGGACGATTCCAAAGTAGGCGTCCCAGAACGGGTACGACCGCGCCCAGACATCTTCCGACATATGTCCGCCGATCGGTGGATACTCCCGGCTTTGATCATGGCGGATCGTGGTGGGCATGAACAAGAACCTGTACCGGTCCATCATGCTGGCGCTGTCGATCCTCTACGGCGCGCTCATCGCCATCCTCGCCCTGGTGGGCACCGGCAACCTCGGGGTGATCGCGGCGGTCGGCGCCGTCGTGCTCGGCGCCGGCTGGGCCCTCTACGGCATCTTCCCCACCCAGCAGAAGAACACCTAGAACCCCCAGCAGGATGGGTCAGGCGCGGCCGACGCTCATGTAGGTGAAGCCGAGGGTGCGCATGGCGGGCGGGTCGAGGAGGTTGCGTCCGTCAAAGACGACGGGCCGCCGCATCAGCCCGTGCGCCTGCTCCCACGAAACCTCACGCAGCTCCGGCCAGGCCGTGGCCAGGATCACCGCGTCCGCGCCCGTCACCGCCTCCAGCGGGCTGTCGTGCCGCGTCGTGGACGCCCACGGCTCGGCCAGGTCCTGCGCGGCCAGCGGGTCCCAGCACCGCACCTTCGCGCCCTCCGCCAGCAGCCGCGCCGCGAGCACCGTGCTCGGCGACTCCCGCATGTCGTCCGTACCCGGCTTGAACGTCATCCCGAGCAGCGCGATCTGGGTGCCCTCCAGCGACCCGAGCGCCTGCTTGAGCTTCTGGATCGCCCGCCGCTTCTGCAGGTTGTTGACCTCGATGACCGCGTTGAGCAGCTGCGGGTGGTGCCCGGTGTTGCTGGCGAGCTGCTTCAGCGCCTCGGAGTCCTTGGGGAAACAGCTGCCACCCCACCCGATGCCCGCCTGCAGGAAGTGGCCGCCGATCCGGTGGTCCAGCCCGACGGCGTGCGCGACCAGCTCCACGTCGGCGCCGGTCAGCTCGCACAGCACCGCGATCTCGTTCATGAAGCTGATCTTCGTCATCAGCGCCGCGTTGCTGGCCAGCTTCACCATCTCGGCCGACGCCACGTCCATGATCTCGACCGGCCCGTCCACGCCCCGGTGCAGGTCGGCGATCAGCTGTACGGTGGCCTCGTCCGAGCCGCCGATGACCACCCGGTCGGGCGTCATGAAGTCGGCGACCGCGCGCCCCTCGGCGGTGAACTCGGGGTTGGCCGCGTAACCGACGTGCGCGAGACCCGCCTCGTTGAGCACCGAACGCACCCGCGCCCCGGTGCCGACCGGCACCGTGCTCTTGACGACCACGGCCCGCAGGTCCGTCGCGCCCTTCAGCGAGTTGACGACCGACCAGACCCGCGAAAGGTCCGCGTCGCCGGCCATCGTGGGCGGGGTGTCCACGCAGATGTAGACGATCTCGGCCCCGGCCAGCGCGTCGTCGGCGTTGAGCGTGAAGGTGAGCCGCTCGGTGTTGCGGGCGATCAGCTCGCCCAGCCCCGGCTCGTGGATGGGCACCTCACCGGCGCGCAGCCGGTCGACGCGGTCCTGCTGGATGTCGCGCACCGCGACCGTGTGCCCGAGGTCGGCCAGGCAGGCGGCGGTGACGAGACCGATGTAACCCGCGCCGAAGACAGCGATGTTGGCCATTGATCCACAATAACCACCCCAAAAGGGATCTATGACAGCGGCTGTTCTCTTGGCCCCGGGGCGCGCATAGTTGGTTGATGGAAGGCCGGCCCGCCGTTGACGACGCCGCGCTCGGGCGCGAGGCGCTGGCCGTGCTGGAAGCCAACTGGACGGGCTCCTCCACCATCCCCGCTCCCGGTCTCTACCCGCACCAGTGGAGCTGGGACTCCGCGTTCGTCGCCATCGGCCTGGCCAGGCACCTGCCCGACCGGTCCAGGACCGAGCTGCTCAGCCTGCTCGACGGCCAGTGGGCCACCGGGATGCTCCCGCACATCGTCTTCCACACCCCTGAGGCCTACTTTCCCGGCCCTGCCGTCTGGCGCTCGCAGGACATCGAGGCCGCGCCGTCCAACGTCCTCACCTCGGGGCTCACCGCGCCGCCGCTGCACGCGCTGGCGGTGTGGTGGGTGTGGAAGCACACCGGCGACGACACCTTCGTACGGCAGGCGTTCGGCGCATTAAGGGCTCAGCACGACTACCTGGCCCGCGAGCGCGACCTCGGCGGCGGGGGGCTGGCCGCGATCGTGCACCCGTGGGAGTCCGGCATGGACGACAGCCCGGCCTGGGACGAGCCGCTGTCCGCCCTCCCCGAGATCAGGTACGGCTACCGCAACGTCGAGCTCGACGAGCGCCACCCGGACAGCGACCACGACCGCTACGTCTGGCTGGCCCTGCGCTACCGCAACGCCGGCTACCGCGCCGAGTACTTGCGCGACGACCACCCGTTCGCCGTCGAGGACCCGATGTTCAACGGCATCTGGCTCGCCTCCTGCCACGCGCTGGCCGAGCTGGCCCCGGTGGCGGGCGAGGACCCGGCGCCGCACGTGGAACGGGCGGAACGCATCAGGTCCGCGCTGATCGAGCGGCTGTGGAACGACGGTTTCTACGCCAGGGACGTGCGCAGCGGGCGGCTCATCCCGCTCTGCACCGTCGGCGGGTTCGGCCCGCTCCTCGACCCCGGGCTGCCCAGCGCGCAGGTCACGGCGCTGGTCGAGGTGCTGGAGTCGGCCAGGTTCATGGGCGCCACCGGCTACCCGGTGCCTTCGTGCGAGATCCGCGCCGCGCAGTTCGACCGCACCCGCTACTGGCGCGGGCCCTCGTGGGTGAACACCAACTGGCTCCTGCGCCGGGCGGCAGCCGTACACGACCTTGGCTCTCTGGGCCAGTTGCTCACGTCGGGCACCCTCAGGCTGGTACGGCAGGCCGGGTTCAGGGAGTGCTTCGACCCCTTCGACGGCAGCGGGAGGGGCTGCCGCGACTTCTCCTGGAGCGCGGCGCTCACCCTGGATCTGCTCGCCGATACGGTGGAGGAATGAGTGTTTTCCACCGGCTTCCCTCTGAGGCGCGTGCCGCGCTGGACCTGGAGAAGGGCGAGCGCGTGCTCACCTTCGCCGCGGCGGACGAGGGGCACGTCGTGGCGACCGATCTCGCGCTGCACCTGCCTGGCGGGGTGCGCGTGCCGTACGAGGAGATCGACAGGGCGTCGTGGGACGAGCACGGCCTGCTGACCGTCGTCACCACCAAGCAGCGGCGCCACCACGCCAGGGTGCCCGAGCCGCGCAACGTGCCCGAGGCGCTGCGCGAGCGCGTCAACGCCACGATCGTGGTCAGCAAGCACGTCGACCTGCCCGGCCGGGGAGGTGTGCGGCTGGTGGCCAGACGCAAGCCGGGCGGCGACGTGGTCGGCTGGACGTTCCTCTACGACGAGGGCCTCGACCCCGAGGATCCGGGGCTGAGGGCCCTCGCCGAGCAGGCGCTCGAAGGGGTACGGCGCAGCATGGGGGTGTGAGGTCAGTAGGGGACGCCGGTCTTGTCGGCCTTCTCCCCCTCTGGCCAGCCCGTGCCGGTGTCCAGGTGGTCATTCCTGTTGAGGAACGGGATGCGCTGGTGCAGCGCGTCTCCCACCTTGCCCTTGGCCGCGCCGGCGACCTTGGAGACCTGGGCGCCCACGAGGCCCGCGGCCTCCTGCACCGTGGGGCTGTCCGCGACGCGCCGGACGCCGCGCTTGATCTGCTCGTAGCGTTCGCGGCCGGCGCGGGTGCCCAGCACATAACCGACACCCAGCCCGACAGCGAACATCATCTTGTAACGCATCTTCCACCTCCGCTGTCTCCGGGCCTACCCCGAAACCGATGCGACACGCACTCCCGGAGTGCGCTAATCTATTCCTGCGCCGAACGGACGGGCCAAGGCCCTGCGAACAGCGTGAAGTCCGATCCCGTGTAGCTCAATCGGCAGAGCAGCCGGCTGTTAACCGGCAGGTTATAGGTTCGAGTCCTATCGCGGGAGCAACAAAGAAGGCCCCTCTCCGGAGGGGCCTTCGCCGTTCCACGGGGGGCGGCTTGGTGGCGGGCGTCTTTCGTGGCGACGGGCGCTTCTTGGTGGCGGGCGCTTCAGCGGCCACCCAACGACGCGAGGACCGTCCAGGGAGGCGAGGACTGCCCAAGGACGCGAGATCCACCCAAGGACGCGAGGATCGCCCGACGACGCGGGCTCCTCATTGAGCCCAGCGCCACCCGTCGCCGAGCCCACTCCCCGAAGGAGTCGCGCCCTGCTTGGATGACCAGCCCCCGAGCTTGGGAGTGCCCCTGACGAGACCTCCACCCCGGATGGGACCGTGACCCCTCTGACAGGGTCACCGCCCCTCTGGTGGGTCCGCCGTCTCTCTGACGGGGTTACCGCCCTCGCGGGACCGCCACTCCTCACTGGAGCGCCACCCTCTGGGGCCGCAACCCCTCATGGGGTTCGGGGATCCGGGGAGGGGGTTGCTCTGTCCGGGGAGAGCTGTGGGTTAGTGGGCGTGGTCGTTGCTCTTGACCCACTTGGAGACGAACATCACCGCGAGCGCGACGCCGCCGATGATGAGCCCCCACTTGAGGAGCGTGAAGGCGAAGCCCAGAAGGGGACCGATGAGCATGAGGCCGACGATGACGGCGGCGACGATGAGAAGGATGCGTGCCATGTCTTCGACGGTACGCCCTGCGGACCCCGCGTAGCGGGTTTCACCCCCCGGATCAGGGACAACTCAGGGTCGACCCCCACCCGGGTAAGGGTGCCCCGAAATCCGGATTTTTCGCAGCTTCACGGCTCCCCATGGACATTCGCCGCGCTGGGCCGATAAATGGGGGGTGAATGTCCTCCAACACACCCCGCGCAGGAGGTCAGACAAGCGTGACGGCCGCTGAACAGACGATGACGTGCCCCGTGTGCGGCTGGCGCGTCCTCCCGGAGCACTCCTTCTGCGAAGGGTGCGGCCACCGGCTCGTACAACCCTCCTGTACGGCCTGCGCCGCCCCCGTCGACGCCGAGGGCTACTGCGAGGGATGCGGCCTCAAGCAGCCAGGCGACAGGGACCACCGCGAGGCCGAACTCCCCTGCGGCGCGGCGGGCGTGAGCGACCGCGGCCTGCGCCACCGCCGCAACGAGGACGCCATGGCCCTCACCGAGGCGGCCGGGCTGACCGTGGGCGTGGTGTGCGACGGGGTCTCCACCTCCCCCAGGCCCGACCAGGCGGCGGCCGTGGCGGCCGAGACCGGCGCCGCCGCCCTCGTGGAGGCGCTGAGCGGCGGCCACGACCCGGAGGCCGCCACGCGGGCCGCGTTCGGCCGGGCGCTGCGCGCGGTCGCAGAACTGGCGGCCACCGTACGGCAGGCCCCCGCCTGCACCTACCTGTCGGCGATCGCCGGGCCTGGGCGGGTCACGGTCGGGTGGGTGGGCGACAGCCGCGCCTACTGGCTGCCGGACGGCGCCGCGCCCGCGCTGCTGACCGTGGACGACGTGGCCCAGCCCGGCGTCCTCACCGCCTGGCTGGGCGCCGACGCGGGCGAACCGACCGTCAAGGTCCGCACGGTGACCCCGGACTCCCCCGGTCAGCTGCTCATCTGCACCGACGGCCTGTGGGGCTACTTCAACGGCCAGGTCCCGGGCAGCGGCAGCCCCCTTCAGCGCGCGCGAGAGCTGTTACGCCACGCCCTGGGCTGCGGAGGCAGGGACAACATCACCGCAGTGGTGATCCCGGTGCCGAGCGCCTCATAAAAGGGGCCGAGCGCCTCGTAAAGCGTGGTGATCCCGGGGCGTCCCGCAGCGTCGTGACGGCGGGGACCCCGTGAGCGAGGAAGAATCGCCAGGAAGGCCGTGAGCGCACGACGGCGAGTGGTGTGTCCCCCGGCTCCGCCGTACCCCCAAAGGCCCTTGAAAGACCCAAAGGGGCGCCCGCAGACGGGCGCCCCCTCGGCTGCCTTTCAGTCCAGGTAGTCGCGCAGCATCTGGGCGCGCGTCGGGTGGCGGAGTTTGGCCAGGGTCTTCGACTCGATCTGCCTGATGCGCTCCCTGGTCACGCCGAACTCCCTGCCCACCTCCTCCAACGTCCGCGGATGCCCGTCGGCCAGGCCGAAGCGCAGCTGGATGATGCGCTGCTCGCGGTCGGACAGAGTGGCCAGGATGTCGTCGAGCTGGTCCTGCAGCATGATGAAGGCAGCCGCCTCCATGGGCACGACCGCGTCGGCGTCCTCGATGAAGTCACCGAGGTCCGAATCCTCCTCGCCGATAGGCGACTGGAGGGAGACCGGTTCCTGCGCGATTCGCTGGATCTCCACCACGCGATCGACCGGCAGGTCCATCTCCTTCGCGATCTCCTCGGGCGCCGGCTCTCGACCCAGGTCCTGGTGGAGCTGACGTTGCACGCGAACCAGCTTGTTGATCGTCTCCACCATGTGCACCGGGATGCGGATGGTGCGCGCCTGGTCGGCTATCGCCCTGGTGATCGCCTGGCGAATCCACCAGGTGGCGTAGGTGGAGAACTTGTAACCCTTGGTGTAGTCGAACTTCTCGACCGCGCGGATCAGACCGAGGTTGCCCTCCTGGATCAGGTCGAGGAAGAGCATCCCGCGCCCAACATAGCGTTTCGCGATCGACACCACCAGGCGCAGGTTCGCCTCGATCAGGCGTTGTTTGGCCCTGGTGCCCTGCCAGACGAGTTCCCTGAATTCCGGGAAAGCAAGTCGGGAAACTCCGTTGCCCAGCTTGTCCTCGGCGAACAGACCCGCCTCAATGGATTTGGCGAGCTCCACCTCCTCCTCTGCGGTCAGCAGCGGGACGCGGCCGATCTCGCGCAGATAGATGCGGACGAGATCGCTGGTCGGCGCCCGTTTACCTACATCCTCCTCGTCGGCGCGGGTGGTCTCCTCCTGGTCTTGCGGTTCGAGGACCTCCACACCGTTCTCTGCGAGCATCCGCACGACGCGTTCCAGCGCGTCGGACGGTAGCTCGGATCGGTCGAGCGCGGCCGCGACGTCGTCGACCGTCACGCTTCCGCGCTCTCTCCCTTTCGCGACAAGGTCCGCCACCTGGTCTACCGATGGCGGCCCACTTGGCAGCACCGATGCACCCACGGGACACAGTCTGCAGTATTGGTTCCATAAAATGGCAGACCTATTTTTGGCACAGAAGGTAAGACGTTCATCATTATCAAATCGAGATCTATTGAATGTTTAGCGTTGGATTGATCAGGAAAGTAAAGTCAATTACGCGGTCTAGTTAGTGCACGGGTGGCGCGACGTGGCGCCGGCCCTCCGCTCCCGCACGCGCGAAACCCCCCGGAACCCTGCAGATCCCAGCATCCGGCCGGCCTTCTCCCGCGTACGGCACGCCGCAGGACAAACCCGCGATTTCCCGGATACACGGCGAGAAGCGGGGTCGCGCATCACGCCACGCCCGCCGTACGCGAACGCGGACGCCCGAAACCCGCTAGCTGCCCGCCGCGCGGTCCCTCAGGACGCGGCGCTGCTGCTCCAGCGCCACCAGCTCGCCGAACAGCTTGTTGTACTCCGCCTGCTCCTCCACCGGGTTGAGCCGCTGCATGCGCGTCTTCACCTGCGCGATCGCCCGGTCCACCGAGATGGCCTCGATCGCCGCCAGCATGGCCGCGCCGTAGCGCTCCTCCACGTGCGACTCCGCCTGGATCGCCTCCACGGCGAACCGGGTGACCATGCCGCGCATCGCGTCGTCCGGCGCCTGCTCCAGGAGCCGGTCCACCCACTCCCTGCCCCCGCTGCCCGCCGAGGCCGCTCCCCCGGCCGCCATGATCAGCCCGAACAGCGCCACGTGCTCCGGCGAGCTGAACGCCTGCACGTCGAGCGAGTCGAACCGCGGCCCGAGCAGGGCGGGGCGCTGGACGGCGAGCTTGAGCAACTCCCCCTCCACCCGGACGTTCGGATCGATGGGCGCGGCCCGCTGCTGCCGCTGCGGGCGGCCCGCCTGCGCCCCCGCGTGCTCGGAGATGCGCTGGATCACGAACCGCTCGTCCATGAACCCCAGCCACCGGTCGAGGTCGATCGCGTAGCGCTTGCGCAGCCCGCTGTCCTTGATCCCGGCCACGATCGGCGCGGCCGCGTCGAGCGCCGCGATCTTGCCCTCGTTGCTGCGCAGGTCGTAGCGGGCGATCGTGCTGCGGATCGCGAACTGGAACAGTGGCTCCCGCGAGGCGATCAGGTCCCGCACCGCCGCGTCGCCCTGCTTGACCCGCAGGTCGCACGGGTCGAGCCCGTCCGGCTGGACGGCGACGTAGGTCTGGGTGACGAACTTCTGCTCGTCGGCGAAGGCACGCAGCGCCGCCTTCTGCCCCGCCGCGTCGCCGTCGAAGGTGAAGATCACCTCGCCGCGGAACTCGGCCTGGTCGAGCAGGAAGCGGCGCAGCACCTTGATGTGCTCCTCGCCGAACGCCGTGCCGCAGGTGGCGACCGCGGTGGGCACGCCGGACAGGTAACACGCCATGACGTCGGTGTAGCCCTCGACGATCACCGCCTGGGATCTCTTGGAGATCTCCTTTTTGGCCAGGTCGATGCCGTAGAGCACCTGGGACTTCTTGTAGAGCGGCGAGTCGGGGGTGTTGAGGTATTTGGGCCCGTCGTCGGACTCGAGCAGCTTGCGCGCCCCGAACCCGATCACGTCGCCGGTGGCGTCGCGGATCGGCCAGATGAGCCTGCCGCGGAACCGGTCCATCGGCCCGCGCCGCCCCTCCTTGGCCAGGCCGCCCTTGACGATCTCGTCGGCGGTGAACCCGCGGCCCATGAGGTGCCGGGTCAGCGCCTCCCACTCGTTGGGCGCGTAACCGACGCCGAACGTCTCGGCGTCGGCGCGCTCGAACCCGCGCTCGGACAGGAACTTGCGCCCGGGGGCGGCGTCCGGCGTCATGAGCTTCTCGACGTAGAACTCGGCGGCGACCTTGTGCGCCTCGATCAGCCGGGCGCGCTCGCCGTGGTCGCGCTTGGGGACGTAGCCGCCCTGCTCGTACTGCAGCATGATCCCGGCGCGCTGCGCCAGCCGTTCGACGGACTCGCTGAAGGTGAGGTGCTCCAGCTTCTCCACGAACGTGATGACGTCCCCGCCCTCGCCGCAGCCGAAGCAATTGCCGGTCAGAAGGTTATCCTCCAGGACAAACGCATGACCGTGCTCGACGGTGGCGCAGAACACCTCCTCGACACGATCTGTCTCCTCGACCGATTGCACAACCCAGCCGAGCCTGGCGAAGGACTTGGTCGACCGTACGTAACGCAGGCGATGATCGTCGATCAGGAAGAAGTCTTCGGTGAGATCGTCATTGACGAAGTGGACTCGGAAGATCGAGCTGAGCGGTCGGCCGGGGAATCCCTCGCGGATCTGCTCGGTGATGCCGTAGGTTCCGATGCCCAACCTGGTGCAGACCGCGCGGACGAACTCGAGCGTCGCCCTGTCCGCGCAGTTGAGCATCACCGTGCCGTCCTTCGCGACGTGGCCGTCGGCCGCGACGTAGCCGGCGAGCCAGCCGTACAGGTAGGACACCGACTCATCGAGAGGCGGGAGGTCCTTGAAGGCGCGCGGCAGATCGTGCACGAGAAGCTGCGTGCGAGCCGAGGCGCCGCCATGGCCCTCGGTGACGTAGCTGTTCGGGAACCACTTGAGCAGCTGCGCGTCCTTGACGCCGTCCAGCGTGGCCCTGCTGCCCGTGCCCGCCCTGGTGCCGTCCCCGAAGGTGATCCCATGGGCGACCCCGAAGGGTGAGGGCCTCGTGCGCTTGATCCTGGACCCCGCGAACACCGATACCAGCCGGTGGTCGGGTTTGAGGTCCTTGGTGATGACCTCGGCGCGCTTGTCGCGCTTCTTGCCCGACTTGACGAACCACCGGTGCTCGGGCGTCGCGAAGATCTCCTTCGTCTGACCGTTGCGGCTCAGCACGAGGCGCATCAACCGCTGGACGCCGAAGGACTTGAACGGCGCATCCACCCAGGTGCCGTCAGCGGCCAGGATGCGGTGCACACCACCGGCGAGTTCGGCGATGGGCCGAACGCCCTCCCAGGTGAGCACGCGCGTCTCGGCCGCCAGGCAGTAGTACATGCCGCGTTCTGGGGTGACGTTGAACGAGGGGGACTTCTCATCATGGAAGGGGCACAGGCCCTTGAGGTTGCCTCCGCCCGCGTTGCGCAACTGGATGTGTTCGCCGATGACGTCGGCGATCGGGGAACGTTCACGTACGAGTGCGATATCAACATCACGGATCCGGCCAGCCACGCGGCGAGTCTATTCCGCCCCACCGACAGGTTCGGTCCTTGAGCGCATATCCGGTCCCGGACCTGCCGATACGTGGAAAGCGGTCGTGAGGGGTGTCCGGGTCGGCTACAAAGGTAAAGGTTGTCGTTGGATACGGTGACACGGGTGGAGATCATGCGATCGGGGAACGTTGCACGACTGGCGGCCATGACCGGCGCCCTGCTGTTGACCGGCGCCTGTGCCCAGGCGACCGGGGTGGCCGGCATCAGCACGCAGCCCCCGCCCACGCCGGTCCCGTCGGGAACCCCGTCGGTGACCGCGACGATCCCGTCGCCGACCGCCGTCCACCAGGCCGGTGAGCAGAAGCCGGTCGGCGAGGACCCGGTCAAGGTGCCGCCGCCGAAGCTGTCCAAGTACACCTACGCCTTCCCCGTGAAGGGGTGCAGGACCAGCTACCAGCGCAGGCTGCTCATCCTCCCCAAGACGACCATCTGGGCGGGCAAGGGCTGCGCGTTCGTCTCCCCCGTCGACGGCGTCGTCGACGAGGTCAACGTGCAGAACAAGTGGAAGCCGTCCACCGACAAGGGCGCCGACCGCGAGGGCAGGTTCGTCACCGTGATCGGCGACGACGGCGTGCGTTACCTGGGCGGCCACCTCGACACCGTGCTCGTCAAGCCGGGCGCGAAGGTCAAGGCGGGCCAGGCGCTGGGCACGATCGGCAACTCGGGCAACGCCCGCGACACCGCCGCGAACCTGTACTTCGCGATCTCCTGGAAGACCGCCCCGGCCTACTGGTGGGTACGGCGCGGCATGGTCGCGCCCTGGGACTACCTCGACGCGTGGCTGTCGGGCAACCCCACGCTCTCGCCCAAGGACGCGACCTTCAAGCTGCGCAGCGCCGTCGGCGAGACGCCGCGGTGCCAGGTGCAGTGCAAGTCGAAGAAGCCGTCGCAGCCGGAGAGGAACGATCAGCCCAAGGACGAGGAAGAAGACGACCCCGGGCCGATCCTCAACGGCTAGTCGAGCTTCCCTCCCGTGCGGATGAGCTCCTGGATGTCGGCGACGACGTCCCAGACGTTGACGTTCATCCCGGCGATCACCCGGCCCTCGCGCAGCCAGTAGGCGACGAACTCGAGGTCGTCGACGGAGCCGCGGTAGGCGACCTCGTCGTAGCCCTGGATGTCGCCGGAGAACTCCATGCCGAGCTCGAACTGGTCGGTGTAGAAGTACGGGACCCGGTCGTAGACGACGTCCTGCCCGAGCATCGAGCGGGCGGCAGCCGGACCGCCGTTGAGCGCGTTGGCCCAGTGCTCGACCCGCAGGTGCCTGCCGTACAGCGGGTTGAAGGACTCGGCGACGTCGCCGGCGGCGAACACCGCGGGGTCCGAGGTGCGCAGCGCGGCGTCGGTCACGACGCCAGAGCGCACCTCCAGGCCCGCGTCGCGGGCCAGCTCCACGTTGGGCGCCGCGCCGATGCCGACGACGACCAGGTCGGCGGGCAGCCGCTCGCCGGTGGACAGCCGCACGCCCTCCGCGGTGATCTCGGCGGCGCCGACGCCCAGGCGCAGGTCGACGCCGTTGGCGCGGTGCACCTTGGCGAAGACCGCGCCGAGCTCGGGGCCGAGCGCCTGGAGCAGCGGCTGCTCCTGCGGCTCGACGACGGTGACGGCGCAGCCCGCCTTCTTGGCCGCTGCGGCACATTCCAGGCCGATCCACCCGGCGCCGACCACGATCACGTTCCCCCCGGCCGCGAAACGCTCCTTGAGCGCCTCGCTGTCCTGGACCGTCCGCAGGTAGTGCGCCGGCCCCGGCAGCCGCCTGGGGGTGGCTCCGGTGGCCAGGAGCAGCTTCTGGTACGGCTGGCGCGAGCCGTCCGACAGCAGGACGGTGTGACCGTCGCGGTCGATGCGGGTCGCCGTCACCCCGGTGTGCAGTTCGACGTCGTGCTCGGCGTACCAGCCTGGAGGGTGCACGAAGATCTTCTCGCGCTCGCTCTTGCCCTGCAGGTACCCCTTGGACAGCGGGGGCCGCTCGTAGGGCCGTTCGGTCTCTGCGCCGAGGAGGACGATCTCGCCGTCGAAGCCCTCGTCGCGCAACGTCTGCGCCGCCTTGGCCCCCGCGAGGCCGGCGCCGACGATCACATATCTCGCCATGGACGCAGTATCCGCCTGCCTAGCGCGAAAGGCGACGATGCCAGGCGACTGCCGAGGTATCGGTGAGCGAGGCCACCTGGTCGATGATCACCCGCATCTTGCCCGCATCGTCCGCCGCCTGCTGGAACGCGGGGCGGAAGGCGGGTTCCAAAGTTCCTGGAGCGCCAAGAACGATCGCGGCGGCGAGCTCGTGGATCAGCTGGCGCTGCCTGGCCTGGGTGGCGTTGTGGTCGTCCGTGGCCATGACGTAGTGCGCCGCGACGCCCTTGAGCAAGGCGCACTCCAGGCGGGTGACGCGCGGCACGACGAGGTCGGCGCGGTGGCGCGAGCCGTACGCCTCCCTGGTGGCTGCCTGCGCGGACGTGCAGAAGCGGCCGATGAGACCGCTGGTCAGGGCCTTGAGCCCGGCCAGGTCGGCGAGGGTGGCGGCGAAGTGGCGCGGCCAGAGCGGTCCCGCGACGAGGTGGGCGAAGATCTCTTCGAGCTCGTTCTGGGAGGCGTCGGGGGCGTACCAGACGCGGGTGAGCTCGCAGACCTCGCTGCGGTCGCCGGCCGAGCGCAGCATCTCGGGGGTGACGTGCCCGGAGTGCAGCGCGTCCTCCAGGTCGTGGACGGAGTAGGCGACGTCGTCGGCCCAGTCCATGATCTGCGCCTCGAAGCTGGCCCTGCCCTCGGGCGCGCCCTCCCTGATCCACGCGAAGACCGGCAGGTCGTCGTCGTAGACGCCGAACTTGCGCGACTCGCCGCGCGGCCACGGGTACTTGATCGAGGAGTCGAGGGAGGCGCGGGTGAGGTTCAGCCCGGCGCTGCGCCCGTCCTCGGTGAGCACCTTGGCCTCCAGCCTGACGAGCAGGCGCAGGCTCTGCGCGTTGCCCTCGAACCCGCCGCAGCTCGACGCGAGGTCGTCGAGCGCGGCCTCGCCGTTGTGGCCGAAGGGCGGGTGGCCCAGGTCGTGCGCGAGGCAGGCGGTCTCGACGAGGTCGGGGTCGACGCCGAGCGTCTCGCCCATCTCCCTGCCGATCTGGGCGCATTCCAGGGAGTGGGTGAGGCGGGTGCGCGGGACGTGCTGGCCGCTGCCGAGGGTCTCGCCGGGTCCGACGACCTGGGTCTTGGCGGCGAGCCTGCGGAGGGCGGCGCTGTGCAGCACCCGCGCGCGGTCCCTGCCGAACGCGCCGCGCTCGGGGTTGCCGGGCGGTTCCGGTACCCATCGCGCCTGGTCATGGTGGTCGTAGAGCGCCATATGTGCTGCATATAGTAGGTGACTCCCCTTCGCTCCGGAGTACACCCCCCATGACCGCCGCATCAAGGGCAGCCGTCGCGTTCGCCCTCCTCGCCGGTTTCTCCCTCCTGGGGTCGAGCGCGGCCGGCCAGGTGGACCCTGTCCTGGTCGAGCCCCGCCCGGCTGCTGTTCGTCGACGGTGGTGAGGAGGTCGAGGTCACCGACTACGCCCTCCGCGTGGCGTGGGAACCCGACGGCGTGCCCGGCCTCCGCGCGTGGGTGGCCGGGCTAGGCGTGCCCCTCGACTACCGGGTGTCGGAGTCGTGGCCCGCCAGTGCCGCGCGGCCCGCCTCCAGCCTGGCGACCGGGATGCGGAACGGCGAGCAGGAGACGTAGTCGAGGCCCACCTCGTGGCAGAAGTGCACCGAGTCCGGGTCTCCGCCGTGCTCGCCGCAGATGCCGAGCTTGAGGTCGGGCCTGGTCCTGCGCCCCTCCTCCGCCGCGATCCGCACCAGCCGCCCGACCCCGTCGCGGTCGAGCGTCTCGAACGGGGAGACGCCGAAGATGCCCAGCTCCAGGTAGCGGGAGAAGAACGCGGCCTCGACGTCGTCGCGGGAGAAGCCCCACGTCATCTGGGTCAGGTCGTTGGTGCCGAAGGAGAAGAACTGGGCCGCCTCGGCGATCTGCCCGGCGGTCAGCGCCGCCCGGGGCACCTCGATCATGGTTCCGATGAGCGCCTCGACGCCGACCTCGGCCAGGATGCCCAGCGCCTCCTCGCGGACGGCTTCGAGCTCCTGGACCGCCCCGACCAGCGGGATCATGATCTCCGGCTGCGCGCCGGGCACCTCGCGGGCCGCCTCGGCGATCGCGCGCACCTGCATGGCGAAGAGGCCGGGGATGACCAGGCCGAGCCGTACGCCGCGCAGGCCCAGCATGGGGTTCTGCTCGTGCAGCCTGCGCACGGCGTCGAGGAGCCGCTTGTCCTTGTCGGAGGCGTTGCCGAGCGCCACCTTGACCGACAGGTCGACGAGGTCGGGCAGGAACTCGTGCAGGGGCGGGTCGATGAGCCTGACCGTGACCGGCAACCCCTCCATAGCCTGAAAAATCCCGATGAAGTCGGACTTCTGGAGCGGCGCCAACGCGTCCAGCGCCGCCTGCCGTTCCTCCTTGTCCGAGGCCAGCACCAGGTCCTCGACGAGCTGCCTGCGCTCGCCCAGGAACATGTGCTCCGTACGGCAGAGCCCGATCCCCTGCGCGCCGAAGCGGCGCGCCCGCGCCGAGTCCTCCGGGTTGTCGGCGTTGGCCCGCACGCCCAGTCTGCGCTTGGAGTCGGCGTGCCGCATGATCCGGTCGACCGCCCTGACCAGCTCGTCCTCGGGCTCGGCTCCCTCGAAGTACTCGACCACGACGGAGTCGGCCACCGGCACCTCGCCCAGGAACACCTCGCCCGTCGAGCCGTCGATGGAGATGACGTCGCCCTCGACGACCTCGACCCCGCCGGGAGCGGTGAACTTCTTGCCGGAGATCGAGACCTCCAGCTCCTCCGCGCCGCACACGCACACCTTGCCCATGCCGCGGGCGACGACGGCCGCGTGCGAGGTCTTGCCGCCGCGCGAGGTGAGGACGCCCTGGGCGGCGATCATGCCGGACAGGTCGTCCGGTGTGGTCTCGCGGCGGACCAGGATGACGTCCTCGCCCTTGGCGGCCAGCTCGACGGCGCGCGGGGAGGAGAAGACCGCCTTGCCGACGGCCGCGCCGGGTGAGGCGTTCATGCCCTTGGTGAGCAGCTTGTTCCCGGTGTCCTGGGCGAAGCGCGGGAACATCAGCTGGGCGAGCTGGTCGCCGGTGACCCGCTGGACCGCCTCGTCCATCGAGATCAGGCCCTGGTCGACGAGCTGGGTGGCGATGCGGAACGCGGCGGCGGCCGTGCGCTTGCCGACGCGGGTCTGGAGCATCCAGAGCTTGCCGCGCTCGACGGTGAACTCGATGTCGCACAGGTCGCGGTAGTGGTTCTCGAGCGTCTTCATGATCGACAGCAGGTTGTCGTAGGAATCCTTGTCGATGTGCTCGAGGTCCTGCAGCGGCACGGTGTTGCGTATGCCGGCGACGACGTCCTCGCCCTGGGCGTTCTGCAGGTAGTCGCCGTAGATGCCCTGGCGGCCCGAGCCCGGGTCGCGGGTGAAGGCGACGCCGGTGCCCGAGTCGTCGCCGACGTTGCCGAAGACCATGGAGCAGACGTTGACCGCGGTGCCGAGGTCGGCGGGGATGCGCTCCTGGCGGCGGTAGAGGACGGCGCGCCCGGAGTTCCACGACTCGAAGACGGCCTTGATGGCCAGGCGCATCTGCTCGCGCGGGTCGGCGGGGAAGTCGGCGCCCGTCTCCTCGCGCACGATGCCCTTGAACGTCTCCACCAGCCGCTGCAGCTCCTCGGCCGACAGGTCGGTGTCCTGCCTGGCGCCCTTCACCGACTCCAGGGCCTCTTCGAAGCGGTCGCCGTCGATGTCGAGCACGGTCTTGCCGAACATCTGGACGAGCCTGCGGTAGGAGTCCCAGGCGAAGCGCTCGTTGCCGCCCGCCTGCTTGGCCAGCCCGTGCACGGACTCGTCGTTGAGTCCGATGTTGAGGACGGTGTCCATCATGCCGGGCATGGAGAACTTCGCGCCTGAGCGCACGCTGACCAGCAGCGGGTCGTCGGACTGGCCGAGCTTCCTGCCCATCCGCGCCTCCAGCGCGGACAGGTGCTGCGCGATCTCCTCCTCCAGCCCCCTCGGCACCGCGCCCTCGGCCAGGTAGTGCCGGCAGGCCTCGGTCGTGATCGTGAATCCGGGGGGAACGGGCAGCCCGAGATTGGTCATCTCGGCGAGGTTGGCGCCCTTACCGCCGAGCAGATCCTTGAGATCCTTGTTGCCCTCGGTGAAGTCGTAAACATACTTGGCCACCGCTGCTCCTTCTTCCAACGCCACTATCGGGGACTCTACCGATCAAAAAGATGACGAAACGGCACCCAGTGGTTAAGTCCATGTTTCCCCAGCTCAAACCACTCACGGCGGTCTAATCCAATTAATATTCTGGTCATCGGAGAATTGGTTTATACCAATTGGTGTAAACCAATTCTTGAGAAACCTCCGCGCTGGGTGCAGAATCGGATCAACCCCCCAGGGAGGCGCCCATGGCCACTCCGGCCCCCGCCAAACCCACCCGTCGCGAGCGTTTAGCCGTCGGCTCGGCGAAGGCCGCCGCAGGTACGGCCGGCTATCTCGACGACCGGCTCGGCCTCGGCCGCTGGCTCCGGCCGAACCTGCGCAAGCTCTTCCCCAGCCACTGGTCGTTCCTGCTCGGCGAGTTCGCGCTCTACTCGTTCGTCCTGCTCGTCCTGACCGGGACGTTCCTGACGTTCTTCTACAAGGCCACGCCCACCGCGGCCTTCGCCTCGGTCCAGGAGCTGAGCCTGCACGTGCGCGGCGGCCTGCTGCTCCGCCAGATGCACCACTGGTCGGCGATGATCTTCGTGCTGTCGATCGTGGCGCACCTGCTCCGGGTCTTCTTCACCGGCGCGTTCCGCAGGCCGCGCGAGCTGACCTGGATGCTGGGCGTGATCCTCTTCGCGACCGTGCTGTTCGAGTCGTTCCTCGGCTTCTCCCTGCCCGCCGACCAGATGGCGTTCGCGGGGCTGCGCGAGGGCGACGGGCTGCTGCTGGCGATCCCGCTCGTGGGCACGTACCTGTCCGACCTCGCCTTCGGCGGCGGCTTCCCCGGTACGGCGGTGCCCAGGCTGTTCGTGGCGCACGTGCTGCTGGTGCCCGGCATCCTGCTGGCGATCGTCCCGTTGCACGCGCTCGTGCTCACCTGGGTGCAGAAGCACACCGACCGGCGCGAGGCCACCTCCGACGAGCGCCGCGTGACCGGCGGGCCGTTCTTCCCCTACTTCGCGCTGAAGCAGGGCATCACGTCGCTGGGCACGTTCACGGTGATCACCGCGATGGCCACGCTGTCGACGATCTTCGTGCTCAACCCCGTCTGGCGCTCCGGCGCCTGGCAGCCCGGCGGCACGCCGCACGCCGCGCAGCCGTTCTGGTACGCCGGGGTGCTCGACGGCTCGATGCGGCTCATGCCCGGCTGGGACCTCGGGCCGATAAACCTCGGGCTGCTCGTGCCCATGCTGGTGCTGCTGACGTTCTTCACCGTGCTGTTCTTCTACCCGTTCATCGAGCGGCGCGTGACCGGGGACCGGCGCGTGCACCAGCTCAACGACCGGCCGGCCGAGCAGCCCGTCCGCACCGCGCTGGGCGTCGCCGCGATCACGTTCTTCACCGTGGTGTGGTCGGCCACGTGGTTCTCCGTACCCGCCAAGGGTTATGACCCGCTCCTGGCGGTCTCGCCGGAGACCTACACGATCCTCCTGTACGGCCTGCGCGTCGCGGTGTTCGTGCTCCCCCCGATCGCCTACGCGCTCACCCTGGCCGTGTGCCGTCGCCGATCCTGACCCCAATCGCAACCATGTGGAAATCTGCCGCTGCGATCCTCTGCCCTGTGTCCGCCTTCACTCGCGGGGCCGCGCTGGTCGCCGTCGCCCTCATAGCCGGTTGCTCGACCGCGCGGGCCTCGCTGACGTCACTCGACGACGGCAGGCCCCGCGTCGACGCCAACTACCTGGTGCCGGGCGACTGTCTGGTCGCGATCGACGACCTCATGGCGGCGCGGGGGTCGTGCGCCGAGCCGCACGTGGCCGAGTTCGTGACGAGCTACATCTTGCCCGAGGGTCCGTGGCCGGGCGAGGAGAGGGCGCGGGCGCTGTCGGAGGACTGGTGCGTACCCCGGGTGAAGGCCCGGCTGGTCGAGCCGGACGCCGCCGTGCCCGGGGTGCTGCTGCCGCTGGAGCGGGAGTGGCGGCAGAACCCCCGCTACCGCACCGCCTACTGCGTCGCGGTGACCGGGCCCGGGCAGGCCACGCTCACCTCGAAGGTGATCAAGTAGGTCAGGCGTCCGCGGACACCCAGATCGACCAGCCCTGGCGGCAGGTGTCACCGGTGATCTTGCTGTCGCAACCGATCACGGAGAAGCTGTAGTGGCCCAGCGAACCGCCGGCGTTGCGCCCGGCCGGGGGCCAGAAGACCTCGCGGCCCCTGGTGCGCGCCTGGTTCCTGGCCTGGTTGACCTGGGTGCCGGCGAAGTCGGTCTTCACGGTGATCTTGAAGTAGTCGTAGTTGAACGGGTCGGTCGGGCCCCAGCGGAGCACCACACCCGGCTTGCCGCCCACCGTGGCGCCATAGGCGGCCACGATCATCTTGCCGCCCTGGTCGGGGGACCAGGCGATCTGCCCGTTCTCGAAGTCCTGGCGGCGGCCGTTGCGGTTCGGGATGCCGTACTCGGCGCGGGTCGGGCAACCGATGATCGCCGACTCGCCGCCGAGCGTGTGCCAGTAGTCGCCGATGAACCCATAGGGCTGGATCTTGCACGCTGTGGTGGCCGCGTGGGCGGGTGACGCCGCGATCGCCGGTACGGCCAGCGCCAGTGCGAGAACTGCCTTCTTCACCATGACCTGCTCCTCCTCAAGGGGTGTGATCTCAAGGTAGGAACAGGTGATCTTTCAGCACATGAGTAGGGCCCTACCCAAATGCCGCAGGCAGGGCCCCGCCGTACACCTAGTCGTTCAGGTGCTGGCGCATGTAGGAGTCGACCTGGTCGAGGGCGACGCGCTGCTGCTGCATCGAGTCGCGCTCCCTGATCGTCACCGCCTGGTCCTCCAGGGTGTCGAAGTCGACCGTGATGCAGAACGGCGTGCCGATCTCGTCCTGGCGGCGGTAGCGGCGGCCGATCGCCCCCGCGTCGTCGAACTCCACGTTCCAGCGCCTGCGCAGCTGCGCGGCCAGGTCGCGGGCCTTCGGCGACAGGTCGGCGTTCCTGCTCAGCGGCAGCACGGCCGCCTTGACCGGCGCGAGGCGGTGGTCGAGGCGCATGACCGTGCGCTTCTCCATGACGCCCTTGGCGTTGGGCGCCTCGTCCTCGGTGTAGGCGTCGAGCATGAACATCAGCGCCGCGCGGTCGACACCCGCGGCCGGCTCGATCACGTAGGGGATGTAGCGCTCGCCGGTGTCCTGCTCGAAGAAGCTCAGGTCGACGCCCGACGCCTCGGAGTGCGTCGACAGGTCGTAGTTGGTGCGGTTGGCGATGCCCTCCAGCTCACCCCACTCGGAGCCGGTGAAGTTGAAGCGGTACTCGATGTCGACCGTGCGCGTCGAGTAGTGCGACAGCTTGTCCTTCGGGTGCTCGTACAGCCGCAGGTTGTCCTGGCTCACGCCGAGGTCGACGTACCACTGCATGCGCTGGTCGATCCAGTACTGGTGCCACTCCTCGTCGCTGCCCGGCTTGACGAAGAACTCCATCTCCATCTGCTCGAACTCGCGGGTGCGGAAGATGAAGTTGCCCGGCGTGATCTCGTTGCGGAACGACTTGCCGATCTGGCCGATGCCGAACGGGATCTTCCTGCGCGCCGACTGCTGCACGTTGAGGTAGTTGATGAAGATGCCCTGCGCCGTCTCCGGCCGCAGGTAGGCCAGGCCCGACTCGTCCTCGACCGCGCCGAGGTAGGTCTTCAGCAGGCCGCTGAACTGCTTGGGCGCGGTGAACGAGCCCTTGTTGCCGCAGTTGGGGCAGGTGATGTCGGCCAGGCCGTGCTCGGGGGCCTTGCCGTGCTTCTCCTCGTAGGCCTCTTCGAGGTGGTCGGCGCGGTAGCGCTTGTGGCACGACTGGCACTCGGTCAGCGGGTCCGTGAACGTCTCGACGTGGCCGCTGGCCTGCCACACCTCGCGGGCCAGGATGACGCACGAGTCGAGACCCACCACGTCCTCACGCGCCTGGACCATCGACAGCCACCACTGCCGCTTCACGTTGTTCTTCAGCTCGACGCCCAGCGGGCCGTAGTCCCATGAAGCGCGCAGCCCGCCGTAGATCTCGCTCGAGGGGTAAACGAGCCCGCGACGCTTGGCGAGGCTGACGATGGTGTCCATGACGTCTGTACGGCGTGCCATGAGGATGAGTCTCTTTCCGGCTGGAGGTCGGCGAGGGAATGGATGAGGTCCCAGCTTAGGGGACGTCCGCGCGGCCCCGCGCGCGACTATTCGTCACGCCCCGTCTTGCCCGGAAAAGTAGACATCCTCGTATGCGCTGGGTTCGTTGACCATGAGGATCATGAGGGGGTACATGGCCATGCGGGCGGCGGACAGGGCTCTGCGGTAGAAGCCGGCGCCTTCCCATTCGCTGACCAGCGCCCAGAGGTTGGGCTCGTCGACGGAGCGGGCCAGGCGGCCGCGCAGGTAGCCGGGCTGGGCGGCGAGCGTGTCGATGATGCCCTGGCCTTGCTTGATGAACTCCTGGGACTGCGCTTCTGGCACGGTGTAGCGGATTACGGCGAGCACATCTTCAAGGATGTCAGACGATCACCCTCCGCAATCCCGTTTACCCCTCACCCACCCCCGGAGGTAGTTGTCGCGCTCCACCTCCCCAACCCTCCCCCCCACCCCGCCCGCCCCACCCTTCCACCCACCCCCGCCTGCCCGCCCTCCGCCCGCCCACCCGCCCGCCCCCCGCTCCTGCTGTGGCTGAGGACCTCTGGCAGTTCCCCTCCGCTCGGGGGACAACCGACAGGCAGCCGATCCGGGCGAGGCGCCGAAGGTCACATGCGCAAGCGAGGCGGGCTTGGTGCCTCAGTTAGCTAACCCGGTGTGCGGGTTAGCTGGTCAGGAGTTGGGCGAACCGTAGCGGGGATAGGCCAGCGCGTTGGCAGAGCAGGATGGCCATGGTGTGGCTGAGGATTTTGCGTAACCAGCGCGACCACAAGTGCCAGGCGTCTCGCGCCCAGACCTGTTTAAGGTGATAGCGGGTGGCGAGCTGGCCGAAGACCGTTTCGATGCGGCGGCGTTTGCCCACGCTCCAGCGCGGTGGGCGGTTGGTTGCGGTTTTGGCCAGCAGCGGTGCGAGCAGGTGCAGGCCCTGTTCGCGCAGCTGCTGGGTCAGCGCGGCGCCGCCGTAGGCGCGGTCGGCCAGGACCCAGCCGCGGGCGTCGGCCAGCAGGGTGGGTGCCATGGTGATGTCGCCGATGTTGGCCGCGGTGAGCCGGGCGTCCACGATAATGCCTGGCCAGCACACGCGTAGATGGCCGCGCAGGCCGAGGAAGGTTTGCTTGGCGACCTCATCGCGGCTCCAGGCCGCCACCTCACGCAGGCGGCGGCAGCGATAGGCGCGAGCGAAGCGGCAGATCGGGATGGTGATGCTGTCGATGAGGGAGATCTGTGGGTCGTAGGACACGTGGTCGAGCAGGTGCTGGTGCAGGCGCTGCTTGGTGGCCCACAGGTTGGCCGCCTGGCGGGTGAAGGTGGTGCGGTGCACCCGGCACAGGGCGGGGAACCAGGCCGCCCAGTGCCGCCGAAAGTACTGATACAGCCCAACGTCGGTGTCGATGCCGAGGAACTCTCCGACACACTCGATCGTCAGGACCTCGCTGTCGGCCAAGGTCGGGGCCGGGCCGCGACTGCGCAGGCGTTGATCGGCCAACCAGTCGTCAATGAGACAGAACACGGTGATGACGAACGTCGTAATGTCCATGGCGGGACCCTCGTACGCGAGATGACGGCTTCATCGGCAGCGTACGAGGGTCTCCGAGACCCCCAGAAACCCGCACACCGGGTTAGCTAGCGGCAGCAGCAGTTGAGGCGGAGGCACGAACGGGCGGTCACTGCCAGAGGTCCTCAGCCACTGCAGGAGCGGGGGCGGGCGGGTGGGCGGGCGGAGGGTGGGCGGGCGGGCGTGGAGGGATGGATACGGCAGGTGGGTTGGTGGGTGAGGCAGGCGGGTGGGTTGTGGGCGGGCGGATCGTGGGGGTCGGCGCTAGGCTCCAGGGGTGGCTTCCAAGGACGATCGGCCCAGGCATCCCATGGCCCAGCGCACCCCACCCGGGCGTACCCCCACAAGCAAGGCCAAGCGCCCCCTTCCCCCAGGTGAGCAGTTCTTCACCCCTGGGGCCACCGGCCTGCGCAAAGCCGTGGAGGAGCGCAGCGCCACGCCCATGGCGTACCTCTTCACGCAGGTCCCCCGCTGGGTCGCGCCCGCCGTCATGGTCGTCCTGCTGCTCGCCGGGTTCGCGGTGCAGAGCTGGCTCGGTGGGGTGGCGGTTCTTCCTGTTGCCCTCTTCGTGGCCTGGCTGGGCTACCTGTCCTGGCCGTCCCTCTCCGTCGGGGGAAAGTTGCTGCGGGTGGTCATGGTGACGTTCCTGGTGCTGGTGATCGCCACCCGGTTCGGAGCCTTCTGAGAGCGATTTTGACAACCGTTTTCATTTTGCCGCATACTGACTCACATGATGTCAGGACATGTCCGGGTTGCCCTTGCGGGTCTGCTCGCTGGAACCACGCTCACCGCCTGCGGCACGGGCGCCGCCAACGCCGCCCCCAAGGTCACCGCCGCCTTCTACCCCCTCCAGTGGCTCACCGAGCAGGTCGCCGGCCCTGACATCAAGGTCACCGGACTCACCGCCCCCGGCGTGGAGCCGCACGACATCGAGCTCAGCGCCCAGCAGGTCGCCACCCTCCAGGACTCCAGCCTCACCGTCTACATCAAGGGCCTCCAGCCCGCCGTCGACGAGGCCGTCGGGCAGCAGCAGGAGGACAAGTCGTTCGACGCCGCCTCCGCCGTCAAGACCCTCCAGGCGACGACCCCCGACGAGCACGCCGCCTACGACCCGCACCTGTGGCTCGACCCCGCCCGCCTGGCGACCGTCGCCACCGAGCTCGGCAAGCGTCTCGGCGCGGCCGACCCCGACCACGCCCAGGCGTACGAGCAGCGCGCGGCCGAGACCACGAAGGCCCTCACCACCCTGGACCAGGAGATGGCCAAGGGCCTGAGCTCCTGCTCCTCCAAGACCATGGTCACCAGCCACGAGGCCTTCGGCTACCTCGCCGACCGCTACCACCTCAAGCAGGTCGGCATCACCCTCGACCCCGAGACCGAGCCGTCCCCCGCCCGCATCGCCGAGGTCGCCAAGCTGGCGATGAGCGAGCGGGTCACCACGATCTTCACCGAGTCCCTGGTCAGCCCCAAGGTCGCCGAGGTGCTCGCCAAGGAGGTGGGCGCGCGGACGGCCGTGCTCGACCCGCTGGAGAGCAAGCCGGCGCACGGCGACTACCTGTCGGAGATGCGGCAGAATCTCAAGACCATCAGAACGGCGCTGGGATGCTCGTGAGCAATGTCTTCCAGATGATCGGCGGCCAGGTGACCCTGGACCGCCGTCCGATCCTGCGCGGCGTCGACCTGACGGTCTGCCCCGGCGAGGTCGTCGCGATCATGGGCGCCAACGGCTCGGGCAAGTCGACGCTGGTCCGGGCGCTGCTCGGCCTCACCCCGCTGTCCGGCGGCAAGACCCTGCTGTACGGCGAGCAGCCCGCGAGGTTCGGCGACTGGTGGCGCATCGGCTACGTGCCGCAGCGCCTGGCGGTCGGCGGCGGCGTTCCCGCCACGGTGCAGGAGGTCGTGGCCTCGGGGCGGATCGCCAGGCAGAGCAGGCTGCGCCGTACGACGAAGGAAGACAGGGCCGCGACGGCCGAGGCGCTGGAGGCGGTCGGGCTGGCGGCTCGGGCGAAGGACCCCGTGCAGTCGCTCTCCGGCGGCCAGCAGCAGCGGGTGCTCATCGCCCGCGCGCTGGCGGGGAAGCCGGACACGTTCGTCATGGACGAGCCGACGGCCGGCGTCGACGCGGAGAGCCAGTCGCTGCTCGCGGACACGCTGACCACGCTGGTGCGCGACGGCAGGACCGTGGTCCTGGTGGCGCACGAGCTTGGCCCGCTGGAGCCGGTCATCACCCGCGGCGTCGTCATCAGGGACGGCCGCGTCGACCACGACGGGCGCCCGCCGCAGCCTGAGGGCGAGTGCGCGAAACCGGGGCACGAGCACGTGCACCCGCACGAGGAAGAAGTGGTCGGCGGGCCGCTGACCGGGTTGCAGGTGAAACGATGAGCGATCTGCTGGGCCGCGAGTTCTTCCAGCTCGCCCTGGTCGCCGCCCTGCTGGTGGGGCTGTGCGCGCCGGCCGTGGGCACGTTCATCGTGCAGCGGAAGTTGTCCCTGCTCGGCGACGGCATCGGGCACGTGGCCCTGACGGGGGTCGCGCTGGGGTTCCTGACCGGCACGGCGCCCGTGGTGACGGCCGTGGTGGTGTCCGTGGCGGGCGCGATCGCGATCGAGCTGGTCAGGGCGCGCGGCAGGACGAGCGGCGACGTCGCGCTGGCGCTGCTGTTCTACGGCGGCATCGCGGGCGGCGTCATGCTCATGGGCATCGCGCCTGGCGGCAGCAACGCCAAGCTCAACTCCTACCTGTTCGGCGCGATCGCCAGCGTCACCAGGCAGGACATCTGGATCATCGGCGCGCTCGCCGTGGCCGTCATCGCCGTGGTGGCGATCTTCGGCCGCGAGCTGTTCGTGCTCTGCCAGGACGAGGAGGTCGCCAAGGCCAGCGGGCTGCCGGTGCGCTTCCTCAGCCTGCTGATCGCGGTCACGGCCGCGCTGACCGTGGTCATCGCCATGCGCGTGGTGGGCCTGCTGCTGGTCAGCGCGCTGATGGTCATCCCGGTCGCGACGAGTCAGCAACTGACGCGCGGCTTCCGTGCCACGATGGGACTGGCCATGGTCTTCGGCGTCGTGGCGGCCGTCGGCGGGCTGCTGGTGTCGACCGTGTCGCCCAAGGTGGCGCCTGGAGCCTCCATCGTCCTTCTCGCGCTCGCCGGCTTCGTCCTGGCTCTCACAGTCGGTAAATTCGTACGGCGAAGCAGACCCGAGGAGACAGTATGACCAGTCGCAGGGACGCCGTGCACGACATCCTGCGCAGGAACGACGGTTTCCGTAGCGCGCAGGACGTCTACGCCCAGCTGCGCACCGACGGCGCCAAGATCGGGCTGACCACCGTCTACCGGGCGCTCCAGGCGCTGGCCGACGGCGGCAAGGTCGACGTCCTGCGCACCGACGACGGCGAGTCCGTCTACCGTGCCTGCGCCAGCGACGACCATCACCATCACCTGGTGTGCCGCAGGTGCGGGCGCACGGCCGAGGTGGCGGGGCCCGCGGTCGAGCGCTGGGCCGAGGCCGTGGGCTCAGAGCACGGCTTTACCGAGATCACCCACACGGTCGAGGTCTTCGGCACGTGTGCCTCGTGCTCGACCACCTCCCCCAGAGCGTGATCCGTACAGGACCCCGAGGACGATCACCGCGCACCCGGCCAGCTGCAGCGCGGAGGGGCGCTCCGACAGGATGATCGCGGAGATCGTCATGGTCGTCATCGGCTGGACGAGCAGGAGCAGCGAGATCAGCGCGGCGGGCTGCCTGGGCAGCGTGTAGGTGATCAGCGTCCAGCCCAGCACCTGCGGGCCGAGCGCGAGCAGCAGCAGCCACCCGTGCGCCGGCCAGGTCGGCACGAAGTCGGCGCCGCCGGAGAACGGGCTCAGCACCGCGATGACCAGCGCGGCCACGGCCGTGGAGTGCGCGAGCAACCCGCCCGTACGGCCAGGCCCGCCGGAACCGCCCTTCACCAGGAGCAGGTAGGCGGCGTAGGCGATCGAGGTGGCCAGCCCGAACACCACCCCGAGCAGCGGGTTCGCCCCGTAGGCCGCGCTGTCGAACAGCCCGGAGATGAGCACGACGCCGCAGAAGACCACCGGGGTGGCGATCATGAGGTTGCGCGTCGGCCGCTCCTTGAACACCAGCCACGCCCCGAACGCCACCAGGAACACCTGAAGGTTGCCCAGCACGGTGGCCAGCCCGGCGCCGACGTAGGAGATGGCGTGGTGCCAGAACAGCAGGTCGAGCGCGAACAGCACCCCGGCCACCCAGGCCAGGTTGCGCGGTCGGGCGGGCAGCGGCCCGTGCCTGCGCCGCTCCGCGATCGCCATGGCGAGCAGCGGCGGCACCGCGTAGAGGCAGCGGAAGAACGCCGACGTAGCCGGGGAAACCCCGGACAGCCGCACCAACGGCGCCGACGTGGAGATGATCAGAGCCCCCGCCACCGCGATCAGCACGATACGACGGTGTGGACTCATGGAGGTGCCCCCGAAGGCTCGTAAGAGAGATACGCTCCTTACACGCTAGAGCCGGGCTTTGACAGGAGTCAATATGCCTTTTGGGCATGACATGGTGTATTCGCTCGCCACCGTCGTCGAGCTGATCAACACCTCTCCCTCCACGGGCGGCGACGACGGGCTGGGCGATCTGGCCGAGTTGCAGGAGTTCGTGGACTCCCGACAGGTCAGTGGCATCGGCGACCTCACCGCCCGCGACCTCGGGCAGGTCAGGCTGCTGCGCGAGGCCTTCCACCGGGTGTTCACCGCGACCGACCAGCCCGCCGCGGTGCGCCAGCTCAACCTGCTGCTGGCCGAGACGCGCATCACGCCGCGGCTGACCGAGCACGACGGGCACCCGCTGCACGTCCACTACTTCGCGCCCGGGTCGTCGCTGACCGAGCACCTGGCCGCCGACTGCGGGGTGGCGCTGGCGCACCTGCTGGTCGACGGCGAGTTCGAACGGCTGCGCACCTGCTCGGCCCCCGACTGCGACCGGGTGTTCTTCGACGAGTCGCGCAACCGCTCGCGCGTCTACTGCGACAGCCGTACGTGTGGAAACCGGATGCACGTGGCCGCCTACAGGGCGCGGCGCAGGGCCTGACTCAGAGGGGTGACGCCTTCTGGTGCTGGATGATCGGCGAGGTGGAGCGGACCGCGCCGGTGCCCGTCACCGCGCGGCCGTCGTTGTCCTTCCAGAGCTCGAAGTTGTAGCGCCCCGCGCGCAGGCCTGACCACCGGTGCATCTGCCAGGCGTTGCAGCTGTACCTCGCCGAGGAGCCGCCGGGGCGCAGCGCGATCCAGTACTCCGTGGTGCCCACCGGGCAGGTGAGGTTCGCCCAGACCTCTAGGTCGCCGTCGGCCTGCTGGGTCCACTCGCGCGAGGTCACCTGCTTGTACATGTTCTTGACCTGCCAGGGGAACCCGTTGGCCGGGACGACCGGCGGTGGCCCGGACGCGGAAGTGGCGTCCGGCGGGCCGGTGTCACGCAGGAGGAAGACCCCTCCGGCGGCCAGGACGAGCACGGCGATCCCGGCCGCGAGCAGGGGACGCAGCCGTTGCCGTGGCCCGCTCTCCTGCGGAGGCTCCTGGGCGAGCTCGCGCCAGCGCGCCTCCCACGCGGCAGGGTCCGCCTCGCACGCCGCCACGTAGGAGCGGACGAAGTCCAGCGGCGGCAGCTCCCCCGGGTTGAGCCGGCGGGAGATCGTGCTGGAGTGGTAGCGCATGCGCCGCCCGACCTCCTGCAGGGACAGCTCGCCCCGCAGGCGGCGCAGGTCGTCGACGAACTCCGCGACGGGCCCCGCCTCCCGGTCGATCGGCTGATCCTTACGTCCGCCTCGCCCCATCGGCTGCTCCGCGTTGTTGCGGTTGTTGTTGCTATTTATGCGCAGGCCGGAGGCGATGACAAGAGCGATTCCCGCGTGGCCAGCTAGCAGTGTCCGAGTTCATCCCGAGCAAGGAGACGACAGATGGCAGGCAGGGTATGCGCGCTCGTCTGCGCGCTCATCGTGTCAGCGGCCACGCTCTTCGCCGCCCCCGCGCAGGCCGCGGGGCCCGTCCTGCACCGGGACGTGTACCGCTACGCGTACGGTTACCAGCTCGATCTCACGATCGCCGGCAACAACCGCGGGCGCGCCTACGCCTGGTGCGCCATCAACAACGCACCCGTCTACATGAAGATCCACTCCTGCCAGCTCCTCCGGTACGGTCACCCCGGCGCGGGCACGCAGGGCGGGAGCGACTGGTCCCTGCGCCCCGTGGCGTGGTCCCGCCTGATCTCGCTCACCTGCGGCACCAGCTACCGGGTCTTCATCCGGTTCCAGGGCCAGGACCGCCCGATCGCCAAGGCCTACGGCACGTGGTGGAAGCTGCGCTGCCTGTAGACGCGGACTCAACACGGACTCAACACCGCCCGCCGCATGATCTCCCCACAGGTTCAGGACAGGGAGGAAACATGCGGAAGGCACTCGTCGTCGCGGCAGGGCTCGCGACGCTGGTCATGCCGATGAGCCCGGCGAACGCCACGGCGGCGGGATCCGGGGTCATCGACCACAGCTGCGGCCCCAAGATCAACCTGGAGATCGCAGGCGGGGAGAAGCAGATCGGGTACGCCGAGGTCGGCAGCGGGTTCGTCAACCTGTGGATGTCGAAGGACCGCCCCTACAAGGGCAGGAAGATCTACTACTCCACGGCCAGGCTCAAGCGCGGCGAGAAGATCACCCTCGACTGGTCCGACACCGGGGGCCGGACCTGGCACGGGTGCTACGCCAAGCCCGACAGGTGGGGTCGCGCCCAGACCTGGGCCGTGGACCAGTGGGGCGGGCGCAGCTTCCGCGGCTGCGTCTACTCGGGCCGCTGGAAGTGCACCGGATGGAAGAGCTTCACGTGACCTGGTTCGGTACGGCTCCGCCGTACCGGCGGTCGCGCTTGGCGTAGATCTCGCACGCCTCCCACAGGTCGCGGCGGTCGAAGTCGGGCCAGAGCCGGTCGAGGAACACCATCTCGGCATAGGCCGACTGCCACAGCAGGTAGTTGGAGAAGCGCTGCTCCCCCGACGAGCGCAGGAACAGGTCGACCGCCGGGACCTCGGGCACGTGGAGGTAGCGGGAGAAGACCTTCTCGTTGACCTTGCCGGGATTGACCCGGCCTGACGCGATGTCGGCGGCCAGCTTCACCGCCGCGTCGACGATCTCGGCCTGGCCGCCGTAGTTGACGCAGAACTGCAGCGTCAGCGTGCTGTTCCCCCGCGTCATCTCCTCAGCCGTCTGCAGCTCGGAGATGACGCTCTTCCACAGCCGCCCCGGCTTGCCCGCCCACCGCACGCGGACGCCCATCGCGTTGAGCTCGTCGCGGCGCCGCCTGATGACGTCGCGGTTGAAGCCCATGAGGAAGCGGACCTCGTCGGGCGAGCGCCGCCAGTTCTCCGTGGAGAAGGCGTAGGCGCTGAGGTAGGGGATGCCGAGCTCGATCGCGCCCTCGATGACGTCGAACAGCGAGGCCTCGCCCGCCTTGTGCCCCTCGGTGCGCGGCAGGCCGCGCTGCTTGGCCCAGCGGCCGTTGCCGTCCATCACGATCGCGACGTGCCTGGGCACGAACTCGCGCGGGATGGAAGGCGGGATGGCTCCTGAGGGGTGGGGCGCTGGGGGACGGACGCTCACGCTATTGGCTCCCTTTCGACGTGTTTGAGAGAGCGTATTCCGTGTTCGAGGTGCCATTGCAGGTAGGCGGCGACCAGCCCGCTGCACTCGCTGCGGTGGCGCCCCTCCGACGCGTCGGCCGACGTCCAGTCGCCGCGCAGCAGCGCCGTCATGAGCGCGATCGTCTCCCCTGCCGGTACGGCGGAGCCGGCCGGTCTGCACGCACCGCACACCACGCCGCCGGCCACGATCGCGAACGCCCTGACCGCCGGAGCCTGGCAGCGGGCGCACGCGTCGAGCGCAGGGGCGTATCCGGCCACGGCGAGCGAGCGCAGGAAGTAGGCGTCGAGCACCAGCCTGGCCTCGTGGGTCGCCTCGGCCAGCGTGCGGAGCCCGCCGACCAGCAGCAGGAAGTGGCGTAGCGCCGGCTCCTTCTCGCCCTGGGTGAGGCGGTCGGCCGTTTCGAGCATCGCCGTGCCCGCGGTGTAGCGGGGGTAGTCGATCGCCAGGGCCTCGCCGTACGGCCTGATGGTCTCGGCCTGGGTGATCACGTCGAGGGTGCGGCCGACGTGGAGCTGCAGGTCGACGTGGGTGAAGGGTTCGAGGCGGGCGCCGAAGCGGGAAGTGGTGCGCCGCACACCTTTTGCGACACCGCGCACCTTTCCTGTGCGTTTCGTGAGAATAGTGACGATGCGGTCGGCTTCGCCGAGCTTCTGCGTACGCAGAACAACACCCTCGTCACGATAGAGACTCACCGCCCTAGTCTACGGACCTCCGCCGGGTGGACGGGCTTTACTCAAGGCTCACTAGACTTTGACGTCTACCCCCGCTTCACCCGCTGTACAACCCCCCGCAACAGCCTTGAAAGGGAGACATGACCCGCGTGGTCCTGCTGGGCTCCTCGCCCGGCCCCGACACCGCTCCGACCGGCCTCAGGCTGGCCGCGCTGCCCGGTACCCCCACCGTGGGCGAGCGCCTGCGCAGCCAGATCCTCTCCCTGGATCCGCAGCCTGCCGCGATCGAGCCAGGAGACACCGCCGCCGCCCTTCGCGCCCTCGCCGAAGTGGCCGAGTCGACGACCGACAACCTCCTCCTCCTGCCGGACAACTCGATCGTGCACGACGAGCTGATCTACCAGATCACCAAGGCCAAGCGCGCCGCGCTGGCGCTCGTCGCCAAGGAGCCACGGCCCGAGGACGCCCCCGACGACGAGCCCGTCCCGATCGAGGAGGCGGAGCCGGAGATCGGCGAGCGCACCCTCGAAGGCCTGCTGGTGCGCGTCCGCGCGGGCAAGTCCCGCGTGATCTCGGTCGGCACCGCGCAGCTCGCGGTCACCAGGCCCAACACGGTGCTGCTCGGCCCGCTGCACCTGCAGGCCAAGCACCTGCCCGTGCTGGCCGAGACCTGCCGCGAGCTGGCCGAGCTGACCCACCTGTTCGGCCAGGAGGACGACCTGGTCCAGCTCGTCGTGTTCGGCCTGGTGCGCAAGGGCGTGTCGGTCGGCATCCGCGGCCGGCGCGACCTGTTCTACCGCCGGGTCACCACGCAGGAGGAGGCCAACGAGGCCGGCGCCGAGATCTCCGGCATGGACGAGGACCGCGCCAGGCTCAACAACGCGGTCAAGGGCGCCGACGGCTTCTTCACCACCTACTTCGTCAGCACCTACTCCCGCTTCATCGCCCGCTGGGCGGCGCACCGCGGCCTCACCCCCAACCAGGTGACGCTGATCTCGATCGCGCTCGGCGTGGCGGCCGCCGCCTGTTTCGCCACCGGCGAGCGGGTCTGGATGGTCGCGGGCGGCGTGCTGATCTACTTCGCGTTCGTCTTCGACTGCGTCGACGGGCAGGTCGCCCGCTACGCGCGCAAGTTCGGCGTGCTCGGCGCCTGGCTGGACGCGACGTTCGACCGGTTCAAGGAGTACGTGGTCTTCGCCGGGCTCGCGGTCGGCTACGTGGTGTCCGGGCACTCCGACGACATCTGGATCCTGGCGCTCGTCGCGCTGTCCCTGCAGTCGGTGCGCCACCTGCTCGACTTCTCCTTCGGCATCTCCAACCGGCGCAAGCCGCCGTCCCCGCTGCCGACCACGCCGCTCGACGCGCCCTCCGACGTGGGGCTGCGCAAGGCGCTGGAGAAGCGCAAGATCGAGCGCAGCACCGGCATCCGCGGCGTGCTGCGCATGTGGACCAGGGCCGGCCGCTACCGCGCCGTCCACTGGGCGCGCAAGATGGTCGTGTTCCCCATCGGCGAGCGGTTCGCGGTCATCGCGATCACCGCCGCCTTCTTCGACGCTCAGGTCACCTTCCTCACGATGGTGATCTGGGGCTCCGTCGCCGCCTGCTACACCCTCGCCGGACGTCTCATGAGGTCGCTCGCATCATGATCACACAACCGCAGGATCTCTCGACCCCGGCGCCGGACCCCGACGAGGAGCGCCGGCGCATCCAGACCGCCCGCCTGCTCGCCTACCGCGACGACGGCCCGCTGGTGCACGCGCTGGCGCCGAAGCTGGGCTTCGGCCTGCCGCCGGTGCCGACCACGCTGCTCGCCCTGGCGGGCGTCATCGCGGTGTCGCTGATCGGGCTGCCCGAGCGCGGCTTCATGTTGCTGGTGCCCGCGCTGATCATGGTCGTGCTGGTGCTGCCGACGGCCTCGCGCGACCACCTGGGGCGGTTCGACTGGCTGACGCCGCCGCTGCTGCGCGGCACCGAGTTCGTGGTCGTCATCCTGACCGGGCTGGCGGCCGACGCGCCCAAGTGGCTGCTGTTCGTGCTGCTCTACGTGGTGGGTTACCACACGTATGACACGGTCTACCGGACGCGGCAGAGCATCTGGCCGCCGGCGTGGGTGTTCCACGCGGGGCTCGGGTGGGAGCTGCGGCTGCTGATCATCGGGGCCGCGGCCGCGGTGGGGTGGCTGACGCCGGTGCTGATCGTGCTCACGGGGTACCTGCTGGTGCTGTTCGCGGTGGAGAGCGTGACGTCCTGGGTGCGGCTGGACAAGGCGTCGGCCCAGGCGGGCGCGGACGCCGAGCAGGACCTGGAGGCTTCTCCTGAGGACGCGATGGAGCAGGCCACCGGCGACGCCGACAAGGGCTGATTTTTCTGGATTCACCCCCGCACGGCTGGTCTGTGCGGGGGTCTTTCCGTCTCTTTGGGGGTACGGCGGGGCCGGGAGATGCGCCTCCCGCCGTACGGGGCTGGGGTCTGTCCAGGGTTACGGTCAGCGGGCGCACAGGGTCGGGCACCGCTACGCGCATTCGTTATGGGTGATTTTTTCGCGCTATAGCGGCAAAGCGAGAGATTAGGCTGGGTGGTCAGGGACACTCGGGCCGGGATCGTTCCGGCAGAGCCGGGAGACGCGGATGGGGCTCTGGTCACGCCTGTTCAGGCGGGGGGACGGCGACCCCCTCGCCGACCGCGAGCGCGAGCTGCGGGAGGCGCACCGGCAGGGCGTGCGCGACGCTCGCAGCCACGCGCTGGGCGAGTTCACCGATCCGGACGTGCAGCCCGCCTACGTGAGCGCGGTACGGGCGTGGGCCAAGGAGCGGATCGCGCTCCTGGACCAGCAGCTTGAAGAGACGCGCACCGAACTGGCCAGGGAGGCCGGCGGCGCGCACGAGGTCATCACGCGCGAGACGTCGCGTCCCGAGCTGTTCGCGCTGCCTGCCGTACCCCCCTCCGAGGAGTCCGAGGGGGACGCGTTCATCTCCATCGGGGAGTCGCGGCGGCGGCGGGCGGCCAAGGAGCGGCGGGAGGCGTCGCGCGCGGCCGGGGACGCGGTGCTGCGGGCCAGGGCCAGGATCGACCGGCTGAAGCAGGAGTGGGACAGCGTGCTGGTCGGGCGCAACCACGCGGTCGACGCGATCCACGCGCGGGCCGAGCAACGCATCGCCGCCTACCGTGCCGGGGTGATGCAGGCCCATCCGCGCCGGGAGGAGATCGTGGCGCTGTGGAAGGGCGAGGTGGTGGCGATGGACTCCACCATGGACAGCCCGGCGGCCATCGCGGGGCGGGAGAGCTTCGGGCGGTTGCTCGGCGACGCCGACCTCCGCATCGAGGCGTGGAGCGCCGGGCGGCATGCCGTACCCGAGCTGGACGAGCCAGCGCGCAGGGAACTCCCCCGGGTGGCGGCCTCGGGTGAGGACGGGGCGCAACAGCCCGAGGAACGCCTCGTCAGACCGGATGATTTCGAGGACGGGCCCTGGAAGAACGGCGAGCAGGCGGGGAACGGGCGGGCCGGCGGGTGGGTGGCCGGGTCGCGTGACGGGGAGTAGGCGGCGAGCGGGGGGAACGATGACGGGGTTACGCGGAGCGCTGGCGGTCGTGCTGCTGGGGGTGTGCGCCCTGGTGGCCGGGTGCGGCAGCGAGGCCAGGGCGGTGTGCGGGACGGTGGTCGACTCCACCTCCTACGCGGAACCGGCCACCTCCCGCACCGACGTGCAGGAGAAGCTGCCCGCCTTCGCCGACGGCTGCGACTGGATGGCGTTCGCCGCCGTGACCGGCACGTCGGAGAGCAGCCCGTGCCGCCAGGAGCCGGTGCCCGTCGCCGCGACGCAGGCGGAGAACCCCAACGACAACCCGGTCGTCGGCGACAAGATCAGGGCGCATCGCATCACGCAGATCCTGCCGAGGGCGTTGCAGCTGTTCGACTGCCCGACCGAGGGCAAGGGCTCCGACGTGCTCGGCGCGCTGCGGTACGTGGTCAAGCAGATGAGCGCCCAGCGCCATCCCGGCCAGCCGCACCAGATCATCGTGTTCAGCGACCTCATCAACAACCGCGGCGACCTCGACGTGAACAAGCTCGACCTGTCCGAGGGCGCCAGGAAGCAGAAGATCCAGGAGCTGGTCGGCAGCCACCTGCTCCCCGACCTGACCGGCTACACGGTCGTGGTGCACGGGTTCCTGCGCAAGAAGGGCTCGGACCCCGACCGGTTCCCGTTGCTGGAGAGCTTCTGGCACGAGGCGCTCACCGCCGCGGGCGCGACCACGGCGGACCTGCTCTAACGGGCGACCGTGAGCAGGTGGCCGCTGATCCCGAGCAGGGACGGCACGGACTCCATGGAGCGCTGCGCGTCGAGCATGAGCGAGCGGCGCTCAGGGTCGTCGAGCCAGTCGCCGACGTCGCCGTAGAGCCAGAACGCGCCCTCCAGGCCGTACCGCGTGACCGAGGGGAACCCGGCGTCGGCGAACTCGCCGGGCACCTCGTCAGGGTCGTGGAAGTAGGCGGTGAACCCCCGCTTCGGCGACAGCATGACCCCGTCGGCGACAGAGGTGTGTACGGCTCGCCGCTCTGGCTCGCGCAGGTAGGAACCGGTGTAGAAGGTGTCGTGCAGGCCCGCGTAGCGGTTGATGGTCGCGGCGGCCACGTAGCCGCCCTGCCGTACGGCCCGCCTGGCCTCGGACAGCGCCAGCACGCGGTCGGCCCGCTCGGCCAGGTGGTAGAGCGGGCCGAGCATGAGCACGGCGTCGAAGCTCGCGTCACGGACCGGCAGGCTGCGGGCGTCGCCCAGCCGCGCGGTCACGCCGTCCAGCTCGGCTGCCCGCTCGACGTGCAGCGGGACGGGGTCGAGCAGCTCGACCTCGTAGCCGTCGGCGACCAGCCAGGCGGCGTGCGCGCCCGTGCCGCCGCCGACGTCGAGCACGCGCGCGGGCGCCGGTGGGAGGGTTCTGCGCAGGACGTCCTGGGTGCGCCAGAACTCCAGCCTGTTACGCCCCTCGCTGAGCCGCGTGTGCTCGATGTCCTGCTCGTAGTAGGCGAGCAACTCCCTGGTGACTGTCATACCTGATCTTCGGATACGGCCGGCGAACCGGACAAATGGATTACGCCTGGTGATCTATGACAGATTTTTCAGTATTGCCCGACTTGCTGTCATATGCGATGTTGCGGGCAGACCGCATGAGCACAGCTCATGTCACCCCCCTCGAGAAAGGCGTTTCCATGCGTCGAACCTCGACCGTCTTAGCCCTGGCCTCCGGCCTATGCCTGGCAATGTCCAGCTGGGCCATCGCCGCGGAGGCCACATCCGTCAGCACCGCCGACCAGCAGCGCTACATCGTCCAGCTCGCCAACGTCACTCGGGCGCAGGTGGCGAGCCAGGCGCAGCAGCAGGTCGCGGAGCACAACGGCGTGCTGGTGGGCACCTACCGGTATGCGTTCAGGGGCTACACGGCCCTGCTCAGCCCGGCGGAGGCAGCCAAGCTGGCCGGTGAGGCGGGTGTCCTCACCGTCGAACCCGACCAGGAGGTGCACGCCTTCGCCCAGACCGTCCCCAGCGGCATCAAGCGCATCTACGCCGACCAGAACATCAACCTCGACATCGACGGCGTCGACGACGTCCGCATCAACGTGGACGCAGCGGTCGTCGACACCGGTGTCGACCTCGACCACCCCGACCTGAACGTGGTGGCGAGCACCAACTGCACCAGCGGCTCCTGCTCGGGCACCGGTGACGACGACAACGGCCACGGCAGCCACGTCGCGGGCACCATCGGCGCCATCGACAACGCCATCGGCGCCGTCGGCGTCGCCCCCGGCGCCAGGATCCACGCCGTCAAGGTGCTCAACTCGGCGGGTTCCGGAACGCTGTCCGCCATCGCGGCCGGCATCGACTGGGTCGTGGCCAGGGCCAGCACCATCGAGGTCATCAACATGAGCCTCGGCTGCCAGGGCTGCAGCAGCTCCGCGATCAGCAACGCCATCACCAACGCCACCAACGCGGGCGTCGTCGTGGTCGTGGCAGCGGGCAACAGCTCGGCCAACGCCTCCGGCTTCTTCCCCGCCAACCACCCCGACGTGGTGACGGTCTCGGCGCTGACCGACTTCGACGGGCTGCCCGGTGGGCTGGTCGGTAACATCACCGTGCCCTGCCGTACGGACGGAGCCACGGACACCGACGACACGCTCGCCTGGTACTCCAACTTCGGCACCACCGTCGAGGTCGCGGCGCCCGGCACGTGCATCTACTCCACGTGGATGAACGGCGGCTACAACACCATCAGCGGCACGTCCATGGCCAGCCCGCACGTCGCGGGCGCGGCGGCGGTCCTGACCAGCGGCACCAACAAGCCCACCAACCGGACGGGTGCGCTGGCCGTACGGGACAAGCTGAAGGCGACGGGCAACTCCAACTGGACCGACGACTCCACGGACGGGGTCAAGGAACCGCTGCTCGACGTGCACGACGCCACGCAGTATCCGCCGACCACGGGTGGCAACCAGCCGCCGGTGGCGAGCTTCACGCAGTCGTGCGACAACACGACCCGGGTGTGCTCGTTCAACGGGTCCGGTTCGACCGACCCCGACGGGTCGATCGCGTCGTACGCGTGGACCTTCGGCGACAGCACCTCCGGCAGCGGCGCGACCGTGTCGCACACCTACGCGGCCGCGGGGACGTACACGGTCACGTTGACCGTGACCGACAACGGCGGAGCCACGAACTCCACCAGCAAGAACATCACCGTCGGGACGACGCCGGGGAACTGCACCGGCTACCAGACCCCGATCAGCGGCTCCCTGACCAGCGGCCAGAACGTGTACTACCCCAGCAGCACGGGTTACACGGCGGTGGCGGGGACACACCGGGCATGCCTGGACGGGCCTACCGGGGTGGACTTCGACCTGTATCTGCAGAAGCAGGGCATCTTCGGGTGGACGACTGTGGCGAGCAGCAATGGGTCGGGGCCGGACGAGTCACTGACGTACAACGGGACGGCGGGGACTTACCGGGTGCGGGTGCACGCGTATAGCGGCTCCGGCGCCTACACGGGCGGCTACACCAAGCCCTAACCCTCCAACGAGCGGTGACCCCGTGCCATCCCTCTGCACGGGGTCACCCCCACCTCCCGCCCCTGGTCCTGCTGTGGCTGACGACCTCTGGCAGTTGCCGTCAGTGTGGGAAGAAGAGCTTCAGATCGCAGCGTCGCGCAGGATGACGAGAAGCGACGCCTGAGATCTGTGGATCTGCTGAGGGCGGGGACCCACCTTCCCCATGAAGCCCGACCGCGAACAGGCCATGGGCCGTCGTTGGTCGGTGAGGGTCGTGCGGGAGTGCTCAGGCAAGGGTCCGTCCGCTGCCGCAGTCACGGAGGGACGTCGCCAGAGCCTGCCGCTGGCAGCCAAGGGTGAGCGGCTGGGCGGCATCGCGGTGGGTCGTGGTGCGGGGTCAGCGGACTCGGCGGCCTCTGAGGATGCGTTCTGCCCAGCTCGCCGCCTCCGGGTCGTGCAATCCTTCCACTACGCCGCCCAAATACGCCGTGGCCAGGCTGTCGAAGCCGTTGTCCACCTGCCTCACCAAGCTCGCCCGCCGCCGTTCGCCCGACTGGGCGTACTGGGCGACGCTCTCCGCATACGCCGCGTCCTGCTGGTACACCCCCTGGGCACGCGCACACGTCTCCTGGTCCTGGTCCCTCTTCGCGCGCAGTTCGCGGAGGCGGCGGTCGTTGGGGTTGTGCATGCGTCGGCCCAGGTCGGCGGCGATCAGGGCGGTGGCGATCAGCAGGGCCAGCAACAACACCATCGTGGGGAGCTGGCCCACGCCGGACGAGGTGGGGCCTATGGCCTGGCCGTCCACTACCAAGGGCTTCACCAGGGCGTCTCGGCGCAACACTGCCACCGCGACGATCAAGCCCAGCCACACCAGGGCTACCAGGATCAGCAATACTCGGCCGCGGGCCGAACCGCCGTGTTCCTGCCATCCGCGAAATGCCCTGCCGTACATGTGGGGAGCCACCAGCATGATCAGGGCTGCTCCCGCCGCCAGCAGGGCGGTCATGTAGATGCTGTCGCCCCAGTTCAGGATCACCTGGTAAAGGATCGGGACCTCGACGATCAGCAGCAGGAGCAACAGCAACGCCGCCGGGAGCCATCTGCGGACCAACGGCCACCGGCTGCCGGACAGGGCTATCGAGCTGGGACGGCCGTCGCCGGGGCGTTTGGAGGGGAGCTCCAGCTCCGTGACCCGGCGCTGCGAGTCGTCCAGTGTCTTGCGTGCCTCGGCGAAGGCTCGTTGCGACTCGGCCAGCTTGATCTTCTGGGATTCGAACTCGGCCCGCGCCCGCGACGTCTCCCTGGCGGTCGCGTCGTCGATCTGGGCCAGTTCTGCCAGCCGTTCGTCCTCCAGCTCGTGGAAGCGTGGCACGCTGCCCGTCTCGAGGGTGAGGGTGTCGATGTGCCCCTCACTGGCGTGCGCACGGCCCAGGTCGCGCTCCGCCGTACGGCGGGCCGTCCAGTCGGGCAGGTGGTAGAGGTCGCCGTCGTAGGAAACGGCGGGAGCGATGCGGGTGACCTCACCCGCGTCCACTGACCGGACGGGTCGTGAGGGTCGAGAGAAGAAGCGCATCTGGCCTCCAGGGGTCCCTGGATTTCGATGCTAATCGCCAGATATGCGGAACAATGGGCCCGTGAGCGAATTGCCGGTGATCGATATAGCCGCAGCCGACAGCCACGAGGCGATCGGGAGGGCCTGCCGCGACAGCGGGTTCTTCTACGTCAGCGGCCACGGCGTGCCATCAGAGCTGATCACCGAGCTCGACACGGCCGCCAGGGCGTTCTTCGAGCTGCCGCTGGAGCGGAAGAACGCGATCTCCATGGAGCGCGGCGGCCGCGCCTGGCGCGGGTTCTTCCCGGTGGGCGGCGAGCTCACCTCGGGCAGGCCCGACCTCAAGGAAGGCGTCTACTTCGGCGCGGAAGGGCCGCCGAGCGACCTGCCGCTGCACGGGCCCAACCTGTTCCCCGAGGAAGTGCCCGAGCTCAAGACCGCTGTCCTGAAATATCTGGACCTGATGGCGGCGGTCGCCCAGCGAATCATGCGAAAGATCGCCCTCAGTCTCGGGCTCGACGAAGGCTACTTCGCCGACAGCTACACCAAGGATCCGACGATCCTGTTCCGGATCTTCCACTACCCGCCCGCGCCTCCGGACGACGACGGCTGGGGCGTCGGCGAGCACACCGACTACGGCCTGCTCACCCTCCTCCTCCAGGACGGCAACGGCGGCCTGCAGGTCCACACCAAGGACGGCTGGATCGACGCGCCGCCGATCGAGGGCACGTTCGTCTGCAACATCGGCGACATGCTCGACAAGCTCACCGGCGGCCTCTACCGCTCCACGCCCCACCGGGTGCGCAACCTCAGCGGCAACGAACGGCTGAGCTTCCCGTTCTTCTTCGACCCCGGCTGGCACGACGAGGTGCCCGCCCTGCCGTACTCGGAAGGCGGCAGGGAGCGCTGGGACGGCCAGGACCTGCGCGCCTTCACCGGCACCTACGGCGACTACCTCCTGGGCAAGGTCTCCAAGGTCTTCCCGCAGCTGCGCGCGGAGGTCATCGACTGATGCGCCCCCTGCGGCCGGGAGAACCCCCGCAGATCAGCCACTACCGCCTCACCGGAGCCCTGGGCACCGGCGGGCAGGGCACGGTCTACCAGGGGGTCGCGCCCGACGGCCGCAAGGTGGCGGTCAAGCTCCTGCACGCCCGCCTGGCCGACGATCCGCGCGCGCACCGCCGGTTCGTGGCCGAGGCGGAGGCCGCCCGCAGGGTCGCCCTCTTCTGTACGGCGAGCGTCCTGGACGTAGGAGTCTTCCACGACCAGCCCTACCTGGTGAGCGAGTTCGTCGAAGGCGAAACCCTCGCCGCCCTGGTGCAGACCCAGGGTCCGCGCGCGGGCGGCGGCCTCGACCGCCTCGCGATCGCGACGCTGACCGCGCTGGCGGCGATCCACCGGGCGGGCATCGTGCACCGCGACTTCAAGCCGGGCAACGTGCTGATGGGCCGGGAGGGTCCGGTCGTCATCGACTTCGGCATCGCCAAGGCGCTGGACGCCACGGGCACGGCCACGTCGGCTTCGCTGGGCACGCCCGCTTACATGTCGCCGGAGCAGGCCGGCGGGCAGCCGGTGGGGCCCGCGTCCGACGTGTTCAGCTGGGCGGGCACGATGGTGTTCGCGGCGACGGGGCATCCGGCCTTCACGGCGGGTACGGTGCCCGCGCTCTTACACAGCGTCCTGAGCGGCGAGCCCGACCTGCGCGGGCTGCCTGGCGCGTGGGTCGAGCCGATCGCCGCGTGCCTGGCCAAGGACCCAGCGGCCCGCCCGACGGCGGCGCAGCTCCTGGACCGCCTGACCGGCGGCGAGGCGGAGCGCACGATTCCCGGCGGACGCAGGCGAGTCAACCGGCGGGTCCTCATCCTGGGTACGGCTGCCGCCGCGGTGGCGGGCGCCTCGGCCTTCGCCGTACTCCGCACAAAGGAAACGAAAAATCCGGAAAAACCGACCCCTACCGCGATCAGCAAGGCCACCCCAACCCCCTCCCCCACCCACGAGTTCGGCGATCCGGTCGGTGAGCTGATCGACCTGGGTGGCGAGGCCACCTACAAGCTGGCCCTCTCGGGCCTTCTGGCGATCACCGGTTCGAGCAGAGGCGCCCTGGCCATCTGGGACCTGACGACAGGAGAGCTGAGGAAACGCCTCCTCGCCAAGGGCTCCCCCGTGACCGCGCTGGCCGCCGACAGGACCACGCTCGCCTCGGCCCACGCCGACGGCCGCATCCGCATCTGGGACCTGGGCACGGGCGCGAACAGCGCCACCCACCGCGCCTCCGCCCCCGTCTTCTGGATGACGCTCACCACCGCGGTCTCGCAGAACTACGACGGCCTCAAGGACCTGTACGGCACCGTACGGTTCTGGAACCCGCTCACCGGCAAGCCCGTCGGCCCCCAGAACACCGTCCACTGGCAGGGCGCCGACGACGTGGCCTTCGGGCCGGGGATCGCCGTCACCGGCGACGGCGCGGAGAAACTGCGCGTCTGGGACCTCGAGACGGCCACCGTCACCAGGACGATCCCCACCGGCGAGATCGGCGGCATCGAGCACGTCGCCTACGCCGTCCTCGGCGGAAAGCCGGTCGCCGTCACCACGCACGTCGACGCCACCCTGCGCGTCTACGACCTGAAGACCGGCAAACGCAGGGGCAGGTGGCAGTTCAGCGACCGCAGCCCCGACGACCGAGGGACGAGCGCGCTGATCACCAGCGGTTCCACGGCGATCACCGCGCACGACGCGTCGGGAGAGGTCCGCGTCTGGAACCTGCGTGACGGCCAGGACGCCGGGCGCATCACCGGCTTCCAGGGCCGGGTCACCGCCCTCGCGGCGACCGAGCGCGTGATCGTCGTGGCCACGGACGCGGGCAAGCTCGACATCCGTAGCCTCGGCTAGGCGGTATACCTGACTTCGTGGAACTGGACCGCCTGGATCGTGACATCATCGCCGCCCTCGTCGAGGATGCGCGCACCACATATGCCGAGATCGGCCAGCAGGTGGGCCTGAGCGCCTCCGCCGTCAAGCGCCGCGTCGACCGTCTCAGGGACGTCGGCGCGATCACCGGTTTCAGCGCCAGGGTCGCCCCCCAGGCGCTCGGCTGGACCACCGAGGCGTACGTCGAGCTGTTCTGCGCCGGAAAGACCAAGCCGTCCGACATCGCGATAGCCGTCGCCCGCTACCCCGAGGTGGTCGCCGCGGCGACCATCACCGGCGAGGCGGACGCGCTGCTGCACATCCGCGCGACCGACGTCAGGCACGTGGAACGGGTGATCGAGCGCATCGCCGCCGAGGCCTTCGTGGTCCGTACGAAGAGCTCCATCGTGCTCTCCCGGCTCGTCGAACCGGAGACGCGCAACGGATCGCCACTGAGCGCCTGAGACGCGCAACAGACCTGCGCCTACACGCAAGACAAGGCGCTTGGCCTGCGTAAATGCTGTTTCTACGCTTACTCCGTCCCCTCACATGCATATGACGACGGAGCACTGCATGCCCAAGCACTACCTGATGTGCCGTCCCGAGCACTTCACGGTCGAGTACGCCATCAACCCGTGGATGGACCCGGAGGCGGGCGCCGACCGCGACGTCGCGGTCCGGCAGTGGGAGGGGCTCAAGGCGGCTTACGAGGAGCTCGGGCACGAGGTGAGCCTGATCGACCCGATCGAGGGCCTGCCCGACATGGTCTTCGCCGCCAACGGCGCGCTGGTGGTCGGCGGGCGCGTCTACGGCGCCCGCTTCGCCTTCCCCGAGCGGGCCGCCGAAGGCCCCGCCTACCTGCGGTGGTTCGCCGAGAACGGCTACGCCACCAAGGAGGCGACGCTCACCAACGAGGGCGAGGGCGACTTCCTCACCCTCGACGAGGTCATCCTGGCCGGTACCGGTTTCCGCACCGATGTGGCGGCCCACATGGAGGCGCAGGAGTTCCTCGGCCTCCCGGTGATCAGCCTCAAGCTGGTCGACCCGCGTTTCTACCACCTCGACACGGCACTTTTCCCGCTCGACGGGCGGAATATCGCCTACTACCCCGGAGCGTTCTCCAAGGGGAGCCAGGAGGTGCTGCGCCGGATGTTCCCGGACGCGGTGCTCGCGAGCGCCGAGGACGCCGCCGTTCTCGGACTCAACGCGGTCAGCGACGGCCGCAGCGTCGTGATCAATTCCGAGGCCGCAGACCTCCAGCTGGAGCTGAAGCGCCGCGGCTACGAGGTCATCCCGGTGGAACTGTCGGAGCTGCGTAAAGCAGGCGGCGGGCCCAAGTGCTGCACACTGGAAATCAGGGGGGAATAACCATGAGCACCAGCCAAGAGCTGATCGAAGTAAGCGAGCGCCGCAGCGCGCACAACTACCACCCGCTGCCCGTGGTCATCCACGAGGCGCACGGCGCGTGGGTGACCGACGTCGAGGGCAAGCGGTACCTGGACTTCCTGTCCGGCTACTCCAGCCTCAACTTCGGCCACGGCAACCCGAAGATCATCGAGGCGGCGCAGGAGCAGTTGCGCAACCTCACGCTGACCAGCCGGGCGTTCTACCACGACCAGTTCGCGCAGTTCTGCGCCGGGCTGGGCGACCTGACCGGCAAGGACATGATCCTGCCGATGAACACCGGCGCCGAGGCCGTCGAGACGGCGGTCAAGGTCGCGCGCAAGTGGGGCTACGAGGTCAAGGGCGTCGCGCCGGAGCAGGCCAACATCATCGTGATGGAGGACAACTTCCACGGCCGCACCACCACGATCATCAGCTTCTCCACCGACCCGGACGCCCGGGACAACTTCGGCCCGTACACGCCGGGCTTCAAGATCGTGAAGTACGGCTCAGCCGAGGCGATCCGCGAGGCCATCGACGCCAACACCGTCGCGGTGCTGGTCGAGCCCATCCAGGGCGAGGCGGGCGTCCTGGTGCCGCCGGACGGGTACCTGACCCAGGTGCGCGAGCTCTGCACGGAGAACAACGTGCTGATGATCGCCGACGAGATCCAGTCGGGTCTCGGCCGCACGGGCAAGACCTTCGCCTGCGACCACGAGGGTGTCGTGCCCGACATCTACGTCATGGGCAAGGCGCTCGGCGGCGGCGTGGTCCCGGTCTCCGCGATCGCGGCGAACGAGGACGTCCTGGGCGTCATCAAGCCGGGCCAGCACGGCTCCACGTTCGGCGGCAACCCGCTGGCCTGCGCCGTCGGCAACGCGGTGATCGAGATCCTGAACACCGGCGAGTTCCAGGAGCGCGCCACCAGGCTCGGCGAGGTCCTGCACGCCAGGCTCGGCGAGATGATCGGCAAGGGCGTCATCACGGTGCGCGGGCGCGGCCTGTGGGCGGGCGTCGACATCGACCCGTCGCTGGCCACCGGGCGCGAGGTGTCCAAGGCGCTGATGGCCCGCGGCGTCCTGGCCAAGGACACGCACGGCTCCACGATCAGGCTCGCCCCGCCGATCGTGATCTCGGAGGAGGACCTCCTCTGGGCGGTCGAGCAGCTGGCGGACGCGATCGCGTCCTTCCAGTAGAAAGATGAGTACGGCTCGCGCTCTGCGTGGCGCGAGCCGTACCCTGTCGTGATGATCACGGGCATGGCCTTCAACATCGCGCAGGCCGTCGGCCAGGACAACGTCGAGGACCTCGACCGCATCGCCGCCCTCATCGAGGGGGCCGACGTGGTCGGCCTGCCGCGCACCCCCAACGGCTACCGCGAGCTGCTCGAAGCGCACACCGCCGGGCTCACCGTCTTCGTGACCCACCCGACCGCCGAGGAGCCGCACCTGCGCGCGCCCCAGCTCGACGCCGTCAGGGCTGTCGTCGGCGACCCGCGTACGCCGACGATCCTCATGGGCGACCTCAACGAGCCCGCCTCCACCTGCGGGCTGACCGACGCGGCAGCCGGTCCCACGTACCCGTCCGAGGCGCCTGTGGAGCGCCTCGACTACGTGCTGGCAGGCGGCGGGTTGGAGGTGGTCGAGGCGCGCATCGTGGCCACTGACGCCTCTGACCACCTCCCGCTCATGGTGACCCTCAGCCCGTCGGAGTGGGCGTCACCGTCTTGGTGATCGTCGCCTCCGGCCTGAGCGTCGAGGAGACCGTGAACTCGTCGCTGGGCGGGGCCGAGCCGGTCGGCGTCGGGGTCGGGGCGACGGAGTCGGTCGGAGCGGCGGAGTCGCTCGGGGACGGGCCGGTCGGCATGGGGGTCGGGGCGTTGGTGGGCTGCTGGGTGGCCATCTCGCAGCTGCCGTCCTTGTCGGCGTCCTCCACCTCGGGCAGCGCGTCCACCACGGTCACCTTGAGCTGCGCCGTCAGCGCCATCACGCTGCCGACCGGCGCCTGCGCCTTGGCCGCGTCCACGACCGTGCCGCGCTCGCCGAGGAACGTGTAGGTCTCGGGGTCGAAGATCCACTGCGCCAGCTGCCCCGTCTCGGACACCCGGCCCAGGGCCATCCCCTTACGCCCGGCCGAGTCCTCGACGCCCTCGGCCACCTCGACGCCCGGGATCGTCTTCACCGCCTCCACCAGCGCTTTGCGCTGGGCCAGCGGCAGGTAGGTCTCCCTGACCATGTCGCCGAACGCCGTGAACGCCTCCTGGTCCGGCGAGATGTCCTTCCCTTCAGGCGCGGGCTTGTAAAGGCGCTTCTTCATCTCCTCGGCGTCGGTGGGCAGCGTGCTGAGGTAGGCGTAGTCGTTGCGGAAGGCGTCGGACGTCCCGGGGCAGTGCCCGTCGATCTCCATCCACGAACCGCCCTGCCAGTCCTTGGCGCTCTCCGGCAGGGGGTTGCCCGGCCACTCCTTCGGCGAGCGTCCCTCGATCCACAGCAGGCCCTGCCTGTTGCCGTCGACGGGCCGGTAGAACTTGCGGTAGGTGCGGTAGAGGTAGCGCCCGTCCCCCTCCGAGGTGAACATCGTCTCGGACTCGACCAGCAGGTACTGGTCGGGCCGGGGCGTCAGCTCGGGAAAGGTCAGCTGCGGCTCGACGGAGACGCTGGCGGAACCCACGCTTCCCTGGGAACCCGACCCGGAGGTCAGCGCCACGCTGACCCCGCCCACCAGGACGACGGTCAGCGCGAACGCCCCCGCCACCTGCAGGGTGAAGCGCGGGAGGCGAAACCCACCACGGCCCTGCGTCTCGCGGACGAGCCGCCGCCGCGCCTCCTGCCTGGCCTCTTCCCGGTACGGCGGAGCAGACGGGCGCCCCTCTGCGAACATCCGGATCTCGTCATCCATGGGTGGGCTCCTCCTTGAACGGGTCGATGCCGCCGAGCGCCCGGCGAACCTTGGCACGCAGCCGGTGCAGCCTGGACCTGACGGTGCCCACGGGAATGCCGAGCGCGACGGCCGCGTCCTCGTAGGTCAGGTCGGCCCAGGCCAGCAGGAGCAGCAGGTCGCGCTCTGCGGCGGAAAGCTTGGTCAGCGCCTTGGCCAGGCGCGGCTGGAGCTGCTCCGCCGTCACGCGGTCGGCGCTGCGCTCGTCGAACGAGCCGGGCCGGTCCACCGTGACCTTGGCCATGGCCTGCGTGCGCCGCCGCTCGGCGCGCCGGTGCTGCGCCACGACGTTGGTGGCGATGCCGTACAGCCAGGGTCTGGCGTCGGATCGCGAGCGGTCGTAGCGGGCGCGGGAACGGAAGGCGACGAGGAAGACCTCGGCCGTCACGTCCTCCGCCAGCTCCGGGCCCAGCCTGCGGGCCGCGTATCGGTGGACCTCGTCCGCGTGCCTGTCGAACAGGGACGCGAACAGCTCGGGATCGCCGACCGAGTTGCCGATCAGCGTCGAGTCATCCATCGTGAGGGTCACCACGAACGGGTCCTCTCGGGGGTTTCATGCGGTCACCCTGTACTTGGCCGCATGATCGGACCCGGTTCCCACTATTTCCCGCGGCGCCACGCGTACAGCGGCTCGGGCGCGTCGGCCTGGTCGAATCCCGCCGCGTTCAGCTCCTTGCGCAGCTGCTCCAGGGAGACCCGGTAGCCGCGCCCCGTCTCGCTCGTCTCGCTGATCACCCGGTCGCCCTGGGTGACCCGGTAGACCCAGCGCGCCGTGGTGTCGTCGAGGATCTCGCTCCACATCTCGTAGGTGTGCCTGCCCACCTGCGAGGAGAGGTCCAGCCTCAGGGGCCTTTCGACGAGCGGCGGCCGCTCGCGCCAGTTGAACACCAGCAGCCCGCCAGGCTCGACCTTCTCCCCCAGGAGCTCCCAGAGCCCGACCCGCTCAGAAGGCGTGAAGTGGTACAGCACCGCGATCATCACCACGGCCTCGACCTGCTCGTCCAGGTCGAGGTCCAGGGCTCCATACGGGAGTACGGTCACCCGGGGCAGCAGGTCGCGCCGCTCGGCCAGCCGGGAGAGCAGCACGTTGCGCATGCCGTCCGACGGTTCGAGCGCGAACACCTCGCCGGGAACGGCGTCGGCGATCGTCAGGGTGATCAGCCCGGTGCCCGCGCCGATCTCCAGGACGCTCCGCCGTACGCCGGACAGGAGGGCGGGCAGCGCGGCGCGGACCTCGGGCACGTGCCCGTCCTCGTGCCAGAGGTCGTAGAAGCCCACGGAAGCGGTGTAGCGGTCATTCGTCATGCGTCAGTTGTACAGACTCGATGCGGTTCAACATGGGCTTGCCCGGCTCGGCGCTCGACGCCTCCCACCAGCTCACCTCGTCGGGCAGCCGCAGCACGGCGATCGCGTTCTGGAACCACGGGCCCCTGGTCACCCGCCACTTCAGCGGCGGCCTGGGGATGCGGGCCAGCCGCGCCAGGAAGCTGCCGACCAGCGTCGCCAGCCCGAACTGGGTGAACACGTTGGCCAGGCGCAGCGTACGGCTGAGCGGGTTGCGTATCGGCGAGCAGACGAGCTGGAAGATCTTCCCGGCCCGCGCCACGTAGGAGAAGTGCACGTCGCCGGAGAGGATCATCACCGGCTTGTCGGCTTCCTTCAGCAGGTGCGCCATGGCGTCGAACGAGCGGCGGAACGCGGCCCAGTGCTCCAGGTCGAAGGCCTGCCTGAACGCCTCGGACAGCCGGGCCACCGTACGGCCCCACTTGCCGTCGCACAGGGCCTCGCTCCAGTTCTGCACGTGGTGCACGCCCTCGGGCAGCATGTACGGGATCGACGAGCCGATCACCAGCCGCGCTGAGGGCGCCCTGACCTGCTCCTCCAGCCACGCCCACTCCCCCGCGTCGAGCATGCGCCGGTTGCCTGGCGTCAGGTCGCGCGCGCACCGGGTGTCCACCATGATCAGCCTGGTGTCGCCCAGCTCGCGCGAGTAGCTCCACCTGTTGCTGCTCGGCTCGGCGTCGGCCCGCTCGGCGAAGGCGTCGAGCGCCTCGGCGCCGCCGCCCTTGACCAGCTCGGCCAGCAGCGGGTCGCTCGCCCGCTCGGCCGGCGACAGGTTGCCCAGGTGCTGGTAGACCCAGTAGGCGCCGAGACCGGCGATCACCCGGCGCTTCCACCAGGAGGTCTTGGCCATCTTCCTGCGCCACGTCATGGAGGTGTTCCAGTCGTCGCGCAGGTCGTGGTCGTCGAAGATCATCGCGGTGGGCACCGTGGACAGCAGCCAGCGGATCTCCGGGTCGGTCCACGCCCTGCGATAGAGCTCGGCGTACTCCTCGAAGTCGGCGATCTCCTTCTGCGGCTCGGTGTCCCTGCGCGCCTGGATGTACTCCAGCATCTCGGGCGAGGGGCTGTCGGCGTAGACCTGGTCGCCCAGGAGCAGCAGCAGGTCGGGCCACTCCTCGTCGGCGGCGAACGCCAGGTGGTTGCCGAAGGCCCGCAGCACGTCCTCGCCGTGCGTGCGCACGTGCGCCGCGTCGTGGGGCACGCTCGTACGGCAGGAGCCGAACGCCATGCGCTTGACCCCCTCGGGCGGGATCAGCCTGATCCGGCTGGGTTCCGCCCCGGCCAGCGGCCAGACCTCGGTGTCGTCCAGCAGGACGCTGTAGGACGCGACGTCCTCGGTCAGGTCGAGCAGGTCGACGACGGCGTAGTGGTGGCCGTGCACGGTGAACGTGGGCGACGTGCGCCCCTCGATCGTGACCTGGCACGGCTGGCTGGTCTCCACCCAGATCGACGCGCTGGCGGAGTCGACGTAGCGCAGCATCGGACCGATCACGAGCTCGGACATGCTTCCCCCAGGTGCGACAGTTCGGCACAGTCCCAAATTTCAGCGTGCCAGAGTGGCACGTTCCCAGTCCCGCGATCACCGGCTTGGATTGATGACAACAGATCAGCCGTTGAGCAGCAAGAGACGCAACGAGTCGCTCTATACAACGCCAAACACCCCGCTCTAGGCTGATCCCGACAGAACGCCCATAAAGGTAAGGCAATGGCGCCTTCCCGTTTTTAGGGCGTCCATAACAGGAGGATCCTCTTCCATGACCGTCATGGTGCCGTCAAGGACGCCGGCCCTGATCACCCCTGGCCGCCAGGCCCTCGATTCCGCCCTCTTCCAACTCGACCAGGCAGCCGCGCAGCTCGGCCTCGACGACGGCCTGCGCACGATGCTCGCCACTCCGCGCCGCTCCCTCACCGTATCGGTGCCCGTGCGCCGCGAGGACGGCCGCATGGACGTCGTCCAGGGCTTCCGTGTCCAGCACAACGTCTCGCGCGGCCCCGCCAAGGGCGGTATCCGGTTTCATCCCGGCACGGACATCTACGAGGTCACCGCGCTGGCCATGTGGATGACGTGGAAGTGCGCGCTGGTCGGCATCCCGTACGGCGGCGCCAAGGGCGGCGTCTCCGTGGACCCGACCGCGCTGACCACCCGCGAGCTCGAACGGCTCACCAGGCGCTACGTCAACGAGATCCTGCCGCTGATCGGCCCGGAGAAGGACATCCCGGCCCCCGACGTCGGCACCGACGAGCAGACCATGGCCTGGATCATGGACACCTACAGCGTCAACGCCGGTTACTCGGTGCCCGGCGTGGTCACCGGCAAGCCGATGACGCTGGGCGGCTCGCTGGGCAGGGCCGGGGCCACCTCGCGCGGCGTGCAGATCGCCGCGCTGTCCGCGCTCGGCCGCTCCCCCGACGGGGTCACGGTCGCCGTGCAGGGCTTCGGCAAGGTCGGCGCGCTGGCGGCGCAGTACCTGTCCGACGCCGGGTGCAAGGTCGTGGCGGTCTCCGACGTGTCCGGGGCGGTGTACAACGCCAACGGCCTCGACGTGGCCGAGCTGCGCGCCAACGGCATCGCCGCCTACCGCGACGCCGACGCGCTCGGCCTGGACGAGCTGCTGGAGCTGGACGTGGACATCCTCGTCCCGGCAGCCCTCGAAGGCGCGATCACGCTGGAGAACGCGCCGAGGATCAGGGCGCGCCTCATCGTCGAGGGCGCCAACGGGCCGACCACGCCCGAGGCGGACGAGATCCTGACCGACGCGGGCACCACGATCGTGCCCGACATCCTGGCCAACGCCGGCGGGGTGATCGTGTCGTACCTGGAGTGGGTGCAGAACATGCAGGCCTACTCCTGGAGCGCCAACGAGGTCGAGGTCAAGCTGCGCGACCTCATGGAGGGCGCCTTCGGCGAGGTGAAGTCGACGGCGGCGGAGCGCGGCATCACGCTGCGCCAGGCGGCCCACGTCATCGGCGTCGGCCGCGTGGCCGAGGCCCACCAGATGCGCGGGCTCTACCCCTGACCCTCACCGCTGGGGCGGGCCGTCCAGGGTCGCTCCAGCGGCAGGTGAGAGACTCGCGAGCATGACATATCCAGAGCCACGCTATTTCGGCGACAAGGGTGAGACCAGCGCGACCTACCGGCCCAACGGGCAGGAGCACGAACTGGTCTACCCCAGCGGCAACACCGCCGACTACCTGGCGACGGGCGCCTCGACCGGGGGCCTGTTCGGGTTGTACCGCTGGAACATGGGCCCGGGGCCGACCGGCCCCGGGCCGCATTTCCACCGGACGCTCACCGAGTCCTTCTACGTGCTCCTCGGGACCGTGAAGATCTTCAACGGCGACGAGTGGATCGACTGCACGCCGGGTGACTGGGTGCACGTCCCGATCGGCGGCGTGCACGGTTTCCGCAACGAGTCCGGCGAACCCGCCTCGATGCTCATCCACTTCGCTCCCGGAGCCCCGCGTGAGGGCTATTTCGAGGGGATCACCGAGATGGCGTCGATGAGCGACGAGGAGAAGACCGACTTCTACCTGCGTCACGACAACCACTGGGTCTAGATCAGCCCGTGCCTGGCCGTCCAGGCGGTGATGGCCTGCGCGATGGCGAGGGGGTGGTCCTCGGGCGTGTGGTGCCCGGCCACCTCCGCCGACCGCTCGATCTCCAGGCTCGCCATGTTGGCCGCGCACCAGGCGACGAGCTCGGCGGTCATCATCGCGCCGACGCCCGGCTCGAAGGCGAGCAGGAGCTTGGGCACCTCGGGGCTGTTCGCCAGCCACGTGTCGTACGCCTCCACCCGTGACACCACGTCGGCCGGCTCGCCGCCCAGCGGCATGGAGCGGGGCCACTTCAGCAGCGGCACCCTGCTCTCCCGCGTGGGGTACGGCCGACGGTAGGCGTCGAGGTCGGCGGGGTCGAGCGGACGGACCACGGTGGCGGGCAGCCCCTGTTCCACGAAGGCGTTCTCGTCGAGGATCATCGCCTCGCCGACCCCTTCCGTCTTGATCGCCCTGAACAGCTCACGGCCGCCTTCGGGGAACTCCTCCCAGGTCATCGGCTTGACGATGGTCTCGGTGAACGCGATGCCGCGCACCCTGCCCGGGTGGCGCGAGGCCCAGTCGAAGGCGAGCGCGCCGCCCCAGTCGTGCCCCACCAGGACGACGCCGTCCAGGTCGAGCGCGTCGAACCAGGCGTCGAGGTAGCGGGCGTGGTCGGCGAAGGTGTAGTCGATAGCGGGCTTGCCGGACTCGCCCATGCCGATCAGGTCGGGGGCCAGCTTCCTCGTCCGGCCGCCGACGGCGGGCATGACGTTACGCCACAGGTAGGAGGAGGTGGGGTTGCCGTGCAGGAACACGATCGGCGCTCCGGCGCCGAGCTCACGGTAGGAGATCTTCGAGTCGAGCGTGCTGACGAGGGGCATGTCAGGTCCTTGCGGTTGAGTTAGTTGGCTGACTGAATCGACCATAGCCTATAATCAGTCAGGTGACTAACTCGCGAGGGGGAAAGCGGGAGAGGCTGGCGAGCGCGGCCGCCCGGGTCCTGCACGAGCAGGGCGTGGAGAAGACGACGCTCGCCGACATCGCCCGCGCGGCCGACGTGCCCGTCGGCAACGTGTACTACTACTTCAAGACCAAGGACCAACTGGTCGAGGCGGCCATCGACGCGCAGGACAGCGACCTGCGCACGATGATCGAGGCGCTCGAGGCGATGCCAGACCCGCGGGAGCGGCTCAAGACGATGGTCGGCGGATGGGTGGACCAGCGCGACCTGGCCGCCCGTTACGGCTGCCCCACCGGGACGCTCGCGGCCGAGCTCGACAAGCGCGCCGACGGGCTGGACGAGCGGATCGGCGCGGTGATCAGGACGTTCCTCGACTGGATGGAGCGGCAGTTCAAGGAGATGGGCCGCGACGACGCCCGCGAGCTGGCCGTCGCGCTGCTCGCCGCCTACCAGGGCATCTCGGTGCTCACCAACGCGCTGCGCGACCCGGAGCTGATGGTGATGGAGGGCCGCCGCCTTACGGCATGGCTGGACACGCTCTAGGTCGCGAGCTCTGCCGCCAGCCGTTCCAGGAGGGCCACGATCCTGGCGACGCGGGCGGGGTCCTCGGTGTCGAGGGCCTTGCCGAGGGCGTCGTCGATCGTGGCGGCGCGCACCTCGGCGACCCGTCCCGACACCTCGGGCGCCTGGGTGATGACGGTGCGGCGGCGGTCCTTGGGATCGGTCTCCGTCACGATCGAGCCCGCCGTACGCAGCCTGGCGACCGCGGCGGAGACGGCGCTCTGCGGCAGCCCGGTGCGCGCGGTGATCTCGCCGACGGTCGTGGCGGGATGGTCGCGGACGTCGCCCGCCACGACGAGCACCGTGCGGACGCTGGTGGAGTGGTCGCCGATGCCCTCGGTCGGCATCGCCTCCTCACCGATCTTCATGAGCGTACGGCCCAGCAGGAAGAGCTCTACTCCGTTCATGCTCTCCAAGATACATCAGACTTGATGCATCAAAAATGATGGGTTATGGTGTTCCCATGATTCATTACGAAATGCGTGGAAATGGTCCCCTCCTGCTGATCTCCGAGAGCGGTGAGGGGGACGCCGGGCGGAGTATCGACATGGCGACCGTGCTCGCCGAGACCCACACCGTGGTCACCTACGACCGGCGCGGTTTGTCCCGCAGCGTTTCCTCCGGCGGGGTCGGCATCGCCGAGCACGCCGAGGACGTCCGCGAGCTGCTCGACCACCTCGGGCGCGGGCCTGCCGTCATGGTGGGGTGCAGCATGGGGGCCGTGATCGGGCTGCACGTCGCCGCGTCGCACCCCGGGCTGGTTTCCACGTTGGTGGCGCACGAGCCGGTGGCGCCTTGGCTGCTGGACTCGGGGGACGCGCATCGGGAGCAGCTCGGGTCGTTGCGTGAGCTGTACCGGGAGGCGGGGCTGGCCGGGGCGATCCGGCCCATCGCGGCCAGCCTCGGGATCGTGCCCGGTGGGGACGACGCGGAGACCGGGCTCACGCCGCAGCCGATGACGCCGCAGCGGGAGGCGAACTTCGCCTATTTCATCGAGCACGACTTCACCGCTGTGCAGCAGGACGAGCTTGACGTGTCACTGCTCAAGGCGAGTGGCACGCGCATCGTCCCGGCTGTCGGCCGTACGACGCCCAAGGACGTGTACGTCTACCGCGAGACGCTCGCCCTCGCCGAGGTGCTGGGCGCTCCGGTGGTGGAGTTTCCCGGCGGGCACAACGGCAACCTCACCCACCCCCGCGCCTTCGCCGCCCAGATCCTCGCCACCCTAACCGCCTGACGCCCCACCCAAGACCCCTGGCCTCCTCAGGCCCTCATCGCATTCCCTCCGGCTCTCCCCCTCCTCCGGCTCTCTCAAAAGGAGGGCCACCCTCAGAAGAGGGTTGCTCTCAGAGGAGGGTCGCCTTCAGAAGAGTTGCCCTTCATGAAGGGGCGCTCGGGCCTCGGTCACCGCGAGTACGGCTGGGTGATGACCTCCATGTTGTGCCCGTTGGGGTCGTCGAAGTAGAACCCGCGCCCGCCGTACAGATGGTTGATCTCGCCCGCCTTGTTGTGCCCCGGGTCGGCCCAGAAGGCGAGCCCCCGCTCGCGCACCCGCGCGAAGATCTCGTCGAACTCCTGGTCCGTGACGATGAAGCAGTAGTGGTGCCACCCGAAATCGTCACTGACCATGAAGTCGAGCGTCACCCCGTTGGCGGTCTGCACCGGGACGAACGGCCCCCACACGGGCTCGGCCTCCAGCCCCAGGATCGAGGCCAGGAACTCGGCCGACGCCTGGTTGTCCCGGCACGGCACGATGGTGTGGTTCAGGTCGACGGACATCGCGTCCTCCTCACCGAGGGCTCCCTGCGGTGAACCTTTCCCACCTCGCCGACATCCAAGCTTTGGACAGAGGGAGGACGAAATGACGATCAAGAGAATGGCCGCTTTGGTAGCCGGTGCGGCACTGCTGGTGTCCGTGGCGCCCGCGGGGGCGCAGGCGCAGGCCCGGACGTCGCTGGGGCCGTACGGGTACGGGAGCGTGAAGCTCGGGATGAGCGCGAAGGACGCCAAGGCCACGGGGAAGATCTCGCTCAAGATGAAGGGCCAGTGCTCGGGCTGGGACCTCAAGGCGCACCCGACGGGGCGGGACAGCGTGGGGGTGTACATCTCGAAGAACGTGGGGGTGGCGCTGATCTTCGCCCAGAAGGGGATGAAGACGCCTGAGGGGATCGGGCTGGGGTCGACGAAGAAGCAGCTCAAGGCGGCGTATCCGCACCTCAAGACGGCGGCCAGCGGGTACCCGTACACGGAGGTGCCGGGGAACAAGAAGGCTTATTACTCGTTCTTGCTGAGCAAGGGCAAGGTCTACGAACTCGCCCTCGGCCTCACCACCCAGGACTGCGTCAACTAACCACCCCCACGACTCCCGGGGGCGTGGGGGCCCGGGGTCGTGGGGGCCCGGGGTCGTGGGGGCCCGGGGTCGTGGGGCCCGGGAGTCGCGGGGGGTCGTGGGGGCCCGGGGTCGTGGGGCCCGGGAGTCGCGGGGGGGTCGTGGGGCTCGGGGGTCGTGGGGCTCGGGGGTCGTGGGGGCTCGGGATCGTGGGGGCCCTGGGGCTCGGGATCCGCAGTGTCACGGGCACGGAGGTGCGGGCGCCGGAGTCATGTGGGCGTCGAGTAGGACGTGAGCGAGCGGTGCCCCGAGGGCCCTGGCCGGGAGCTCGGGCCGGGAGCTCGGGCCGGGGGCTCGGCGTCGCGGGGGCGGGGTCCCGCCCATCGGGAGGTTCTGTTCAAGGCCCCCGCCGAGGGAGTCTTAGTGGGGTTGGGGCACTCGGATGGGGGTTTCTCCGGAGTGGGGTCCTCCGGGGTGGGGTCCTCCGGAGGGGGCGTCCTCCGGAGGGGGCGTCCTCCGGAGGGGGCGTCCTCCGGAGGGGGCGTCCTCCGGGGTGGGGGGTCCTCCGGGGTGGGGGGTCCTCCGGGGTGGGGGGTCCTCCGGAGTGGGGGGATTCTCCGGGGTTCTCCGGGTGGGTTATTCGAGGGCGTTTACCAGGGCTTCGAGGTCGTGCATGAGGTGTTCCGTCCTGGCGGTTCCGAAGGCGGCCTCGATGAGCCTGTGGTGTTCCGCCACCGAGCCCTCCACCCGCGCCAGCACCTCCTCCCCCCGATCCGCCAGAAACACCGCCACCCGCCGCCGATCCCCCTCAGACGGACCGCGATACACCAGCGCCCGGTCGATCAGCCGGTCGATCGCCTTCGTCAGCGTGGGGTGCGGCATCAGGACCGCGGCAGCGAGGTCGCCCATCGAGTGACCCCGCCCGTCCGCCAGCGCACGCAGGATGCGCCACTGCTCGATCGCCAGGTCCTCCGAGGCCAGCGCCGCCGCCAGCCCCTTGTTGACGAGCCGCTCAGCACTGCTGAGCAGGTATGCAAGAGAGGACCCGAGCCCGGTCGTCACCATGGAAAACGGTCCTTTCGCCTGAGGCCTGTACCGGAGGATACTCGTCGGCGTGGCGCCGACCGTCGACCCCGTTGAGGCGAAACTCCTGCCGTCCACGGCGGTGAGGATCGGTCTCGTCGTGCCGGTGTCCGGCGTCCTCGGCCTGGTCGGCCCGTGCGCCATCAACTGCGCCCTCCTGGCGGCCGACGAGGTCAACGACGCGGGCGGCCTGTTCGGCAGGCGGGTCGAGCTGGTCCTCGTCGACGGCGGCCGCACCCCGGCCGCGGTGGCGAGCGAGGTGGCCGGGCTGCTCGACTCGGGCACCGTGGAGGCGCTGGTCGGCACGCACGCGAGCGACGTCCGCGTCGCCGTGGTCCGGGCGATCGCGGGCCGGGCGCCGTTCGTGTACGCCCCGCCGTACGAGGGGGGTGGGCACGCCCCGGGCGTCTACTTCCTCGGCGAGACCCCCGGCCAGCAGCTCAGACCGGCCGTGGAGTGGCTGATCGGGCGCAGGGGCGCGCGCCGCTGGTTCCTGCTGGGCAACGACTACGTGTGGCCGAGGCTGGTGCACGCCAGCCTGCGCCCCCACCTGCCGCGGATCGTGGGCGAGCGGTTCGTGAGGTACGGCGAGGCCACCCGCTGGCTCGACGAGGTGGCGTCGGCGAGACCCGACGCGATCCTGCTGAGCCTGATCGGCAGCGACCTGATGCAGTTCAACCGCGCCTACGCCGCCAGCGGCCTGCAGGCGGCCCGGCTTTGCGGCGCGCTGGAGGAGCACGGGCTGATGGGCATCGGCGGCGACGAATCGGGCGAGTTGTACGCGTCGATGGGCTACTTCGAGGGGCTGGAGACCGACGCGAGCCTGCGGTTCGCCGAGCGCTACGCGACCAGGTTCGGCCCGCGCGCGCCCATGCTCAACGGGCACGGCCAGGGGTGTTACGAGGCGGTCGCGATGGTCGCGGCGATGGCTCGGCGGGCGGGAACGCTGGCCGTACCGGCCATGGACGCGGTCGCGGACGGGACGACGATCACGAGCGCGCGCGGGCTGCTGACCCTGGAGAACCGCCGGGTGCGCCAGCCCGTGCACCTCGGAAGGGCCGACGGCCTGGAATTCTTCCTGGAGAAACCTTTTCACTAGAAAGCTTTGGTTCTAAGGTGCAAATCGCCCCCCATGCACCGTAGGAGCCCAATATGTCTACCGTCGAACAATTCGGGTACCGCCAGGAGCTCCAACGCTCTCTGAGCTTCTCCGACCTCATGATCTACGGCCTCATCTTCATGGTGCCGATCGCGCCGTTCGGCATCTTCGGGGGCGTTTTCAACGGCTCCGGCGGAATGGTGGCCCTCGCCTACATCATCGGGCTCGTCGCGATGGCCTTCAGCGCCCTGTCCTACGCGCAGATGGCCCAGGCGTTCCCGATGGCGGGCTCGGTCTACACCTACGCGGGGCGCGGGATCGCGGCCCCGGTCGGGTTCATGGCCGGGTGGGCTATCCTGCTCGACTACGTGCTCGTGCCCGGCCTGCTCTACCTCGTGGCCAGCAGCGTGATGAACGGCATCGTCCCCCTCATCCCCGTCTGGGGCTGGGTGATCATCTTCGTGGCGCTCAACACCCTGGTCAACTACCTGGGCATCCAGATGACCGCCAAGGTCAACCGGGTCATGCTGACCGCCGAGCTCATCGTGCTGGCGATCTTCCTGGTCGTCGGCGTCGTCGCGCTGGCCCAGGGCAAGGGGACAGCCGGGGCGCTCAGCCCGCTCTACGACTCGGCGACCTTCACCCTGCCCGTCGTGTTCGGCGCCGCCTCGCTGGCCGTCCTGTCCTTCCTGGGCTTCGACGGCATCTCGATGCTGGCCGAGGAGAGCCGCGAGGAGGCCAAGCGCCTGGGCCGCTCGATGGTCGCCGCGCTGGGCCTGGCCGCGATCCTGTTCATCGCGCAGACCTGGGTCGCCGCCCTCCTGGTGCCGAAGCGCGCGGAAGCGCTCGCCCCCGGAGCCAACACCGACAACGTCTTCTCCGACCTGGCCACCTACGCGGGCGGGCCCTGGCTGGCCGTACTGACCGGCCTGGCCACGGCGATCGCGTGGGGCTTCGCCAACTCGCTCGTCGCCCAGGCGGCCACCTCGCGCCTGCTGTTCGCGATGGCCCGCGACAGGCAGTTGCCCGCCTTCCTGGCCCAGATCGACCCGAAGCACAAGGTGCCGGTCAACGCCACCTTCCTGGTGGCCGGGGTCTCGCTGGTGCTCGGCATCGGCTTCAGCCTGGTCGAGGGCGGCATCGGCATCCTCGGCTCGCTGGTCAACTTCGGCGCCATGACGGCCTTCCTGGTCCTGCACGTCGCCGTGGTCAACCACTTCGTCGTACGGCAGGGCAGCAAGAACTGGCTGGCCCACCTGGTGGTGCCGGTGATCGGCTTCGCCGTCCTCGTCTTCGTCGTCATCAACGCCAACGTGTGGGCGCAGCTCGTCGGGTTCATCTGGCTCGGCGTCGGCCTGGTCGTGCTGGGCGCCAGCTACGCTCTCGGCCGGAAGCCCACCCTGCCCTCGGAGGTCTCATGAACATCGTGTCCTACCGCCCCTCCCCCGACGAGTTGAGCTACACCTTCGGCGGGCGCGCCCCGGTCGGGAAGGTACGGCCTGGCACGATCATCGAGCTGTCCACGGAGGACTGCTTCGGCGGCAGGGTGCGGTCGGTGGACGACCTGCCGTCGCAGGTGTGCGAGTTCCCCTATCTCAACCCCGTCACCGGCCCCTTCCACGTGGAGGGCGCCGAACCGGGCGACACGATCGCGCTGCACTTCGTGGAGATCGTCCCGGCCCGCGACTGGGCGATGTCGACGACGTTCCCGCACTTCGGGGCGTTGACGACGACGCACACCACGGCGATGCTGCACCCGCCGCTGGAGGAGCGGGTCTGGCGCTACGACATCGACCTGGCCCGCAACGTCGCGGTCTACCACGCGCGCAACAGCGACTTCACGGTCGAGCTGCCGCTGGACCCGATGCACGGCACGGTCGGGGTCGCCCCGGCGGCGAACGAGGTCAGGATGACCATCACGCCGGACGCGCACGGCGGCAACATGGACACCCCTGAGCTGCGCGCGGGAGTGACCGTCTATCTGGGTGTCAACGTCGAGGGCGGCCTGTTCTCCATCGGCGACGGCCACGCCCGCCAGGGGCACGGCGAGGTCTGCGGCACGGCGGTCGAGGCGGCCATGAACACCGTGGTCGCGGTGGAGCTGATCAAGGGCGTCGCCACGCCGTGGCCGCGCATGGAGGACGACCTGCACCTGATGTCGACCGGCTCGGCCAGGCCGCTGGAGGACGCGTACCGCATCAGCCAGCACGACCTGGTCACCTGGTCGGCGTCGCTCACCGGGCTGGACGAGCTGGACGCCTACCAGCTGATCAGCCAGGCGGGCGAGGCGCCGGTCGGCAACGTGTGCGACACCAACTACACGATGGTGGCCAAGGTCGCCAAGAGCGTGCTGAAGGGTCCTGGGGTGTACGAGTCGGCGCACGAGCGGCTGCGCGCGCTGTCGGCGGAGTACCTGTCGGGGCGGTAGGCCCAGGTTGGGTAAATTCCCGGCGTCGCGGAAACGGGCGCCGGGAGCCCGGCGCCTAGAGTTGGAAGATCAACTCGAAGGGGTTCCGGGGTGTTCAGGCTGCTGGTCGCGTTCAATCTGCTCGTCAGCCCGATGACCGTTCCCGAGCCCAGGCTGATGACGCCTGGCGGCGACGAGCTCGGGTACGCGCCGGTCCCCCGCCCGTACGCCGGGGTCCACCGGCTCACCGGGGTGCTGTACGCGCATGATCCGGTTTCGCGGCTCGACCTGCTGTGCGGGGCCTCGGTGATCAGGTCGGGGAGCCGCAGCCTCGTGCTCACGGCCGCGCACTGCCTGAACCACGACGGGACGCCGATGCGGCGCGTCGCCTTCGCGCCGGGGTTCGAGGACGGGCGGGCGCGGCTCGGCTGGTGGCGGGCCGTACGGATGTGGGTGCCTCGCCGGTGGGGGTCCCGGCCCTTCTCGTCCCGGCAGTTGCCGTACGACGTCGGGGTGGTGGGGGTGGCCAGGCGCGGGCGGACGCTGGAGTCGGTGACCGGCCGCGGCCTGCGACCCGCCGTCCTGGGGCGCGGGCGTACGGTGACCGGGGTCGAACTCCTGGGCTACCCGATCGGGCACCGCTACCCCGGCAGAGACCTCTACAGGTGCGTGGGCGACCTCGGCGAGGGCGGTGGGCGCGGGCCCGGGGTGCTGGTGACCCGCAACTGCCAGGCCGCCTCGGGCAGCAGCGGCGGCCCAGCGGTGCGCGGCTCGACGGTCTACGGCGTGGTCTCCTCCTCCAGCCCACTCGCGGATCCCGCCGGCTTCACGGTCCTCTCGCGCTTGAACCGCTCCCTGATCACCAGGGCCGACCACGCCATGCGCCACCAAGCCCTCAAGGGTTGAGAGCCCCCAGGAGGTTAAGGGCCCTCAACCCCCGAGGGGGCTCTTACCAGGCGACCGGCAGCGAGCTCAGGCCGTAGACGACGTGATACGCGCGGAAGTGCGTCTCCGTCGAGGCCTCGCGCAGCCCTGGGAAGCGGCGGAACAGGGCGGGGAAGGCGATCCGCATCTCCATCCTGGCCAGCGGCGCCCCCAGGCAGTGGTGCACCCCGTGGCCGAACGCCAGGTGACCCGGCGCGCCACGGGAGAAGTCCAGCACGTCCGGGTCGGCGAGGAAGCTCGGGTCCCGGTTGGCTGCCGCCAGCGCGCACATCACCAGCTCCCCCTCGCCGATCTCCTGCCCGCCCACCGTCACCGGCTCCGTGGTCAGCTTGATCGTCCCCGAGTGCACGATGGTGAGCCACCGCAGCAGCTCCTCCACCGCCGCGTCCGGCTCCTTGAGCATCTGCGCGAGCTGCTCCGGATGGCGCAGCATGGCGAGCGTCCCCAGCCCGAGCATGTTGGACGTCGTCTCGTGCCCCGCCACCAGCAGCAGGCTGCCGATCCCGACCAGCTCGGACGCGGTCAGGTCGTCGCCGTGCTCACGCACCAGCATCCCGAGCAGCCCGTCGTCCGGCTCCGCCTGGATGCGGGCGACCAGCGACGCCCAGTACGCGCGCGACTCCTGCTGCAGCGCCAGCCGCTCGGCGATCGGCACCGACGTGTCCAGGATCTTGGCGGTCCGCTCCTGGAACCCGCCCCTGTCCTCGTACGGCACGCCGAGCAGCTCGCAGATCACCAGCGACGGGATCGGCAGCGCGAAGTCGGACACCAGGTCAGCGGGCGAACCGGCCGCCTCCATGGCGTCCAGGTGATCCTCGACGATCTGCTCGATGCGCGGCTCCAGCCGCCGCATCCGCCGTACGGTGAACTCGCCGGTCAGCATGCGCCGCAGCCGGGTGTGCTCGGGCGGGTCGAAGGCCAGCAGGTTGCCCGCCCGCAACTCCGCCAGCTCCTCGGGGGACAGCGGCGGCGCGGCCGGGTTCTGGACCAGCCCGTGCCTGCCGATGATGAACCGCTCCGAGTCGCCGAGGACGGCGCGGACGTCCTCGTACCGGGTGACGAGCCAGGCGTCCACGCCCAGCGGGGTGGTGACGCGCCTGACCCCTTCGTCGTCGCGGAGCGCCTGAAGCGCCGGATCCGGGTCGAACCCCGCTCGCCGCATGTGCAGCGGCACGGTTGTCAGCTCAGTCACCCTTCGACAGTAAACCAACGTTTACCGCCTGGCGAGTAGGCGATCACCGGACAAAACCTCCCCAGCCCTCTGAAACCTCAAGGTCCTTCAGGGAGCCCAGGTCCATCAGCGCGCGGCTTCGACGATCTGCTCGCAGATCGCGTGCGACGCGAGCGCGTCCTCCCCGTCGATGACGAGGCTGGACCGCACAGCGGACAGGAACTCCAGGCAGGCCTGCTCGATCCCGCGCTGACGCGACACCGGCACCCAGTCGGGCCGGCGCACCAGGATCTCGCCCCCGGCGTAGTCGATCACGTCACCGAGGTTGACCACCCGCCGCTTGATACCGCCGCCCATCACCTCGCAGCTCTCCTCCGAGGCGCCGCCCACCCGGTTCATGACGCCGATCGCGGTGAAGCCGTCGCCGGACAGCTCCAGCATCAGGTGCTCCACCAGCCCGTCGACGACGCGGGTGCGGATCTGGGTGCCGGTCACCGTACCCGGGGCCAGGAAGCGCAGCGTGTCGACCACGTGGATGAAGTCATCGAAGATCGCCCGGCGGGGGTCGTCGGGGTGGTTGTCACGGTTCTTCTCCATGAGGATCACGTTCCTGGGCAGCGTGGCCAGATCGGCATAGGCGTGCCGCCGGTTGAACCCGACCATCAGCGACCGGTTCTCGGCCCGCGCCAGCCGTACCAGGCGAGAGGAGTCGGCCAGGTTGTAGGCGATCGGCTTGTCCACGTACACGTGGACCCCGGCCCGCAGCAGCGCCTCCACGATCGCCGGGTGGGCCGAGGTCGCCGCGTGCACGAACGCGGCTTCGACCCCCGCCTTGATCACGTCGTCCACGGACGAGGACCGCCCCGCGACGCGGTAGGCGTCGCCGAGGCGGTCCAGGGTCTCCGGGTTGCGGGTGCACAGGTGGAGGTCGAGACCCGGCTGGGCGCTCAGCACGGGGAGGTAGGCCTTCTCCGCGATGTCGCCCAGGCCGATCATGGCAATCTTCATCCGTCGAGCGTAGCCTTCAGCGCCTCGTCCATCGGCGTGGGCGCCACGCCGAACGTCCGCTGGAAGGGCGTGGAGTCGAGCTCGTACGGCGCGACGAACTGGTAGCGGGTGTGCTTCAGCTCCCCGATCATCGGGTTGAACAGCCCGACGACCCGCACGAGCGGCCAGGGCAGGATCGAGAACCTGGGCTCCGGCATGCCGAGGATCGCGGCCATCCTGGTGCCCATCTGGCGGAAGGTCTGCGGCTCGGAGGTGGGCACGTGCCACGCCCTGCCCCAGGCGCGCTCGTCGGCGCCGGCCACGACGAGCGCGTCGGCGACGTCGGGCAGGTAGGTCCAGCTGTGCGGCATGTCGGCGGGGAAGACCAGCTGGATGGCCTTGCCCGCCTTGAGCGGCACCACGAAGCGGTCGCCCAGGTAGGACTGGTCGGTCGCGCCCGGGCCGAAGTAGTCGGAGCCGCGCACCTCGACCGCCCTGATCCGGCCCGCCTCGTGCGCCGCCAGCATGTCCTGCCACATCTTGGCTCTGACCTGCGCCTTGGGGCTGGTGGAGGCGAGCGGCAGTCCCTCGGTGATGGGACCGTCGACGGGACCGTACGGGTAGAGGTTGCCCAGCGCGACCAGCACGGCGCCGGACGACTCCGCGGCGGCGAGGAACGAGGCGGCCATCGGCGGCCAGTCGGTCAGCCAGCGGTGGTACTTCGGGTTCACGCAGTTGTAGATGGCGTCGGCGCCCTGGGCGATCTGGCTGAGCCTGGCCTGGTCGGCGACGTCGGCGGCGACCCTGGTCACGCCGTCCGGGCCGCTGCCCGAGCGGGTGACGACGACGACCTCGTGGCCCTGGTCGCGGAGCTTGACGGCGAGGTGGGTGCCGACCTGGCCGGAACCGACGATGACGTGCTTACCCATGATCAGACCTGCTTCCAGACGATGCGGAGGACGGCGTTGAGAACGAAGACGAGGGCGAAGACGACGGCCTGGGTGGTGGCGCCGGCGGCGTAGAGGAGGGCGGCCGCGCCGCCGAACCAGCCGATCTCGAGGACGGCCCGCCAGATGCCGGTCAGCGGGATCCTGGCGTTGGCCGCCGCGCCGAACACCGCCCACACGGCGATGAACAGGGCGATCGCGGCGAGGGCGACGAGCAGCTTGATCGCCCAGTTGTCGCTCACCGACAGGCCCCAGTAGCCCGCCGCGGCGAGGACGCCCAACTCCAGGAAGAACATCAGGGCCAGGTTGGCGCCCTTGGCGATTGCCAGCATTTCCGACCTCCAGGGTCATTCGCTTACGAGAGCAATGCTCTCTCAAAAGAGCACTGTTCGTCAAGAGCAGTGCTCTCCTTTTTTCTCAGTGCTCTGATACGGTCGTCCCATGACTGCCAGCCGTACCGCCAGAGAGCGGGTCAGAGCCGAACTCACCCGGGAGATCACCGACATCGCCCGACGCCAACTGGCCAGCCATGGCGCCGACGGGTTGTCCCTCAGGGCGGTCGCGCGGGAGATGGGCATGGTCTCGTCCGCCATCTACCGCTATTTCGCCACCAAGGATGACCTGCTGACGGCGCTGATCATCGACGGCTACAACGCCCTGGGCGCGGCCGTGGAGCAGGCGGACGCCGCCTTCACCGGCGGCAGCCACCTGGAGCGATGGCTGACAGTATGCCGGGCGGTCCGCACGTGGGCGCTGGCGCACCCCCACGAGTACGCGCTGCTGTACGGCTCGCCGGTGCCCGGCTACCAGGCGCCCGCCGAGACGGTCGCGGCCAGGCTGCGCGACGTGACCGTCTACAGCAAGGTCATCCGGGACGCGTACGCCGACGGCGCGATCACCGACCCCCCCGGGGCGCCCGCGGTGCCCGCCGAGCTGTCAGCGGAGGCGCCGGGCCTCAAGGAACTCATGCACGGAGTCCCCGACCCGGTGGTGCTGCGCGCGCTGTCGGTGTGGACAGGGTTGTTCGGCTGGGTCAACTTCGAACTGTTCGGCCAGTTCAACAACACCATCGAGGACCGCACGGCCGCCTTCGACCACTCGATGCGCACCCAGGCCTGGATGCTGGGCCTCAACACGTAGACATGCGGGCAGGCGCGAGGTGTCCAGGGGTTGCCTGGGGCTCGCGCCTGTCAGAAGCCTTGTGGGCGGAAGGGTCGTGCGCCTTGTGGGCGGGGAAAGCTCAGCGGGATGCCCGGTTCACGGCGGAGATGATGGCCTTGAGCGAGGCGGTCGTGGTGTTGGCGTCGACGCCGACGCCCCACAGGACCTGACCGTTGACCTCACACTCGACGTAGGACGCCGCCTTGGCGTCGGTGCCCGCGCTCATCGCGTGCTCCACGTAGTCGAGCACCCGCACCTGGATGCCGACCGCCGCGATCGCGTCGATGAACGCCGAGATCGGGCCGTTGCCGACGCCGGAGATCTCGCGGATCTCCCCGTCGACCCGCACGTCGGCGCTGATCTTGTCGCGTATATCTCCCCCCAGGCTGCGCCCCGCCGCCCCCTTGTCCTCGACCGTCGACTCGTGGCGGTGCGCCATCAGGCCGAGGCGGCCCCAGCGGTTGGCCGGGTTGGGCAGGTACTCGTCGGTGAAGATCGCCCACATCTCGGCGGGCGTCACCTCGCCGCCCTGCTCGTCCGTGCGTGCCTGCACGACCCTGGAGAACTCGATCTGCAGCTTGCGCGGCAGGTCGAGCTGGTAGTCGGCCTTGAGGATGTAGGCGACCCCGCCCTTGCCCGACTGGCTGTTGACCCGGATGACCGCCTCGTAGGTGCGGCCGATGTCCTTGGGGTCGATCGGCAGGTACGGCACGGCCCACGTGAAGGAGTCGACCGGCACCCCGGCAGCCGCCGCGTCCGCCGCCAGGTGCTCGAAGCCCTTCTTGATCGCGTCCTGGTGCGAGCCGGAGAACGCGGTGTAGACGAGCTCGCCGCCCCACGGGTGGCGCGGGTGCACGGGCAGCTGGTTGCAGTACTCGGTGATGCGCCGGATCTCGTCGATGTCGCTGAAGTCGATCTCGGGGTCGACGCCCTGGGAGAACAGGTTCATGCCGAGGGTCACCAGGCACACGTTGCCGGTGCGCTCGCCGTTGCCGAACAGGCAGCCCTCGATGCGGTCCGCCCCTGCCATGTAGCCGAGCTCGGCCGCGGCGACAGCCGTACCCCTGTCGTTGTGGGGGTGCAGCGACAGGACGATCGAGTCGCGGTTCTTCAGGTGGCGGTGCATCCACTCGATGGAGTCCGCGTAGACGTTCGGGGTGGCCATCTCGACGGTGGCCGGCAGGTTGATGATGACCTTGCGGTCGGGGGTGGGCTGCCACACCTCGTTGACGGCGTCGCAGATCTCGACCGCGTAGTCGAGCTCGGTGCCCGTGTAGGACTCGGGCGAGTATTGGAAGAACACGTCCACGTCGGTGGCGTCGGCCAGCTTCTTGACCAGCTTGGCGCCCTCGACCGCGATGGCGGTGATGCCCTCGCGGTCCTGTCCGAAGACCACGCGGCGCTGCAGCGTGGAGGTGGAGTTGTACAGGTGCACGATGGCCTGCTTGGCGCCCTCGATCGACTCGAAGGTGCGCTCGATCAGCTCCGGCCTGGCCTGCGTCAGCACCTGGATGACGACGTCATCCGGGATCCGGCCCTCTTCGATGATCTGGCGGACGAAGTCGAAGTCGGTCTGCGAGGCGGCCGGGAAACCTACCTCGATCTCCTTGTAGCCCATCTTCACCAGCAGCTCGAACATCTGCAGCTTGCGGTGGGCGTCCATCGGGTCGATCAGCGCCTGGTTGCCGTCACGCAGGTCCACCGCGCACCAGCGGGGCGCCTTGGTGATCACCTGGTCGGGCCACGTCCTGTCGGTCAGCCTGACGGGTTCGAAGGGCTGGTACCGATGGATGGGCATGGAGCTGGGCTGCTGTTCATTCATGGGAGATGCTCCTCGTCGGTCGAATCGAACGGCCGACGCGCATGACTCGCACCGCGGCGAGGGAGCCGGCCTAGAGGCCCCCGCCGCGGCAGCTAAGAAGAAGCAGCCCGCGCAGCATGCCTTGCACGTTACCAGACGTCTCAGCAACCCCTGCCCGCGATCTCACATGATGAGAACCGACAGGCACGTGACGCATCCCTCGATCTTCTCAAACTCCGATATATCAACCTTTATCGTCTCCAAGCCTCGGCGCTCCAGCTCCAGCGCCGTCAGGGGCGCCGAGGCCGCCATCAGGACCCGGTTCCCACCCAGCGGCAGGACGTGCGCCCCGGACTCCTCCCGCGGGGCGATCACCCCGGGCAGGTCGGCGTTCGAGCCGATGAACGTCCCGTCGGGCAGCGCGGTCACCGCCGACTTCAGGTGCAGCACGTCGCGGAAGTCGACCGGCACGACGGTCCTGTCCGGCAGCAGCGCGGCGAGCTGCGCGATGCCCTCGTCGTTGGTGCGCCCCGACCTGCCCACGTAGACGGTCGTCCCGACCTGCAGCACGTCGCCGCCGTCCAGCGTGCCCGGCGGCTCGATCCTGACCGTCTCCAGGCCCAGCTCCTTGACCGCCCGCTCCACGCTGTCCACCTCTGGCCGCCGTTCCGGCGCCCCAGGCCTGGTGAGTACGGCACGCCGCCCGCACACCACGAGCGCGTCCTCCACGAAGATCCCGTCGGGCAGGTCGTCGGCCCGCTCCACGTACACCGGCTCCCACCCGGCCGCGCGCAACGCGGCCACGTACCCCTCGTGCTGCACGGCGGCCAGCTCCGCGTCCACGGGCTGCCTGTCGATGTGGGTGACGATGCCTTCGGCCACCCGGGGTCCCGGCTTCCTGACCAGCGCAATACCTGTCATAAAGGCCGTTCTACCCACCTTCCGTTAGAGTTCCGATCATGCAGGACAACGAGATTCTGAGCCGCATCAAGGACCTGGTCGCCGAGGAGCACTCGCTGCGCGAGCGGCTGCAGACGGGCGAGCTCAGCACGGACGAGGAGCACGCCCGGGTGAAGGACCTGGAGGTGGCGCTCGACCAGTGCTGGGACCTGCTGCGCCAGCGCCGGGCCAGGCGCGGCGTGGGCGAGGACCCTGACGTCGCGTCGGCGCGCCCGGCCAGCGAGGTCGAGGGCTACCAGCAGTAACGGTGAACGGCTTACACGACGGTTCTTCCGACGGCTTGCACGACGGCGACCCGCGCCGGATCGGCGCCTACACGGTGGTCGCGCGGCTCGGCGCGGGCGGCATGGGCGTGGTGTACCTGGCCGAGTCCGAGGGCGGCGAGCGGGTGGCCGTCAAGGTCATCCACGCCAGGATGGCCGCCGACCCCGACTTCCGGCGCCGGTTCGCCAGGGAGGTGGCGGCGGCCAGGCGGGTGGCCAGGTTCTGCACGGCCGCCGTGCTGGACGCCGACGTGGACGGGGAGCTGGCCTACCTCGTCACGGAGTACGTCGAGGGGCCGAGCCTGGCGGAGACGGTCAAGGAGTCGGGCCCGTTGCGCGGGTCGGCACTGGACGGGCTGGCCGCGTCGATCGCCATGGCCCTGCGTGCCATCCACGGCGCCGGGGTGGTGCACCGTGACCTCAAGCCGGGCAACGTGCTGCTGTCGCGGGTGGGGCCGAAGGTCATCGACTTCGGGGTGGCGCAGCTGGCGGACGGCGAGCTGACCAGCACGATCGTCGGGACGCCTGCCTACATGTCGCCCGAGCAGGTGGGCGGGGGCGCGATCACGCCTGCCTCGGACGTGTTCTCGTGGGGGTGCGTGGTGGCGTACGCCGCTTCCGGCGCCTCCCCGTTCAGCGGCGGCTCCGTCCCCAACGTCCTCTACCGCATCGCCCACGCGACCCCCGACCTGACCGCGTTACCCCCGTCGTTGAGACCCCTCGTGGAGAGGGCCCTCTCGAAGGACCCGGCGGCCCGCCCCACGGCGGAAGACCTCCTCAACAACCTGAGCACCCTCGCCGAACCCGACCCGGAAGAACCCCAAGCGGCTCTTCCAGGCGCCGGTGCGGCGAGTGGTGGTACGGCGGAGCCCGGCGCCCTGCGTACGGCGGGCAGCCGCAAAGGGAGGCGCTGGTGGGTGGGCGGAACCGCAGTGGTGATCGCAGTGGCAACAGCGATCCTCCTGACGCACCCGTGGACTGCAGGCGATGGCGAGACAGCGCCGACACCGGGCAGCACGGTGACGAAGGGCAACCCCTTGCTGGCCGACGATGTGAAGCTCTGGTCCCCGCCCTTCGACCTGGCCCGCGAGCAGGCCGACCAGTGGCAAACCACCCGCCCAGCCGACGCCGCCCTCATGCGCAAACTCGCCGACATCCCCTACGCCCTCTGGCTGAGCGGCCCCGACCTCTCCCGCCTCCCGGAAGAGTTGAAGAGCGCCCAAGGCGTCCCCGTGTTCGTGACCGACTACCTCCCCCACGCCGACTGCTCCGACCGAGGCGCCAAGGACACCACGACCTACCTCACCTGGATCAAGGACCTGGCGACCAAACTGGGCGACGCCAAAGCAGTAGTGATCATGGAGCCCAACGCCCTCCAACGCATCCCAGGCACCCCCTCCTGCCCGACCTTCCCCGGTACCGAGCAGGAGCGGCTAAAAACGATCAGCGACGCCGTACGAGAGCTGAAGGAAGGCCCCAACACCGCCGTCTACCTGGACGGCGGCCAGGACGGCTGGCCCGAGCTGAAGCTCATGACCGACCGCCTCACCAGGGCGGGCGTCGGACGAGCCGACGGCTTCCACCTCAACACCTCCGGCTACCAGGACACCCCCAAGCTCATCGCCTACGGCAAACGCCTGTCCGCCCAGCTGAACGGCAAGCACTTCGTCCTCGACACCGCACGCAACGGCCGAGGCGAGTGGAACCCGGGCGACACGTACAAGGACCCCATGGAGTGGTGCAACCCCCCAGGCCGCGGCATGGGCGAGCGCCCGAGCACGCGCACCGCGGACCCGCTGGTGGACGCCTACCTGTGGATCACCGAGCCAGGCGTGTCGTACGGCCCCTGCGAGCGCGACGGCAAACCGGACACCGAGCACTCCACGAAGGCCCCGCCGGACGGCCAGTGGTGGAACGAGCTCGCCCTGGAGCGGGCCAAGCTGGCCAACCCCCCGCTGGACTGAAAACCGGTCGCCCCGGACGGCGGCGGTGAGCTTCCCTGGAGGGATGCAGATCCAGCAGCTCGACCTCGACCGCCCGGGCCCGTTGCTCGACGGCCTCTACGCCGCCTTCCGCGACGCCTACAGCGACCTCCCGGGGCCGACCATGTCCGCGCTCAACTACGCCTGGATGATCACCAAGGGCTGGTCGGACGAGAAGCTGGAGGCCTGGGTCGCGACCAGCGAGGGCGAGGTCGTCGGCGGGTTCGGCCTGGCGCTGCCCCGGCGGGAGAACACCCATCTGGGCGAGCTGAACGACCTCGTCGTCCGCAGGGCGGCGCAGCGGCGCGGGGTGGGCACCGCGCTGCTGGAGCACGCGGCGCAGCGGATCCGCGCGCACGGCAGGACCCTGCTGACCACCATCGCCCCGGCGGACTCCCCGTTCGCAGGGGCGCGCGGGTTCTCGGTCGGCCTCTCCGACGCCCGCAGGGTGCTCGACCTGCGCACCGCCGACTGGGACAAGCTCCGCGCGATGACCCCTGAGGCGGACGGCTACCGCCTGGAGCGCTGGTTCGGACCCGCGCCGTCCGAGCTGCTGCCCGACCTGTCGACCATGATGGCCGGGATGAACGACGCGCCGTCCGCCGAGGGCATCGACGACGTCGACTGGGACGTCGAACGGGTCAAGATCTCCGAGGACACCCTGGTGCCGACCGCCCAGCTCACCTACTCCACGCTGGCCAGGCGGATCTCCGACGGCGCTCCCGCCGGATACACCCGCATCTACCTGGACGAGCACGAGCACCGGGGCTGGGCCCGCCAGGCGGACACCACCGTCCTCGACGGGCACCGCGGCCACCGCCTCGGCCTGCTGCTCAAGCTGAGCAACCTGTTCTGGCTGCGCGAGGCGCAGCAGGACATCGACCGCGTCGTGACGTGGAACGCCACCTCCAACGCGCACATGCTCGCCATCAACGAGGCCATGGGCTTCGAGCTGCTGGACGAGTGGAACGAATGGCAACTCCCCCTGAAGGAAGGCTGATCCGATGCAGGTTCTCCCGCTCGACCCGGCGATGCTCCCCGAGCTGTACCGGATCTTCGTCGCCGCCTACGCCGAGATCCCCGGCCCGCCCATGACCCTGAAGGAGCTGGAGCAGGTGCTCCTCGTCCCCGACCCGGCCGAGCTGCGCGAGGCCTGGGTGACGGACGGCGGCTGGTACAGCCTGCGCTGCCCGACCACGGACAACACGCACCTGGCGATCCTGTTCCCCTTCTGCGTACTCCCGGAGAAACGACGCCAGGGGGTGGGCAGCGCGCTGTTCGCGCACGCCAGTGCGCGGGCCAAGGAGCTGGGCCGTACCACGATCAACGCCAGCGCCGTCGCAGGCAGCGCGGGCGACGCGTTCCTCACCTCGCTCGGCGCCGAGGTCGGCCTGCAGGAGGCGCGCCGCCTGCTCGACCTGAGCCAGGTGGACTGGCCCGCCTGGGAACGGCTGCGCGACGAGACGGCCGCCGCGGCCCGCGGCTACACGCTGGAGCGGCTCCCCTCGCGCATCCCCGACGCGCTCATGGCCGACATGGCCGTGCTGATGAACGGCATGAACGACGCCCCGCTCGACGGGCTGGACCGCGAGGACGAGGTCTGGACCCCCGAGCGGTTCGCCGAGCGCCAGGAGCGGGAGCTGGCCATGGGCTGGCGGTTCAGCAACGTCCTGGCCAGGCACAACGCCACCGGCACCCCTGCCGCCTTCACCGCGATCAGCGTGTCGCCGGAACGGCAGGGCGGCTGGGCGCACCAGAACGACACCGTGGCGCTGCGCGAGCACCGCGGGCACCGGCTCGGCCTGCTGGTCAAGCTGGACAACGCCCTGCAGCTGCGCGAGCTGGAGCCGGACGTCAAGCACGTGGTCACCTGGAACGCCGAGTCGAACGCCCACATGCTGGCCGTCAACGAGCGCATGGGGTTCCGCCTGCTCGACCGGTGGGGCGCCAGACAATTACATCTGTGACACCTGTGTTAAGCCCAGGTTAGATCTAATGGACGGAACAACCTTCTGCGGGCAGTGTCCGAGCTGCAACGACACCCCCAGGAGGTTGTTCAACGTGACGACTCACGCAGCGCCGCGCACCCCGTGGAAGGCGGTTGTCGGCGGTTCCATCGGCAATCTGGTCGAGTGGTACGACTGGTTCGTCTACAGCAGCTTCGCCATCTACTTCGCCGCCTCGTTCTTCCCCGAGGGCAACGCGACGGCCAAGCTGCTCAACACGGCCGGGATCTTCGCGGTCGGCTTCTTCATGCGCCCGGTCGGCGGCTGGCTGCTCGGCCGCTACGCCGACCGCAAGGGGCGCAAGGCGGCGCTGACGCTGACCGTCACGCTGATGTCGGTCAGCGCGCTGCTGATCGCCGTCGCCCCCACCTACGAGTCGGTCGGCTACTTCGGCGCCGTGGTGCTGCTGGTCGCCCGCCTGCTGCAGGGCCTGTCGGTCGGCGGCGAGTACGCGGCCAGCGCCACCTACCTCACCGAGGCGACCCCGCAGGGCAGGCGCGGCTTCGCCTCCAGCTTCCAGTACGTCTCGATGACCGCCGGCCAGCTCGTCGGCCTGGGCCTGCAGATCATCCTGCAGAACACCATGTCGGACGAGGCACTCAAGTCGTACGGCTGGCGCATCCCGTTCATCGTCGGCGCGCTGGCCGCGGCCGTGGTGTTCTACTTGCGCCGCAGCCTCATGGAGACCGAGGCGTACGACGAGGACAAGAAGAAGGACCGCGGGACGATCAAGGCGCTGCTCCGGCACAAGAAGGAGTTCGTGCTGGTCATCGCGCTGACCATGGGCGGCACGGTCGCCTACTACACCTACACCACCTACCTCACCAAGTACCTGGTGAACACCGCGAACCTCCCCAAGTCGACCGCCTCGCTGGTCAGCTTCTGCGCGTTGTTCGTGTTCATGCTGCTGCAGCCGCTGGCCGGAGCGCTGTCCGACCGGATCGGGCGACGGCCGCTGCTGATCACCTTCGGGTTCGGCTCGATGCTGGGCACGGTGCCGCTGATGACGGCGCTCTCGGGAGTGAGCGGATTCGCAGGGGCATTCGCTCTCTCCCTCCTCGGGCTGATCATCATCACCGGCTACACCTCGATCAACGCGGTGGTGAAGGCCGAGCTGTTCCCGACGCACGTGCGGGCGCTCGGGGTGGCTCTGCCGTACGCGATCGCCAACGCTCTCTTCGGCGGGACGGCCGAGTACGTGGCGCTGTGGTTCAAGGACAGCGGCATCGAGTCGGGCTTCTACTGGTACGTCTCGGCCTGTGCTGCCGTGTCGCTCGTCGTGTACTTCACCATGCGGGAGACCCGCGACGCCGCGCTGACGCAGTCGGAGCAGGCGGCCGAGCCGGTCCCCGTGCGCGTCTAACCTGACGGCATGCGGGTTCTCCTGGTCGAAGACGACGACCGGCTGGCCGCGGCGCTCACCACGGCGCTGGGCAGGCACGGTCATCAGGTGACCCGTGCCGCGCTCGCGGTCGACGCCCTCCGCCTGGCTGGGGGCGTCGACTTCGTGCTGCTCGACCTGGGCCTGCCCGACATGGACGGCCTGGAGGTGCTGCGCCGCCTGCGCCGGGTCTCGGCCGTGCCGCTGATCGTGGTCACGGCGCGCACCGAGGAGCGCGAGGTGCTCCGCGGGCTGCGTTCCGGGGCCGACGACTACCTGGTCAAACCGTTCCGTACGGCGGAGCTGATGGCCCGCATGGAGGCGGTCCTGCGCCGCGGCACCAGGCCGATGCCGGTCCAGGACCACGTGGTGGCGGTGGGCGACGTGCGCATCGACCTGTCGCGCCGCCAGGTGACGGTCGGCGGCGTCGCGGTGCCGCTGACCAAGCGTGAGTTCGACGTGCTGGCGCTGCTGGCCAGGCAGCCGGGCGTGGTGCGCAGCCGCGAGGAGATCCTCGACGAGGTGTGGGGCGACCCGCTGCTGTCCGCGTCCCGCTCGCTCGACGTGCACGTGGCGGGGCTGCGCGCCAAGACGGGCCGCCCCGGCCTGGTCCAGACGCTCAGGGGCACCGGCTACCGGCTGGGGTCCGCCGAGTGAACGCACGGCTCGTCGTCACCTTCACCACGCTGATCGTGCTCATGATCGCGGCGCTGGCCGTGCCGCTGGGCGCCGCCTTCGCCACCCACAGAACCAACCGGCTGCTCCTCGACCGCCGGGCCGACGCGACCCGCTTCGCCGAGCTCGCCGACCAGGCGGCGCGCGAGGGCGACGTCTCTGCGCTGAGCGCGGAGATCATCCGCTACGCCGAGCTGTACGGCGCCGCCGTACGGATCAGGGACAGGGACGGCCGCGTCCTGGCCCAGGCGGGCACGATGACCGCAGACGACCACGACGCGGTACGGCTCGCGCTGTCGGGACGCACCACGGAGGACCTGCCGACGATCACCGCGTTCGGCCCGTCCACCGTGCTGGTCGCCGAACCTGCGGGGCGCGACGCGCAGCTGTCCGGCGTGGTGCTGCTGCAGGCGCCGACCGCGCAGGCCACCACGGACGTCGCGCTCGTGTGGGGCGGCCTGGCGCTGGGCGCGCTGGTGGCGCTCGGCTACTCGGTGCTGGCCGCCAGGCGGCTGGCCACCTGGATCCTGCGCCCGGTCACCGAGCTCGACCGCACCACCCAGGCGATCGCCGAGGGCCACCTGGACGCGCGCGCCGCGCCCGGCGGCGGGCCTTCTGAGCTGCGCAGGCTGGAGGAGCGGTTCAACCTCATGGCCGACGCCGTCTCCGTGGCGATGGACCGGCAGCGGGCCTTCGTCGCCGACGCCTCGCACGAGCTGCGCACCCCGCTGACCGTGCTGTCGCTGCGGCTGGAGAACCTCGAACCGCACCTGAGCGCGGCGGGCACGGCCGAGTACGCGGAGGCGCTGGCCGAGGTCGACCGGCTGGCGCTGCTGGTGGAGGACCTGCTGGCGCTGGCCAGGGTGGAGGCGGGCGCCCCGGCCAGGACCGAGGAGGTCGCGCTGGAGCCGAGGTTGTCGGCGTGGCGCGAGGTGTACGCGGCCAAGGGGGTGGCGCTGGAGATCGCCGTTCCCGCGGCCGCCGCCGTGCCGGACGCGGTGGCCAGGATCGCCGACATCGCGCTGGACAACGCGCAGAAGTTCGTGCCCGAGGGCGGGAGCGTGGCGGTCACGCTGGCCGACGGGGTGCTGCGGGTGGCCGACGACGGGCCTGGACTGACGGACGAGGAGCGGGCCGAGGCGCTGGGCCGGTTCTGGCGGTCGGGCGCGCACGCGAACGTGCCGGGCAGCGGGCTCGGGCTGGCGATCGCGGCCGAGCTGGCCCGCTCGTGCGGGTGGTCGCTGGCGCTGCATGCGGCCCGTCCCCGGGGGCTCGTGGTGGAGCTGGCTCAGCCGTAGACGGACCTGTAGTAGCGGGCGGCGCCCGGGTGGAGGGGGACGACGCCGGTGCCGATGGCGTAGCGCTTGTCGAGCCTGCCGCCCGGCGCGTCGGGGGCTTCGAGGCGGTCGCGGCTGGCGAACAGCGTCTCGGTGATCGCGAAGGCGACGTCGTCGGTGAGGGCGGTGCGGCAGACCAGGTAGCTGGGCGTGCCGACGGTGGGCACGGGCGCGGCTCCGCCGTACACGCCGGCCGGGACGGTGGCCTGCTCGTAGACCGGTCCGTGCGCGCGGCGCAGCCCGGTCACCAGGTCGCCGAGCGGCACCAGCCGGAGCCCGCCCCTGGCGGCGAGCGCTGGGGTGGGCACGCCGCCCGACCAGAAGAACGCGTCGATGGTCCGCGAGTCGAGCGCCTTGAGTGACTCGTCCAGCCCCAGCTTGACCACGCCCGGCCAGACCGGCAGCGCGGCCAGGACGCGCTGCGCGGTGACCGCGGTGCCCGAGCCGTCCGCGCCGATGGAGACCGTCCTGCCCTTGAGCGCCTCCGGCCGCATGATCGGCGAGTCTGCTGGCACGACCAGGTGCACGTAGTTCATGTACATCCTGGCCAGCGCCGAGACCGGCAGCCCGCGCACCCTGACCGCGTCGTCCGCGCTGTCGGCCAGCGCGAACCCCGCTTCGGCCCGCCCTTCGGCCAGCATCGCCAGGTTCTGCACGCTCGCGGCCGTCGCCAGCACCTTCACGGTGAACCCGGCGCGCCGCAGCTCGGCGGCGAACCGGTGGCCCAGCACCTCGTACGGCCCGCCGGCCGACCCGGTGGCCAGCCGCAACGTCCCTCCTGGCTCCTGCGCCGAGCACCCCGCGGCCAGCAGCGCTGCTGACGCGAGGAGTGCGCGGCGGGAGAGGGTCATTTCCTCACGTTACACAGACCGGGAAGCGTTCGACGCCGGGCAGGTAGCGGTCCCATTCCTGCCGGGTGAGCGTCCTGCCCGCCCGCGCGCACACCGCCGCCTCCGTACGGTCGCCGTCGACGGGATAGGTGCGGACGAGGCCCTCCAGCGCCGCCACGACCACGCTCCTGCCGTCGGCGGAGAAGGCCAGGTCGACGTACCGCTCCCCTACCTGTGCCAGCCCGTCCGCCACGGTGCCGAGGGACTCCCTGGTCGCGACGTCCCACAGCCGGACGCGATCGCCGTTCCCGTAGGAGGCCAGCGTGCGCCCGTCTGGCGACCAGGCCAGCGCCGCCGACTGTCCGTCGTTGGTCGTGGGGAAGTCGTCGAGGCGGTTGGCGAGGTCGGGAGACCACAGCGAGATGCGGTCCGGACCGCCGACGGCGAGCAGCCTGCCGTCCGGGCTGAAGGCGAGCGGGCCGGGCAGCATGCTGGAACGGGCCGGGCGCGGCAGCGTGGCGCCGGTGGCCACGTCGATCAGGCCGTTGACGCCACCGGAGATCAGCACCTGCCCGTCGGGGCGGAAGACGAGCGGCTCGTCGCCCGCGACCGCGCTCCTCACCACGGCACCCGACCGCAGGTCGTGCAGCTCCACCGGGCCGGACTCCCCCGAGGGCAGGCTGGGGGCGACGGCGAGCCTGGTGCCGTCCGGGCTGAAGGCGAGCGCGTCTATGCCCTGGTCCTTGCCCGTGTCGATGGTCTTGACCACGCCGCCGGTGGAGGCGTCGAACACCTTGACGACGCCGTGCGTGCCGAAGGCGAAGCGCCTGCCGTCCGGGCTGAAGGTCATGCCATAGCTGTTCCATTCCAGCGCGCCGACCGTGAGGGGCGCACCGATCAGGCGGGCGGCGACGACGTCCCAGAAGCGCAGCACGCCGTTGTGGTAGTTGGCCACGACCCGGCCGCCCGGCGCCACCGCGACGGAGCCCAGCTCCTTGGGGGGCGCCGTCTCGACCAGCGCCCCGTCGCCTCCCACCGCGATCAGGTCGGGCACGCCTGACGCCACGCCCTCGACCACGGGCCGGTCGAAGGCCGCGGAAAGGTCCAGCGTTCGGACACCGCCGTACATCTGCAGGCGGGCCACCCGGTCGGCCGCGTCGAAGCGCACGTCGACGATCTCGCCGGGCAGCCGCGTCTCCGCCGCGAGCCACCCGTCCCTGATCCGCCGCACCACCAGCTGCCCGGCGAGATCCCAGTGCGCGATGAACGCGTCGCCGAAGGCGAAGGCGAGCGCCTGGCTGAACTCCGCGGTTCCCGGCGACTGCCTGACGACCCGCCCGGACAGGTCGCGCACGACGGCACGGTACTCGCCCTCGCCCAGCCGCTCGGTGTAGGCGAGGAGTCGGCCGTCCGCGCTGAAGGCGGCGTCGCTGATGCGTTCCATGCGCGGCATCCAGGGCGTTTTCACGCGTTTGCCCCGGCGTAGGTCCCACAGTTCCGCCTTGCGCGGGCCCTGCGCGACGCCAGGTGAGGTGACGAGGCCGAAGGTCCTGTCGGCGTTCACCACGTCGAGGCGGCTCCCGGACGGCGTGCGGAGCGCCTTCCTGCTGGTCACGTCCCACAGGCCGGCGTTGAGCATCCCCTGGACGCTCAGCGCCCGCCCGCTCGGGTCGAACGAGAAGTACCCGGCGCCCGTGCCGTCCGCGCCGATCGCGAACCTGTCGCCCGCTGCCACGCCGGTGGCGACGTCCCAGAGCCTGACGCCCTTGCCGTCCTGCAGCGCCAGCGTGCGCCCGTCCGCGGTGAGCGCGGCGTTGACCACCTTCCTGCCGACGCGGGAGATCGTCGCGAGCAGCGCGTGCGTGCGCACGTCCCAGACGCGGGCCTTGCCGTCCACGACGGCGGCGAGCAGGCGCCCGTCGGCGCTGGTCGCGTAGACGGCGTCCGGGCTGGCGAAGGGGTCGGTGAAGGTGTCGGTGTAGCGCTGGGCGCGGGCGTCGTTGAGCGCGGCGCGCGGTTCCCGCTGCTCTGGGGCGAGCCGCCGGGCGGCCACGCTGAGCAGCATGGCCAGCTTGGGGTCGAGCTCGCGCAGCCCGGCGGCGCGCTGGGCGAGCGAGACGGCCAGGGCGTCGTCGCGCTGGCGGTCGACGGTGGTGCGCCGGTACTCGGCCAGCCCGGTCGCGCCGAGCGCCACCACCAGCAGGACGGCCAGCACCACGGTGAGCGCGCCGCGCCTGCGGTTGCTGCGCCTGGTCATCCGGGCGGCTGAGTCGAGGAACTCCTTCTCCAGGCTCATCAGGGTGATGTCGCGGCGCTCGGTGGCCGCCCAGCGCAGCGTGGTGTCCAGGACCGAGCCGTGCAGCAGGTCGCCCGCCTTGCGCCCGTGGCCGTCCCAGACCATGGCCGCCTCGGTGAGCCGCCGGTGGATGGGCAGGCCGTCGCGGTTGTCGGCCACCCACTGCCGCATCCTGGGCCAGGCGTGCACGAGACCGGGCTTGGCCAGCGTGTACGCGGCGTCGGTCTCGGTGATCAGGCCGGCAGCGCCGTACAGCTTCAGGATCTCCTCGGCGCCTGCCACTTCGGCTCGCGGCACCTGCCTGACCGTCTCGTCGGCGGCGAGCAGGCGCAGGAACACCTCGGGCGCCGCGGTCCGCTCGCTCTCCGACAGCTCGTGGAAGAGTTCCTCGGCGATCGTGCCCAGGTCGGGGTCCGCCTCGCCGGTCAGCGGAGCGGCTTCCGTCCCGCCGTCGGCGAGCGGGTCCTCGCTGTCGCCGATCAGGCCCAGGAGCAGGTCCTTGGCCGTGGGGCGGTCGTCTGGGTCGCGGGACAGCGCGCTCTCGACCAGGCCCTGGAGCGGTTCCGGCAGGCCGGAGACGTCGGGGACGAAGTCGAGGGCGCTCAGGGGGTTCTGCGCCTCGACGGCGTCGCTCCCACTGGCGGCGAAGAGGACCACCAGCCCCCACGCCCACACGTCCGCCGCGGGGGTGGCGCCGCGTCCCGCCCAGACCTCGGGCGCCATGTAGTTGGGCGTGCCCATCGCGGGTGAGGTGGTGGTCGGACCGGCCTCGCGGGCGACCCCGAAGTCGATCACCCGGGGGCCGTCGGGGCCGACGATGATGTTGTCCGGCTTCAGGTCCCTGTGCACCACCCCGGCCTGGTGGATCGCGGTCAGCGCGGTGGCCACCCCGATGGCCAGGCGGCGTAACCCGTCGGGGTCGAACGGCCCCACCTGCCGCAGGTTCGGACCTGGCACGTACTCGCTGACGATGTACGGCACGTCGAGGTCGACCTCGAGCACGCGCGCGGTGCAGAACGAGGCGACCCGTTGCGCCGCTGCCGCCTCCCTGGCGAGGGCGGCGGTGTCGTCGAGGCGCGGCACCTTGATCGCGACGCGCTCGCCGGCCTCGCCGTACGCCTCGTAGACGACGCCCTGCCCGCCCGCGCCGAGCCGGGCCGCAAGCCGATATCGGCCCAAACGTTGTGGGTCCGTGGGGGTGAGAGGAGCCATCAGGTGTGGGATTCTAACGAATCATGGACTTTCGCATCATGGGTGGCCTTGAGGTCCGTGACGGGTCCGAAGACCGGACCCCGACGGCGCCCAAGCACCGCGACCTGCTGGCGATGTTCATCCTCAACGCCCGCCGTCCCCTGACCGTGGGACGGCTGCGCGGGCTGCTGTGGCCGCGCGAGGACGGCGACCGTTCAGACTCCCTCGTGCGCGGCTACATCGGCCAGCTCAGGCAGCTCGTCGGCAAAGACGTGATCACCACGGTGTCCGGCACCTACACCCTGGCCATCGGCCCCGACCAGCTCGACGCCGACCGGTTCAGGCGGCTGGTCGAGGAGGGCTCCTACAAGGAGGCCCTGGCCCTGTGGCGCGGCCCGGCGCTGGAGGACGTGGACCCGGACGGCACGCGCTGGGTGGAGACCGCGCAACTGCGCGAGGAACTGGAGGAGCTGCGCCTGCTGGCCCTCGACCGGCGCATCGGCCTCGACCTGGACGCGGGCAGGCACCGCGAGGTGCTGTCCGAGCTGCGCAGGCTGGTCGCCGAGCAGCCCACCTGGCAGCGTTTCCGCGGCCACTACATGCTGGCCCTCTACCGCAGCGGGCGCCGGGTGGAGGCGCTGGGCGCCTACTCCTCCCTACGCGACGAGCTCGACGACGGGCACGCCATCGAGCCCGACCCCGAGCTGCAACTGCTCTACCACCGCATGCTGCACGACGACGTCTCCCTGCACGTCTCCGCCGGTCCCCCGATGCTGCTGCCGCGCGACCCTGCCGACTTCACCGGCCGCGCCGACCTGGTCGACCAGGTGCTCGGCGACCAGGTCGTGGTGCACGGCCCTGCCGGGGTCGGCAAGTCGGCGCTGGCCGTGCACGCCGCCTGGAAGCACCGCGACCGGTTCCCCGACGGGATGCTCTACGCCGACCTGCGCGAGACCGCGAGCCCGGCGGCCGTGCTGGAGGACTTCCTGCGCTGGCTCGGCTGCCCGGCCCAGGCCATCCCGGTCACGCTCGACCAGCGCGAGCGGTTGTTCCGCACCTACGCGGCCAACAGGAAGCTGCTGGTGCTGCTCGACAACGCCTCGGACGAGGCGCAGGTCAGGCCGCTGCTCACGGCCTGCCCGACGGTCATCACCAGCCGCTCGACGCTGAGCGGGCTGGCGGGGGCGCGGGTGCCCGTCGGCCTGCTGTCGGCCGACGAGTCCTTGTCCCTGCTGACGGCGATCGCCGGACCTCTAGGCGATTTTTCACGACTTATCGAGATCTGCGGCGGGCTGCCGATCGCCCTGCGCATCGCCGGGTCCCGGCTGGCCGCGCGGCGGGAGTGGACCGTCGACTACCTGGTCGGCCTGCTGGAGGACGAGCACGGCCGCCTCGACAGGCTGCACGCGGGCGACCAGACCGTGCGCAGCGTGTTCACCATCGGCTACGAGAGCCTGCCCGAGGCGGCGCGCAACACCCTGCGCCTGCTGGGCGCGCTGTCCGCGCCCGACGTCGCCGACTGGGTGGCCGCCCGCTTCGGCGGCCAGGCGGAGGCGCTGGTCGAGGCCGGGCTGCTGGAGACGCACGTGGTGGACGTCGCGGGCCAGGTGCGTTACCGCCTGCACGGGCTGACCAGGCTGTTCGCCCGCGAGCAGCTCGGCGAGCAGGCCGTGCCGGTGGCGCTGGCCGACCTGGTCGCCCTGGTGATGGCGCGCGTGCAGGCCTCGCGGTTCTCGCTGGTGTCCGGCGACCCGGCCACCGCGTTCGCCACCAGGGACATCAGGGAGTCGGTCGAGTGGCTGCTGGCGGAACGCTCGTTCCTGGTCAGCCTCGTCACCGACCTGCACGAGGCGGCGCTGCACGACGAGTGCTGGCGGCTGGCGCACCTGCTGACCCCCTTCCTGGAGCGCCACCGCTTCCTCGACGACTGGCGCCAGGCGCTGGAGGCGGCCCTGCGGTCGGCCCGCGCGCTCGGCAACACCCGGGCCGAGGCGCTGATCCTGCGCGACGAGGGCGACCTGCACCGCGCGGAGCGGGACTGGGAGCGCGCGCACGACCGGCTCAGGCTGGCCGTGGCCATGTTCCTGCGCGAGAACGCCACCCGCGACCTGGCGCACACCCGGCGCAGGCTGGGTCAGGTGCAGGTGGAGCAGGGCAGGCTGGAGGAGGCCGAGCGCACGCTCACCAAGTGCCTGGCCGCCGCCGAGAACGCCAGGGACACCGCGGAGACGCTGCACGCGCTGGGGACCGTCCTGCACCGAGCCGGTCGGCTCGACGAGGCCGCGGAGCGGCTGGAGGAGGCGGCGCGCACCCAGGCGTCGCTCGGCGACCGGCACCGGCAGGCCGACGCGCTGTTCGAGCTGGCCTCGGTACGGCTGGCGCAGAGCGCCGAGTCGGCCTCCGCGGCGCTGGCGGAGAGCGCGGTCGCCGGTGCCAGGCGCAGCGCCGAGCAGGCCAGGGGCATCGCCGTACGGCTGGGCGACCGGCTGCTCGACGCGCGCGCCCTGCTCGCGCTGGCCGGGGTGAACGTGGCTGAGGGGTCTCCAGGACGGGCCCGCGAGCTGGCCGCCGAGGCGCTGAAGACGTTCGACGCGCTCGGCGACGCCCAGGGCAAGGCCGCCGCCCTCGCCCTGACCTAAGGTGAACGATGTGACATTTCCGGCTGACCAGTTCTTCCTGACCAACGCCCGCGCCAGGAGCCCCTACACGGCGACGCTCAAGGGACTGGCCTCCGGTCGCTTCACCAAGGTCGAGGGGCCGGGGTGGCTGAGCGTCGCGGCCGACGGCACGGTGACCGGCACGCCGCCCGCGTCGGCCTCGGCCAGGACGACGACGGTCACCGTACGGGCGGGGGACGCGACGGCCACGGTCAAGGTTCGGGTGCGCCCGCCGGGTGGCGCGCTGGTGCCCGAGCCGCGGGTGATGAGCTGGAACCTGTGGCTCGGCGGCACCCAGGTGCGCGACGCGCGGCGCAAGCAGCTCAAGGTGCTGCTCGAAGCCGACGTGGACGTGGTCGGCCTGCAGGAGACGGCCGGGTCTGCGGCCAGGGAGCTGGCCGAGGCGCTGGGCTGGCACCACGTGCAGGGCGGCACCGCCGGGATCATCAGCCGCCACCCGATCGTCGCGGCGAGCGAGTCGGAGCGCTGGGTGCACGCCAGGGTCAGGTTCGACAACACCCACGAGCTGTCGGTGTGGAACGCCCACCTCGGCTACACCCCCTACGGCCCTTACGAGGCGCGCTTCGGGCGGCTGCCGCACGAGGAGATCATGGCCAGGGAGGCGGAGTCCGGCAGGACCGGCCAGATGACCGAGCTGCTGGCCGCGATGGGCGACGATCCGGCGCCCTTGGTGCTGACCGGCGACTTCAACGCGCCCTCCCACCTCGACTGGCCCGACGTCGACTGGCCGACGTCGGTGCTGGCCGAGCGGGCCGGGCTGCTCGACTCCTTCCGCGTCGCCCACCCCGACCCGGCCGGCGCGCCCGGGATCACCTGGTCGCCGATCTCGCCGGTCTTCACCGGCGGCTACGGCTACGACGAGCACGCGGGCGCCCCCGAGCCGCAGGACCGCATCGACTACGTGCTGTTCAGGGGCGATCTGCGGGTGCGGTCGTCCGAGGTGGTCGTCACCGGCGAACCCCGGCCGATCCCCGGCCACGAGGACAACGACTGGCCGTCCGACCACGCTGCTGTCCTGACGACCTTCAGCGCCTAAAGTGGGTGGCATGGCCGCTGGACGTGGGTATCCGCTCGCCGTCGCCGCGTGCGGGGCGCTGCTCGTGGTCGCCGCGATCCTGCCGTGGGCCGGGCTGCAGGCGAGCAGCGACCTGCTGGGCGGGAGCGTGGCGCGGGACATGCGCGGCGTGGACGACTCCGCCGGGGTGACCGCGCTGGTCGCCGGGCTGGTCGCGGCCGTGCTCGGCGTGGCGGGCGCGATGGGCAGGCGCTGGCTCGCCGGGCTGGCCGTGGTTCCCGGGCTGGCCGCGCTGGCGATGCTGATCGTCTTCGTCAGCAGTCCTGGCGACCGGTTCTCCCTCGACCTGGGCAAGGTGCTGTCGATCGAGCCGGTGCTGCGGCCGGGCTGGTTCGCCGCCCTGGCCGCCGCACTGGCCGTGACCGTCTTCTCGGTGCTGTCGCTGGTACGGCTACGCCGGTAGGTCGCGCCTGCGCAGGCCGTACAGACCTGCCGCGACGAGCAGGGCGGCGAGAGCGGTGAGCACCACGAGCGGGGTCGCCGACATCGGCCCGCCGGGCAGCTGCGGCACGTGCGAGAACGCGGACAGGCCGAGCACCCACTGGCTGAGCTGCAGCTCCCCGGCGATCCAGCCGAAGAACAGGCTCACGAACAACGCGGCGAACGACCAAGCGGCCAGCCTGGGCAGCAGCCCGAACAGGGCGAACGCCAGCCCGACGAACAACCACGCGGCGGGCACCTGCACCAGGGCGGCGCCCAGGACGCGCAGCGTCTGCCCGTGCGCGAACCCCGCCGCCGCGCCGAACAACGCCAGCCACACGACAGGGCCGAGAAGGGCGAACAGCAGGTGGCTCCAGGCCCACGTGGCCCGGTCGGTGGGCGTGGCCAGGACCGGTTCAGCACGGCCGTCGTTCTCCTCCGCGCGCAGCCGGAGCGCCGAGTGGATGGCCAGCCCGGCTGCGGTGACGCCGAACATCGTCATCATGCCGACGAAGTACTGGTCGACGACGGTTCCCGGGCCGCCGATCCTGGCCAGCGCCGCCCGCGCCGCCGGGGTGCTGTGGTTCATCAGGTCGCCGATGCTGTCCGCTATCGCGCCGAGCCCGAAGCCGACCACGGCGAACCCGGCCGCCCTGCTCGCCAGCGCGCCCCGGTGCAGCCGCCAGGCCAGCGCCAGCGGGCTGCGCAGGCCGGGAGCCGCCGTGGCCGGGCCAGGCCGTTCGTGGAAGAGTCCGTCGCCGAGGTCGCGGCGCTCGGACAGGGCGACGGCCAGCCAGACGAGCGCGGCGACGGCGGCCGCGGGGAGCAGCAGCACCCACCAGCGCTCGCCCGAGAACGGCCGCAGCGCGCTCGACCAGCCGAACGGCGAGAACCACGCCACCGCGGGGGCCGCGACGTCGCCCATGCCGCGGAGCAGGAAGGCGACGCCCAGCACGACGATCCCCACGCCGCGCGCGCCGCCCGCGCCCGAGGTGAGCTGCGCGACGACCGCGCCGACCCCGGCGAAGACGCAGCCCGCGGCCGTGACCCCCGCGCCGTAGGCGAACGAGCCCGTGGCGCCGAGGCCCTGGCCGATCAGGAAGAGCGCCGACAGCGCGCCCAGCACCAGGCTCGCCGTGCACGTGACGACGAGGGCGGCGGTGAGCTCGGCGTGACGGGAGACCGGGGTCGCGCCGACCAGCTCGCTCCTGCCCGCCTCCTCCTCGGTGCGGGTGTGCCTGATCACGGTGAGCAGGGTGATCAGTCCGACCATGACCGGGAGGAACCCGGCGCGCCAGGTGACCAGCTCGCCGAGGCTGGAGCCGTTCAGCGCGCCGTACGTCACGGTGAAGGCGGTGTTGTGCACGCTCGTCTGCGCGTACTCGTCGAGCAGCGCCTGCGTCGGGAAGCCCTTGGTGAACGCGGCGACGAACGCCACGGGCACCACGGCGGGGAACAGGATCCACAGCGGCAGCAGCGCGCGGTCGCGCCGCAGGATCAGCCTGATCATCGGGCCACCTCGTAGTGACGCAGGAACAGCTCTTCCAGCGTGGGCGGGCGGCTGGTCAGGCTGCGCACCCCGGCCGCGTTCAGCTCGCCCAGCGCGGCGGCCAGCGCACCGCCGTCCACGTCGAACCGCACCCGCCCGTCCCTGATGTCCAGGTCGTGCACGCCCGCGAGGTCCTTCAGCCGGTACGGCGAGCCGTCCACCTCGGCCTCGATCGACGTGCGCGTCAGGTGGCGCAGCTCGGCCAGCGTGCCCGACTCGACCGTGCGCCCGTCGCGGATGATCGTCACCCGGTCGCACAGCGACTCGACCTCGCCCAGGATGTGGCTGGACAGCAGGACCGTGCGCTGCTCCTCGACGATGACCTGGCGGAACACCTCCTCCATGAGCGGGTCGAGGCCCGAGGTCGGCTCGTCCAGGATGAGCAGCTCGGCGTCCGAGGCGAGCGCGGCGATCAGCGCCACCTTCTGCCTGTTGCCCTTGGAGTAGGTGCGGCCCTTCTTGCGCGGGTCGAGGGCGAACCTCTCGACCAGGTCCTTTCGCCGCCGCGGGTCGAGGCCGCCGCGCAGCCGTCCGAGCAGGTCGATCGCCTCGCCGCCGGTCAGGCCAGGCCAGAGGGTGACGTCGCCCGGCACGTAGGCCAGGCGGCGGTGCAGCTCCTTGGCGTCCTTCCACGGGTCGCCGCCGAGCAGCCTGGCCGTGCCGCCGTCCTTGCGGACGAGGCCGAGCAGGATGCGGATCGTGGTGCTCTTGCCCGCGCCGTTGGGTCCGAGGAAGCCGTGCACCTCGCCCTCGCGCACGGTGAGGTCTAATCCGTCGAGCGCCTTGGCGTGGCCGAACGACTTGACCAAGCCGGTCGCCTGGATGGCGTCATTCATGGCGGTACTCCTTGTCGAGCGCGGATCTGGCGGCTGCCGCGTCCTCCGCGCTCATCAGCTGGTGGGAGTAGATGTCGATCAGGGCGCGGCCCAGCAGCTCGTCGCCCTCCGGGCTGAGGATGTCGAGGCCGAGGCTGCGGGAGATCTGCTGGTGCAGCACGACGATGGACAACGACATGGCCGAGCTGATGGTCGCCCTGACCTTGGCCGAGACGTCCGGCGGGTCGGCGCGGCCCTTGTCCGCCTCGGCGATCCACTGCTCGCTCAGCGCGACGAGCTCGTCGAACAGCGGGGTGGCGGCGCCCTCGGCGAGCGCCCTGGCCAGGTAGTGCTGGTAGGGGCCCATCGCGGCCCTGGACTTGGCGACGTAGTTGACGTCGGTGGCGCGCGGGTTGTCCCTGACCTCGGCGTTGAGGCCGCGGACGAGCTTGACCAGGTAGGCGTCGCAGGCCTCGCGCAGGTCCTGCTTGGAGCCGAAGTGGTGGCGCACCAGGCCGGAGGAGACCCCGGCCGTCTCCGCTATGCCGCGGATGGTGGCCCGCTCGAACCCCTCAGCGCCGAAGTGCTGCATCGCCGCGTCGCGGATCCTGGCGCGGGCGGTGAGGTCGTCGGGATCGTTAGCTATACGCACGTGTAAGACACTACACGCTTGTGTAGTCTTTGGAAACCGACCCGACATGGTCGTGCAACACCGGGGTAACGGCCGATCTCTAGGGTCCGGTCATGCGGCTTACCCCACACGAGCAGGAGCGGCTGCTCATCCACGTCGCCGCCGGGGTCGCGCGCGACCGCCGGGCCAGGGGGCTGCGGCTCAACCATCCCGAGGCGACCGCGATCATCGCGTCCTTCCTCATGGAGGGGGCCAGGGACGGGCGTACGGTGGCCGACCTCATGCAGGCGGGGCGCGGGGTGCTGGACCGCGCCGACGTCATGGAAGGCGTGCCGGAGATGCTGGAGTCGGTGCAGATCGAGGCCACCTTCCCAGACGGCACGAAGCTGGTCACCGTACACAGGCCGATCCCGTGATCCCGGGCGAGTTCCTCCTCCACGAGGTGCCGATCCCGCTGAACCCCGGGCGGGAGCGGGTGACCCTCAGGGTCGTCAACACCGCGGACCGGCCCGTTCAGGTCGGGTCGCACTACCACTTCGCCGCCGCCAACCCGGGGCTGGAGTTCGACAGGGAGGCGGCCCGCGGCATGCGGCTCGACGTGCCCGCGGGCACGGCGGTCAGGTTCGAGCCGGGCGTCGAGCGGGACGTGACGCTCGTGCCGCTGGGCGGGGCCCGCGTCGTCCCTGGACTGCGCCTTGACTGAGATCTCCCGCGCACGCTACGCGGCCCTCTACGGCCCGACCACCGGCGACCGGATCAGGCTCGCGGACACCGACCTGTTCATCGAGGTCACCGAGGACCTCGCCATGGGACCGGCCGGGGCGGGCGACGAGGCGGTGTTCGGCGGCGGCAAGGTGATCCGCGAGTCCATGGGCCAGGGGCTGCTCACCCGGTTCGAGGGAGCGCCCGACCTGGTGATCACCGGGGCGGTGATCCTCGACCACTGGGGCGTCGTGAAAGCCGACGTCGCGGTCAGGGACGGCCGCATCCAGGCCATCGGCAAGGCCGGGAACCCGGACACGATGTCCCACGTCGACATCGTGATCGGCCCGTCCACCGAGATCCTCGCGGGCAACGGCAAGATCCTCACCGCCGGGGCCGTCGACTCGCACGTGCACCTCATCTGCCCGCAGATCCTCGACGAGGCCATCGGGTCGGGCGTCACCACGATCGTGGGCGGCGGCACCGGGCCGGTCGAGGGCACCAAGGCGACCACCGTCACCGGGACCTGGTACCTGGGGCGCATGCTGGAGTCGCTCGACGCCTACCCGCTGAACTTCGCGCTGCTCGGCAAGGGCAACACGGTGTCTGTTGAGGGGCTGCGCGAGCAGCTCGTCGCGGGCGCGTCGGGGTTCAAGCTGCACGAGGACTGGGGCACCACGCCCGCCGCGATCGACGCCTGCCTGCGGGTGGCCGACGCGTCCGGCGTGCAGGTCACCATCCACACCGACACGCTGAACGAGGCCGGGTTCGTCGAGTCGACCCTGTCCGCGATCGGCGACCGCATGATCCACGCGTACCACACCGAAGGGGCCGGGGGCGGGCACGCGCCGGACATCATCCGCGTAGCTTCCTACGGAAATATCCTGCCTTCATCGACGAACCCCACCCGCCCGCACACCGTCAACACCCTCGACGAGCACCTCGACATGCTCATGGTCTGCCACCACCTCAACCCGTCGATCCCCGAGGACCTGGCGTTCGCCGAGTCGCGCATCAGGCCGTCGACCATGGCGGCCGAGGACATCCTGCACGACATGGGCGCCATCTCGATGATCGGCTCGGACTCCCAGGCCATGGGCCGCATCGGCGAGACCATCATCAGGACCTGGCAGACCGCGCACGTCATGAAGAACCGCCTCGGCGGCCTCTCCGACAACCTGCGTGCGCGGCGCTACGTCGCCAAATACACCATCTGCCCGGCCATCGCCCACGGGCTGGAGGCCGAGGTCGGGTCGGTTGAGGTCGGCAAGCTCGCCGACCTCGTGCTCTGGGATCCGGCGTTCTTCGCGGTCAAGCCCACCCTCGTGCTCAAGGGCGGGGTGGTGGCGTGGGCGCAGATGGGCGACGCCAACGCGTCCATCCCGACGCCGCAGCCGGTGATGCCGCGGCCGATGTTCGGCGCCTCCCCGGTGACGGCGGCGGCCACGTCGGTGCACTTCGTGTCGCCGCAGGCGGTGGAGTCCGGGCTGTCGGAACGGCTGGCCGTACGGCGGCGCCTGGTTCCCGTGGCCGACGTGCGGCGGCGGGGGAAGGCGTCGATGCCGCTCAACGACGCGATGCCGCGGATCGAGGTGGCGCCGGACACGTTCTCGGTCCGCATCGACGGGACGCTCGTCGAGCCGGCTCCTGCGGTCTCCCTGCCCCTCACCCAGCGATACTTCCTGTTCTGATGAACCCGGCGTTGCTGCTGCTCACCGACTCGCGTCTCCCGGCTGGAGGTCATGCCCACTCGGGGGGCGTCGAGCGGGCCATCGTCTCGGGGGGCATTGACTCCCTCGAGACGCTGGCCCGTTTCCTCACCGGCCGCCTGCACACCAGCGGCCTCGTCGCCGCCTCGTTCGCCGCAGCCGCCTGCTCTGCTTCGGCTCCCTGCGGCCGCCCGTCTCCGGGAGCGGCGCCTTCCTGCGACGCGTGGACGTCACTCGACGCCGAGCTCGACGCCCGCACGCCGTCGCCCGCCCAGCGGGAGGCGTCACGGACCCAGGGCAGGCTGCTGCTGCGCGTGGCCCGGCGGCTGTGGCCGTCCCCCGTGCTCGACACGATGCCCCAGAGCCCTCACCACCCGATCGTCCTGGGCGCGGTGGCGCACGCGGCGGGACTGTCCCCCGAGGACGCCGCCCTCGCGGCCGCCTACCACTCCGTCACGGGCCCGGCCACCGCGGCGGTCCGCCTGCTCGGCCTCGACCCCGTAGAGGTGCACAGGCTCCTCGCCACCCTCGCCCCCGACCTGGACCAGGTGACCAGAACCGCGCAGGAGGGGCTGTCCGCCGCCTCGGCGCCCCTGCTCGACCTGCTGGCAGAACAGCACACCAAGGCAGAAATCCGGCTTTTCATCTCCTGAGGGGTGTTCCATGGGTGCCGATCACGACGACCACCACCACGCGCCGGACGGCCACGGCAGGGCGCTCCGCCTGGGCATCGGCGGCCCTGTGGGCAGCGGGAAGACCGCCCTCGTCGCCGCGCTGTGCCGTACCCTCGGCCAGACGTTGCGGCTCGGCGTGGTCACCAACGACATCTACACCACCGAGGACGCCGACTTCCTGCGCAAAGCCGGGGTGCTCTCCCCGGACCGCATCGTCGCCGTCGAGACCGGCTGCTGCCCGCACACCGCGATCCGCGACGACATCGCCGCCAACCTCGACGCGGTGGAGACGCTGGAGGAGCGGTTCTGGCCGCTGGACCTGGTGATCGTGGAGAGCGGCGGCGACAACCTGACGGCGACCTTCAGCAGAGGACTGGCGGACCGGCAGATCTTCGTGCTGGACGTGTCGGGGGGCGACAAGGTCCCGCGCAAGGGCGGTCCCGGCGTCACCTCGGCCGACCTGCTGGTGGTGAACAAGACCGACCTCGCGCCGATGGTGGGTGCGGACCTGACCGTCATGTCCCGCGACGCCAAGGCGGTGCGGGACGGCAAGCCAGTGCTTTTCACCTCAATCAGGGAGGAGCCTGGCGCGCACGCCGTCTCGGAGTGGGTCTCCGGCCTCGTCACCTCCTGGGCCCACGACCACCCCACCCCATGACCCACCCCACCCAACAGGCCCTCTCTCCGAGCCAGCCCGCCCTCCCATCAGACCGGCAGGCCCCCTCACCGGGACAGGCTGCTCTCCCGTCAGACCAGCAACCCCCCTCTCCAGGGCAGCCGTTCCTTTTGGCGGCACCCCCTACCGGGCGGCGGGGGATGCGTGCGTTGGCGGGTGTGAGGACGGCGCTCGTGAACGGTCGTACGGCGCTGCCGGTGCTGCGGTCCGCCCCGCCGCTCACCCTGCGCCAGACCGGCCCCCACACCGTGCACCTGATCTCCACCGCCGCAGGCCCCCTGGGCGGCGACCACTTCGAGCTCGACCTCGACGTCGCCGAAGGGACCACGCTGGAGGTGGCGTCCGTGGCGAGCACCCTCGTCCTGCCCGGCGACGGCGAGTCACTCATGCGCGTGACCGCCCGAGTCGCCGACGGCGCGACACTCCACTTCCTCCCCGAGCCGACCGTGCTCGCCGCCGGATGCACCCACCGCATGGAGGTACGGCTGGCCCTGGAGGGAACCGCGCAGGTGTGGTGGCGCGAGGAAATCATCTTCGGCCGGTACGGCGAAGCCCCCGGCACCTGTCACACCCGCTTCGACGCCACAGTGGACGGCCACCCCCTGCTGAGCCAGGAACTCACCACAGGCGACCCGAGACTCAACACCTCACCAGCCGTCTACAACTCCGCCACCTGCATAGGCACACTCCTCCTCGCAGGCCCCCACCCCGGCCCCGCGAAAACCCACTCCAGGTCCGCAAAAACCGACCCGGAGTCCACGGAAACCCACTCAGGGCCCGCGCAACCCGACCCCGGTGGAACCCACCTCGGGTCCGCAGAAACCAACCCAGAGGCCACGGAAACCCACACCAGGCCCGCGAAACCCGGCGGAACCCACTCTGGGCCTGCCGGGACCCGTCCCTACTCCGCGGAAACCCATCCCCGGGTCTCCCACGTGGCTGACGGGGTCGCCGTCCTGCCCTTGGCCGGTCCAGGCACGCTCGTGTCCGCGCTCGCCCGCGACGCCGTGGAGCTCCGCCGACGCCTCACCTGGGGCCATGCAGCCCTGACGTCGCCGCCCTAACGTCCACCGCTTTGACCTCGCCGCCCTAACGTCCACCGCTTTGACCTCGCCGCCGTGACGTCCGCCGCTTTGACGTCCGCCGCCTTGACGTCGCCGCCCTGACCGCGGCCGCCCCCACCGCCCAGCCGGTCGATCAGTCGTAGAAGCCCAGTCGCCGGAGCTGCTTCGGGTCGCGTTGCCAGTCCTTGGCCACGCTGATCCGCAGGTCGAGATACACCCGAGTCCCCAACAGCGCCTCGATCTGCTTGCGCGCCCGCGTCCCCACGTCGCGCAGCCGTTCCCCCTTGTGCCCGATCACGATCGCCTTCTGCGACGGCCGTTCCACGAACATGTGCGCGTAGATGTCCAGCAGGTCGTCACGCCCCTCCCGGGGCAGCATCTCGTCGACCACGACCGCGATCGAGTGCGGCAGCTCGTCACGCACGCCCTCCAGCGCCGCCTCCCTGATCAGCTCCCCCACCAGCACCTGCTCGGGCTCGTCCGTGAGCTGCCCGCCCTCGTACAGCGGCGGCGACTCGGGCAGCCGCTCGATCAGCAGGTCGGCCAGCACGTCGAGCTGCTCCCCCGACTTCGCCGACACAGGCACGATCGCCGCGAACTCCGCCACCTGCGACAACGCCAGCAACTGCTGCGCGATCTGCTCCTTGGACGCCGTGTCGCACTTGGTGACCACCGCGATCACCGGCGTCTTCTTCACCGCGCCCAGCTTGTCGGCGATGAACCGGTCGCCCTTGCCGATCGGCTCGTTGGCGGGAACGCAGAAGCCGATCACGTCGACCTCGGTCAACGTGGAGAGCACCAGGCTGTCGAGACGCTCGCCGAGCAGCGTGCGCGGGCGGTGCAGGCCCGGCGTGTCCACGATGATCAACTGGGCGTCCGGGCGGTGCACGATGCCCCTGATCACCCGCCTCGTCGTCTGCGGCTTGGAGGACGTGATCGCCACCTTGGTGCCGACCAGGGCGTTCATCAGCGTGGACTTACCGACGTTGGGCCGTCCCACGAAACAGGCGAATCCGGCGCGATGGTTACTGGTCACGCTATGAATTCTCTCGTATCCCGCCACCAGGCGAAGACATCGGGCAGCACAACGGGCGCCCAGGCGGGGGACGGCAGGGCTGCGGCCTCGTCTTCGGTGACGAATCTGGCCGCGCCGATCTCCTCGCCGTCGGGCCTGATGGCACCGCCGACAAGGGCGCAGCCGTACACCGCGTTGACGTAGGCGCACTCGTGACCGTTGGGATAAGTCGTGCGGAACTCCGGCCCGCCGTACACACCGATCAGGCCGCGCACCTCGATGTCGATGCCGATCTCCTCGCGCAGCTCCCTGACCACGCAGTCGTGCGGCCGCTCGTCCGGGTCGACGCCGCCGCCCGGCGCCGCCCAGAGGCCCGTGTCGAGGTGATGGGCCAGCAGCAGCCTGCCCTGGTCGTCGAACACGCACCCGGTGACGGCGGGCAGCATGAGCAGCGAGGTGCCCACCTTGGCACGCAGCCCGGCGAGGAAGGGCGACATCGCCACGTCAGCCCCGCAGGGTGCCGTCGGGGGCCGCCACGAACAGCGCCTTGGCGCCCAGCTCGTTGACCACCGCCTGGTCGTCGGCGCTGGCCGCTTGCTCGGCCGTGACCAGCGCCGCTGCCTCCAGCGACTGCGCGCCGCTGGCGACCGCCATCGCCACGGCCACCTGGACGGCCGACAGCGTCAGCGATTCCAGCGCGACGTTGGTCGCCGCGTAGGTGCGGCCGGTCTCGTCACGTACGGCTGCGCCTTCGAGCGAGCCGTTGCGCGCCCTGGCGGAACGGGCCAGGGTGATGATCTTGCTGTCTTCGGGATCGAGTGTCACGCCACCCAAGGTTAGTCAGCCATGCCGACAACGGCGCGGGCGAGGCTCTGCGTGCGCTTGGCGTCGACCTTGGCGAGCCCGGTGTGGACCAGCGAGATGATGGTGTCGCCCTGGCGGACGAGGACGAGATTGAGCGCGTACGGATAACCGTTCAGCCGACCGCGGAACTGCGCCCCGACCGCCTCGTCCCCCAGCTCGCCGACGGGCAGCTCGCTCTCGCGGAACTCCGTCCCCTTGGCGGCCTCGAGCCCCGGGCATCCGTCGAGCGACTTGCCGAGGTCCTTGAGATGCCACTCGGCCTCCTCGCCGGAGTAGCTGGCCAGCCCGACGGCGGCCACCTCGCCCAGCACGTCACCCTGGAAGGTGGCCGCTGCCTGCGCCACGAGCGCCCTGGTCGGCGCGCGGCCTCCGGCGGTGTCGAAGACGGCGCGGCAGTCCCGGTCGGCGGCCTTGAACGGCGGGCGCCAGGCGGCCCGCGGGCGCACCGAGAACCCGTCGGGCAGGGCGGGCGCCTTGTACAGGATCTGGCGCAGGCGCGTCATCTCCTGGGACGTCTCGGTGTCGGCCAGCCCGGCGGCGCCGGAGCCACAGCCGGTGAGGCTCGCACCGGCCAGCCCGCAGGCGACGGCCAGGCCGATGATCCGCAGTACGCGCGTCATGATCTCCCCCGATGATCGCTACGCCGACCGCATTCCTGCCCCGCCCCCGAACCAGGCAATCCACCGCTCTCACCAACTATCCCCAAAACCCCGCCTTGTACGGAGATCCCCCCACAACCCCCAACCCCATAAGCGAAGAACCCCCCAAACCCCCAACCCAAGCCCCTCAACCCAAGCCTCAAGCCCCTCAACCCCAACCCCAACCCCAAGCCCCCAACCAAGCCCAGCCCCAGCCCCAAGCCCACCGAGGACCCATAGGGCACAGACCCCAGAGGGACCTCCGGGACGCACACCCTCGGATGCATCACAGGAAGCAGATGTGAGACCCAAGGGCACGAGACCCCAACCCCACATCGAGGACGTCAGGGCAAAGCATTTGGCGGCGGCGCGTGGGCGGGGGCGGCGTCAGGGCGCGGAAAGCCTTTGGCGTGAGATGTCAGGGCATGAAAAGCCCTTGATGTGCGATGTCACGGCGAGCAACGCGTCGGGGTGATGGCGGAGAGAGCGGGAAGCGCCTGACGCAGCGATGTTACGGCGGGCCATGCGTCCGACCGAGTGCCATGAAAGAGGCCGGTCACGCACGTCGGCGGGTGGCTGTCCCCCGGCTCCGCCGTACCCCCAAGAAAGGGGCGGGTGTCCCCTGGCTCCGCCGTACCCCCAAGAAAGCGGCGGGTGTCCCTCGGCTCCGCCATACCCCCAAGAAAGCGGCGGATGTCCGCACCAACAAGGAGGTTTCCAGAAAACGTAAAGCGCGCCCCGATGCCCGGGACGCGCTTACGTTGTGTGGGTGGTGATCACCCACTCCCCCCGGGTCGTCCTCGCACCGCGAACCCCTCCCGGTGTCCGGATGACCCCTTTTCGACACCCACCGCACTGGGTGTCGAGACAAATACTGATCCACCCCACTTGCAGATCACTTGTAATCGGCTTGCCCTGAAATCAACCCATCCCCGGGCGGTTCCTCCTCGGGCACCCGCCGCACCAGCACCGTCCCGATCCGGTTGCGACGCCCGGCCAAGCTCTCCGCCGTCAGCTGCAACCCCGACACCACAGCCTCCGACCCCGCGATGGGCACCCGCCCCAGCGCGTGCGCCAGCAGCCCGCCCACCGTCTCCACGTCGTCCACCTCGAGGAGGATGTCGAACAACTCCCCCAGCTCGGAAACAGGCATCCGCGCAGTCACCCGCATCGCCCCGTCCGGCTGCGGCTCCACCCGCGGCGCCTCCTGGTCGTACTCGTCGGTGATCTCCCCGACGATCTCCTCCAGGATGTCCTCGATGGTCACCAGCCCGGCCGTCCCGCCGTACTCGTCGATGACGATCGCCAGGTGCGTCTGCTTGGCCTGCATCTCCCGCAGGAGCTCGTCGATCGGCTTGCTCTCCGGCACGTACGTGGCGGGACGCATGATCGACTCGATCTTCTCCTCGCCGGAGCTCTCCCGCGACTCGTGCAGCTTGCGGGTGACGTCCTTGAGGTAGGCGATCCCGATGACGTCGTCCTCGTTCTCCCCCACCACGGGAATGCGCGAGAACCCGCTGCGCAGCGCCAGCGACATGGCCTGGTCCAGCGTCTTGGCCCGGTCGATGAACACCATGTCCGTGCGCGGCACCATGACCTCGCGCACCAGCGTGTCGCCCAGCTCGAACACCGAGTGGATCATCTCGCGCTCGTCCGGCTCGATCACCCGGCGCTCCTCGGCCAGGTCGACCAGGTCGCGAAGCTCCGCCTCGGAGGTGAACGGCCCGTCGCGGAACCCCTTGCCCGGCGTCACCGCGTTGCCGAGCAGGATGAGCAGCTTCGGCAGCGGCCCGAAGATCCGGGTCAGCCCGTAGACGAGCGGCGCGCTGGCCAGCGCGATCGGCTCGGCGTGCTGGCGGCCCAGCGTGCGCGGCGAGACCCCGACGATCACGTAGCTGACCACGATCATCACGGCGGCCGCAGCCGCGTAGGCCCAGCCCTGGTCGCCGAGCAGGTCGATGAAGAGCAGCGTGGCGATCACCGTGGCGACCAGCTCGCAGCTCAGCCGGAGCAGCAGGAGCAGGTTCAGGTAGCGCGGCGGGTCGGCGACGATGGCCTGCAGCCGCAGGGCGCCGCGCCGCCCCTCGCGGACGAACTCCTCGGCGCGCACCCGGGAGATGCGGGTCAGCGCCGTCTCCGCGCTGGCGATCAGGCCACCGATCACCACGAGAGCGATGGCCGAAGGCAACCAGCCGTTCACCGGGGGGTGCGCACCTCCCGCCACGACTCGAGCAGCTGCCCCTGGATCCCGAACATCTCCTTGTGCTCCTCGGGCTCCGCGTGGTCGTAGCCGAGCAGGTGCAGGATGCCGTGCGTGCACAGCAGCTCCAGCTCGTCCTGGGCGCTGTGCCCCGCCTCGGCCGCCTGCCTGGCCGCCACCGGCGGGCAGAGCACGACGTCGCCGAGCAGCGCGGGGTCGGCGGGCGCGTCGGAGTCGCCGCGCGCGCCGCCGCCGGGACGCAGCTCGTCCATCGGGAAGGCGAGCACGTCGGTCGGACCTGGCTCGCCCATCCACTTCTCGTGCATCTCCGCCATCGCGTCCTCGTCGACCACGAGGATCGACAGCTCGGCGAGCGGGTTGATCTCCATGCCCGCCAGGACGTGACCGGCGAGGGCGACGAGGCGCTCCTCGTCGACCTCCACGCCGGACTCGTTGTTGATCTCTATGCTCATCGGCGGTTCCCCCGCTGCTGCTGCTTGATCGGCTTGGGCTCCTGGAGCGCGTCGTAGCGGCCGTAGGCGTCGACGATGTCGCTCACCAGCTTGTGCCGCACCACGTCGGAGCTCGTCAGCCGGGCGAAGTGGATGTCGGGGATGCCGTCGAGGATGTCCTGGACCACGCGCAGGCCGCTGGTCGTGCCCGAGGGCAGGTCGACCTGCGTGACGTCACCCGTGACCACGATCTTGGAGTTGAAGCCGAGCCGGGTCAGGAACATCTTCATCTGCTCGGCCGAGGAGTTCTGCGCCTCGTCGAGGATGATGAACGCGTCGTTCAGCGTACGGCCGCGCATGTAGGCCAGCGGCGCGACCTCGATCGTCCCCGCCGCCATGAGCTTGGGGATCGAGTCGGGGTCGACCATGTCGTGCAGCGCGTCGTACAGCGGGCGCAGGTAGGGGTCGATCTTCTCGTAGAGCGTGCCCGGCAGGAAGCCGAGCCGCTCACCGGCCTCGACGGCCGGCCGGGTCAGGATGATCCGGTTGACCTTCTTCTCCATCAGCGCGCGTACGGCTTTCGCCATCGCGAGATAGGTCTTGCCGGTGCCGGCAGGGCCGATGCCGAAGACGATCGTGTGCTTGTCGATGGCGTCGACGTAGCGCTTCTGGTTGACCGTCTTGGGCCTGATGGTGCGGCCGCGGGAGGACAGGATGTCGAGGGACAGCACCTCGGCGGGCCGGTCGGAGGTCATCTTGAGCATGGCGATGCTGCGCTCGACGCCGTCCGCCGTCAGCTCTGCGCCGCCGCGCACGATCTCGACCAGCTCCTCGAACAGGCGCACGACGGCGCTGCTCTCCTCGGGGCTGCCGGTGATGGTGATCTCATTGCCACGGACGTGGATGTCGGCGCGGAAGGCGCCCTCGATGACGCGCAGGAGCTCGTCACGGGAGCCCAGGAGGCTGACCATCGGGTATTCGTCCGGAATCAGCACCTTCGCCTGTGTGCGGGATGGCGGGGCTGATCTGCGGGATTCGTTTAGCTCGGACATGGGCAGGCCTTCTGGCCTGATGCCTCCCGGTCTCGGGTGTGGTGTCTCTGGGCCTCCATCGTAGCCGGGACCAGCCAGAAGGGGCCCGTCAATATCACCCGGGCGGCCAGGTCAGGCTACGCCCGCCGAGAACATGGGCGTGCACGTGGAAGACCGTCTGGCCGGCGTCGGGGCCGGTGTTGAACACGACCCGGTAGCCGGAGTCGGCCACGCCGTCGAGCTCGGCGACGGTGTGGGCGGTCTTGAGCACCTCGTCGGCGAGGCCGCCGTCGGCCTCGGCGAGGGCACGCGCGTTGGCGTGGTGCTCGCGCGGGACCACCAGCACGTGGGTGGGCGCCTGGGGGTTGATGTCGCGGAAGGCGAGCGTGCTGTCGTTCTCGTAGACGATCGTGGCCGGGATCTCCTTGGCCACGATCTTGCAGAAGAGGCAGTCCGTCACCCGCCCACCCTATCGACCACCCGACCCACCCGGTTGCCCACCTCGCAGGGCGCTCCCGCCGCCCGGTGCGAGGTCTTTTCAGGAACCTTCCTCAAGGGCGCACGCCGCCCCTGAGAGCGCACGCCGTACAGGGCTGGGCTCCTTCAAAAGAGCGCCCGCCCTCCTGAGAGCGCAGGTCCTCTTGCGAGTGCACGCCTCACAGGGCGAGGCTCCTTTAGAAGAACGCCCGCCCTCCTGAAGACGCGCGCCGCTGCGGAGGGCGCGCGCCGTACGGGGCTGGGCTTCTTCTGGAGCACGCTCTGAAGGCGGCGCGGGGCTCACGGGAGCTCGTTGCCAATCGGTAATCCACGCCACCGTGCGTAGAAAGATCCCTGCGGGTTAGGGTGTGTGTGCGACACTTCAGCCGATAATTACGTCGATTCAGGGTCGGGCGAGGCCACCTGGCGAGGATACGACTGGGTCATGCCCCCTAAGGAACCGGAAGAGCGTAAACCCTCTGGGAGGGCTCAGCGTCCTACTGATGTGACCACCGAAACCCTTCTGGCCGACAGGTCGTTGGGGGCGGTGCAGGTCGGGTGGGACGCCGATATGGCTGTGACTGCGCTCTACAGTGCGCACTTTCGGTCATTGGTACGTCTCGCTGTGTTGCTAGTTCGCGATATAGCAACAGCGGAGGAAGTCGTGCAGGATGCGTTCGTCGCCATCCATGGCGCCTGGCGCAGATTACGCGACCCCGACAAAGCACTCGCCTACCTGCGGCAATCTGTCGTCAACCGGTCCCGTTCCGTGCTGCGTCACCGCGCGGTCGTCGAGAAGTACGCACCCAAGGGCCTGCCCGACGCCCCGAGCGCCGAAAACGGCGCGATCGGCGAACTTGAACGTTCTGCCGTGATCGAGGCGCTAAGGTCCCTGCCAGCGCGACAGAGAGAGGCGCTTGTCCTTCGCTATTACGGTGATCTGTCGGAAGCGGAGATCGCCCACGCGATGGGCATCAGCAAGGGCGCGGTCAAGAGCCACACCGCACGTGGCATGGCCGCACTGCGATCTGTCCTGGAGAAGATGTCATGACCCTGTCCCCCGACGAGCACGGCGACATCCTGCGCCGTGTGCTCCGCGCGGAGGCGGACGCGGTCGTGCCTTCTCCCGAAGGCCTGGAGATCATCCGCGCGCGGATCGACCGCCGGGGCGTCCGCAACCTGTTCTGGTGGCGTGCGGGCGCGGCCGCGGCGAGCGCCGTCCTGGTGGCGGGCACGATCGTCATGATCGTTCCCGAGCTGCGCGAGAACGTGGTCCCCACCGAGATCCTGGGCCACACCGAGTCCGCCACCCCGCCGCCGAACAAGTCGTCCACCAGCAGGCCCCAGACGCCCAAGAACACCCAGCGGGGCCAGTCCCCGCCGGTGATGGTGGTCACGCCGGACTCGACGCCCCCGCTGCCCGCGGAGACCGCCGAGTCCACCAAGAAGCCCGCTCCCACCCCGACGCCGACCTCCACCCCGTGCCCGACGGCCGCCGAGGAGCCGGCGACCGAGGACTGCCCGGGAGAAACACCGACGCCGACCCCGTCGGCGACCCCCACGGACGAGCCGACCCCGACGTGCCCCGCCGAGGAGTGCCCGCCTGAGGACCCGGCTCCCTCGGTGACCGACGCGACCCCCATCAGCCCCAACGGAGGCTGATCACCAACGCCCGGTGCGGGCCATGACCACGGCCGCCGCCGCCACCCCGGCGGTCGAGGTCCGCAGCACCGTGGGCCCGAGCAGGGCGGGTACGGCTTTCGCCGCCGTGAACGCGTCGATCTCCTCGCGCGAGATCCCCCCTTCAGGCCCCACCACGAGCACGACGTCACCGGCCGCGGGCAGCGCGAGGGACGCCAGCCCGGACGCGGCCTCCTCGTGCAGCACCACCCCCAGCGCCGCCTCCCCCAGCAACGACGCCACCTGCCCGGTGGACATCAGCGGCGGCACGGACGGCAGGTGGAACCGCCTGGCCTGCTTGCCCGCCTCCCGTGCCGTGGACCGCCACCGCGCCAGGGCCTTGTCCGCCCGGTCGCCCTTCCACTGCGTCACGCACCGCGCGGCCGCCCAGGGCACGATCACGTCGACCCCGGCCTCGGTCATCATCTCGACGGCCAGTTCTCCCCGGTCCCCCTTGGGCAGCCCCTGCACGACGACCAGCCGCACCGCCGGCGGCTCCACGACGTAGCGCCGCGAGACCGACAGCCGCAGCGAGTCCTTCAGCGCCTCCAGCACCTCGCACTCGGCGACGGCCCCCGCCCCGTCGGTCAGGTCGAGCCGCTCCCCCACCCGCATCCGGCGCACGGCTGCCGCGTGCCGCCCCTCGGGACCGTCCAGGACGATCTCCCCGGAAACCCCCAGGTCACTGGCCAGAAATACCGGCACCGTCACAGGTTCTCACCTCTCAGTAATATCCGGATTCTTACAATCGGTAGCCAAATGAACACGCAAGCAATACCGTAAACGCTCTCCGACGTCACTCTATGAGGGGCTGCCGATGCCCAGAATGAGCGCACGCCACCGCAGACGCCTCCACTGGCCGCAGTCGATCAGGGCGAGGCTGAGCGTGATCCTCGCCATCCCGACGATCCTGCTGATCAGCGTCGCAGGCGCGGGCGTGGCCGCGCAGATCAACGCCAGGACCGACGCCGACGCCACCGCGCGCCACGTCGACCTCGTGCTGGCCAGCCAGGAGCTGGTCCACTCGCTGCAGCGCGAGCGCGGGCTGACCGTCGGCCTGCTCGGCGGCGAGGCGCGCTTCCGCACCGACCTCGACGGTCAGCGCGCCACCACGGACAAGGCGCGGACGGCGCTGAACCCGCTGCTGGCCGACCAGACCGTGCCAGGCGTGGGCGAGGTGCGCACCGCGCTGGAGCGCCTGTCCTCGCTCGCCTCGCTGCGCGCGGCGGCCGATGCCAGGGCCACCACCAAGCAGGAGGCCTTCGGCTTCTTCACCACCACGATCGGCGCGATCATCGACGCGTCGTTCAGCGTGGACGTGGGCAGGAGCGACCCCGGCCTGGTGCGCGGGCTGCAGGCGCTGGAGGCGCTCAGCCGCGCCAAGGAGTCCACCGGCCAGGAGCGCGCCACGGTCAACGGCGCCTTCGCCGCCGGTTCGTTCACCTCCGAGGAGTACGTCCGGTTCCTGGAGATCCGCGCCGCCAAGATCGACGCCTTCGACCGGTTCAACCGCCTGGGTACGCAGAAGCAGACCGGCGCGCTGAGCCTCGCCCAGCAGGGCCACCCGGCCACCACGACCGCCTCGATGGAGCTGCGCGCCGTGGCAGGTTCCGCGGGACAGCGCCTGAACGTCAGCCCGCGCGCCTGGTACACGGCGATCACCGCCTACATCGACGCACTGCGCGACGTGCAGCGCGCCACCGGCGACGACGTCAGGGCGCTGGCCGTGGACAACAGGGAACGCGACACGCAGCGCCTGGTCGCGCTGGTCATCATCGTGGTCACCCTGCTGCTCGGCGCGGTCCTGCTGGCCATCGTGACCTCGCGGGCCATCCTGCGCCCGCTGCGCCAGCTGACCGGCGAGGCCAACGACGTGGCCGAGCGCGGGCTGCCCGAGGCGGTGGCGCGCATCCAGGCGGCCCCCGACGGGGAGGAGCCGGAGCGGCTGGGCTTCGACTCGCCGCTGACCGCGCGCGACGACGAGTTCGCCGAGGTGGCCGGCGCCCTGCAGAACGTGCACGAGACCGCGGTACGGCTGGCCGCTGAGCAGGCCGTGCTCCGCAGGAACACCGCGGAGTCGCTCGCCAACCTCGGCAGGCGCAACCAGAACCTCGTGCGCCGCCAGCTCGGCTTCATCACCGCGCTGGAGCGCGACGAGTCCGATCCCAACGCGCTGGCCAACCTCTTCGAGCTCGACCACCTGGCCACCCGCATGCGCAGGAACGCCGAGAGCCTCCTGGTCCTGGTCGGCGAGCGCAGCCCGCGCCGCTCGTCCGAGCCGGTCGCCGTGGGCGACGTGCTGCGCTCGGCGCTGGCCGAGGTGGAGGACTACCGGCGCGTGGTGCTGCGCAGGGTCGACGACGCGATGATCAGGGGCCCCGTCGTCGCCGAGGTGGCACACCTCGTGGCCGAGCTGGTGGAGAACGCGCTGGTGTTCTCCCCGCCCGACCAGAGCGTGGAGATCCAGGCCAGGATGGACGGCGGCGAGTACCACGTCGCCATCGTCGACCAGGGCCTGGGCATGACCGTGGAGGAGCTCGGCACGGCCAACGCCAGGCTGCGCGGCGAGCAGAGCTTCCTGGTGGCGCCGACGCGCTACCTGGGCCATTACGTGGTCGGCCGGCTGGCAGAACGCCTCGGGGTGCGGGTGTGGCTGCACGAGTCGCCGCTCAACGGCATCACCGCCCGGGTGGTGCTGCCCGCCGAGCTGCTGGTGCGCGAAGCCGTACCGGCCAAGGAGCCTGAACAGGAGCGGGTCCTCGTGTCCGTCACCCCAGTACCAGCGCCGGCGCCCCCGCCGGAACCCGAACCGGAACCCGAAGCGGCGCAGGGGACCACGGCCAACGGCCTGGTGCGGCGCGTGCCGCGCACGCGCACCCACCGCCGCGCCGACGAGCCCGTCTACGCGGCCCTGGTGAGCGAGACGGTCCCGGAACGGTCGCCGGAACGGGTCAGGACGATGCTCGACTCTTTCCGGTCAGGGGTGCGTGAAGGGGAGGAAGGCCGATGAACGGCACCACGGAGACGCAGAACTTCAACTGGCTGCTGGCCAACTTCGTCAGGGGCACCGACGGCGTCTCCGACGCGGTGGCCGTCTCCTCCGACGGGCTGCTCATGGCCATGTCGGACGGCCTGACCAGGGAGGGCGGCGAGCAGCTCGCGGCCATCGTGTCCGGGCTGGCCAGCCTGTCGAAGAGCGCGGCGCGCAAGTACGGCTTCGACGGGCTGCGGCTCGTCATGGTCGAGATGAACAAGGGCTTCCTGCTGGTATCGGTCATCTCCGACGGCAGCTGCCTGGGCGTGCTGGCCACGGGCAGCTGCGACCTGGGCCTGGTGGGGCACGAGATGGCGGTGCTCTGCGACCGGGCGGGCGACCTGCTCACGCCGCAGATGATCGCCTCGCTGAAGAGCGCGCTGCCATGCTGAACGATCCCGACCACCGGCTGCCCGACCCGCGCATGATCAACGTGCGTTACGAGCAGCCGGCCAGGTGGCCGGGCGCGCAGGAGCGCCAGCCGGAGATCGTCGAGTCGGACGGGGACGTGCTGCGCCCCTTCATCATCACCGGCGGCCGCACCAGGCCGGTCGACGACCGGCTGCGCATGGAGACCCTGGTGACCGCGGCGCCCGCCGCCCTGGTGGCGCCGCTCGGCTTCGAGCGCGGGCAGATCGTGCGCCTGTGCCAGCGGCCCCTGTCGGTGGCCGAGGTGTCCGCCGCGCTGAAGGTGCCGATCGGCGTGGCCCGCGTGCTCATCGCCGACCTGGTGTCCGAGCGCCTGCTGGTGCCGCACGCCCACGTGACCCTTGGCGAGGTTCCCTCGCGTGACCTGCTGGAAAGGATCCGTGACGGTGTCCGTTCACTCTGACGTCAGCACACTCTCCGCGAAGATCGTCGTCGCGGGCGGCTTCGGCGTCGGCAAGACCACGTTCGTCGGGTCGATCTCCGAGATCGAGCCGCTGACCACCGAGGCGGCCATGACCGAGGTGGCCGCCGACGTCGACGACCTGTTCGGGGTGGAGGAGAAGACCACGACCACGGTCGCCTTCGACTTCGGGCGGGTCACCCTCAAGGGCGACATCGTCCTCTACCTGTTCGGCACGCCGGGGCAGGAGCGGTTCGCCTTCCTGTGGGACGACCTGGTCGACGGCGCGCTGGGCGCGATCGTGCTGGTCGACACGCGCAGGATCGACCACTGCTACCCGGCGATCGACTACTTCGAGGAGCGGCAGATGGCGTTCACCGTGGCGGTGAACACCTTCGAGGGCGCCGCGCGGTTCGACCTGGCCGAGGTGCGCGACGCCCTGGGCGTCGGCGACGCCGTACCGTTCGTCGAGTGCGACGCCCGGGACAGGGAGTCCGTCAAGGAGGCCATCGTGGTCCTCCTCGACGACATCATCGCCCGTTGAACGCGTCTCTCAGCCGGGAGAAGAAGCCCTGCTGACCCGGGGCGAACTTGCCCGGCGGGCGCTCCTCGCCCCGTAGCTTGGCCAGCTCGCGCAGGAGCTCCTCCTGCGCGGGCTCCAGCTTGTTCGGCGTCTCCACGTTCACGTGGATGAGCAGGTCGCCGCGCCCCGACTCGTTGAGCCGCTGCACGCCGCGCCCGAACATCGAGATGACCTGGCCGGACTGGGTGCCCGGCCGTACGTCGATCTCCTCGGCGCCGTCGAGCGTCTCCACGGTCAGGATCGTGCCCAGCGCGGCAGCCGTCATCGGGATCTGCACGGTGCAGTGCAGGTCGTCGCCGCGGCGCTCGAAGATCTCGTGCGGACGCTCGACGATCTCCAGGAACAGGTCTCCGGGCGGGCCACCGCCGGGACCGACCTCGCCCTCGCCGGCGAGCTGGATGTGCGTGCCGTCCTCGACGCCGGCCGGGATGCGGACCTTGATCGTACGGCGGGTCCGCACGCGGCCGTCGCCCGAGCACTCCTGGCAGGGGTGGCGGATGATCGAGCCGAAGCCGCCGCACTGCGGGCAGGGCCGCGAGGTCATGACCTGGCCCAGGAAGGACCTGGTGACCTGGGAGATCTCGCCGCGCCCGCTGCACATGTCACAGGTGTCGGGGTGCGTGCCCGGCGCGGTGCCCGCGCCGGAGCAGACCTCGCATAGGACGGCCGTGTCGACGACCAGCTCGCGGGTGGTGCCGAACGCGGTTTCCTTCAGGTCCAGCTCGACTCTGATCGTCGCGTTGCGTCCCCTGCGGGCGCGGGAGCGAGGGCCGCGCTGGCCACCACCCGCCGCGCCGAAGAAGGCGTCCATGATGTCGCTGAACGGGAAGCCCGCTCCGAAGCCGCCGGCCCCCGCGCCGGCGCCCGCGCCGCCGAAGGGGTCGGCGCCCAGGTCGTACATCTGGCGCTTGTTGGGGTCGGACAGCACCTCGTAGGCCTGCGTGATCTCCTTGAACCGCTCCTGAGTCGCGGGATCGGGGTTCACGTCCGGGTGCAGCTCGCGAGCCAGCCTGCGGTAGGCCTTCTTGATCTCGTCCTGACTGGCGTCACGGCGTACCCCGAGGGTGCCGTAGTAGTCGTTTGCCACTTATCGACCTCTTAAGAAGCAGCCAGGATCTGGCTGACGTAGCGTGCCACTGCGCGCACGGCGCCCATCGTTACGGGATAGTCCATCCGCGTCGGACCCAGCACGCCCAAACGGGCCAATTGCTTGTCGCCAGAACCGTATCCGGTCGCGACGATGGACGTACCACGGAGTCCGCTATACGGGTTTTCCGAGCCGATCCGCACGGTGAGCGCGGACGGCGTGTCTGTTCCAGTCTCACCGAGCAGCCGCATGAGCACGACCTGCTCCTCCAGCGCTTCGAGCACGTCGCGCAGCCCGCTGCTGAAGTCGGCTCCCGCCAGGTTGGCCGCGCCGGCGAACACGATCTTCTCGTCGTGCCGCTCGACCAGCGTCTCCAGCAGCACCGACAGGATCGTGGCCGCGGCGGGCCGGTCCTCCACGGGCAGCCGTCCCGGCAGGTCGGCCACCAGGTCGGGGACGTTGACCAGCCCGCACCCGTCCAGGCAGGCGTTCAGCACGGCGCGCAGGTGCGCGACGCGCGAGTCCTCTATGCCTTCAGGCAGTTCGATGACCCGCTGCTCCACCCGGCCCGTGTTGGTGATCAGCACGAGCATCACGCGGCGGTCGGTCAGCGGGACCAGCTCGACGTGGCGCACGGTGGAGTGCGACAGCGTCGGATACTGCACCACGGCCACCTGCCTGGTCAGCTGCGCGAGCAGCCGGACCGTGCGGGTGACGACGTCGTCCAGGTCGACCGCGCCGGCCAGGAACGTCTCGATGGCCCGCCGCTCAGCCCCGGACAGCGGCTTGACCTGGGAAAGCCTGTCCACGAAGAGCCGGTAGCCCTTGTCCGTCGGCACCCGGCCCGCGCTGGTGTGGGGCTGGGTGATGTACCCCTGCTCCTCCAGCGAGGCCATGTCGTTCCTGACCGTCGCGGGAGAGACGTTGAGGTTGTGCCGCTCGGCCAGCGCCTTGGAGCCCACCGGTTCGTTGGTGGACACGTAGTCTTCGACGATGGCGCGGAGCACCGCGAGTTTCCGATCATCGAGCACGTGCTCACCTCCCTTTCAGGGAAACGCCAGGTCTAGCACTCTGTGTTCCCGAGTGCCAAGTGTACGGCTCTCGCCCGCAAGGTGCGATAAAGCGTCCTGACAGGGAAACGCAACCGGTCGATCGCAGACTGCGCTCATGACCTACGGTCCCCCCCATCCTTACGGGCCGCACTACGGCCCGCCGCCCGTTTTCACGCCGGTTCCGCCGATCAAGCCGAGCGTCGGCTGGATCGTCGGCGCCTGGGTCGCCGCCGTGCTGATCGGCGCGGGCGCGTTCGTCTTCGGGCTGATCGGCGTGTTCACCACCACGGCCACCAGCCTGCTCGGGTCCGCGCCCACCTCGACGTTCTCCAGCGGGCAGACCGTGACGGTCACCCTCGACCCGGCCGACGGGCCCGGCATCTACGCGGACGCCTTCCCGATGGAGACCGCGTGCACGGTCAAGGGCGGCACCGCCAGCCCGGTCGCGTCGGGCAGCCAGATCGCCGCGGGCAACGGGACGTTCTGGATGCGGGAGTTCACCCTCAAGGTGCCGGTGAAGGGCGACTACCAGGTGACGTGCACGGCCGACGACTACACGGGCCGGTTCGGCGTCTCCCGGGACAGCGCTGCCGACGCCAGGGAGGCCTCGGCGGCCAACGGCTTCTACAAGGCCGTGATGCTGGGCGTGCCGGTCGGGCTGCTGGTCGCGGCCGGCGTGGTGAACGTGCTCGTGGTGGTGCGCCGGGGGCAGAACCGCAGGGCGATGGGACGATGATCCGCAATTCACCTGCTAGCGGGCTACAAGCCCAAGGGCCCACACTTCTTGACATGACCGTCGAACCACCACCGGGCGACCCGACCCGGCGCGTCAACCCTGACGAGCGCCCGCCGTACGGGCAGCCTCCGCAATACGGACCTCCGCAGCAGTACGGCCCGCCGCCCCAGCAGCCGCCACCGCCGCCTTACGGCCAGCCCCAGCCCTACGGTCAGCCGCCCTCAGGCCCCTACGGCCAGCCGCCCTCAGGCCCCTACGGGCAGCAGCCTCCTTACGGCCAGCAGCCGCCGCAATACGGTCAGCCTCCCTACGGCCAGCCGCCCCAGTTCGCCCAGCCCCCCTACGGCCAGCCGCAGCAGAAGGTCAAGCCGGGCCTGTGGTGGATCGCCGTCGGCTGGGGCGTGGCCATCGTGAGCGTGATCGTCGGGGTCGTCGTCTTCGGCGGCGGGGTCATCAGCAGCGCCGCCAGCGCGGCCCCCAGCAGGACCTTCGCCCCAGGCGAGGCGGTCACCGTCAGCCTCGACCCGGCCGAGCACCCGGCGCTGTACCTGTCCAAGGGGCAGGCCGTGCACTACAAGTGCCAGTTCGCCACGGAAGGCCCCAAGTTCGTGGCGCCGACGGGCACGCAGACGGTGAACAACTGGGAGCTCATCCAGCTGCTCAACGTCCCGAAGAAGGGCGACTACCAGCTCACCTGCACGATCGAGGAGCAGGGCGCGAGCACCAAGTTCGGCATCGGCCGCGACCTGGCCTCCGCGGCGGGCGGCATCGTGGGCGGTGCGCTCGCGCTGATCCTCGTCCCGGCCGCCGGGGTGCTGTTCGCGATCGTCATGACCGTCGTGGTTCTCGTACGGCGCGGCAGTGCCCGCAAGCGCCTCGCGACGATGAGGTGATTTGCTACGGTCCCCGTGTGATGAGCAGGTACGAAGGTGACGTCCTCGCAGGAGACTGGCGGCGACCCGGGCAGGGCAAGATCCCCCAGGTGCCCGCCGAGCTCGATCTCGTCGTGGAAGACGCGGACAGCGGCTTCTGCGGCGCGGTCGTGGCCTGCGACAAGGAGGCGGTCACGCTGGAGGACCGGTTCGGCAAGCGCCGCCTGTTCCCGCTCGCGCCCGCCGCGTTCCTGCTGGAGGGCAAGGTGGTGACGCTGGTGCGCCCCGCTGCGGGGGCTCCGGCGAAGCGGCGCAGCGCCTCGGGGTCCGTGGCCGTCGAGGGGCTGCGCGCCCGGGTGGCGCGGGAGAGCCGCATCTACGTCGAGGGCGTGCACGACGCCGCCCTCGTGGAGAAGATCTGGGGCCACGACCTGCGGGTCGAGGGGATCGTCGTGGAATACCTGGAGGGCGTCGACGACCTTCCGGCGATTGTGGAGGCGTTCGAGCCTGGACCTGGCCGGAGGCTGGGCGTGCTGGTCGACCACCTGGTGGCCGGGTCCAAGGAGAGCAGGATCGCGGCGCGGGTCACCTCGCCTGAGGTGCTGGTCGTCGGGCATCCGTTCATCGACATCTGGCAGGCGGTCAAACCCTCGGTGCTGCGCATCCCCGCGTGGCCTGACGTGCCGAAGGGGGTGCCGTGGAAGGAAGGCGTGATCGCCGCCCTCGGGTGGCGGCTGGAGCCGTACGAGGCGTGGAAGCGGATCCTCGGCGCCGTGAACAGTTACGCAGATCTCGAACCGGAGCTGCTCGGCCGGGTCGAGGAGCTCATCGATTTCGTGTCAAGCCCTGATTAATCCCCCAACGGCTGAGGAGTAGCCATGAGCCAGCCCCAGGACGACGACGCCACCCGGCGCGTGCCCCCACCGTCAGGTCCCCAGGGACCGCCCCCGTCGGGCCCGCAGGGACCTCCGCCGTCGGGCCCGCAAGGGGGCTACGGGTACGGCCAGCCTCCGACGCCGCCGCCGGGCTACCAGCCCGGTCCGCCTCCTGGCTACCAGCAGGGCCCTCCCCCGGGCTACCAGCAGGGTCCTCCCCCCGGCTACCAGCAGCAGCCTCCTTACGGCTACTCAGCGCCCCAGCCGAGGCCGCCGCACGTGCCCGGCGTGTACGGCCCGCGTCCCGGCTCCGACGACACCACGATGGCCATGCTGGCCCACCTGCTCGGCCTGCTCGTGTCGTGGATCGGCCCGCTGGTCATCTACCTCATGAAGAAGGACGAGTCCCCCTATGTCAGGGACCAGGCGGCCGAGGCGCTGAACTTCCAGCTCACCATGTTCATCGGGTACATGGTGTGCTTCGTCCTGGCGTTCGTGCTCATCGGCTTCCTTCTGCTGCCGGTGGTGTGGCTGGTCTCGCTGATCTTCCACATCCAGGCGGCGATCGCCACCAACAAGGGCGAGAACTACCGCTACCCGTTCGCCATCCGACCCATCAGCTAGGACCGTGGGCCCCCCGGGGGGGGGGGGCCCCCCCCCCCCGCCCGGGGGGGGTACCGGGTGGGGGGGGGGGCGGGGGGGGTGACCCTGTTAGCCGCCCCCGGGGGGCCGGTGCCGCCGGCGGCCCCCCTGTA
>NZ_JBITGU010000007.1:123067-410532 GCF_044457355.1 Nonomuraea sp. NPDC050556 | reverse complement strand
CGGAAGTTAAGCTTTCCAGCGCCGATGGTACTGCACTCGGGAGGGTGTGGGAGAGTAGGTCGCCGCCGCGCAATCTTTGAACAGGAGAGGATCATCCCCGTCATGGGGGATGGTCCTCTTCTGCGTTCAAAAGGGCTGTCCCGTTGGGGCGGCCCTTTTTTGCGTTTACCACCCCGAACGGATTCCGCGCGGTCGTTGCGGTGGCCAGCCTGTCCGGCCACCCTGCCGTGTCCCTGGAGGCGCTCAACTGTCTACGGCGACTGGGCGTCCCCCGGCGAGAGCCGTACCCCCAGAAAGAGCCGGTAGACGGCAACCGGGCGCGAGACAGCAACGGCCTGGGGCCAACAACAGCCCGAAGACAGTGCCGGTCTGGGTCGACGACGGTCCTTAAGGCATCAACGGTCTGGGGCCGACAACGGCCCTTGAGGCGGCAACGGTCGTAAGGCGGCAAGGGCCTCTGGTCCCCGACAGCGGCCCCAGGGGCGGCAACGAGCGTGGAGACGGCGACGGCCCCCTGCGGTGGTGTGCGCAAGGGGCCGTTCAGGGGAGGTGCTAGCTGGGGGAGGATCGTTCAGGGGGAACTAGCTGGGGAGGATGAGGAGGGCGTCGCCTACGCCGCGCTCGACGCCGTCGGACGGCTTGTTGACGACCTTGTTGCCCACCACCATCGCAGACGAGCCACCGCCGTCCAGGTTGATGGCCTGCACCGCGCCCAGCCATCGCATGAGCTGGGCCGCCTCGATGAAGTTGGCGCCCACCGTGACCCCGGGGTTGCGGCCGTCGACGGTGGCGAGGATGAGGCTGCCGTTCCTGGTGACGCCGGCGAGGGTGCGCGGGTGGCGGCGGAGGATCATGTTGACCGAGTCGTGGCCGTCCTGCTTGGCGGTGATCTTGACACGGCCGTTGCGGACCAGGCCGACGCTGCCGGCGATGATGTTCAGGTCGGGGGTGAGCTTGAGGGTCTTGTCGGTGCGCAGGTCGGTCACCTTGGTGTCGACGGTGATCGTCCAGCCTTCCCAGGCGTGCTCCCACAGCCAGTCGGCGCCCGCGCCCGACCCGTGCAGCACCCGGCTCCCCGCAGGCACCGCGCTGCCGGAGGCGCGCAGCGCGGTGACCTTGCCGTTCGCGTCGATGACCGCGTCGGCGCCGTTGTCAGCGGGGGTCTTGGCGCCGTACTCCTCGGTGTAGAGGATCAGCTCGTCCGTGGCCGCCATGCGGTTGACGCCGTTGACGTCGAGGCGCGAGCCGTCCTGCGAGGCGGCGGAGATCTGCGACTTGAGTTCGGTGATGCGGGCCGTACGGCCCTTGAGGACGATCGCGGAACGGCCGGGCACGGCCTCGCTCAGCAGCCTGCCGCCCACCACGGACAGGCCCACGGGCTCGCCGCGCAGTGCGGGCAGGGTGTGGATGTTGAAGAAACCGCCGTTCACGGCGGCGAGGGCGCCGCGCGCCTTGGCCATCGACGAGGTGGTCTCGCGCTTGGCGACGCTGGCGCCCAGGGAGGAGGCGTAGGTGCCGTGGAAGGTCTTGGCGTCGATCATGAGGACGCGCATGTCCCACGGGCCGGTGGTCTTCACACCGTCGTCGCCGAGGAAGTCGACCTTGGTCTTGATGCCGGCTTCCTTGAGCTTCTTGGCGGTCTCGGCAGCCTTGTCCTTGTCCTTGAGCGCCCACAGGCCCACGCGGACGGTGTAGATCTCCTGGGCGGGGGAGTCGGCCACCTGCGGCCTGATCACCTTCTGCACGCTCGGCACCTCGCCGGCGGCTTCGACCTCGGAGGACTTGAGCTCGGCGTCCTCGAGCTTGCCGTAGTCGCGGCCGTTGGGCATGAGGACGGTCACCGTGTAGCCGTCGGTGGCCTTGCCGGCGAGCACGTTGTAGAGGTCGACGCCCTGGGTTACGGGGGTCACCGACTTGGTGGGGATGGGACGCTCGCCCAGCGGGAACTTCGCGCCGGGAAAGTCGACCTCCGCGGAGGCGGGGACGGTGGTCACCGTGAGGGCGGTGGCCAGGGACAGGCCGACTATGAGGGCGCGACGCGACATGAAAACTCCAAGCTGCGGAAAACAGACCGATCCATCCTGGCGAGATCAAGGGCCTCAAGGCGGGGAAACACGCGTAAAAGCGCGAGAGGTTACACAACTGACATGACCGGAGCGTGATGCTCTCTTTACGCCCGCTTGTGCTTTCCCATCGCTGGACCTCTCACATCCACTCCAAGGGGCTCGACGAGGCGTGCCGTGAGGGGTGAGGTTGCGAGCGTTGGAACTACCGGGGTCGGGGCTGAGAAGGCCGAGGAGCGTCGGTGAGCGGGGATCTCTCCCCCCTCAAATCCCTCGGGCCCGCGCTCATCCGTTCCCGGCCCCCGCTCCCACCGTGGGCGAGGCCGAACCATCGGGCGGCCTCATTCGCCCAGCCATTCCGCCCCAGGTCGAGCGCTGGGGGCTGGTCAATATGGGTTAGTCGCTACGATTCGGCTGCGCAACGTGACCACCTGGGGTTACCTTTCGGTAGGCCGCATTCCCACCGTACAAGCGGCACAACTTCCCGAGAGGCAGCCGTCATGGGGCTGAGCATCCTCATTGTGATCTTCGCGAGCCTTGTCCTGGGGTTCATCCTCGGCGCGTTCGTGGCGCGTCCCCGCCGATGGGACCTGTACGTCTGCGCAGATGACACCATCCACGCCGAAGCCACGCACGATCACAGCAGCTAGACACCCGAAGCCGGCGCAAGCCGTACGAAAAAGTACTGGGTCAGTACGGCTTGCGCCCTACAATGAAGTCATGACAAACGCATGGCGGGCGACCGACGGTCGCTGATCCATGCGTGAAGGCCGTCCTCCGGGCGGCCTTCCGTGGTGTCTGGGGACGTTATGAAAAGGACCCAGAATGAACCACACCGTGCTCACCGGCGACCGCCCGACCGGCGCGCTCCACCTCGGCCACTACTTCGGCACGCTCGCCAACCGGGTGGCGCTCCAGGACACCTACCCCATGTACGTGCTGATCGCCGACTATCAGGTGATCACCGACAGGGACCTGCCTGGCGAGATCCAGCGCAACATCACCGACCTGCTCCTCGACTACCTGGCGATCGGCCTCGACCCCGCCAAGGTGACGATCTTCCAGCACAGCGCCATCCCCGAGCTCAACCAGTTGCTGCTGCCGTTCCTCAGCCTGGTCACCGTCGCGGAGCTGCAGCGCAACCCCACGGTCAAGGACGAGATCGCGCACAGCTCGCAGGCGGCGGTCAGCGGCCTGATGTTCACCTACCCCGTCCACCAGGCGGCCGACATCCTGTTCTGCAAGGGCACGCTGGTCCCCGTCGGCAAGGACCAGTTGCCGCACGTCGAGGTGACGCGCCTGGTCGCGCGCCGGTTCAACGACCGTTACGCGCCGGTCTTCCCGGTTCCCGACGCGATGATGGGCGAGCGGCCGGTGCTGAAAGGCCTCGACGGCGACAAGATGAGCAAGAGCCGCGGCAACGCCATCATGCTGAAGGCCACGCCGGACGAGACCGCGGCGCTGATCCGCAAGGCACGCACCGACTCGGAGCGCCTGATCACCTTCGACGAGGCGAACCGGCCGGAGGTGGCCAACCTGCTCACCCTGGCCGGGCTCTGCCTGGGCCGCGCGCCGGAGTCCCTGGCGGACGAGATCGGGTACGGCGGCGCCGTGGCGCTGAAGCACCTGGTCACCGACGCCGTCAACGACTTCCTCGCGCCGATCAGGAAGCGGCGTGAGCAAGTCGACGAACGGGACGCGCGTCAGGTCCTGCGCGAGGGCAACGACCGGGCAAGGGCGCGAGCCGTACAGACGCTGGAGGAGGTCCGGGCGGCGATGGGCTTCTAGCGCCGGGCGACGACGAGCTCCGTCGCCGGTGACCGCAGCGGGCGCCGGTGACGGACACCGGCGAAACCGGCGTCCGCCAGCATCGCCGCCACTTCGGGATAGGTACGGATCCGGCCGCCGATGGCCAGCAGGTAGTTGAGGTCGAGCAGGTCGAGGAGGGTACGGCTGGCGCGGCCCGCCGTCGCGCCGCGGAACTGGTCGCCGACGACGATCGTGCCGCCGGGGTTCAGCGCCTTGGCGACGCGGGCGAGCAGGTCGGCCGCCTCCGCGTCCGACAACCCGTGCACGATGTTGAACAGCAGTGCCACGTCGTACCCCTCGCCCAGGTCGGCCTCCAGGAACGAGGCGGGCCACAGCGTGATCCGCGAGCGGAACGGCTCCTCGATCACCGCCGAGTTCAACGCCTCGGGCAGGTCGATGATCGTGGCGTGCAGCGACGGGTGGAGCCGGAGCAGCTCCGTGCTGTGGATTGTGTGGCTGCCGCCGACGTCGAGGACGTCCCTGGCGTCGCGGTGCACCCGGATCGCCCTGGCGATCGCCGGGCCCTGCCGCCTGGCGAGCGCGGCGGTCCAGGCCTGGAAGGAGCGGGAGAGCTCCGGGTCGTTCTCGGTGAGGGCGTAGAACGAGGTGGCGGGCTGGCCGGTCCTGATGGTTTTGTCGAGGTTCGCCCAGAGGGCGGTCGCGCTGCGCTCCCAGAAGTCGAACCCCTCGACGAGGCAGGAGGGGGAGTCGGTGCGCAGCCACAGCCTGGCCGGGCGCGTGGGGTGGTAGCGGCCGCGCCGTACGCGGAGGTAGCCGAGGCCGGTCAGACTGCGCAGCAGCGCGTGGGTGCCGCGGGGGTCGAGCTGCAGCTTGGCGGCGAGGTCGTCGGCCGAGGCGGGCAGCGCGTCGAAGACGCCGAGCCTGGCTCCGGCGACGAGGCTGTGGAAGCCCAGGACGCCGAAGTAGTCGGCGAGCATGGGCGGGACCACCGACAGGCGGAAGGCCACGGACTCCAAGGGGTTGGGAAAGAGCGGCACGATTCCCGACCCTAGGCCGTTTGTGGGGATTCTCCAGAGTATGGGGTACTCAGGCGCTCTGGCGGGCGGTGGGTGACACTCGGGCTTTGCGAGGAAGGACGCAGGATGAAGATCATCATTTCGGCCGTCGCGGCGTTACTCGTCATGTGCCTGGCGCCGGCGGCGCAGGCCTCGGCCTCGGCCTCGGCGAAGATCCCGTGGGGACCGTACAGCGGGCCGGGGGTCAGGGCGTCGGGCAGCCTCACGCCGAGCGGCGAGGACCACGCGGTCCTGCCCACAGCGGACACCGTCAAGATCGTCGGCAAGGTCACGGACCTGGATCGCTCCAAGGGGAACTGCGGGTGGGTGGTCTTCCGGATCGGCTACCGGAAGGGCAACAACCTGCCGTCGTACGAGCGGTACGTGATCGACTGCTCGTACGGCACGGCCAAGAAGTTCACTCGTACCTACCATGACGTCTACCAGGTGGAGCTCAAGGTCTGCAGCGAGCCCAAGGCCAAGAAGCCCTCCCTGACCTGCTACTACTCCGGCACCTGGAAGGTCCTCTACACCTCACCCCACTAACCCCTGAGGAACAACCTCTCCCTCCAAAACCCACCCCTCGGGAAGACCTCTCGGGAAGACCCCACGGGGGGAGGGCCGCTCGGGGGAGGACCCCTTGGGGGGGAAGACCCCTCAGGGGGAGACCCCTCGGGAAGACCCCACGGGGGGAGGGCCGCTCGGGGAAGGCCCCTCAGGGGGAGACCGCTCGGGAGGTCTCTCTCGTGGGGGTGGGTGGTGGGGAGGTCAGGTGCGGGAGTGGTAGACCTTTCGCAGGGTCTCGTGCACGGTCCAGGTGGTCTTGGCGCCCTCCGCCAGCAGGCAGACGTCGCCAGGACCCACCTCGATCGTCGCGCCGCCCTCCACCACGATCGTCGCCCGCCCCGACAGGACCACGAAGAGCTCGTCGGTCTCCACGTCCGTGACCGTCCCCGGGGTGATCTCCCAGATCCCCCGGCCCTCACCCAGCTCCACCGACGAGGTCACGGCTGAGTCCGGCGAGAGCCGTACGTCGTGAACGGGGACGGCGAAGGCGCCGGCGACGGCGAGCATGCGGGACAGGTCGGCAGTGGCGGGCAGCAAAACGTCGGACATGAGCTTCTTTCGATTAGCGGCTTTCCCGGCGGAACGACTCCAAGGCCAGGAGGGCGACATGCAACGACAAACACGACTCCACGTCGTCGAGGTCGGTGTCGAGGATACGTTCCAACCGGCGTAACCGGTCATAGAAGGCAGGCCTTGACAAGTGTGCCTTCTGCGCCGCGACCGCTTTGTTCCGCCCCGCATCCAGGTAAATCCGCAAAATTCGGGTGAGGTCGCCCCCGCGCTGAGCGTCGTGCGCCAGCAGCGGCCCCAGCTCCCGCTCGGCGAACGTCTGCAGCCTGGCGTCGTCCCGCAGCAGGTGAAGCAGCCCGCGCAGACGCAGGTCGGGCAGCCGGTAGAACGCCCGCCCGTCCGGCTGCCGCACCGCGACGTCGGCGACCTGCTCGGCCTCGAGGAAGCTCCGCCGTACGTCACGAACGGAGTCGACCACCGAGCCCGCAGCCAGCACGAAAGGCGGCTTGCGCAGCAGCCGCAGGCGGTCGGCGAGCGCGGTCAGCGCGGGCTCGGCCTGGGTGCGCGGCGGCAGGGGCAGCAGGACGCCGACCCGGTCCTGGTCGAGCGCGCCCACGAGGGCGGGCAGGCGGGCGTCCCGGCAGGCGGCGGCCGCGGCCTCGGCCAGCTCGCCGAGCTGAGCCTGGCCGTCGAGCGCCTGGTCGATGGGTTCGATGGGCCGGATGACGACGCTGACCAGCTTGCGCCCGGTGAGCGGGACGCCGACCGCGCGGGCGCGGGCCGCCGCCTCGTCCGGGTCGGCGTAGGCGTGGCTGAGGATGCCCGCGATGATCGTGCCGTGCGCCTGGCGCTCCAGCGACTCCTGGTGGCGTTCGAGCAGCCGCCCGAGGGCCAGCGTGGTCGCGGCGCGCTCGGCGAGCACGAGGTCGCGCGGCGACGGCGCGGCGTCGCACAGCAGGATGAGCCGCCCCCAGTCCTGGCCGCGGGCGCCGACGGTGGTGACGAGCCAGCCGGAGGCCGGGTCGTAGGCGGTGCGCTCGGGCGGCGCGACGGCGCGCGACCTGCTCTCCCACCCGGCCAGCAGCGTGCCGGTGTCGCGGCCGGCCGACTCGCAGGCGAGCACCTGGTGGGCCAGGTTCTCCAGCAGTACGGGCCGGTTGGACAGCCGCGCGACCTGCGCGAGCACCTCGGCGGGCGAGGCGCCCTCGACGGACAGCTCGGTGAAGACCTCGTGGAGCTGCTCTGAGGCGCGCAGCTCTTCGAGCTGGATGTCGATGATGCGCGAGTGCACCGACTCGGTGATCTGCACGAACGGGGTCTCGCGGGCCAGCACGATCACCGGCAGCCCGTGCGCCTCGGCCGCCTTCACCACCGAGCGGGGCAGCTCGCGGACGAACCGGCGGCCCAGCTCGACGACGAGCCCAGAGGCGCCCACGGAGGCGAGCTCGCCGATGTAGTCGGCGAGCTTCTCCGGGTCGTCGGGCAGGGCGACGCCGGTGGTGAGGACGAGCTCGCCGCCGCGCAGCAGATGGGCGATGTCGGCGATCTCACCGACGTGCACCCACCGCACCCGCGTGTCGAGCCGGTCCGCGCCTGCGACCACGCGCGGGTTGCCCCTGCGCACGGTCTCCAGGGCCAGGACGTCGGCGATGGTGGGCAGCACGGGGCGAGCCTATCCGATCAGCATGTAATTGTGGTCAATCAACCACTTACAGGATGTCGGTCAGGCCAGAAACTCCTCGCCCGCCGCTTGCTCGCGGAGCTCGACGCGGCGGATCTTGCCGGAGATGGTCTTGGGCAGCTCGGCGAACTCCAGCCTGCGCACCCTCTTGTAGGGGGCGAGCTCGCGCCGGGCGTGCTCCAGGATCGACCGCGCCGTCTCCTCGGTGGGTTCGAAGCCCGGGGCGAGCGAGACATAGGCCTTCGGTACGGCCAGCCGTACCGGGTCGGGATACGGGACGACGGCGGCTTCCGCCACGGCCTCGTGCTCCAGCAGCACGCTCTCCAGCTCGAACGGCGAGATGCGGTAGTCGGAGGCCTTGAAGACGTCGTCGGTCCTGCCGACGTAGGTGATGTAGCCGTCCTCGTCGCGGGTGGCGACGTCGCCGGTGTGGTAGTAACCGTCCCCCGAGGAGCTCTCCCGCCCGACATATCCGGCCATGAGGCCTAGCGGGCGGCGCTCGTCCAGCGGGAGGCAGATCTCGCCGTCCGAGCCGGGCTCGCCGGTGATCGGGTCGACCAGCGTGACGGCGTAGCCGGGCAGCGGCAACCCCATCGAGCCTGGCTTGACCGGCATGCCGGGCACGTTGCCGATCTGGGCGGTCGTCTCGGTCTGGCCGTATCCGTCCCTGATGGTGAGGCCCCACGCCTTGGAGACCTGGTCGATGATCTCCGGGTTGAGCGGCTCACCGGCGGCGACCGCCGTGCGCAGCGGGAGCTGCCAGGCCGCGAGGTCCTCCTGGATGAGCATGCGCCAGACGGTGGGCGGCGCGCAGAACGTGGTCACCGCCTCGTCGCGCAGGACCTCCAGCAGGCGGGGCGCGGAGAAGCGCTGGTAGTCGTGGATGAGCACGGTCGCGCCCGCGTTCCACGGCGCGAAGACGTTGCTCCAGGCGTGCTTGGCCCAGCCGGGGGAGGAGACGTTGAGGTGCACGTCGCCCGGTTTGAGGCCGATCCAGAACATCGTCGACAGGTGGCCGACCGGGTAGGAGGCGTGCGAGTGCTCGACCAGCTTGGGCTGCGACGTCGTGCCGCTCGTGAAGTAGAGCAGCAGCGTGTCGCCGGCGGCCGTCGGCCCGTCGGGGGTGAAGTCGGGGGAGCCGTAGGCGTAGTTGTCGCCGACGAAGATCTTCGTGTATTCGCCGCCGGTGAACTTGGCCGCGTCGGCCGCGTTGGCGATGACATGCTTCACCTGGCCGCGCTCGATGCGCTCCGCGATGTCCTTCTCGGTCAGCAGCGTCGTCGCCGGGATCACCACCGCGCCCAGCTTCATCGCGGCCAGCAGTGACTCCCACAGCTCCGCCTGGTTGCCGAGCATGAGCAGGATGCGCTCGCCCCGCCGTACGCCCTGGCTCCTCAGCGCGTTGGCCACCTGGTTGGACCGCGCGGACAGCTCGGCGAACGTGTAGGAGACCCGGTCGACGATCTTCAGCGCGACGGCGTCGGGTTGTTCGGCGGCGAGCACCCCGTCGAACCAGTCCAGCGCCCAGTTGAAGGGGTCCGGCCGCGGCCAGCGGAAGTCACGGACGGCCTCGGCGTAGTCGGCCTGGAGCAGGAAGTCTCTCGCGGTACGGAAATCGCTCATGTCCGGATCCTGCTACGTGGCCAGGCGTCTCTCAAGGCCATCGAGCACGACGACGAGCCCGAAGTCGAAAGCCACCTCGCGCATGGTGGCGTGGTCGTGGATCGGGTGGGCCTCGAGCTGCTCCAGCAGGTCGGGGTGTCCTGCCGCCGCCCTGACGACGGTCGCGCGCACGGCCTCGAAGGTAGTGGGTTCCATGGTGGCCTGCCAGGCGACCTCGGGGATGGTCATGCCGAAGATGTAGGCGGTGACGGCGGCGCTGGCGTAGCTGATGTCGAGCCCGGCGAAACCGGCGAGCTGGTAGGCCTTGAGCGAGCCGTCGCCGATGGCCAGCGCGTTCGGCCCCACGGCCGGCAGGCGCCCGATGAGGCCGCTCGCCCAGGGGTGGCGCAGGATCACGTGGCGCATGCTGTGCGCGAAGGCGGAGATCGCGTCGCGCCAGCCGACCGTCCGCGCGTCGGGGACGGTCATCTCCCCCCAGACCTGGTCGTAGGCCAGCTCCAGCAGCTCGTGCTTGTTGGCCACGTGCCAGTAGATGCTCGTCGCCCCAGAGCCGAGCTTGGAGCCGAGCTTGCGCATGCTCAGCGCGTCGAGTCCCTCGGCGTCGAGCAGCTCGACGGCGGCCCTCACGATCTGGTCGCGAGTGAGGCCAGGGCCCTTGCTCGGCCGTGGCTCCCTGGTCCAGACGGACGCGAACTCCTTGGGTGTCACACTCCCAGCATAAAAGGTCTCGCACACTGTTCGAGTGTGTCATACAGTGTGCGAGTGGAATCGAACACTGTACGAGACCCCCGTCGCTGGTGGATTCTCGTTGTCCTGTGCCTGTCCGTGCTGGTCCTCGTGGTGGACAACACGGTTCTCAACCTGGCCATCCCCTCGCTGGTGAAGTCGCTCGGGGCCACGCCGTCCGACATCCAGTGGATCATCGACGCCTACGTGCTGGCCTTCGCGGGCCTGCTGCTCACGGCGGGATCGCTGTCCGACCGGTACGGCAGGCGCCTGCTGCTCGTCCTCGGCCTGGCCTTCTTCGGCGGCGCCTCGCTGCTGGCCGTACTGTCCTCTGAGCCCTGGCAGCTCATCGGCGCCCGCGCGCTGATGGGCATCGGCGGATCCGTCCTGATGCCGTCCACGCTGTCGATCCTCATGACCGTCTTCGACGAGGAGGAGCGCCGCAAGGCCATGGCGGCCTGGAGCGCGGTGGCCATGGTCGGCGTGATCGCCGGGCCCACGCTCGGCGGCGTGCTGCTGGAGAACTACGGCTGGGCGTCGGTCTTCCTGCTCAACGTCCCCATCGCGGCGGTCGCGATCGTGGCGGCGCTCGTCCTGATGCCCGAGACCAAGGCTCCGGCGCGCAGGCTCGACCCGGTCGGCGTGGTCCTGTCGATCATCGGGCTCACCTCGGCGGTCTACGTGATCATCGAGCGGGAGTGGAACCTGCCGCTCATCGCCGTCGCCGTGGTCGCGCTGGGCGCCTTCGCGGTGTGGGAGCGCCGTTCGCCGAACCCGATGCTGCCGCTGGAGCTGTTCAAGCAGCGGAACTTCAGCGGGGCGTCGTTCTCGATCCTGCTGCTGTCGTTCGGCACGGGCGCCGTGATGCTCATCCTCAGCCAGTACCTGCAGTTCGTGCTCGGCTGGGGGCCGATGCAGGCGGGCCTGGCGCTGCTGCCGTACGCGGTGGCGGCCGCGCTGTTCAACGGGCTGGGCGCCGCGCTCGGGAAGAAGGTCAGCAACCGCACGCTGATCGCGGTCGGCATGGTCATCGTCGCCGGGGCCTTCGTGGTGATGGCCACCACCACCGGCTACCTGCCGCTGCTCACCGGGCTGCTGCTCATGGGCGTCGGTGGCGGCCTCGCCGGACCTGCGGCCTACGCCACCCTGATGGGCGCGATCCCGCTGGAGCACGCCGGGGTCGGTTCGGCGATGAACGACACCGTCCAGCAGGTGGGGATGGCCCTGAGCATCGCCGTGCTGGGCAGCGTGCTGGCCGGGGTGTTCACCTCGTCGATGCCGGGCGACGCCCCCGCTGCCGCCAAGGAGTCGATCGGCGAGGCGTTCAAGGCCGGGCTCGCCGAGCCCGCCCGCCTCGCCTTCACCGACGCCATGCACTTCGGGGCCTGGGTGGGGGCGGCGTTCTCGCTGGCCGCCGCCCTGCTGGCGCTCGCCGTACTGGCCCGTGGTCCGGCGAAGGAGCTGCAGCCGGTCACCTGACGCGGGGTTCCTGCATCGACTGCAGGCTGTCCAGCTTGTGGGTGCGCTCGTCGTGGCCGATCTGGCGCAGCAGGTCGGCCACCGAGCGGTAGCGGCCGTACTCGTCGGCGTAGGTGCCGGGGTCGGGGATGAACTCCAGGTCCGGGTTCTCGGCGACGAAGCTCATGTACTCGTGCTCGGCGTGGTCCTCGAACTCGGCGTTCAGCCGGTAGCTGGACTTGGGGTGGACCATGAACAGCACCCACGAGACGTGGTAGTAGAAGAACGAGATGAACCAGGGGGCCACCCGGTGCAGCAGGAAGTTGCGCTTGAGCCCCTGCCGGTCGATCAGGTCCTCCATGATCAGCAGGTGGTACTGCTCGTTGTCCTGGTCGGCGCGGGCCTCGACGATGCGCTCGTGCACCCGCCTGGCCAGGTCAGAGCGGGTCCTGAAGCGGTGCACCGCCCAGTAGCCCATCCGCTCCCACGCCTGGTACGGCACGCGGGCGATCACCTCGAGCATGGCGAACTTGGTGAACGAGCCTTCCTTGCCGTACATGAGGTCGACGGGTTTGAACATCATCCTCGCCAGCAGGCTGTACTCCATGCGCGGGGTGTCCAGCGTCTCCTGCTGGGCCCGCCTGAGGGCGTCGCGGTCGAGCTTGGGCGGGCCGGGGTGGGTTGTGGTGGTGGGGTGTTCAGCGGTGATTGTCATGACTCGATAGTGCTGGAGGCGACCCCTCCCGGTCGTCCGCCGGGAGAGGGCACTTGGCATGCCCCGCGCGGCGTAGCTCGCGTCGAACGTCTACGCCCGCAGGTGCACGGGACATCCCCTAGGGGGAGGGCGCCGTGTCCACGATTTCGGTGAGCAGCGTGGCGTCCGCGTAGGACGAACCAGCCCGGAAGGCGACCGCGCCGTCGATGAGCTCGTTGCGCAACCACTGGACCCGTCTGCCCAGGTAGTGGTAGGTGTCGGCGGAGATGACGATGTAGGTGCGCGCCACCGGCCGCCCCTCCGCGTCGCGCTGGTCGCCGGGCTCGTAGGCGAAGCCCACCCCTGGCCGCTCGGCCGCGTCGCGCACGCCCTCCTGCGCCGTCACGCCGGGGATGAGCGCGAAGGCGCGGAAGATGGCCGCCTCCAGCTTGGGCGGCATGAAGGGCTGCTCCTCCAGGTAGACCGAGAGCACGCGGAACGCCCGCGCGTCAGGTGTCTCGCCGTCGCCCGCGACGCCCCAGTGCGCGTCGCCCTTGATGTGGGCCAGGAGCTCAGCCGGGTCGGTGGGCAGCTTGGCGAGCTTGGCCGCGTACTCCTGCGGCGTCAGGTCGTCGTCCTTCGGATCAGGCGTCATGGCGGTCGTCGAGATCGTGCCGTTGTCCTCGCGGTAGGCCTGGCGGCGCCCGTCGTAGCGGATCCACTGCTCGTGCGCCTTGGCCGCGGCCTCGTCCGGCTGGCGCTGCAGGTACTTCTCGTGCACCCACTGGTCGGGGCGCGGCGGCGGCCCGGTGCGGCGGCTCTCGGCGGCGAGCGCCGCCCGCTCCAGCACGGCTGCCGGATCCGTGCGCACGCGCGGTGGCTCCTCGCCACCGGTTCGCACGGTCACGACGGCGAACGCCACCGCGACCGCGAGCGCGGCCGCCGCCATCAGGCGCAGACCCAGCCGGTACGGCAGGCCGCGACGGCGGGAGGCGCCGCCGTGGAAGCGGGAGCGGGCGGCACGCAGGCGCTCCGCGTCCGGCTCCGGGGCGTCGGCGCGCATCTCGCTCAGCAGTTTCAGGTCATCCATGGTCGACCTCCTCGAACGCGGACGGATCGGTGCCACCCAGGGCTTGGCGGGTCTTCTTCCTGGCCCGGTGCAGGCGGGAGCGGATCGTGCCGATGGGCACGCCGAGCGCCTGCGCGGCCTCCTCGTAGCTGAGGTCGGCCCAGGCGATGAGCAGGAGCACCTCCCGGTCGGCAGCGGACAGTCCGGCCAGCGCCCGGGCCAGGTCGCGGTGCGCGGCCGTGGCGGAGACCCTGGCCTCCACCCGGTCGGCGTAGCTTTCTGCCACCTCGTCCACGCCCGTTCTCGCCAGCGCCCGGTAGGCGCGGCTCTCGGTGCGGTGGTGCTTGCCGATCAGGTTGGCGGCTATGCCGTACAGCCAGGGGCGGGCGTCCTGGCGGGTGAGGTCGTATCGTTCCCGGTGCCTGAAGGCGGCCAGGAAGGTGTCGGCGACGACGTCGTCGGCCAGCGAGTCGCCCAGCCGCCTGGTGACGTAGCGGTGCAGGGCGGGTGCGTGCCGGTCGAACAAGGTCGAGAAGGCGGCGGGATCGCGCCTGGAACGCCGGATCACCTCCGCGTCGTCCATGGTTTCCGCTTGCAAGCGGGTTCTCCTGTTCTCCGGTGCTGTCTCCCTCTTTCACCCGCTGCACGCCAACGAGTTCTCGACCGTCATGGTGTAAAGGGACTTTGCCTGGCCCCGACAGGTTGTAGGTGGGAAGGGGGACAGGCAACCGGGATACTCGTAGCATGTCGGACCTTCTCGCACGCCACCGGGCAGTGATCCCCAACTGGGTGGCCCTCTACTACAACGAGCCCATCGAGATCGTCAGCGGCAAGGGAAACCGTGTCGTCGACGCCGAGGGCAAGAGCTACCTGGACTTCTTCGCCGGGATCCTCACCAACATGATCGGGTACGACGTGCCCGAGGTGCGCGAGGCCGTCGAGCGCCAGCTGTCCACGGGCGTGGTGCACACCAGCACCGTCTACCTGCTGCGCGGCCAGATCGAGCTGGCGGAGAAGATCGCGAGGCTGTCCGGCATCCCCGACGCCAAGGTGTTCTTCACCAACTCCGGCACCGAGGCCAACGAGACGGCCCTGCTGCTGGCGACCTACGCGCGCAAGACCGACCAGGTGCTGGCCATGCGCCAGAGCTACCACGGCCGCTCCTTCGGCGCGATCTCGGTCACCTCGAACACCTCGTGGAAGAACAACTCGCTGTCGCCGCTGAACGTGCACTTCCTGCACGGCGCCGACCGGCAGTTGCCCGCCTTCCGCGGCATGTCGGACGAGGCCTACATCGAGGCGTGCGTGGCCGACCTGCGGCACTCGCTGGCGACCGTCGTGTCCAAGGACGTCGCCGCGTTCATCGCCGAGCCGATCCAGGGCGTCGGCGGGTTCACCATGGCTCCCGACGGGCTGTTCGCCGCCTACAAGGAGGTCCTGGACGAGCACGGGATCCTGTTCATCTCCGACGAGGTACAGACCGGCTGGGGCCGTACCGGATCGTCGTTCTTCGGCATCCAGAACCACGGCGTGACGCCCGACATGATGACCTTCGCCAAGGGCCTGGGGAACGGCTTCGCCGTCGGCGGCATCGTCGCCCGCGGCGACCTGCTCGACCAGCTCCACGCGGTCGGCCTGTCGACCTTCGGCGGCAACCCGATCTCCATGGCTGCGGCCAACGCGACGCTCGACTACGTGCTCTCGCACGACCTGCAGGCCAACGCCGCTCGCACCGGCGCCCTGATCATCGACGGCCTGCGCGCGGCGGCCGAGCGGCTGCCCGTGGTGAAGGACGTGCGCGGCAAGGGGCTGATGTTCGCCATCGAGCTCTCCTCGCCCGAGCAGGCGGCGCGGTTCATGGAGCTGTCCAAGCAGGCGGGCCTGCTGGCCGGCAAGGGCGGCCTGTACGGCACGGCCATCCGCATGGCCCCGCCCCTCACCCTGACGATCGAGGAGGCCGCAGAGGGCCTCGACATCATCGTCAACGCTCTGGAGACCATCAACGATGAAGCGCGTTAACCACTGGATCAACGGCGCTCCCTTCGAGGGCGCCGGCCGTACCGCCGACATCTACAACCCGGCGAGCGGGGTCGTCAGTGGCCAGGTAGCGCTGGCGTCGGTCGAGGACGTCGACGCGGCCGTGGCCGCCGCGTCGGCCGCCTACCCGGCGTGGCGGGACTCCTCGCTGGTCAAGCGGGCTCAGGTGCTGTTCAACTTCCGCGCGCTGATGTACGAGCACCGCGACGAGCTGGCCGCGCTGATCTCCGCCGAGCACGGCAAGGTGCACAGCGACGCGCTGGGCGAGGTGGCCCGCGGCCTGGAGGTCGTGGAGTTCGCCTGCGGCATCCCGCACCTGCTCAAGGGCGGTTTCTCCGAGGGGGTCTCGACGCGGGTCGACTCCTACTCGATCAGGCAGCCGCTGGGGGTCGTGGCGGGCATCACGCCGTTCAACTTCCCGGCGATGGTGCCGATGTGGATGTTCCCGCTGGCGATCGCCTGCGGCAACGCCTTCATCCTCAAGCCCTCGGAGAAGGACCCCTCGGCCTCGCTGCTCATGGCGCGGCTGTGGAAGGAGGCGGGGCTGCCCGACGGCATCTTCAGCGTCGTGCAGGGCGACAAGGTCGCGGTGGACCGCCTGCTGTCCCACCCCGACGTCCGGGCCCTCTCTTTCGTCGGTTCGACCCCGATCGCCCGCTACGTCTACGAGACCGGCACCGCGCACGGCAAGCGGATCCAGGCGCTCGGCGGCGCCAAGAACCACATGCTCGTCCTGCCGGACGCCGACCTCGACCTGGTCGCGGACTCCGCGGTCTCGGCGGGCTTCGGCTCGGCCGGTGAGCGGTGCATGGCGATCTCCGTCGTGCTCGCCGTGGACCCGATCGGCGACGAGCTGGTCTCCAAGATCGCCTCGCGCGTCGCGCAGCTGAAGATCGGCCCGGGGGACAACCCTGAGTCCGAGATGGGCCCGCTGGTCACCCGCGAGCACCGCGACAAGGTCGCCTCCTACCTCGACCTCGACGAGGGCTTCAAGATCATCGTGGACGGGCGGGAGGGGCGGCCGGAGGGTGAGGGCTTCTGGCTCGGCCCGACCGTGCTCGACCACGTGCAGATCGGCTCGCGCGTGCACACCGAGGAGATCTTCGGCCCGGTGTTGTCGATCGTCCGCGTCTCCTCGTACGAGGAGGGGGTGGAGGTGATCAACGCGCTGGAGTACGGCAACGGCACGGCGATCTTCACCAACGACGGCGGCGCGGCGCGGCGCTTCCAGAACGAGGTCGAGGTCGGGATGGTCGGCATCAACGTGCCGATCCCGGTGCCGATGGCGTTCTACAGCTTCGGCGGCTGGAAGTCCTCGCTGTTCGGCGACACGCACGTGCATGGGACCGAGGGTGTGCACTTCTACACCCGCGGCAAGGTCGTCACCTCGCGGTGGCTGGATCCGTCGCACGGCGGCGTGAACCTGGGGTTCCCGACCAACAAGTAACTGCTTCACTCGTACGGCAGGCGTCCCGTTTTGGGGCGTCTGCCGTTTTTATTTCCCCTTTGCGGCGGCTGTTGTCGAGAAATGTCGTGCGCTTGTCCTGGCCTTTGGGGCGAGATGGATAGGAATAGTCCGTAGGTCCTCAGCCAGCAGAAACGCCCGAATTGGAAGGGCTCTGCCGTGGCCCGAAGGGGAGTAGATATCGTGATTTCTAGCCTTAAGAGGGGCGCGGTGGGCGGATTGCTCGCCGCGGCCGTTCTCATATCCGCGCCCGCCTACGCGAGCGCGGCGACGTCAGCCACTGAGACGGTCGCCACGACCGCTTCCTCGGATGACCCGACGTCATGTGATCTGTGTGCGAGCAAGCCCGAGGTGCCGCCCGGCTACGCGGCGCTGCCCGTCTGGATCGTCCTGCCGGAGCAGTTCTCCAAGCCGGGTCCCGCCGGTCCTGCGGGTGAGACCGGTCCTGCCGGTCCCGCTGGTCCTGAGGGCGCGGCCGGTCCTGCGGGTCCTGCGGGTCCCGTCGGTCCTGCCGGGGCCAAGGGCGACAAGGGCGACAAGGGCGACACCGGTTCGCAGGGGCCTGCTGGTCCTGCGGGCGAGAAGGGCGACACGGGTCCCAAGGGCGACACGGGCGCGACGGGGGCTGCCGGGGTCAAGGGCGACACCGGTCCCGTCGGTCCCAAGGGCGACAAGGGCGACACCGGTCCTGCGGGTCCGAAGGGCGACACCGGCCAGGCTGGTCCTGCCGGTCAGCCTGGTCAGGCCGGTCCTGCCGGTCCTGCGGGGCCTGCCGGTCCCAAGGGTGACACCGGCGCTGCCGGTCCGAAGGGTGACACGGGCGCTGCTGGTCCCAAGGGCGACACCGGTCAGGCGGGTCCTGCGGGTCCCGCCGGCGCTGAGGGTCCTGCGGGTCCCGCCGGTGAGGCCGGTCCTGCTGGTGAGACCGGTCCCGCCGGTCCTGCCGGTGAGGCTGGACCCGCTGGTGAGGCCGGTCCCGCTGGTCCCGAGGGTCCTGCCGGTCCTGCCGGTGAGGCCGGTCCTGCTGGGCCTGAGGGTCCTGCCGGTCCTGCGGGTGAGGCCGGTCCTGCCGGTCCCGCTGGTCCTGCGGGCGAGCCGGGTCCCGCCGGTACGTGCGGCGAGAACGTCCCGCCGTGCGGTGGCACCGGCGAGGAGATCCCGCCGTGCGCCGTCGAGCCGACGGACAGCAAGATCCCGCCGTGCGCGGTGCCCGATCCGGACGAAACTCCGTACCGGGCTAGCTGACAGGTGAGCCGGAGGGGTGCGCGTCCACTCGGCGCGCACCCCTCTTCCATGTGCTCCCGGTAGGCTCCAGCTCACGGAAGAGGGGGAATCTGGTGCGTACAACCGCGATGGTCTTCGTGGCCTGCCTGACGCTTGCCGCGTGCACGCCGGCAGGGGCCGCAGTGGGCCCGTCGCCGACGCCCAGCAAGAGCCCGACCACGGTGCCCAGCCCCGCGCAGAGCGACGGGACGCTGCAGATCCTGGCCTACAAGGGCTACGCGGAGTACGGAGGGTCCGGCAAGGTCAACTGGGTGAGCGACTTCGAGAAGGTCACCGGGTGCCGCGTGGCCAAGCTCGACACCGTGCAGACCGCCGAGGAGATGACGAAGGCGCTCGCGGGGCGCACCTACGACGTCGTCAGCGCGGGTCCCGACATCGCCGGTGACCTCATGGCGGCCAAGCAGGTCCAGCCGATCGACACCGCCAAGGTCTCCGGCTACGCGGACGTGCCCAAACGGCTCCGCGACCTGTCGGTGCAGGGCGGCAAGGTGTACGGCGTGCCGTACCTCTGGGGGTCCACCGAGATCCTCTACGACGCCTCCAAGGTCAAGGGGGAGGCGAGGCAGCTCTACCGGTCGGACCGTGCCGCGCTCAGGGACAGCCCGATGACGATCGCCGACATCGCGCTGATCGCCAAGAAGGAGCTGGGCGTCACCGATCCGTATTCCTTGACGGCCGGGCAGCTCGACGCGGTGATGCGCCTGCTGGAGGGCTCGGGCAAGGGGCGGACGTACTGGAGGACCCCGATCGACCTGATCAAGGGTTTTGCGACGGGTTCGCTCGACTACGCCCAGTCCACTCCGTATTACCTGCGCCTCCTCCAGAAGGCCGGGAAGCCCATCAAGGCGGCCAAGACCGACCAGACCACCGGGTGGGTGGACTCGTGGATGCTGGGTGCGAACGTCCCCAACATCGACTGCGCGTATCGGTGGCTCGACTGGATGTCCACGCCGGAGACGCAGAGCAAGGCGGCGGCGTGGGTGGGCCTGGCGCCCGCGAACCCGAAGGCTTGTACGGGGAAGCCCAAGCTGGCCGGTGAGGCTGAGGAGATCTGCGACATCTACGGGGTGGGTAAGGCGAAGCGGTTGGACCGCATCATCTTCGCCGTTCGCCCGCCGGGGGATTGCCGGGCGCCGGACAGGGAATGCACTGTCTATACCACCTGGAGCTCTAGGTGGCGGGGGCTTGTGAAGTGAGCGGGGGGTTGTTGACCTCTGCTTGGCGATGCTGCGGGCACACCCTTCCCCCCGCTGGGTGATGCCTGCCAGAGACGCCCCGGGCGTTCCCCCAACCCCGGGGCGTCTCACTCTCCCCAGGCCAACCCATCTACCCTCACCCCACCCACTCCCAGCCCCTCACCCCACCCACTCCCAGCCCCTCACCCCACCCACTCCCAGCCCCTCACCCCACCCACTCCCAGCCCCTCACTCCACCCACTCACCGCTCCCTCACTCATCAGCCCGCTCCCTCCCACTCGCCGCGCCCGCCTGCCCACCCTCCGCCCGCCCACCCACCCGCCCCCGGTCCCGCTGTGGCTGACGACCTCTGGCAGTGTCCGTCTGTGCGGGGTTGCGCGAGGCATGGAAGACCTCCGCGCGGAGGGCAGCCCGTGTGCGTGACCGCCCATGTGGGCGACCCTCGTCGAGGGTCAGAGCGCACTGAGGCCTCGGAACGGCTGTGGGGTTGCGCAGGCATGAAAGCCCTCGCACGAAGGACCGCCCGGGCGCGCGACCACGTGTGTGTGGGCGATCGTCGTCGCGGGTCAGAGCGCACTGAGATCTCGGAACGGCTTGAGGACCTTCGTGGCGAGGAATATCTCGCCGATGCGAGAGCACCGCCCGGTCGGAGCGGCTGCCAAATGTGCATCCAGGGATGCGGGCTTCTGTGGGCTGCCCTCAGATCCGGAAGACCGTCTTGCCGCGGGCGCCGCCGTTCTTGACCTTCTCCAACACCGCCGGTGCCTCGGCCAGCGTAGGTTCCGACTCCAGGTGGACCTTGAGTTTCCCGCCGTCGATCAGGTCCGCCAGCGTGGCCAGCAACTCCCCGCTCGCCGTGTTCTCGAAGTTCAACCCTCGCAGTTCACGAGCCGCCAACGCGTCCCCGTTCACCGACCAGATGCTGCTGATGATGAGCCCACCCGGCTTCAGCAGGTTCGCCAGCGCGTCGATCCCGCCCGGCGGCGTCACCAGGTCGATGATCGTGTCGATTCCACCCTGATGCACCGCGAGCACCTGCGACGGCACCGCCCCCTGCGTGTAGTCGATCGTCTCCGCCGCGCCCAGGTCGTGCATCATGGCCGCCTGCGCGTCCCTGGCGGTGGCGATCACCCGTGCCCCCCGGTTGGCCGCGAACTGCGTGGCCGACTGTCCGACGCCGCCGGTCGCCCCCACGACAAGGACGGTCTGCCCCTCGTCCACCCGCGCGGTCTCGACCAGGTTGTAGGCGGTCATCGTCGAGGTAGGCACCCCTGCCGCCTGGGAGAAGATCATCCCTTCGGGCATCCGGGAGAGGGCCCCGTCCTCGGAGGCCACCGCGTACTCGGCGTAGCTCCCCATCCCGTGCGCCGGGTCGGAGAACTGGCCGTAGACGTTGTCGCCCGCCTTGAACCGGCTGACACCCGAGCCGACCGCCTCGACGACCCCGGCCCCGTCCACCCCCATCACCAGCGGGAACCTGTGCTCCACCGCATCCTTGAGCGCCCCGTCGACGATCTTCAGGTCGAACGGGTTGAACCCGGCCGCCCGCATCCTGACGAGCACCTGGCCTGGACCCGGCGTCGGCGTGGGCTGATCGGTCAGCTCAGGAGTGGCTCCGAAGCCGGACACGGTGATGGCACGCATGAGATCCCCCGGTTCGCGTGAGTGAACAACATCCCGTTTTGTCCCCTAAAGGGATGAAACTCAAGCACCCTAAGTGGCCAACATGCGGGCAAACGTGACCCCTGGGTGAGGTCCTTCTGAAGCTGGGCCGGGAACGGTCATCGTCGTGATGAACCAGCGTGGTGTGCGCGACGTGACGACCCGGCAGGAGTTCGGGGCAGACAGCCAGGTGGACCGCAAGGCCGTGGTGCTGGAGCCGGGGCGGTGGGCGGAGTACGACCCGTTCATGCTGCTGGCCGAGGACTGGTTCAGCGCGGTCGGCTTCGACTGGCACCCGCACTCCGGCATGGAGACGGTCACGCTGGTGCTGGAGGGCGAGCTGGAGCACCGCGACAACCACGGGGGCCACGGCGTGCTCGGCCCGGGCGACGCGCAGTGGATGACGGCGGGCAAGGGGCTGTTCCACGCCGAGCTGGCCTACGAGCGCCGCCCGGTGCGCACGCTGCAGCTGTGGGTGAACCTTCCGGCGAAGGAGAAGATGACCGACCCGCACTACCAGGACCTGCGCGCCGCCGACATGCCGGTGCGGGAGGAGCCCGGGGTCAGGGCTCTGGTCTACTCGGGTCGTTCCGGCGCGGTGCGCGGTCCTGCGGGTAACTACGTGCCGGTCACGATGGTGGTCGCGGACTTGGAGCCCGGCGCCTCGTTCGTCCAGGAGATCCCGGGCGACCAGAACGGGTTCGTCTACGTGATCAGTGGCGAGGGTCGCTTCGGCCCTGACGGAGCGGTGGCCAAGGCGGGCCAGGTCGTTCATCTGGAACCGGGCGACGACGCCGAACTGACCGGTCTGGCGATGACGGCCGACGAGGAGTTGCGTCTCGTGCTGTGGGCAGGACGGCCGCTGCGCGAGCCTGTGGAGGCCTACGGGCCGCTCGTGGCCAGTACGCGGCAGGAGCTCGCCCAGTCGTTCGCCGCCATCGAGACTGGGCGATTTGGCCCGATTCCCACCTAGACGACACTGGCTGATTGGTCAGTCAGCCAGTAGGGTACGGGCATGAGAATCCTCCTTGTGGGGGCCGGCGGCGTGGGTTCCGCCGTCGTGCCCATCGCCGCGCGCCGAGATTTCTTCGAACACATCGTGGTGGCCGACTCTAGACAGGGCCGGGCCGCCGACGTGGTCGCGAAGATCGGCGATGCCCGTTTCAGCGCCATCGAGCTCGACGCCTCCGACCAGCGAGCCGTCACGGAGGCGCTCCAGGAACACCGGTGTGACGTGCTGTTCAACGCCGTCGACCCGCGCTTCACCATGCCCCTGTTCGAGGCCGCGCTCGACGCCGGAGCGCACTATCTCGACATGGCGATGTCACTGTCCAAGCCGCACCCGCGCCAGCCGTACACCAAGACGGGCGTCAAGCTCGGTGACGAGCAGTTCGCCATGGACCAGAAGTGGCGCAACACCGGCAGGCTCGCCCTGGTCGGCATGGGGGTGGAGCCGGGGCTGGCGGACGTGTTCGCGCGTTACGCCGCCGACCACCTCTTCGACCGCATCGACGAGGTGGGCATCAGGGACGGCTCCAACCTCGTGGTCGAGGGGTACGACTTCGCGCCGACGTTCTCCATCTGGACCACGATCGAGGAGTGCCTCAACCCGCCCGTGGTGTGGGAGGACGGCGACTGGCGCACGACGGAGCCGTTCAGCGAGCCCGAGGTGTTCGACTTCCCCGAGGGCATCGGCCCGGTGGAGTGCGTGAACGTCGAACACGAAGAGGTCCTGCTGGTCCCGCGCTGGATCGACGCCAGGAAGGTGACGTTCAAGTACGGGCTCGGCGAGGAGTTCATCGGCGTGCTGAAGACCCTGCACAAGCTGGGGCTGGACGGCACGGACCAGGTCAAGGTCGGCAAGGCGAGCGTCGCCCCGCGCGACCTGATCGCGGCGAGCCTGCCCGACCCGGCGACCCTCGGCGACCGCATGCACGGCAAGACCTGCGCCGGCACCTGGGTGAAGGGCGTCGGCAAGGACGGCGCCGAGCGCGCCGTCTACCTGTACCACGTGGTGGACAACGCCTGGTCGATGCGCGAGTACGGCTCGCAGGCCGTCGTCTGGCAGACCGCCATCCACCCGGTCGTGGCGCTGGAGCTGATCGCCAGGGGCGTGTGGAAGGGCGAGGGCGTGCTCGGCCCCGAGGCGTTCGACGCCGTGCCGTTCCTGGACCTGCTGGAGGAGTACGGCTCGCCGTGGGGGATGCGCGAGGAGCGGGTGACCCAGGCCGCCTAGGAGCGTTTCGTTCAAGACCGCGGGGAGAAAAGACCCGAATCTGGTCACATGTCAGAACGAACCTTCACCCCCGCCCTGGGGCGCGTAACCGCCCCCACCGGGTTCTACGACTTCGCGATCTCCCTCACCCGGGAGCGGCTGTGGCGCGGCCTGCTCGCCGCGCACGCCGCCCCGCGCCCCGGCGACGTGATCGTCGACGTGGGTTGCGGCACCGGGTCGCAGGCCGCCCTCCTGCACCGGATGGAACCGCGGGCCACGGTCATCGGCGTCGATCCCGATCCCGGCGTGCTGGCCGTCGCCAGGCGCAAGTCGGGCGGGCCGCAGTGGCGGGCCGGGATGGGCGACGAGCTGGCCGAGCTGCTGGGCGAGGGGTCGGCGACGACCGTGCTGTCGAGTCTGGTGCTGCACCAGTGCCCGGTCCCGATGAAGCGGGCGATCCTCGCCTCGATGCTGGCCGTGCTCAGGCCCGGCGGGAAGGTGGTGATCGCCGACTTCGGGCTGCAGCGCACCGCGCTGATGCGGGCGGCGTTCCGCATCGTGCAGTTCGCCGACGGCAAGCGGGACACGCAGCCGAACGCGGACGGGATCCTGCCCAGGCTCATGGTGGAGGCCGGGTTCGCCGACGTGCGCGAGGCCGACGTGGTGTCCACGGTGAACGGGTCGATCTCGATCTACGTCGGGCGCAGGAGCGGCAGCACGGCGGACGGCGTGAGCCCGAGCATCTCGCGGAGCTGACGGGTGAAGTGCGCCTGGTCGGCGAACCCGCCGGTCGAGGCGGCTTCCGCGAGCGACTGCCCGTCGCCGAGCGCCCGCACGGACTCGGCCAGCCGCCGCCAGATGCGCCAGCGGGTCAGCGGCAGGCCGAGCTGCCGCCCGGCGAGCGCGCGCAGCCGTTGCGGCGAGAGCCCGACGGAGGCGGCGAGGAGCGGCATGGGGACCGGCCCGGCCGCCAGGGCGTCCATCGCCGCTGCCAGCCGTCCGTCCAGCTCGCCGGAGAGCTGGGGGCCGATCTGGTCCTCGGTGAGGTCGCGCAGGCCGGGCGCGACGGCGATGCCGCTGGGGCAGAGCGCGCGCAGCCGGTCGGCGAAGGCGCAGTGCGGGTCGACGTAGAAGGTGGTGAGGTACGGCGCGGCCAGCAGCCGGTGCCGCACCATCGGCGCCACGACCAGCGCGGGCCCACGGTGGAGGCCGTCGGACGCCATGACCACCTCGCCCTGGTCGGCGACGGCGATCTGGAACGCGGCGTGCCGGTGCGCGGTGTTGTCAGGGGACGGCCCGCGATAGACCGCATAGCCCGCGCCGATGACGAAGCGTGACATCCAGGGCAGTCTAGTGTCCCAGCGCGCGGGCCAGCCGGTCCACGAGCGCGTCGAGGTGGTGCACGGGCAGCGTGTACGGCACGCGCAACCACCGGTCGAGCGCCCCCGTGGCGCTGAAACAGGTGCCCGGCACCACCCGCAGGTCGAAGGCGGAAGCGCGGGCGGCCAGCTCCGTCGTCGACCCCTCCACCGGCATCCACAGCGCCACCCCGCCCTCGGGGGAACGGGCGCGCAGCCCGCACCGCCGCGCCAGGGCGTCGATCAGGAAGTCGCGCTGCGCCCTGAGGTTCTGGCGCCGCGCCGCGAACAGGTGGTCGGCCTCGTCGAGCAGCCAGGCGGCGGCGATCTGGGTGACCGGCGAGCCGGACAGGTCGGTGGCGATCGCCTGCTCGGCCAGCCGCGCCATCGTCGTGGGCGCCGCCCTGATCCAGCCGATGCGCAGCCCCGACCACAGGGTCTTGCTCAGCGAGCCGATCGTGATCACCCGGTCGGGCGCGTAGGCGGCCAGGTGGGCGGGCGGCGGGGCCGCGTCCCACAGCTCGCGCAGCGTCTCGTCCACGACGAGCGTGCTGCCGCGGGTCCGTTCCGCGAGGTCGCGCCGCTGGTCGCCGGGCATCGTCCGGCCGGTTAGCGGGTGGTTGTCCGGATGGAGGAAGGCCACGGTGGACCGGGTGCCGGCGATGACGTCGCCGAGCTGGTCCAGGTCCCAGGGGGAGAAGGTCGAGACGCGCGGGCGGAGGTGGCGCAGCACGCTGAGCAGCCCCGGGTAGGTCGCGTTCTCCACGACCACGCCGGTGCCAGGGCGGACGAGGTGGCGGGCGACCAGGTCGATCGCGTGCTGGGCGCCGTTGGTGACCATGATCTGGCCGGGGTGGGTGGGCAGGCCGTGCTCGGTGTAGCGGCGGGCCAGCGCGGTGCGCAGTTCGAGCAGGCCGGTGCGGACGTAGCCGATCCGCCCGCCCAGCGTCGGCAGCGCCTCGGCCAGGATCGCCTGGACCCGGTCGAGCAGCTCAGCGGTGGCGAGCGGGTCGGCGCTGAGCGAGATGACCTCGTCGGGGCCGACGTCGTGGTCGCCCACGTTGCCCGGCACGCCGCGGGTGCGTGCGGCCAGCTCGGGCGGCAGCCCCGCGACGGAACCGGATCCCCGCCTGGTGGTCAGGAAGCCGGTCGCGGCCAGCCGCTGGTAGGCCACGGTGACCGGGGTCCTGCTGATCCCCAGCTCGCGGGCGAGGATGCGCTCGGCGGGCAGCCTGGCGCCCGGGTTCAGCCTGCCGTCCCTGAGCGCGTGGCTGATCGCCTTCGACAGCAGGTCCGCCAGCGCGCCGTCCGGGCGCTGCCAGTCCCCGATCTCCCTGGCCAGGGTCCTGGCCGAAACGACATGCATAGGGAGATCGTCACGGTTGCCGGACATATGCGCTTGAAGATAGTTGCGCGAGGTAGATTCCCCACACGTGGAGATCCTCACGAGACAGACCATCGCCGTGGTGCCCGGTCTCGACCTGGAGGAGTTCAGAAGCTCCTTCACCGCGGACCACGATCCGCGCGAGGGGAAGGCGTGGACGCCCACGTGGGTGGCGGGACGCGACGCGGTCACCCTCATCAGGTCGGGCGGCTACTGGCGTGAGGCCGCAGGTCAGCGCCTCTACCTCGACGCCAGCGGCGGCTACCTGTCGCCCAAGGGGGTGGAGTCGCGCTTCGCCGGTGACGACCCGTGCGTCACGACCAACATCTACTTCACCACCGACGCCCACCGCGAGATCCTGGAACGGCTGAGCCGCCGCAGGAAGGGCTGGCGGATCAGGACCAGCCAGAACTTCGACCTGCGCCACCGCGCGCTCGTCGCGGCCGCCAAGCGGCGCACCGACGAGTTCGAGCTGAGCGAGCGGCTGACCTTCCTGCTCGAACGGCTGTGCCCGGTCGACGGAGCGAGCGCGCCGAGCCCTGCGCACCAGCGCCTGGTGGACAGGACCGTGGAGGCGCTGACCGTGGGCCACCTCACCTGCGGCCTGACCGACCTGGCCAGGGCGGTCGGCTCCTCGCCGCACCACCTGAGCCGGGTCTTCCGCGGCACGACCGGCCGCACGCTCACCGACTACCGCAACGAGTTGCGGGTGCGCGCGGTGCTCGAGTGCGTCTCCGACGGCGCGGACAACCTGGCCGACCTGGCGGCCGAGTACGGCTTCGCCGACCACGCCCACCTCAGCAGGACCGTGCGCAGGTACACGGGGATGCCGCCGTCGGCGTTCAGATCGGGAAGTGCCACTTTGCGCTAGGTGGCTATTGAGGGCCGGTGCGGCGGATCGGGACAGTGTGCTCCTCACCAAGAAGGAGACCCGAGATGAAGCTACGGCCGATGGCCACGGGACTGGCCGGTCTGCTGGCCGGCGGCCTGCTCGTGATGGGCGGTACGGCTGTCGCCACAGCCGGGCCCGGCGACACGTACTACGCGTGCGTCGCCAAGGGCAGCGGCGCGATGCGGCTGGTGAAGTCCACGACGACCTGCCGCACCGCGGAAAGCAAGATCGCCTGGAACCGGCAGGGCCCGGTGGGCCCGCAGGGCGCCTCAGGCCAGCAGGGCGCCCCGGGTCAGCAGGGCCAGACCGGCGCGCAGGGCCAGAAGGGCGACAAGGGCGAGCAGGGAGTCCAGGGCGTCCAAGGACCCAAGGGCGAGAAGGGCGCACAGGGCGAGAAGGGCGACAAGGGGGTCAAGGGCGATACGGGCGCCAAGGGGGACACCGGCCCCAAGGGTGACACGGGCGCGCAGGGCCCCAAGGGCGAGCCGGGCAACGCGGGCACGCTGGTGCTCGTCAGGGCCAGGGTCACCGCGCGGGTCGCACCGGGCGAGATCAAGATCGTCACCGCCCGCTGCCCGTCAGGACGCAAGGCGGTCGCCGGTGGCCACACGCTCAACCGGCTCTCCGCGGGCACGGCCGTCGCCATCCTGAACGACAACCCGACGGCCGACGACGCGGGCTGGGAGGTCGGCGTCCTCAGCGACAAGGACACCCCGGCCTTCGACCTGGGTGTCTACGTGACCTGCGCCAAGGCCGAGTTCGAGAGCTAGAAACGCGCCGGGAAGGCGACGACCTTGGCCAGCGGGGCGGGGAAGAGCGCCTCGGCGCAGTCCGCGCAGGCCAGCACCGCCGAGTCGTCGGGCAGCCGCCCGACGCGCACCCGCGGGCGCGGCCACTTCTTGTGACACACCACGCAGGCGTCACCGTCGCGCTGGGCCCAGGTCAGGCCGTCAGGGTCGAACGTCACCATGCTCCGCGCCGTTCCGGTCGGACCCCAGTTCATCACGCTCCCCGCAGCCGTCGGCCAGCCATACCGCAACCGTTATAACGCCGGTCGGCCCCGGCGTCGGCTAGCTGCGTGCCAAGCCAGAGTGAAATCACGGCCGGGATGCGCGCCGTACTGCAACAAAAGAGGGCATCCAGCCGCAAGCTGGATGCCCTCTTTGATGGCACTTATGCCTCGGCCACCGCCTTCTCCAGGATGGTCAGGCCCTCTTCCAGCAGGTGCTCGGGCATCACCAGCGGCGGCAGGAAGCGCAGCACGTTGCCGTAGGTGCCCGCGGTGAGCACCAGCAGGCCCTCGGCGTGGCAGCGCTTGACGATGGCCTGCGTGGCGGCCGCGTCCGGTTCCTTGGTGCCCGGCTTGACCAGCTCGATCGCGATCATCGCGCCGCGCCCGCGCACGTCGCCGATCGTCGGGAAGCGCTCCTGGAGCGACCTGAGCCTGGGCAGCATGATCTCGCCGATCCTGCGCGCCTTCGCGACGAGGTCCTCCTCCTCGATGGTCTCGAGCACGCCGAGCGCGGCCTCGCAGGCGAGGGGGTTGCCGCCGTAGGTGCCGCCGAGGCCGCCGACGTGCACGGCGTCCATCAGCTCCGCGCGCCCGGTGACGCCGGCGAGCGGGAGTCCGCCCGCGATGCCCTTGGCGGTGCAGATGATGTCGGGCACGACGCCCTCGTCCTCGCAGGCGAACAGGTCGCCGGTGCGGGCGAAGCCGGTCTGGACCTCGTCGGCGACGAAGACGATGCCGTTCTCGCGGCAGAACTCCGCGATCCTGGGCAGGAAGCCGCGTTCCGGCACGATGAAGCCGCCCTCGCCGAGGATCGGCTCGATCACCACGGCGGCCACGTTCTCGGCGCCGATCTGCTTGGTGATGACGTCGACCGCCTGCTCGAAGGCGTCGCTGGGGCCGCGGAAGGGGTAGGCGACCGGCACCCGGTAGACCTCGGGAGCGAACGGGCCGAAGCCCTGCTTGTACGGCATGTTCTTGGCCGTCAGGGTCATCGTGAGCAGCGTGCGGCCGTGGTAGCCGTGGTCGAAGACGACGACCGCCGGGCGGCCGGTGGCGTGGCGGGCCACCTTCACCGCGTTCTCCACGGCCTCCGCGCCGCTGTTGACCAGGAACGTGCGCTTGTCGTGGTCGCCGGGGGTGAGCTCGTTGAGCTTCTCGCAGACCTGCACGTACGACTCGTACGGCGTGACCATGAAGCACGTGTGGGTGAAGTCGGCGACCTGCTTCTGGACCCGCTCGACCACGCGGGGAGCGGCGTTGCCGACGTTGGTGACGGCGATGCCTGAGCCGAAGTCGATGAGCTGGTTGCCGTCGGCGTCGACGACGATCCCGCCGCCCGCCCTCGTCACGAAGACCGGCAGCGTGGTGCCGATGCCCGTCGGGACGGCCGCCTGCTTGCGGGCAAGCAGCTCTTGGGACTTCGGCCCGGGAATGGACGTGACGAGACGACGCTCCTGCTCAATGGTCATAGTTGAGACGGTACGGCGAGCGCGGTGACGTGCCGATATGCCGAAATGTCACACTAGGGTGTTGGAGTTGTCCATTAGGGGGGGATGCGGGGTGGCACCTACGCTGCGGACCGTCTTGCGGCGCATCCCGCTGAAGGTGCTCGCCGGGTCCATCGAGGCGCCCGTGCGCTGGGTGGCGGTCAGCGAGCTGGCCGATCCCACGCCGTTCCTCGAGGGCGGTGAGCTGGTGCTGACCACCGGCATGCGGCTCGCTCCGCCGTACGAACCCTATGTGGCCAGGCTGGTCGGCGGGGGAGTGGCCGGGCTGGGGTTCGGGGTCGGGCTCACCCACGAGAGCGTGCCGCCCGAGCTGGTCGAGGCGGCTGCCGCCGCCGGGCTGCCGCTGCTGGAGGTCGCGCGCGAGACGCCGTTCATCGCGATCGGCAAGGCGGTCAGCGAGCTGCTGGCCGCCGAGCAGTACGAGGAGATCAGCCGGGCCTTCGCCGCCCAGGGGCGGCTCACCCGCGCCGCGCTGCGGCCCGAGGGCATGCGCGCGGTGATCGACCGGCTGGCCAAGGAGGTGGGCGGCTGGGCCGTCCTGCTCGACGAGTCAGGCGAGGTACGGCACGCCACCCCGGGAGCGCGCACCGACACCGTGGCGGCCGCCCTCGCCAGGGTCGGGCGGCGCTCGCCGTCCAGCCTGGCCATCTCCGGTCCCGACGAGCACGTCGTCGTGCAGCCGCTGGGCCTGCGCGGCTTCTTCGCCGTGGGCGCCGACCAGCCGTTCACGCCGGTGACGCACACGGTGGTCAACGCGGCGGGGTCGCTGCTGACGCTCGCCGTCGAGCAGGGGCGCGGGCTGCTGGAGGCCACCCGCCAGGTGCGTTCCTCGGTCCTGGCCCTGCTGCTGGCCGGGGCGGCCGACCAGGCGTGCGCGGTGCTGGCGCCGCTGGGGGAGACGCTGCCCGAGGAGCCGCTGGTGGCGCTGGCCGCCGAGGCCGCCGCGCTCGACGTCGCCGAGCGGCAGACCTGCGCCTTCGCCGCCCCGTACGGCGCCGGCGCGATCGTGCTGACCGGCGAGGACGACGCGGAGCGCATCGCCGAGCTGCTGCCAGGACCGGTCGGCGTCGGCTCGCCGTTCGCGCTCGACGACCTGGCAAGCGGGCTCGACCAGGCACAACGCGCGCTCGCCTCGGCGCGCAAGTCGGCGGCCGGGCGCGCGCACTTCGCCCAGCTCGCCGGTCAGGGGCTGCTCAACCTGCTCGACCCGGCCGCCGTCCGCGCCTTCGCCGACGCGCTGCTCGCCCCGCTGGTGGCGTACGGCTCGCGAGCCGATCTGCTCGGCTCGCTGCGCGCGTACCTGGCGGCCAACGGGCACTGGGACGCGGCGGCGCAGAAGCTGGGCGTCCACCGCCACACCCTGCGCTACCGCATGAAGCGGGTGTCCGAGCTGCTCGGCAGGGACCTCGACGATCCAGGCGTGCGCGCCGAGCTGTGGATCGCGCTCAGTCCTTCTTCACGAGGTAGCAGCAGATCGTCGCGGTCGTGACCGCCTCGTAGGTGCGCGCGTCGCGCAGGTGCCCGGCGCGTTCCAAACTGATGGCGCCCTGCGCCGCCGCCCACAGCGCGTCGGCGATCTTCCGCGGCTGGGTGGGGATCAGGTAGCCGGAGGCGATGCAGTCGGCGATCACCCGATCCAGGATGTTCAGCGCGGCGCGCGCCAGCGTTCTGGCCCGCTCGCTGGGTTCGAAGCCGGGGATCGCCCGCTCGAACATCAGGCTGTAGTAACCGGGCTCGGCCAGGCACGCCTCACGGTAGGCGGGGCCGAGGGCGGTCAGGTTGTCGAACGGGTCGCGGCGCGAGGGGACGCTCTCCAGGAAGCGCCTGAAGCGCTCGAACCCTTCGAGGTACAGCGCCTCGGCCAGACCTTCCCTGCTGCCGAACATCGTGTAGATGACCGTGGTGGTGCATCCCGCCTCGGTGGCGATCCGCCGCATGGACAGGCTTTCCGGCCCGTCGCTGACCAGCAGGTCGACCGCCACGGTGAGCACGCGGGAGCGCAGCTCGTTCTGGGTGCTCTGATCGCCGAGCAAATAGGCGCCCTGAAGCCCGAGCGGCGCCGACGAGGTCATGGGCCCCACCCTTCATACTCAAGGGCACACCCGTACTCGGTGACCCGCACACGTTGAGATAGCCATAGCGGAGATCGTTCAAACCGCTCCACACGGTAAACATTCCGAATTAGCGCTAGTTGTGTTACAGGGGCAGCAAATTTGGTGGTTTGTGCGTAACGGTGGGGCCGCCGTCCGGTGTTGTGCGCTTTGGCATATCTCCCCTGGTCCGGCCGTGGCATAACGTCAGAGGCATGGACGTGCGTACCTTCTGGCTCGCCGGTCGCCCCGCCACGGGCGAGACCGAGCTCACCGTGACCAACTCCCACGACGGTCGCCAGGTCGGGCGGTACTCCGTACCCACCGACGCCCAGGTGGAGGAGGCCATCGCCGCGGCTCACGCCGTGCGCAAGCAGGCCGCGGCGCTGCCCGTCCACGTGCGCGCCGAGGCGCTCGCGCACGTCTCGCGGCGCCTCGCGGAACGGGCCGACGAGATCGCCCAGCTGATCACCGGGGAGAACGGCAAGCCGCTCATGTGGGCGCGCGGCGAGGTCTCCCGCGCGATCTCCACCTTCCGGTTCGCCGCCGAGGAGACGCGCCGCTACTCCGGCTCCGTGCAGCGGCTCGACACCGAGCCTGCCGCCACCGGACGGCTGGCCTACGTCTCCCGGGTGCCGCACGGGCCGGTCCTGGCGATCACGCCCTTCAACTTCCCGCTCAACCTCGTCGCGCACAAGGTCGCCCCGGCGATCGCCGTGGGCGCTCCCGTCATCGTCAAGCCCGCTCCCGCCACGCCGCTGTCGTCGCTGGTGCTGGGCGAGATCCTGGCCGAGACCGACCTGCCCGCCGGGATGTTCTCCGTCCTGCCCGTGGAGAACTCCCGCGCCGCCGCGCTCGTCCAGGACCCCAGGCTGCCCGTGGTGTCGTTCACCGGGTCGGGGCCGGTCGGCTACGCGATCATGGACGAGGTGCCGCGCAAGCACGTGACGCTGGAGCTCGGCGGCAACGCGGCGGCTGTGGTGCTCGCCGACGCCGACCTCGACTGGGCGGCGTCGCGCATCGCGCTGTTCTCCAACTACCAGGCGGGCCAGAGCTGCATCGCGGTCCAGCGGGTGATCGTCGAAGAATCCGTCCGCGAGGCCTTTGTCGCCAAGCTGGTCCCGGCGGTCGAGGCGCTCGTGACCGGTGATCCGTACGACGAGAAGACCCAGGTCGGGCCGCTCGTGTCGGTCGCGGCCGCCGAGCGGGTGGAGGCCTGGGTGCGTGAGGCGGTCGAGGGCGGCGCGAAGCTGCTCGCCGGCGGCACGCGGGACGGCGCCACGATCGCGCCGACCGTCCTCACCGACGTGCCGGACGACGCGAAGGTGACCTGCGAGGAGGTCTTCGGGCCAGTCATGACGATCACCTCGGTGAGCGGCGTGGACGAGGCGTTCGACCTGGTCAACTCCTCGAAGTACGGCCTGCAGGCCGGAGTGTTCACCCGCTCCCTCGACATCGCCTTCCGCGCCAACAGGGAGCTGGAGGTGGGCGGCGTCATCGTCGGCGACGTGCCGTCCTACCGGGCCGACCAGATGCCGTACGGCGGGGTCAAGGAGTCCGGCGTCGGCCGCGAGGGGCTGCGGTCGGCGATGGACGACTACACCTACGAGAAGACGATGGTCCTCACGGGGCTCACCCTTTAGGTCACTCTCCGTGCGATGAGTTTTCGCGGGCGGCTCCGTCATGACAGGTATGACTGAAGAGGAGTTCGCCGGACTCGTCCGGCAGCACGAGCGCGAGCTGCGGGTGCACTGCTACCGCATGCTCGGCTCGCTGGACGAGTCGCAGGACCTGGTGCAGGAGACGTTCCTGCGCGCCTGGAGAGGGCGCGCCGAGCTGCGGGAGGAAGGCCGCCTGCGCGGCTGGCTGTACCGCATCGCGACCAACGCGTGCCTCGACTTCCTGGAGCGCTCGCCGCGCCCCGCCACGCTCCAGCCGTACCCCGACCGGCTGCTGGAGCCCGACGCCGCCGCGATCGACAAGGAGACCATCGAGCTCGCGTTCATCGCGGCGATCCAGCACCTGTCCGCCAAGGAACGGGCCGTGCTGATCCTGCGCGACGTGCTCGGCTGGTCGGCGAGGGAGACCGCCGAACTGCTCGGCTCCAGCGTGGGCGCGGTCAACAGCGGGCTGCAGCGGGCGCGCGTCACGATGCGCACCCGGCTGCCGCGCCGCCGCCTGGACTGGACGCCGTCCGCGAGCGCCGAGGAGCGGGCGGTGCTGCAGCGGTACATGTCCGCGCTGGAGCGGGCCGACGAGGCCGCGGTCGCCGCGGTGCTGCGCGAGGACGCCGTCGCGGGCCACCAGGCGGGGGCAGGGGGCAACGAGGGATCCGACGCCGTTCGCTACGAGGGGCGCGACGTCATTCTCAAGGCGTGGGCGCCGATCCTGGGCGGCGGGCCCGAGCTGCGGTTCCTTCCCGCCTACGCCAACCGCCAGCCCGCCGCTGCCACCTACCTGCGGCTGCCCGGCGGCCTGTCCTTCGAGGCGTTCGCGCTCAGCGTGCTCCGCGTCGAGGACGGCGCTGTGGCGGAGATCATGACCTTCGGCGCCGACCTCTTTCCCGCCTTCGGTCTTCCCGGGGAGCTGTGATGCCGCTCGAAGGCAAGAACGCGGTGATCTACGGCGGAGCCGGGGCGATCGGGGGCGCGGCGGCTCGGGCGTTCGCCGCTTCCGGCGCGCGCGTCTTCGCGGTCGAGCACACGCTGGTCGACGCGCTCGACGAGGACGCGGTCACCAGGCACGCGGCCGAGGTGCGCGAGCGGGCGGGCAGCATCGACATCTGCCTCAACGCGGTGGGCCTCCCGCTCGGCTCGCAGGGGGTGCCGCTGGTGGAGCTCGCCGCCGACGCTGCTGTTGGCGCTGTTTCCGCATATATCCGGACGAACTTCGTCACCGCGAAGGCAGCGGCGCTGCACATGCGGGAGACCGGGGGTGGGGTGATCCTGGCGCTGTCGCCGCCTATGGCGCGCAATCCCGTCGCGCTGTCCGGGCCGTTCGGGATGGCGGGGGCGGCGGTGGAGGGGCTGGTCCGGCAGCTCGCCGCCGAGCTCGGCGCTCATGGCGTGCGGGCGGTGGGGATGCGGCTCAACGGGATCCCGGAGACGGCCTCGCGGCTGGGTTCGCACACGGCGCAGATGTGGGGGCGGGCGGCTGAACGGCTCGGCGTGCCGTACGAGCGGCTGCTCGAGCAGGTCGGGGCCGGCACGTTCAGTGGGCGGCCGCTGACCGTGCGGCAGGTGGCCGACGTGGCGGTCTTCCTGGCCTCCGACCGCGCGGGCGGGGTGACGGGGACGGTCGTCAACGTCACCGGGGGAGCGGGGGTGGACTAGCGGAGCACTGCTCCGCTATATTCGGAGCACTGCTCCGATCCTAGTGAGGTGTGTCGTGAACGACTATGTGGCGCGTCCCCGGTTCGAGGAGTACGCGGAGAAGTACGCCGCCTACTTCGCCATGGAACGCCGTGACGGGATCCTCGAACTGCGCATGCACAGCGCCGGTGGGCCGGCGCGGTTCGACTTCTCGGTGCACAACGCCTGGGGGCAGGCGTGGCACGACATCGGCAACGATCCGTTGAACGAGGTGCTGATCCTTACCGGGACGGGGGACGTGTGGCTCTCCGCCGAGGGGGCGTCTCCGGAGGAGGCGTCCAACCGGCTCATCCAGCAGGAGCGGCCGGTGGACTTCGCCTACGAGCGCACGTACTACGACGCGGTGAAGCTGCTGGAGAACTTCGTGTTCTCGGTGGACATCCCGACCATCGCGGCGATCAACGGGCCGAGTGTGGCGCATACGGAGGTGGCGTTGCTGTGTGACATCACGCTGGCGGCGGAGTCGGCGACCATCGTGGACCCGCACCTGCTGGCGGGGGTGGCTCCTGGGGACGGGCAGCAGCTGACGCTCCAGGAGCTCATCGGCACCAAGCGGGCGGCTTATCACCTGTACACCGGGTTGCCGATCACCGCCCGCGAGGCGCTGGACCTGGGTCTGGTCAACGAGGTGGTGCCGTTGGAGCGGTTGCTGCCCAGGGCGTGGGAGCTCGCGGAGGGCATCATGCGGGCACCCCGCGCCGCCCGACGCCTCACCCACGCCATCGCGGCGCGGCCCTGGAAGCGGCGGCTCGTGCACGACCTCGGGTTCGGGGTCGCGCACGAGATGTTCGGCATCTCCGCCGACGGCCTCCACAACTGACAACCCCCACACCCCGCAACCCCCAGACCAAGGGGCGTGGGCCCCCTTCTCGCAAGGCACCAGGGGGTTGTGGGGGTGGCGTGGGATCCCTCCCTTGGAGGGGCTCCACGGATGGGTGGAGTGGGGGTCCTCCCCTGGAGGGGACTTACCTGGGCGGGTGAGGGTTAGTGGGTGGAGTCGAGGCGGGTGCGTTGGTCGGTGGTGAGCTCCAGGTCGACGGCGGCCAGGTTCTCCTCCAACTGGGCGAGCGACGACGCCCCCGCCAGCGGGATGATGGGCACGTCGGCGCCCATCTGCCACGCCAGCACCACCTGGTTCATCGAAGCGCCCGTCTCCTTCGCCACCTCACGCAACACGGCCAGCCGAGCGGGAACGCCCGGGTGGTCGTAGTCCGGCGGCAGCGGCTTGTCCTCCCGCGTGTAAGCCCCCGCCAGCAACGGCGAGTACGCGAGCAACGTCAACGACGGCTCAGCCCGCAGGTAGGTGAACAGCTCCGCCCCCGCGTGCCCCAAGCTCCCGTCCTCGAACAAATCGGAGGGAAGGTCGAAACGCGGCCGCAGGTAGCTGTGCTGGTACTGCAGCACCTCATACCCGGCCACCCCAGCGGCAGCCGCGATGGACCGCGCCCGCTCCACCCGCCAGATCGCGTGGTTGCTCGCCCCGAGCAGCCCCACGATCCCCTCGGCCACCAGCTCGCCGAACCCCTCGACCGTCTCACGCACCTCCACCGAACGGTCCTCGATGTGCGCGTAGAGAAGGTCGATCTTCTCGACCCCGAGCCGCTCCCTGCTCCGCTCCGCCGACTCCCTGATCACCTTGGCCGACAACCCCTCGGGGTTGTCCACGTACCCGGTCCCCGGCGCCAGGGGACGCGCGCCGAGCTTGGTGGCGATGACGATCTCGTCCCCGACGCCGCGGCTGCGCCGCCACCGGCCGAGCAGCTCCTCGCTCTGCCCGCCCTGCCCGCCGTCCACCCAGAAGGCGTAGTTGTCCGAGGTGTCGATGAAGTTGCCGCCCGCCTCGACGAAGCGGTCGAGGATGGCGAACGAGGTGGCCTCGTCGGTCACGGAGCCGAAGAGCATCGCGCCCAGGGACAGGACGCTGACGTCACGGCGGTTCTCAGGGTCGGTGCCGATCGCGCGGTATCTCATGGAAGGGAGTGTGGATTCTGGAGTGGACTCCAGGTCAAACTGGATCACTATGGACCGCTACGTCGACGCCGTGCGCCTGCTGGGCGGGCCGGATCCGATGGTCAGGCGGATCGAGACCATCCTCAGCGTCGGCACGCTCGGGCTGTGGGACCTGATCGACGCGAAGAGCGAGCTGATCAGGATGAGCAACGAGTTGCTGGGGCGGTGGCGGGAGTGGCGCTCGGGGGACGACTGGCGCAGCCGTACGGAACGCATCGAGGCGGCGCACACGATCCTGGTGATCTCGTCCTTCCTGGAGGTCCTTGATCTGCCCTTCACCTTGGCCGGACGCTGGGTGAACCCGCCGGAGTGCCCGTCACCGCGTCAGCCGTACGAGATGACGGTCGTCAGGATCGAGGCGTACTACCTGGAACTCTGCAGTGGATTGCGGGTGTACGTGACCGACCTGGCGGCATGGGAGCGGCTGCCCGAGCACGAGAGGGACCGCCTGTACGCCTACCTCGGGACCCCGCTGGCCGAGGCGGCCGTCAGGCGGTACGAGGATGGGTATCGGCGGCTTGCGATGGACGTGCCGGAGTTCGCGTTCTGGGCCGGGATGGTCGAGCACCAGGCGACCAGGCACGGGCTGGCCGAGCTCGAACGTCTCCTGACCACGATCGCCTCAGGCGCGGCGCTGCCCGCCGAGGTGGACAGGGTGGCGCGGTTGCAGCAGGCCGTGCTCGGGCGGGCCATCGTGGAGACCGGCGACGTTCCGGACGGCGTAAGGTTACCGTCGCTCGAAAGCGCCTACATCACCCCGCGCTACCGGGCGAACAAGGCGGACAGAGGCGACAACCCCAGCGCCGAGAGCTGGTGGGCGGAGCTTCCCGTGCGCGACGACCTGCCCGCTTTCGTCGCCTCCTACCTGACCGGGTCGGCCGCGAGCAGGGCCCCGCTGCTCGTCCTTGGCCAGCCGGGCGCGGGCAAGTCGGTCCTGACCAAGGTCCTCGCCGCCCGCCTGCCCGCCGGACGTTTCCTCCCGGTACGGGTGCCGCTGCGCGAGGTGGCTGCGGGCGCTGACATCCAGGAGCAGATCGAGCAGGCCCTGTACCTCCTGACCGGCGACCGCGTCACCTGGCCCGCGCTGGCCATGGCCGCCGGAGGGGCGCTGCCCGTCGTCATGCTCGACGGCTTCGACGAGCTGCTCCAGGCCACCGGCGTGCAGCAGTCCGACTACCTGGCCAAGGTGGCCCGCTTCCAGCAACGCGAGCTCGACCTGGGCCGCGCCGTCGCCTTCCTGGTCACTTCCCGTACGGCTGTCGCCGACCGTGCGGCCCTTCCCGACGGCAGCGTGGTCGCCAGGCTGGAACCGTTCTCCTACGAGCAGATCGGGAGCTGGCTGGAGGTGTGGAACGCGGAGAACGTCAAGCCCTTCACGTTCTGGGACGCGATGAGCCAGCGCACGCTCGCCGAGCAGCCGCTGCTGCTGTTGATGCTCGCGTTGTGGAACGCCGATGGCGGCACGTTCTCCGGTGCTCTGGGTCAGGCGGAGCTGTACGAACGGCTGATGCGCCGCTTCGCCGAACGGGAGCTGGCCAAGAGCCACCCGCCCGACCAGGTGCCCAGGTTGGTGGAGCAGGAGTTGCTGCACCTGTCGCTGGTGTCGTTCTCGATGTTCAACCGGGGGCGGCAGTGGGCGACGGCGGCCGAGGTGGACGCGGACCTGGCTGGGCTGCAGATCGCGGCGCTCCAGCCGGGTCCTGCGGGGTTCGCGACGCCGTTGAGCGCGGGGGAGAAGGCGTTCGGGCGGTTCTTCTTCGTCCATCGGTCGCAGGCGACTCGGGACCGGGACGTGCTGCAGACGTACGAGTTCCTGCACGCGACGTTTGGCGAGTTCCTGATCGCGCGGCTGGTGGCGCGGCTGCTGGGGGAGCTGGTGGCGCAGGAGTCCTCGCTGGGCGGGGTGAACGACGGGCTGCTGTCGGCGCTGCTGTCGTGGTCGACGATGTCGTCACGGTTCCCGATCCTGACGTTCCTGAAGGACCTGATGCCCGCGCGGTGCAAGGACATGGTGCTGCGGCTGTTCCACGACCTCGAACGGCGTGACCTGCGCGCATTTCCGGGCTACGAACCGTGGATCTCGGGGCCGCCGCGCAGGTTCGCGTACTACTCGGCCAACCTCATGCTGGTCGCGCTGTGCTCCGGTGATGAGCTGTTGCTGAGCGAGCTCCTGCCGGGTCGCGAGGACCTGCAGGTCGAATGGCAGCGGCACGCCCTGTTGTGGCGTGCGCTGACCGGCCCCGACGAGTGGCGGGGGTTGGTGGGCCTGGTGGCCGTGCGCCCGACGGCCACGCCGGACCCCTACCTGGTGCTGGATGCCGGGTGGAGACCCGCGCCTGTGGATCCGGCCTGGGTCGAAGAGATCACCCAGCCGACGGACGTCTTCGACCTCCACCGGCGGGTGAGCTTTGTCTGCGGTGTGGAGGAGCGGCTCCTCCTTCACGCCGTCGAGCCACTCCTGGGAATTCCCTACACCGGTGCGGCGGAGGCGGTGACGAAGGCGCGCCACTTCATCGACGTGCTCTACCTGGGCCAGGACGACATGGAGCTCCGCCGCCACGTGCTCCAACGTGCGTTGGAACGAGGAACCCATGCCCTGGCGGAGGAAAAGGCGATCATCGGCGACCTCGCTCTGCTGCCGAAGGACAAGGCCGCGGAGATCATCAGGAGCATTCCCCACGCCAAGCTGCAGGAGGTCGCCAGGATCCTCGGGATCGAGCTCTAGGCCCGCTCCGCCGTACTGAACAACGTCTTGGCGGCGTCGCCGAAGTACGGGCCGAACATGGTGCCGTGGTCGTCGCTGTACTTGAAGCTGCTCACCGACGTCACCGTTCCCCGCCCGGACGACGGGTCGAAGCCGGTCATCCACGGGCCGCCGCTGGATCCGGCCGTCATGTCGCACGACATGCCCTGGTCGCGCGTCTGGTCGTGCGGGTCGTCGCGGAGCCGTCCCGCGCAGTAGACCAGGTGCTCGCCGTCATAGGGGGGATCGGCGGGGAAGCCGAAGCCGAAGGCCTGGCCGCCGCGCGTGGTGTTGAAGCCGATCTCCTGCGCCCCCACCGTCTCGGTGACGTGCCGCCCGTCGGACTTGTTCAGCGCCACCATGCCCACGTCATAGCTGTCGTCTGCCGACCGCGACCACGGCCCGGCGACGAACATCCGGCGCGCGGTGAAAGCGCCGTAAGGCTGCCCGCCGCCCTCCTGGTAGCCGGGCACGAAGGTCCAGTTCTCCGCCCACTCGCCCACGCCGTCCTTGACGCAGTGACCCGCGGTGACGACGACGTCCTTGTTGGCGCTGCGCACGGTGCCCGCCGAGCAGACGAAGTCGACGCCGTCCACGGTCAGGAAGACCCGCCCCGTGGTCCTGGCCACGGCCCCGCCGGCCTGCCAGCGCGAACCCGTGGTGGTGGAGGAGGCGGGCCGCGACGACTGCCGGCGCGGCTGGACGATCTTCGCGGTCCCGCCGGTCAGATCAGGGGCCGCGCCGAGTCCCGCCTTGCCGGTGAGCCCGCTGAGCACCCCGCCGCCCTGGCCCACCAGGTCGAGCAGCTTGATCGGCAGGGCGTCCGCCATGCGCTCGGGCGTCCAGTAGGAGAGCACGCGCCGCTGTTCAGCTGAGCTGTGCGCGGCGACGTGCTCCACGACCTCGGCTCTGGGCGCCGCCCGGTGCACTGAGGAGACGACAGGGCGGCTCGGCAGCTGCTGCGCGGGGGTGGCGCCGATCAGGGCGGGGCCCATCAAACCGGCGACCAGAGGCGCAGCCGCAAGCAGGGGGGTGCTCAGGGTCATGGCCCCCGAGTCTGCACTACGAGATGTGTTCTTGTGACTACTTTCGGTAAATAGCCTCAGAGTGCGCTGGTGCTCGCAGCGGTGGTGTATACGGCCTGAGCCTCCGTTCCGAAATAGGGGCCGAACATCCAGTTCGCGGCGAAGTTGTATTTGAAGCTGTTGACCGAATTGAGGTTTCCCGTCCCTGTGGTCTCGTTGAATCCGACGAACCACGGGCCGCCGCTGGAGCCGCCGGTCATGTTGCAGGTGAGGCCGTGGTCCTTCGACATGAGGAAGTCGTCGAACGCGCGCCCGGCGCAGTAGATCAGCTTGGAGCCGTCGTAGGGAGCGGCGGCCGGGTACCCGAAGGCGTACATCTGCTGGCGCCTGGCCTGGTTGAAGGCCACGCCCTGGCCGCCGACCACGTCGGTCAGCGTCTTGCCCTGCAGCGGCGCGACGACGGCCGCCGCGACGTCGAAGTTGATGTCCTCGTTGGAGTTCCACTGCGGGGTGGTGAGCAGCTTGGTGGCCACCCAGGTGCCGTACGGCCGGGCGCCGTTGTCGTAGCCGGGCACGAAGACCCAGTTCGTGTGGAACGCGCCGCCGAGCTTCACGCAGTGCCCGGCGGTGATGATCGTGCTCTCGTTCGCGCTGGTCACGGCGGATCCGGAGCAGGAGGCGTTGCGTCCCTGGTAGGTGAAGAAGACCCGCCCGGTGGTCTTGGTGATCTGGCCGTCCTTCGTCCAGGCGGTGCCCGAGCTGTTGCCCGCCTGGGGCTGGGGCGTGGGGCCGCCGCCGTCGGTGGGCGGGGTTGACCAGGGCGTGCCCGTGGTGGGCTCGCCGGGCGCGCCCTGGCCGTTCTTGGAGCCGGTCTTGGGGGCGGGGCCGTTGAGTGGCTGAGCTGCCTCCATCTTGGCCGGAGTCCAGTACTTGAGCACGTCGCGCTGCTCGGAGGTGCTGTCTGCGGCCTCTTCTGAGACGGGCTTCGGGCCCGATGCCGCCTGTGCCGCCGTCATCGGGAGCGCTACGCCCCCGGTGGCGAGGGTGAGGATGGAAAGCAGAGCGGCTCTGCGGTGCATTACGTACCTCCCATAACCGGATCTGAGCCTGGAAGGTAGCGGGCGCAATATCCCGATTTCTCAAGATTTACATAGATGGATATAGCGATATTCCGGCATTTATTCACTCAAATATCCTGTGTCACAGGGGTGACGGGATGCGGGGCACAATGGGCGGGTGCATACAGACCTTCCCCGCTCCGTCGTCGTGCTCGGCTCCACCGGCTCGATCGGCACCCAGGCCCTCGACGTCGTCGCCCGCGCTTCGGGCTCCTTCAAGGCCGTGGGGCTCGCGGCTGGAGGCGGGCGCGTCGACCTGCTGGCCAGGCAGGCGGCCGAGTTCGACGTCGAGGTCGTGGCCGTCGGCGACGCGTCGGCGGTGCCCGCGCTCCGCGCGGCCCTGGAGTCGTACGGCGCGCGAGCGGCTGTCGCCACGACGGAGGAGGTCGCGGCCTGGCCGTGCGACATCGTGCTCAACGGCATCACCGGCGCGCTCGGCCTCACCTCCACGCTGGTCGCGCTCGAGGCGGGCCGTACGCTGGCGCTGGCCAACAAGGAGTCGCTGATCATCGGCGGCCCGCTGGTGAAGCGGCTGGCCAAACCCGGGCAGATCATCCCGGTCGACTCCGAGCACTCGGCGTTGCAGCAGTGCCTGTGGGCGTCGGGGCCGGCGGGCTACGAGCCCGAGGCGGTGCGGAAGCTGATCGTCACCGCGTCCGGCGGGCCGTTCAGAGGGCGCACGCGGGACGAGCTGGCCGACGTCACGCCCGAGATGGCCATGGCGCACCCGACCTGGGACATGGGCCCGGTCATCACCATCAACTCGGCGACGCTGGTGAACAAGGGCCTGGAGGTCATCGAGGCGCACCTGCTGTTCGACCTGCCCTTCGACCGGATCGAGGTGGTCGTGCACCCGCAGTCGATCATCCACTCCATGGTCGAGTACGTCGACGGCTCCACCATCGCCCAGGCCAGCCCGCCCGACATGCGCCTGCCCATCGCGCTCGCCCTCGGCCACCCGGCGCGTGTCCCGGACGTCGCCAGGGCCGTCGACTGGACCAAGGCCTCGACCTGGACCTTCGAGCCCCTGGACAACGAGGCGTTCCCCGCCGTCGAGCTGGCAAGACAGGTCGGTACGGCGGGCGGCACGGCCCCCGCCGTCTACAACGCGGCCAACGAGGTGTGCGTCGACGCGTTCCGATCGGGAACGCTACCTTTCCTATCCATCGTGGACACAGTTGCGTGCGTGGTATCAGAACATGTCGTGACATCCGCGGACACGGTGGGTGAGGTCCTCGCGGCCGACGCGTGGGCTCGGGCGAGGGCGCGCGAACTCACCACCTAAACTGGGAAACGTGACTTCTGTAGCACTCGGCATTCCCTCGGTCCGTCCCAAGCCGATCGCCGAACGGCGGCGCTCCCGCCAGATCATGGTGGGCACCGTGCCTGTCGGTGGTGACGCTCCGGTATCCGTGCAGTCGATGACCACCACCGTCACCGCCGACGTCAACGCGACCCTGCAGCAGATCGCGGAGCTCACCGCCTCCGGCTGCCAGATCGTCCGGGTCGCCGTGCCGTCCCAGGACGACGCGGACGCGCTGCCGATCATCGCCAGGAAGTCGCAGATCCCGGTCATCGCCGACATCCACTTCCAGCCGAAGTACGTGTTCGCCGCGATCGACGCCGGATGCGCGGCCGTACGGGTCAATCCCGGCAACATCAAGAAGTTCGACGACAAGGTCGGCGAGATCGCCCGCGCCGCGCAGGCGGCCGGCGTGCCGATCCGCATCGGCGTGAACGCCGGCTCGCTCGACCCCAGGCTGCTGGAGAAGTACGGCAAGGCCACGCCCGAGGCGCTGGTGGAGTCGGCGCTGTGGGAGTGCTCGCTGTTCGAGGAGCACGGGTTCCGCGACATCAAGATCTCGGTGAAGCACAACGACCCGGTCGTGATGGTCAACGCCTACCGGCAGCTCGCGGCGCAGTGCGACTACCCGCTGCACCTGGGCGTCACCGAGGCAGGGCCCGCGTTCCAGGGCACCATCAAGTCGGCGGTCGCGTTCGGCGCGCTGCTGGCTGAGGGGATCGGCGACACGATCCGCGTCTCGCTGTCGGCGCCTCCGGTGGAGGAGGTCAAGGTCGGCAACCAGATCCTCGAGTCGCTGGGGTTGCGCGAGCGGGGGCTGGAGATCGTGTCCTGCCCGTCGTGCGGGCGGGCGCAGGTGGACGTGTACACGCTGGCTGAGCAGGTGCAGGCTGGGCTCGAAGGGCTCACCGTGCCGCTGCGGGTGGCCGTGATGGGCTGCGTCGTCAACGGCCCTGGGGAGGCTCGGGAGGCCGACCTGGGCGTGGCGTCGGGGAACGGTAAGGGGCAGATCTTCGTGAAGGGCGAGGTCATCAAGACCGTGCCTGAGTCGCAGATCGTGGAGACCCTCATCGAGGAGGCGCTGCGGATCGCGGAGGAGATGGGCGTCGAGGTCGACCTCGACGACGACGCCCCCGGCCCGCAGGTCACCGTCGGCTAACCCCACAAACCCCCCGTCTCCAACAACCCCTTCTGAGGGGGCCGCCCCTCTGAGGGGGCCGCCCCTCTGAGGGGGCCGCCCCTCTGAGAGGGTCACCCTTCTTAGGGGGTTGACCCTCTTGGTGATCACAGGGGTGGGGTTGGGGTCAGAGGCCGGGGATGACCAGGTCCCCTGCCCAGGCCTTGTAGGAGTAGGTCTCCAGCGTGCGGACCTGCCCTGTGGTGACGTTCACCGCATAGGTGACGTCGCCCAGCATGGGTGTCCTGTCGCGGAAGTTGTTCTTGAGGCTGTCCACGACCAGGATCTCGTCCTCGTTCAGCCACCCGCCCACCCGCATCGGGCTGAAGTGCTCAGGCGCGCCCTTGAACGTCACCTCGCGCACCATCTTGCCCGTCGCCGTGTCCACCGTGACGAGCGAGTCCGCGGGTCGTGACTCCATGCCGTTGGAAACCCCCGACAGATAGGCGAGCGTGCGCCCGTCGGCGGCCAGATGGCCGACCGTGACCCACGTGCCCTTCACCGGGAACGGCGTCACCTTCCCGTCGGCGAGCAGGCCGAACCTGTCGTCATCCCCGCTCACGACGGCGGGCGCCCCGCCGTTCGACACCTTGTCGACGAACCAGCCGTCAGGAACCGGCGCCGACACCCCGGTCTCCACCTCCACGATCGTCCTGTCGAGCGAGTCCCAGAGATGGCGGCCGTCAGGGGAGAACTGGAGGAGCACCCCCTTGGCCACCAGCGTCTTGCGGTCGACCCCGCCGGGGAGCAGCCAGATCTGCCCGCTCTCCAGATCGCGGACCGCGAACTTCTGGTCCTTCTCGCTGTAATAGGCGATCCGCGTCCCGTCCGAGGAGATCTCCAGCGGGGCGCCCGTGTTCATGTACTCCTCCTTGCTCTGCTCGGAGTACACGCTCAACGCCTCAGGCACCCGGTACGTCTGCCCCCCGCGCGTGACGATCTTCCACTGCGCGCACTCCTTCGCCCCGAGCTCGGCGGTGTTCCTGCCCGGATCCCACTGCCTGCCGCAGAAGTCGTAGTAGGCGTATCGCGCCGCCTCCACCCCGGAAGCGGGCAACACGTCGGAGAACACCGTGGTCGCCGTGCTCCGCCGTACGTCGGAAGGCCCGCTGACGAGTACGGCGGCGCCCACGGCGAGCGCGGCGACCACCGCGACAGCCGCCCCGAGAGCAGAGGTCAGCCGCTGCCGCCTCGCCCGGCGCAGCGCGCGCTCGGCCAGGTCGACCGTGGGCGCGTCCTGGGCGATCAGCTCGAGTTCGTCGTGCAGTCTGGTCATCGGTTGGCCTCCTGAGGATCGGCGTCGTGCAGCAGCTCGGCAAGCTCAGGCGCCAGGGCGCGTAACCTGCCGAGCGCGTGGTGTGTCTGGCTCTTCACCGTCCCCTCGGAGCAACCGAGCAGGTCGGCTGCCTCCTCGACGGTCCTGTCCTCGTAGAACCGCAACACGAGTACGGCGCGCTGGCGCGGGGTCAACCGGGCGAGCGCCTCCTGCAGCGTGATGCGGTGCAGGCTCTGGTCGCCGCTGTCGTAGCCGCGCTCGGGCAGGCTGGCGGACGGCACGTCGGTGAACCGCCGCCGCCTGCGCCAGGAGATGTGCTCGTTGATCAGGCTCCTGCGCGCGTACGCCTCGGGGTTGCCGTCCTTGGCGAGCTTGCGCCAGTGCCTGGCGACCCGGGTCAGCACCGTCTGCAGCAGGTCCTCGGCCTGGTGCGCGTCGCCTGTCAGCAGGTAGGCGCTGCGCATCAGCGACTGTTGCCTGCTGCGTACGAACTCCACGAAATCTCGCTCCATGCGACCCCCTTCACCCTTATCAACGCCACCTACGGCAGGGGGGTTGGAAGCTACACAGCGCCATGAACCGATTACAGGTTGGTAAGCATCACGCCATACGCAGCGTGAGTGACCGGCTACTCACGGGAGTATCGCTCTGCCGTATGAGCATAGGGAGAGTAACCGGGTGAAGCGGGTTGTCGGGATTGTCGCGAGTGTGATGATGCTGGCCGTCGGGGTGGGCGGTGCGCAGGGCGCAGTGGCCAAGACCATCCCGAGCCAGGGCATCGTGTGGGGTCCGTGCGGGAAGCAGCCGTCCCTCTTCAACCAGGTGCTGGGTTCGTTCAGAAAAGCCACCGAGCCCGCGCCCCCGGCGCCGGGCACCGAGTGCGCGACCGTCCGGGTCCCGCTCGACTACTCCAGCCCGTACGGCCAGACCGTCAAGCTCGCGCTCAACCGCGTCAAGGGCAGGGTCTCGCGCGACGCCAACCACCTGGGCACCCTGCTGGTGAACCCGGGCGGCCCTGGAGCGTCCGGCCGCGAGCTGGCCGAGTACGTCGCCGCCACCCTGCCGCCCAGCATCGCCGACCGCTACGACGTGGTCGGCTTCGACCCGCGCGGCGTCGGCAACAGCGAGCCCGCGCTGCGGTGCGTCGACCCGGACAAGTACTACGCGCCGCCCAGGCCCGACCACGTGCCCCACTCGGCAGCCGAGGAGAACACGCTGATCGGCAGGGCCAAGGAGTACGCCGACCGGTGCGGCAACCTGTGGTCGTGGCTGCTGCCGTACCTGACCACCGAGAACTCCGCCAGGGACATGGACACCATCAGGACGGCGCTCGGCGAGGAGAAGATCAGCTACCTCGGCTACTCCTACGGCACCTACCTCGGCGCCGTCTACGCCACGCTCTTCCCGTCCCACCTCAAGCGGCTCGTCCTGGACAGCACCGTCGACCCCAAGGGCGTCTGGTACCGCGCCAACCTGGAGCAGGACCGCTCCTTCGACGCCAGGCACCGCGACTTCCTCGCCTGGACGGCGCGCAACGGCTCCATCTACCACCTCGGCACCACCGCGAAGCAGACCGCCTTCGCCTGGTACTCCATGCGCAACCGGCTGCGCGAGCGCCCGGCAGGGGGAGTGGTCGGGCCGAGCGAGCTCGACGACATCTTCACCGTCGGCGGCTACACCAACGCCGTCTGGCCGCAGCTGGCCGGGGCCTGGTCTGCCTACGTGCGCGAGGGCGACGTGGACGGCCTGCTGAACGCCTACAACCAGCACGCCAAGAACGACGCGGAGGACGAGAACGGCTACGCGGTCTACTTGGGCGTGCAGTGCAGCGACGCCGCCTGGCCACGGGACTGGGCGCGCTGGCACGCGGACATGGCCCCGCTGCACCGCAAGGCGCCCTTCATGACCTGGTCGAACGCCTGGTACAACGCGCCGTGCGCGTTCTGGGGGGTGCGCGGCGGCACGCCGGTCACGATCAAGGCGTCGAAGGAGCTGCCGCCGATCCTGATGCTCCAGTCGCGGCACGACGCGGCCACGCCGTACGCGGGGGCGGTGAACATGAGCAAGCTCTTCCCGAGCGCCCGCATGGTCGTCGAGCCCGGCGGCAACCACGGCATCTCGCTGATCGGCAACAAGTGCGTCGACCGGGTGCTGGTCGACTACCTGAAGGACGCCTCGCTGCCGCAACGCCTGACGTGCACGGGGCTGCCGGATCCGCGTGCGGCCAGGCGGATGGCGTCCGGCGGCGCCGTAGGTCACGAAAGGCTCACCGAGCTCATCGGCAGATGAGCCTTTCTGAGGGGCTTCGCGTAGGCTGCTCGTGTGATGCTGCGTACCTCGGCGTCGCGCGTCCTCGACGACAACGATCGGGAAGAGGTGCTCGCGCTCCTCGACTCCGATCCCGTCGCCAACGTCTTCGTCGCCTCCCGGGTGCGGACCGTCGGGCTCAACCCGGCGCGTCTGGGCGGGCAGATGTGGGGATTCGGGCAGCGCGGCGGGCTCGTCTCGCTCTGCTACGCAGGAGCGAACCTGGTGCCGGTCAACGCCGGGCAGGAGGCCGTGCTGGCCTTCGCCGACCGGGCGCGTAAGCAGGGCCGCCGGTGCTCGTCCATCGTCGGTCCCGCCGACGCCGTCTCCCTGCTGTGGGAACGGCTGGAGCCGCACTGGGGCAGGGCGCGCGCGATCCGCTGGGCCCAGCCGGTGATGGCCATGTCGGGCCGCCCCAAGGTGGCGCCCGACCCGCTGGTGCGCCGGGTGCGGCCGGAGGAGTTCGAGATCCTGCTGCCCGCGTGCGTGGCCATGTTCACCGAAGAAGTCGGGGTGTCGCCCAACGGCGGTGACGGCGGGGCGCTCTACCGGACCCGGGTGTCGGAGCTGATCCGCATCGGCCGTTCCTACGCGCGGATCGACGACGGCAAGGTCGTCTTCAAGGCCGAGATCGGCGCGGTCACCCCGCAGGCCTGCCAGATCCAGGGCGTCTGGGTGGACCCGGCGCTGCGCGGCCAGGGGCACGCGGCGGCGGGGATGGCGGCCGTCGTGGACGCGGCATTGGCGTGCTTCGCACCGATCGTGTCGCTTTACGTCAACGACTTCAACCACGCTGCCAGGGCCGTATATCGCAAGGTCGGCTTCCGCGAGGTGGACACGTTCATGTCGGTTCTGTTTTAGGACACTGGCAGGAAGTGGCCTTATCGCAGGGCCGCTAATCCGGGACCATGGCCCGCGTGGTCCCTCTCATCCTGCCTGTCGGCCATTTCGCCGGACCGATGTTCACGAGCCCCGACAGCGAGGCGCCGCAGAGCTTCGAGGTCCGCTTCAGGGACGGCGTGTTCTCGCTGTCCGCCCAGGAGTACGCGATCTGGGCGGTCGCGCACGGCGATCCGGAGAAGGTGGGCAAGAGCGGGCTGCACCGGCTCGGCGTGCTCGACGCGGCCAAGGCGGCGGGCGTCGAGCGTCCTGAGCCGCTGTTCGACTCCCTGCTGGACGACGGGTTGCTGGTGGAGATCCCGCCGGAGAGCCATGACCAGGTGAGCTTCGCCGTACGTCACCAGATCTATCCGCTGGCGCTCGGCCTCGGCAACTCGCCCGCCCAGCTCGGCGCCTTCCAGATCGGCATGCCGAACGCGGCGCGCGCGACCGTCGGCTACGACGTCTACCACCTGTGGCTGTTCACGCACCGCCAGCCGACGCTGTGGCACGCCATCCGCCTCATCGCCAGGGAGGCGGAGGAGACTGTCGAGCTCATCTCCGATCCGCTGGTGCTGCTGCGCGGCATGCTCGACGCCCTTCCCGTGCTCATCTCCACCAGTTGCGTCTACATCGACAGGAGGGACTGACCTTGGCCGTTGCCGAGATCCGCACCGAGCAGGGTGTCTTCTACGCCGACGTGGCCGTGCGCAGCGGCGGCGACATCGCCGCAGCCGACCGGCTGACCGCCGAGTGGAAGGCGATCAAGTCGCAGGTCGCCGAGGTCAGCAGGCACGTGGTCGAGCTGGTCCAGGACGCGCTGCCGGAGAAGCCGGCCAGGTACGAGGTGGAGTTTGGCATCAAGATCTCCGCCGAGACGGGGCCCGTGCTCGGCATGCTGGCCAAGGCGGGCGGTGAGGCCTCCGTGGTGGTCCGCCTGACGTGGGAATGATGCGGTTCGACGCCCGCCAGGCCGCCAGGAAATGCGTCGTCGAGATCCACTGCGGCGACCGGCTGATCGGCTCCGGCTTCTTCGTCGCCGAGGGCACGGTGCTGACGTGCGCTCACGTCCTGTACGGCAGGCAGGAGCCGATCACCGTGCGCTGGCGCAGAACCGTGTACCCGGTGACCGAGGCGCTGCTGTTTCCCGCAGAGTCCGGCGGCGGTGGCTACGGCCTGCCGGACGCCGGGATCCTGCGGCTCGACGCCGTCTTCGACCATCCGGTGGTGCTGCTCGCCGACCCGGACGACCTGCCCAAGGCGGGGGCGGTGCTGACCGCGCTGGTCCCGCAGCCGGCCTCGCTGCCGGAGTTCAAGCAGGGCACGATGATCGAGTCGACGGCCGCCGCCGCCCAGCCCGTGGCGCCCGCTGAACCTCCGGCGATCAGGCAGCTGCCCGTCGACACCATCCTGCTGACGGCCGCCGGAGCGTCGGGCGAGGGCGGCGCGTGGAAGGTCGTCGGCGCGGGGCTGGCCCCAGGGATGAGCGGCAGCCCCGTCCTCGACTCGGTCACCCAGCGGGTGTGCGGGATGCTCAAGTCCACCGACGGCGCGGGCAGGGACAACTGGATGGTCGCCGTCGACCTGCTGGCCGCGCACGTCCCCTCGGTGCTCGAGGGCAACGCACGGGTGCAGTCGGCCTGGCGCGCCGCCGTCTCCCGCTACGCCGAGCTGGCCGACCGGCTGCGGTTCGTCCCTTCCAGCCCGGCGCGGCCCGCCGTGGCCTCGCCGTCCACGTGGCTGATGGCGCAGCACCGGGTGGTCCCGTTCCACGAGGGGCCGGCCGAGTTCGGCGAGGTGTGCGCGTGGGTCCGCGAGGGCGAGGGCGACGTGCTGCTGGTGCGCGGGCCCGGCGGGGTGGGCAAGACGCGGCTGGCGCTGGAGGTGTGCGACCGGTTCAGGCGCGAGGGGTGGCTGGCCGGGTTCGTCGCCCGCGCAGCCAAGCTGCCCGACCTGCACCTCCCCCTGCGGGACGCGATGCGCGCCGGGCACCGCGTGTTGCTCGTCTGCGATTACGCCGAGGGCATGGACGCCCAGGTCAACGACCTGCTCGAGCTGCTGGGGGAGTCGTCGGGGCGGGTGCGGATCCTGCTGCTCGCCAGGTCGGCCGGCATGTGGTGGGGACGCATCCACGGCGACCGCCGGGCGGCCGAGGTGTGCGTGTCCGCGATCCCCGACGACGTGGCCGTCCAGATCCTCCGGGAGGCGCATGCCGCCTTCCTCGGGGCGCTTTCCCTCGATGGGCCTTTCGTCCAGGTCAAGCTGCCCGAGCGCAGGCGGCTGCTCGACCTGCACGCGCTGGCGCTGGCCATGGCGCTCGACGGTTCCACCCAGCGGGACGGGGATCCGCTGCGCCGCATCCTGGAGCACGAGCGGCGCTACTGGCACAGGTACGCGGTCAAGCACCAGATCGCCTTCGACGACGTGAACGCCCTGCTCAGCGACCGGCTGCTGGCCGTACCGACGTTGTTCCCCGCGCGCGACCGGCGACAGGCCGTCGCGGCCGTCGGCCGGGTGCCCGAGGTGCCCGGGGACGGCTGCACGCGGATCGTCACCGCGCTGTGCGGCTTCTACCCGCCGGAGGGCGAGGACACGGTGTGGGAACCCCTGCAGCCCGACCGGCTGGGCGAGGAGCTCGTGGCCGACGTGCTGCTCAACCCTGACCATCCGGAGGGCAGCCTGGAGCTGCCCCTGGCCGGTGCGGACGCGGCCCAGATGAAACGGGCGCTCACGGTGCTCGCCCGGGTGGCCGGGCTGGGCGACTCCGACCAGGAGGGGCCCGGCCGCCGTTCCGTGGCGCTCGGCGCGATCCGCCGGTTGCTGGAGACCTGCCCACGTACGGCGGTGCCCGCGCTGGTGCTGGTCGCCGCCGAGGTGTCCACGCCGGAGCCGCTGGTCGAGCTGCTCGGCCCCGCGTTGGAGACCGACGACCTCGACCTGTTGTTCGAGGCGTGCTGCAACTTTCCCGGCGAGCATCGCAAGCTCGACGCGCTCGCAGACCGGGTGACGGCGCACTACCTGGCGCTGGCTCGCCATTTGAGGGGGTCGAGTGTGGATGCCCGGCGGGCGCTCGGTTCCGCGCTCATGTTGCGCTCCGAGCGGAGTGACCCCATCGACGCCGCCTACCTGATGGAAGAGTCGGTGGCGATCTACGCCGGGCTCTACCGCGAGGACCAGTCCTTCCTCGACCGGCTCGTGGACCGGCTGGGCCGCTACGCCCAGGCGCTGAGCCGCGCCGACCAGCACGAGCTGGCCCGCGAGCAGGCCAAGCGGGCGATCGACCTCGTCAGGGCCGCGGCGCTGGCCGACCCGGCGACCTACGGGGAGGACTACGGCTGGCTGTTGCGGGTGCACGCGTCCGTGCTGATCATGAAGGAGCGGTTCGCCGACGCGGAGGCGCTCGCGCGGCAGGCCACCGAGTGGTACCTCTCGCTCGGTCCTGACGACCATCGGTGGTCGATCGCCATGGCCCGCGGGCAGCTGGCCCAGGTGCTCGCCGGGCTGGACAGGGGAGCGGAGGCGGCAGAACTGCAGCGGCTGGTCGTCGACTTCTTCGAACTGGACGCGGACGGCGAGGCGCTCTGCTGGGAGCTCGGCAAGCTTGGCTGGTACGAGTTGATGGCGGGCCTCACGGAGGCCGCTCGGGCGGCGGCCGACCGCTGCTTCAGCCTTTGCGATGCTTCGGGTTCCGAGCTGCTCGAATACGTGGCCGCGCTGCTGGCCGAGCTGGGCTCTACGGCGCAGGCGGAGGAGCTGAGGGCGCGGGCACGCGCTGCCGCCCAGCCCGTGGGCGGTGGCGTGCGCCCCTACGGCGTACGGCCGCTCAGCCGGGCGGCCGAGGTCGACCTGTTCGCCGCGCTCTCTGTGGAGGACGCGGCGCTGTTCCGGCTGGACCAGGTCAGGGCGCAGCGCGCGATGGCCAGGGAACAGCTCGCCGCGGGCGAGGCGTCCCTCGCGCTGCTCACGGTCGAGGCGGCCGTCGCGCTGCTGCCGCCGCAGCGCGACGCCAGCCCGCAGGACGCGGTCCTGGAGTGGAATCTGATGGCGTCGTTGTGGTCCGACGCTCTGACGGCCGCCGGACGGGCGTCCGAGGTGGACGCCGCGCGGCTGCGCTGCTCACGAGCGGTGGCCAACCTGGAGGAACAGCAACGCATCGACAATGCCGCATATCTGGAGGAACTACGTAGGCTGACCGAGTGATTCTTGTTACCGGTGCGACCGGAAATGTGGGCGGGGCGCTGGTGCACGCGCTCGCTTCGTCGGGGACTGCCGTGCGGGCGCTGGTCAGGCGGGAGGTCGACCTGCCCGCCGAGCTGGCGCTCGGCGACCTCAACGACCCCGACTCGGTCGCAGCGGCGTTGCCGGGGGTGAGCGGGGTGTTCCTGCTCAGCGGGTACGACCGGATGGACGAGACGCTGGCGCACATCAGGGCCGCCGGGGTCTCGCACGTGGTGCTGCTGTCGGCGAGCGCGGCCGAGACCGGGCTCCGCGACAACGCGGTCTCGGCGTATCACCTGGCCTCCGAGGAGATGGTCAAGGACAGTGGCGTGGGGTGGACGATCCTGCGGCCGCGCACGTTCATGGTCAACACGCGGCAGTGGATCCCGCAGGTGAAGGCCGGTGACGTGGTGCGGGCGGCGTTTCCGTCCGTGCGGGTGGCGGCGATCGATCCCGTCGACATCGGGGCTGTGGCTTCGCTGGCGTTCTCCGGGCACGTGGGGGAGACCCTGGCCCTCACCGGGCCCGAGTCGCTGACGCCTGGGGACCGGGTGCGGATCCTGGGCGAGGCGCTGGGGCGGGACCTGCGATTCGAGGGGCTTTCCGATGAGGAGGCCTGGGCGGAGATGAGCGCGTCCATGCCGGAGAAGTACGCCAAGGCGTTCTACTCGTTCTTCGCCGACGGGGCGCTGGACGAGTCCGAGGTGCTGCCCACGGTGGAGCAGGTCCTCGGACGGCCGCCGCGCACCTTCGCCCAGTGGTGCGCGGCCAACGCCGACGCGTTCCGCTAGAGCCGTACCAGCCGGTCGAAGAGCCTGGCCAGCTCGGCCTCCGGGTCGGTGGTCAGACCGGGATGGACGGGGCCGGTCTGGACGATCGTGCTCCGCGGGGCGGTGAGCCAGCGGAACCTGCTCCCCAGCGACTCCGTTTTCAGCGGCCCTGCCTCCTGCCCGCAGGCGAGTTCATACGCGCCGAGCGCCCTGCGGACCCCGTCGACGTCGGCGGCGGGGTCGATGGCGCGCAGGCGGGCGTCGTCGAGCTCCACGCGGGCGCAGAGGTAGGTGCGTGGCTGGCAGTAGAGCAGGACGCCGACGTTGATCTGCTCACCTCGCTCGACCTGGGGGATGGCCCTGATCACGGCGTATTCGTAGACGTCCATCACGATCCCTTGTGAAACGCGCCGATGGACCCGGGGCCGTGGTGCTCGCCTGGTTTGGCAGTGGTTTGCAGCCAGTTCTGGGGGCCGTGGGCTCTTTCCAGCAGGTGGTCGACATAGGCCTGCCGTACGGCTTGCGCCGACTCGAACCCCGGCTCGCCGTCCAGCCACTCATCCGGCACCAGCGCCGTGACCTCGTCAAGAAGGTGACGGGTGATCCTGGCCGCCATGCTTCCATTTTCCGTGGCGAAAGGGGCCATTACGTGATCGCTGGCGTCGAAGGGCCTTTGGGGGTCGGCGTTTTTCCAGTTGTGATGGAACCAGAGGGCGGCGCCGTGATCGATCAACCAGACGTCGTTGTGCCAGACGAGGAGGTTGGGATTGCGCCAGCTACGGTCCACGTTGTGGATCAGCCCGTCGAACCAGACGAGTTGTGAGGCGAAGAGGGGGTCGGGTTCCCAGGTGAGCGGCTCGAACCCCAGCGCACCGGGCAGGAAGTCAACAGCGAGGTTGAGCCCTTCGCTGGCTTTGAGCAGTTCCTGGATCTCGTAGTCGGGCTCACGAACAGCGATCTGCGGATCAAGCTCGATGACCTTGAGTTCGGGCGTCCGTAGCTCGAGCCGTCGAGCCAGCTCAGCACAGATGATCTCCGCAACCAGCACCCGGCGCCCTTGACCCGCTCCGCGGAACTTCACCACGTACGTCCCGAGATCACTGCCCTCAACCACTCCGGGCAGGGAACCCCCTTCCCGTAGGGGCGTCACGTACCGCGTAGCAGCAACCCATTCCAACACCCCCCAAGGCTACCGGCCCCACCCACTCCAAACCCCTGCCCCAACCCCGCCCTCACCCCAACCCCGCCCCTGGCCCCAACCCCGCCCTCGCCCCAACCCCAGCCCTCAACCCGGCCCCAGCCCACCACTACCTCCGACCCAGCCCCACCCCTGCTCCCGGCTCCCCGATCTCCAGCCCACGGCCCTTGCGGCCCGACCCTGGCCCGCGCGCACTACTCCTTCAGCTCGCCCCGGGCTCCACCCCACCCCACCCCGCCACGACCCGGCCCACGCTCCGCCTCCTGCCTGGGCCCGGCCTAGCCCACGCACCTCACACCACCCCCGCCCGGCGCCACCCTCACCCACCCTGGACCGACCCATCCCACCCACCGGCGGGCTTCCACCCCACGCCTCGGACCATGGCCCAGCCTTTTGGGGCGTCCTCCAGCACACGTGCTCCGTCCCCCCGCACTCCTCGGCCAGAGCACCCCATCCACGGGCCATGCACCCCTGGCCGATCCACCCCCAGCTCACCTCTGCCCACAAGTCGTGCACTCCGCGTCAGCCCGTGCAGCACCAGCTGGGTCCTCTGTCTGGGCAAATGGTCGGGTCTAGCGGGACCGGGGTCCTTCGGACTTCCGGCGGATGGCCAGCAGGATGAGCCGCCGAATGAGTCCACTCCCCAGCCGGATGACCACCCAGTACCGCAGAAACGCCCGCCGCGCGTCCGGACTCGTGGCCTTCACCCTGGTCTCCGTGATGAGCCGCACCCGCCCAGCCCCAGCATCCTGAAGCTCGAAACTGAACGTCCCCCTGGCGTACCCAGGCCGGTCGAACACCGCGAAGTCATCCCCAGCCGGGAAGTTGTCCGCCCGCCCCAACCGCCACCACTGCCCGATCGTCCCCTGCACGACCTCCCGCCCCTGCACCTCGGCCAGCGTCGTGAACTTCGGCCGATCCTGCTTCGGACTCCCCGTGCGCAACCGCGAGACCAGGTCACGAGCGGCGAACAGCGGTTTGGCGAGCTTGATGTCACTCGCCTGGGTCTCGGTGAGCGCAGCCCACACCCGCTCACGTGAGGCGGCGATCGTGATCGCATGCCGTTCCGAAGCGTCAGGATCGGGGATCAACTGCTCAGCCAACGTGGACACAGAACACCTCGCGCTTCATGGGGTTGGAGAGTGACGTCTCAGACCGCGTTGTCGCACGCCATACGGTCGCGTATGGGGCTGGCGGCTCGGTGGGGCTGTGCCGTTCGGTTGCGTATGGAGTCGGTGCCTCAGCCGCTGCAGGCATGTGTCACCTCGCGCTTGACGGGATTGGGGGTGGCGCATCGGGCGCCGCGGTCGCACGCCATACGGTTGCGTATGGAGCCGGCGGTTCGGTGAGGCTGGGCCATGCGGTCGCGTATGGAGCCGGTGGTTCGATGGGGCTGTGCCGTTCGGTTGCGTATGGGGCCGGTCGTTCGATGGGGTCGGGCCGTTCGGTTGCGTATGGGGTTGGTGCAGGCATGGGTCGCCTCGCGTTGGGTGGGCTGGGCGGGGGTGCTCCTGGTCGCATGGGTGTGTGTCCTATGGGGTTCAGCTGGTGTGGGTGCGGGCTACCTCGTGCCTGATGTTGTCCAGGAGGAGTTCGAGCACGGTGTCGTGCTTCTTGCGGATGATCAGGGGCCACAAGATCTTCAGGGCTGGGCCCAGGGGTCCCTTTACCTCATGTCTGAGGAGGGTGCCGCCCTCCACTCGGGTGAGGGTGAAGCCGTGGCCGTTGGGCATCGCTCTGCCCATGTCGAACCAGAGTTTGCGTCCCGGCTCCAGGGTCTTGATGCGGCAGGTCTTGCCGATCAGGTTTACCGGGGCTCCCTCGAACAGGCCCTCCGGCAGGCGGAAGGAGCCGTGGCCCTCCGGCCACAGGTCGGGGGTCTTGGCGAGGGCGGCCCAGACCTCGTCCGGGGTGCCGGGGATGACGCGTTCGTGCACGTTGTAGACCATCGTTTGCCCTTCCATACGGTGGCGTATGGTTCGACTATACGCCTGCGTATGGCACTCTTGTCGAGTGGGTCGACTACAGGCGGATGACTGGGCACGGGCGGCGCTCGAGGCACTGGCGGAAGGCGGGATCGCCGCTGTCGCCGTAGAGCCGGTGGCGGTACGGCTGGGCGTGTCGAAGGGCAGCTTCTACTGGCATTTCGCCAATCGGCAGGCGTTGGTGGAGGCTGCGCTCGCGTTCTGGGAGGCCGGGACTGAGGAGATCATCGCCAGCCTGGAGGCCATCGCGGACCCGGCGGAGCGTATGCGCGCGCTGATGGGGCTCGCGTTCGGGGATCGGCATGACGCTTCGATCTCGTTCCGGCTGATCAGTGCGGCTGACGATCCCGTGGTGGCGGAGGTGGCTCGGCGGGTGACCGTACGGCGGTTGAGTGTCATGCAGGCGGCGCTCGAGGAGCTGGGGCAGTCGGCTGAGGAGGCTCGGGGGCGGGTGGTTGCCGGGTACAGCAGTTACCTGGGCATCGCGGCGTTGTTGCGCCTTGGCGCCATCGACCGCGCTCCCGACGCCATCATCCGTCAGGCCCTCCAGGAACTCGGCGTCACCGTCTCATAGCGCATCCCCATCTCGAGCCCGCGGGGCGTCCCTTGGCCCCTGGTCTCCTGGCCTCCTGGTCTCCCGGTCTCCCTGGTGTCCAAAGCCTCTCTTGGGCTCAAGCTCTCCTGACCGCTGACCGCTGACCCGCTGGGCTGGTGGGCGGCTGGGGTGGAGGGTTGGGGGCCGCTGGGATGGAGGGGCGGGGGTGTTCGAGGTTCGGTGATCGAGGGCCACAGCGGCTCGCCGGTCAGGCGGTGCTAAGGAGCCGTGCGCTGTTTGCGGGTTGCGCCGTGTCCGTCGGTCGTGCGGGCTGTGTGGGGCGTGCGGGTCCTGTGGCGTTTGTGAGGCGTGCGGGTCGCGTGGGACGTACAGGCGCGTGTCGCGTGAGGTGTGCGAGTTGTGTGAGGTGCGTGCGCGGGTTGTGTGGGGCTTGCGGGCTGTATGGGGCTTGCGGGTCGCGTGTGGTGTGCGGGCTCTATGGGGCGTGCGGCTGGTGTGGGGCGTGCGGGGCGTGCTTGTGGTTGCGCGGGGCCTTGGGTGTGGGTTCTTCGTGGTGGTGGCGGTTGGTCGGCTCGGTGCGGGGTCCTTTCGTAGTGCTTACGGCTGGGGGTGAAGTCTCCTCAACTGGGCTTGCGGGCGTGAGCATGTTGCGCATGATGTCCTTATCCAGAGTCACCGGCGCTGCGGGGTTCCTGTGCGCCGTTCTGCTCGTCGTCAACGTCGCCCGGCGGGGTGGGCTTCTGCCCGAGACCTCGCTCACTCACGCCATCGCGCCCTTCGCGCCGCTCACCGGGTTGCTGGCGATCACTGGGGTCTACCTGCTGTTTCGTCGTACGGCCGGCACGTTCGGGCTGGTTGCTTACCTTGCCAATGCGGCTGGGTTGGCTGGGGCGTTCGCGGTCGAGTACACGCTGCACTTCGTCTTTCCGTATCTCCAGCCGGGTGTGGTGACCGTGCTGCTGGCTGGGGGGACGGGGAGGGCGTTCCTGGTCACTTCGGTGGTCCTGCTTGGGGGTGTGATCGCCTTTGGGGTGGCTGCGCTCAGGACCAAGGCGGTTCCTGCTGCCGCTGTCGCGCTGTATGTGGGTGGGATGGTTCCTGGGGCGCTGCGTAGTGCGTTGCCGTTGCCGGTCTATCTCGGGGGGCTGGTGGTGGCGGCTGCCGGGATCGCGTGGATGGCGTTCACGCTGTGGTCGCGGGAGAGTGCTTCTGCGCGTGAGGTTCTTCCTGGTCAGTAGGTGGTGGGGTGAACATACGGTTGCGTCTGTTGGGCGTACGGCTCCGTATGGTCGGCTCGTGCGAGGTCCCCGGGGCAGGTCAGTCGCTGAGGGTGTAACCGCCCCGGGCTCCGCGATAGTGCGGGGCTCGGGGCGGAGGTGGTGCCTGTCCGCAGGGCACGGGGTGCTTGGCCTGCCTGGTCGGAAGGTGGATGGGTCCTGGGGGCGGAGGTCGGGGCTGATCGGCGGGCGGTGCCCTCTTCTCGGGGTGGCCGGTCGGGTGGTTACGGAGTTCTCGGGGTGGCTGGTTGGGTGGTTAGGGGGTTTTGCCTGACCAGTAGGTGGTTGCTTGGTCCCAGGCGGCTTGGCCTACCTGGGCGCCGAGGGCGCGGCCCTGGAGGTCGCCGTTGCGGAAGTGGATTCCGCCATACCGTCTGGACAGGCCTGCCTGGTCGGCGGCTTCGGTGAAGGTGCGCCACCGTAGGGTGATGTCCTGGGCGGGGGTCACGCCTGGTTCGACCAGGGATGAACCTGCGGGCACCACTGCGGTTCCGCCGAAGTAGTCGCTACCGGTGAAGCGCTTGAGGACTCTCGCCGCTGCTGCGCTGAATGTTGAATGTCCTGATACGTGCTCGCCGAACGGCGGGGTTGGGAATGTTGAGGGCTGGTACGGGGTCCAGACGGCGCCGTCGATTTGGCGGCCGCCCCAGGTCGGGATCGTCGTTCCCTTGTAGAGGAAGCGGATCGCGGTTATCGGGCGCTCGGAGTCGCTGTCGCGCTTCGCCTCCCATGAGGCGATCCCTGCGTCCATGACGGCGTTGGCCAGGGCGAAGTACATCTTCACGTCCTGGTCCAGCGAGTGCCTGTCGCGCTGGGAAACCGTACGGGCGAGTATGGACCAGTGGCCTGGCGGTGTCTCGCTGTTCGGGCCGTCCGCCCAGTAACCGGCTATCGCCTTCTGCTGGTCGGTGAGCGCGGCCGTGGTCTGGACGATCTCGTCGGCCTGGCGCTGGTATTCGGCTGAGCCGTACAACGCAGCCCTCGGCACGGCGTCGGCCAGGTCGCGCGCACGTCCGCTGAAGGAGGCGACGCCGCCCCAGTGTGGCGCCAGGAACGGCGGCGTCACCTCGACGCCCGCCTTGTTCACGAACGTGAGCGGCTGCCACCTGCTCGGATCGGCGACCGTGGTGAACGGCTCGCTGACCTTCATCGGCGCGTTGACCGGGCGGTAGCCGGTCGTGTCCGCGTAGCCGCCGAGCTGGTTGGAGCCGTCGTCGTGGCGATAGGTCAGTACGGCGGAGCAGGCCCGCGCGCCGATCCCGGCCGGGGTGCTGGAGGTGTTCGCCGGGTCGTAGCCGAGGTCGCGCATCAGCGTGTCGAACGCGGGGCGTCCGGCCGGGTAGAGGTCGACGGCGGCGGCGTAGGCGGCGTAGCTGACCGCTTCGTTCTTGTTCGCCCGGGTACGTTCTGCCGGGGGCCTGCGCAGCTCGCCACCGAGCCGGGTGCCCACGGCGACTCCGTCGTACGCGGCCCAGGCGTCGTACGCGCACGTATGGAGGACGGCGAGCGCGCGGGCGACCAGGGGTGGGCCGAGCGTACCCGTGCGTACGCTCTGCAGGAGCGCGTCGTTCCAGCGCAGCACCACGTTGTCCGACTGGGCTTCCGCGGGTAAGGCGGGGGTTCCCAGCAACGCAACGGCGATCAGGATGGATCGGACCTTCATGGTCCCCTCCTCAGATATCGGGACCATACAAGATTCCATAGTGTGTTCGATAAAAGAGCTACCGATCGCGTAAGTGTTTTGTGACCTTCAGGGGGCGTACTGTCGGGCTGCCGTAGGGAGGTGCACATGTACGAGCATCCCAACGTGATGCTGCTCCGTGAGGGGTACGCGGCGTTCGCCAAGGGCGATCTGGACTACATTCGCGAGCACTCGTTCGCGCCGGGGGTGGTGTTCCACGTTCCGGGCCACAACCCGTTGTCGGGGGTGTATTCGGGGATCGAGGAGGTGTTCGGGTTCTTCGGGCGGCTCTTCGAGACGACCGGGGGGACGTTCGCGGTCGAGCCGTTCGACATTCTGGCGTCGAACTTCCACGGGGTGGTGCTGGTCAACGCTCGGGGGGAGCGGGAGGGGCGGGTGCTGGAGCAGCGGGCGGTGCACGTGTACCGGATCGCTGACGGGAGGGTCGTGGAGTGCTGGAACTACTTCGACGACCTCGACGCCACGGACGCGTTCTTCTCCTGACCTACGCGAACCGCCACCACGTCCGTCTGCGGCGTGGTGGCGGTCGGCTGATCTTTGCGCGGGGTTCGGGATTCTTCGGCGGCTGACCGACCGCGCGGCCAGAGGCCGTCCCACCAGAGCAGGGCCCAGAGCTGGGCCCCAGAGCAGGGCCCAGAGTGGGTCCCTGGGAAGGGGCTGGGCAGGGGCTGGGCAGGACCGCCAGGGCGGGGTCGCCAGGGTGTTCGGGGCTGGGTGGGGGTGCCGGGGTGGGGCCGCCAGGGTGTTGGGGGCTGGGCGGGATCGCAAGGGGGTCAGGTTTTGGTGATGATCTCTTCGGCGAAGCGTTCCATCGTGATGCGCTTGAGGTCCAGTGATCCGTACCGAGCCTTCTCCTCAGGTGACGCCAGCCACCAGGGGGCGGCCATGGTGCCGGTCACGCCCTTGTCGGCGAGGCGGCGGTACACCTCGGGTGAGGGGAGCGCCGCCACCGGGGCGATGATGTCGATGGGGCCCCGGCCGTACTCCTTCAAATAGCCTTCCAGGTCGGCCAGCACCACGTCGAGCTGCTCCTCGGAGTAGATGCGGTTGCCGATCCACCCGTCGCCCAGCCGGGCGGCTCGGCGGAGGGCAGCTTCGCTGTCCCCGCCGATGTACACCGGTATGTGCCCGGCCCGGGGCGAGATCGAGAGCGGCGGCACGGAGTCCAACGTCAGCTGCCCGCCGTCCCACAACGTGCGGAGCTGCGGAAGCATCTCGTCCAGACGCCGCCCCCGCGTGTGGAAGTCCTGCCCCGTGGCCAGGAACTCCTCCTTGCACCACCCCACGCCCACCCCGAACGTCACCCGCCCGCCCGACAGCACAGAAGCCGTCGAAACCTGCTTCGCGACCGTGATGAGGTCGCGAGCGGGAGCGATGTAGACATTCGGTGCGAACCGGAGAGACGTGGTCACCGCCGACATCGCCCCGATCGTGACCCAGGCGTCCGGCCAGTGGGTGTCGGCGTCCCAGCGCGGCTTCCCGCTCCGTGAATAGGGGTACGGCGTGGCGAAGTCGGCGAAGAACAGGTGGTCGGAAAGGGTGAGCGTGTCGAACCCGCACCGCTCGGCGATGCGAGCCAGCTCGACGTACTCCCCGGTGTCGACGAACGAGGCGCCGAGCCAGAATTTCACTGGAACTCCGGGATGACCTTGGTGGCGAACAGTTCCAGGTTGCGCTTGACGGTGTCGAGGGGGAGGACGCCCTGCTGGCCCTGCATGTAGAGGCCGAACCACTCCAGGTCGGGCATCTTGTCGAGCATGCGCTGGATCCCGCGCTTCACGTCGTCCGGCGTGCCGAAGAGCGCCATCTCGACGTCGTTCATGCGCTTGGCGTCGCCCTTCTCCGGGGAGATCGGCTTGTGCTTCTCGTCCTCCTTCTTCCGCAGGACCTCCAGATATCCGAAGGGTCCGAAGAAGGCGGCGAAGTCCTTGGGGATGCTCCGGCCGAAGGTGTTGATCGCCTCTTCCGTGGTGTCCGCGATGCCGACGATCTTGAGGATGCCGGTGTGCTCGCCCAGCTTGTAGTTACGGCCCTGTCGAGCCGATTCCTCCTGATACAGCTTGGCCTTGGCGGCGTGGTCGTCCGGGTTCGGGGTGAACATCCACGGCAGGATGTTCTCCTGCGCGGCCCGGATGACCGACCGGTCGGAGATGGTGAAGGGCTGCCACAGCTCGGGGTGCGGGTTCTGGTACGGCTTCGGGCAGACCGAGACGGCCTGCACCTTCCCGTCTTCGGAAATTTCGCCCGGCGCACCGAATGTCCGGGTCCACTCCACCGCAGGCCAGCCCTCGATGCCCTCGTAGGGGAAGGGCACCTCGTAGTCGAGGACGTCGGACTTGTAGCGGAGCGTCTCCTCCGTCCACGCCATCTTCATGATCTTCAGCACCTCGCCGAACACGTCGAAGTTACGCGTGTCCGACGCCGAGCCGTCCGAGCGCGCGGCGGCCGCGTGCCACCGCTGGCCGAGCACGTTCATCCAGCGGTTCTGGTAGCCGCGCGCCACGCCCAGGCGCAGCCGTCCCTTCGAGAACTGGTCGAGCAGCGCCACGTCCTCCGCCGCCCTGATCGGGTCCCAGGCGGGCAGCACCATGCCGAGCGGCGCGAGCAGGATGCGTTCCGTGCGCGCCGCCAGGTCCGTCAGGAACATCAGCGGGTTGACCGAGAACTCCATGCCCTCCGAATGGAAGTGGTGCTCGGTCATCATCAGCGCGTCGAAGCCGATCTGGTCGGCGTGCACCGCGATCTCGCGCACTTCGTGCAGCAACGCCTGGTACGACTCGGTGTCGCGGCCGATGGGGCGTTTGGCCTTGGCGTTCTCCTCGGCGGCGTATCCCGAGCCGGGGATCTGGGGGTTCAGGAAGATGGAGAACTTCACCGGGAGACCTCTTTCAGCCAATGGTTGAGAACGAGCACGAACTCGGCAGGACGCTCCTCGTGCAGCCGGTGGCCGCTGCCCGGCCAGGTGACCGCCTGCGAGGAGGGATGCTTGAACAGGCCGGACTCCCAGGCTGTACGCCGGGGGTCGGTGTGGAAGGTGAGCACGGGGCATTCGCGCCGCGCGAGATAGTCGTCGCAGTCGGGCCTGGTGCCCAGCGCGTCAGGCCCGGCCCACAACGCCTCGAAGGCCTCGGCGAGCACGTGCGGCGGCGTGGCCAGCAGCCTGCGCCGGTGCCACTCGCGTAACCAGGCGGGCGAGGCGGCCGTATAACACCACTGGTCGAGCTGTACGGCTGCCGCGTGCGGATCGCCCGCTTCGCGGAACATCCGCAACGACATCGACGCGATCGAGGCGGGGAAGCCGTAGCCGGGGTCGATGACGACCAGCGCCTGGACCAGCGACGGGTGCTCGACGGCGAGCCGGGAGCCGATCACGGCGCCCATCGAATGCCCGACCACCACGCATCCCGAAATGTCGAGTGATGCGCAGAGCCGTACGAGATCGTCGGTCATCTCCACCGGGGTGTTGCCGGGCCCGGCGGTCGAGTAGCCGTGGCCGCGCAGGTCGACGGCGATCACCCGGTGGTCGCGGGCGAGCGCCGGGATGTGGTGGATCCACTCGTGGGAGTCGGCGCCCCAGCCGTGCACCAGCAGCAGGGTCGACTCGCCCGACCCGTCGTCGGTGTAATACAGCCGCACGTCACCGATCTCCGCGAAAGCCATGCGAGGATGGTACCGAGCAATCGCTTGGTTAACCAGAGGAGGTCAGGATGCGGCTGGGCGTCACGATGTTCTCCACCGATCTGGCGATGCCGGTCGGCGAGCTGGCGAGGGCGGCGGAGGAGCGCGGATTTTCCTCGCTCTACCTGCCGGAACACACGCACATCCCGGTGTCGCGCCGCACCCCTCCGGCAGCCGGGCAGAGCGAGCTGCCTGAGGAGTACAAGCGCACGGTCGACCCGCTGGTTGCGCTGTCTTTCGCTGCGGCCTTAACCGAAAAGCTCGTCGTCGGCACGGGCATTCTGCTGGCAGCTCAGAGGGAGCCGATCGTGACGGCCAAGGCCATCGCGACCCTGGACCACCTTTCTGGGGGGCGGGTGGTGGTTGGGGTGGGGTTCGGGTGGAACGTGGAGGAGATCGAGAACCACGGCGTGCCGTACGGCTCGCGCCGCGACGTCGCGCGGTCGCACGTGCTGGCCATGAAGGCGCTGTGGTCACAGGAAGAGGCCGCCTTCGAGGGCATCGAACGGTCATGGTCGTGGCCCAAGCCCGTCTCCGGACCGCCGATCTTCGTCGGTGGGGCGGCTGGGCCGAAGCTGTTCGCGCACGTCGCGGAGTACGCCGACGGATGGATGCCGATCGGCGGCAAAGGCATCAGGGCGGCGCTGCCCGCGCTCCGCGAGGCGTGCGAGAAGGCCGAGCGCCCGATGGCGAAGGTGATTCCGTTCGGCACGATGCCCACCAGGGAGAAGCTCGACTACTACGCCGACCTGGGCATCGAGGAGGTCGTCGCGTCGCTGCCGAGCGGCCGCGCCGACGTGGTGCTCCCGGTGCTCGACGACCTTGCGCAGCGGTTCCTGCCATAATGGCGGGCTATGTCGCGACTTGCGGCCCTGAGGGCTGAAGATCCCCGGCAGCTGGGCTCCTACCGGCTGGTGGGACGGCTCGGGCAGGGCGGCCAGGGCGTGGTCTACCTGGCCGAGCAGCAGGTCGCCGTCAAGCTGTTGCACGCGAGCGTCGCCGACGACCCCGTACGGCGGCGTAGGTTTCTGGCCGAGATCGAGGCGGTGCGCAGGGTCGCGCCCTTTTGCACTGCTCAGCTCCTCGACGCCGACCTGGACGGCGACCGTCCCTACCTGGTCAGCGAGTACGTGGACGGGGTGTCGCTGCGCGAGCACGTGATCGCCAAGGGGGCGCGCACGGGCGGGTCGCTCGACCGGCTGGCCATCGGCACGGCCACCGCGATGGGCGCGATCCACCGGGCGGGCGTCGTGCACCGGGACTTCAAGCCGGGCAACGTGCTGCTCAGCCTCGACGGGCCGCGGGTGATCGACTTCGGCGTCTCCAGGCTGATGGACACCGCCGCCACCACCCACGGGCACCCAGTCGGCACGCCCGCGTACATGGCGCCCGAGCAGATCAAGGGCGAGCCGGTCGGGCCGCCGGCCGATCTTTACGCGTGGGCGCTCACCGTCGCGTTCACCGCCAACGGCCGCCACGCGTATACGGCGGAGACGTACCAGGAGGTCCTGGCCAGGATCCTGTACGGCAAGCCGGACCTGGGCGCGGTCGCCGGGCAGCTCCGCGAGATCGTCGACGCCTGCCTGGCGCCTTCGCCGGAGGACCGGCCGGACGCCGAGGAAGTGCTGCGGCGGCTCTTGGGGCACTCGGCGGGCGGCGACGTCCTCACCTCGGGCGCGATGGCAGCCGCGGAGACCACGTCCCCGGCTCGCTCGGAGTCCGACATCACCGGGCCGCGCCCAGCCGTGACCACCCAGCCCGACCTGCGGACCCCCGCGGTGCGGCGGCGTCCCAAAGCGTGGCAGTTCGTCGTCGCCGCGATCGGGCTCGCGGCGGCCGTCGCCGGGTTCGTGTGGTGGGTGCAGGGGGCGCAGTCGCCAGGACTCAACGGCAAGTGGACAGGGTCGGCAGAGCACCCTTCCGCCGGGCGCGTCTTCCCGGTGGAGATCAGCATCGGCGAGCCGTCCAGCATGCGCTGGGGCTCCGACCTCCACTGCTCGGCCACGCTCACCCCGCTCAGGCCCGGCGTGACGTTCACGCTCGGTGACGTGAAGGGCAAGGAGTGCTACCCGGGCACCCTGACGATGACGCTCGCGGGCGAAGGTGACCAGGCGGCCATCAAAGTCGTTCGCCAAGGTGAGAAGGCTGTTACCTACGCAGGTAAGGTCTCCCGCCCGTCCTGACCCTGTGTGTCACGGTCAGGCGGCGATTGCCACTTCGCCCGTTGACTGCCCGGCTTCTGATGCTTTCAGTGGAAAGAAACGGGTGGCGGCGAGGGGAGGCACCCGTGCCGTATACGCAGCCGCTCAAACCGGGGGATCCGCGCTCGCTGGGGGAGTACGAACTGGCGGGCCGTCTGGGGCAGGGCGGTCAGGGCGTGGTCTACCTCGGTTCCAGGGGCGAGGACAGTTACGCGGTCAAGTTGCTCCACGGGCCCGTGGGCGACGAGCAGGCCGTTTTCATGCGCGAGGTCGAACTGGCCAAGCACGTGGCGCGGTTCTGCACGGCGCAGGTGGTGGACGCGGGGTTCGACGACGGCCTGCCGTACATCGTGAGCGAGTTCGTCGACGGGCCCTCGCTGCACCGTGAGGTCGCGCTGACCGGGCCGCGGCGGGGCGGGTCGCTGGAGCGGCTCGCCGTGGGGACGGTCACCGCGCTGACCGCGATCCACCGGGCGGGGATCGTGCACCGCGACTTCAAGCCGCAGAACGTGTTGCTCGGTCCGGACGGGCCCCGGGTGATCGACTTCGGGCTGGCGAGGGTGCTCGACGCGGCGGCGACGGTGAGCGGGCGCGGCGTGGGGACTCCTGCTTACATGGCGCCGGAGCAGATCACGGCGTCGGCGGTGACGGGGGCGGTGGACGTGTTCGCGTGGGGGGCGACCATGTGCTTCGCCGCGAACGCGTCGGCGCCGTTCGGGCAGGACTCGGTGGCGCCCGTTTTGCACCGCATCCTTACGGCGCAGCCGGAGCTGGGGCGGTTGGACGGGCAGTTGCGTGAGCTGGTGGAGGCGTGCCTGGACAAGGATCCGCGCAACCGGCCTACCGGCCGGGAGCTGTTGCTGGCGTTGCTCGGTGACGCGGAGGGGGTGCCGGCGGAGGTGTTGCGCTCACCTCCGCCGCACATCCTGCGCGTGGAGCCGCTGGCCACCCCGGAGTCGACGGGCACCGCCCACGGCTACGTCCTCCCCACCCCCGGCCCCTTCCTCCCGTGGAACGGCCAGCCGACCCCTGGCCACCTGCTTCCCGAGAACGGCCAGCCCACCCCTGGCCACCTGCTTCCCCAGAACGGCCAGCACGACCTCCCCGCTAAGGCGTGGGCCACCTCTCACCACGCCGTTCCCGCCTACTGGCCGGATGGCCCCACCCACCCTCCGGACAGCAACTTCTCCTCGGATGGCCGGGGCGCGTCGGGCGAGGTGGTGACGCAGGATGTGCGGCGGCCGTGGCGTGGTCATGCGGTCAACAGGGTCGGCGTGGCGGTGTCCGGGTCGTTGCTCGTCAGCGCCGCCGTACTGGTCGGAGTCATGGTGCCGATGCTGCGCCACGACCCGCAGCCTCCGGTGGTGTCCCAGCCGCCGGTGGTGACAACCGTTCCGATCGTGCCTCAGATGGACACCTCAGAATTACGCGACGAGAAGGGCACACAGGAACGCGAATCCACCCAGCCGCCCGCCTCCAACCCGGTGGTCCCGGCGGGCGTGGCGGTGCCACTACTGGTCGGCCTGGACCGTTCCGCAGCCGTGAAGGCGATAAGGAAGGCCGGTCTCGAACTGGGCGTGATCCGGCAGATCGACTCACCCCAGAAGATCGGCCGCGTACTCAAGGCCACGCCGACCCCAGGTGAGGGCGTCGCCAAGGGCAGCCAGGTGGATCTTGAGGTGTCGGCAGGAGTGCCCGTCCCTGCACTGACCGGCCTGACCAGGAAGGCCGCCGAGGCAAGACTGAAGACCGCATCCCTGCTCCCAGGCACCGTGACCACGACCTGCACCGACCGCCCGGACAACCAGGTCATCCAGACCAAACCTCAGGCAGGGGTACGGCTGGCAGGCGGAAGCAGTGTCGCCCTCACGATTGCCAGGAACGGCGCCAAGGTCCCCTCCGTAGTGGGCCTGGGCCGCACCGAGGCACGGAAGCTGCTGATCGAGGCAGGCTTCTCCGTACGCATGAAGCCCGAAATCGTCGACAACCCCGCACAGGTCGACACGGTCCTGGCGCAGGACACGATGGCAGGCACCTGCGGCCCGGCGGGCACCACCATCGTGATCACCGTCGCCGTCCAGGGCCAAAGCAACCCAGACCCCACCGAACCCACCCCCGACCCAACCCCCACCCCCACCCCAACAACCTGACCCCTCACCTTGCGCCGTCGTCGCCTTGCGCCGCCCTCACCTTGGGGCGCCCTCGCCTTGCGCTGCCGTCACTTTGCGCGACCGCCCCGCCCTGAGCCGCACCCCCCAATCCTGCGCCGCACCCCCAACCTCGCGCGCCAAGCCCCGGCCTTGCGTTGCCCCCGCCGTGCACCGCCCCACAACCGCGCGCCCTAACACCTCAACCCCACGACACCAACGTCCTGAGCATCCCTCCGTGACGCCATCCCTCGGCGGCCGCACACTCCGCGCGCCCACGACCGCGCCCACGACCGCGCGGGCCCCACCTCGCCCGACATCCACTGTGTGATTGCGCCACAGGCCCGCAGTCAGGGTGCGCCGCGACACCCGACTGTGCGTCGGTCGCGGCCGCTTGCCATCCGGGCGGCCAGGCGGGTGGCCAGTGCCTCGACGAGCTGCCTTCATTTGTCGGGGTTACAGGGTGATGGCTTGGCCGGTGAGTCTGGAGTGTTCTGCTGCCCAGGCGATGAGGTGGCTGTGCAGGCTTTCGGCGGGGGCGGAGAGGACGGCGCGGGGGTTTCTGCTGGCAACAGCCTCCAGGAACGCGTCGATGAGGCCCTCGTCGCCGCCCCCGTGGCCGCCGCCCGCTGTCGCGTCGCCGGTCGGGGTGGTGTCGACGGTTTCGGTGTCGCCGGTCAGGAAGTCGGTGATCCGCAACAGCTCGCCGTCGCCCTCGATGGAGCCGTGGGTGCCGAAGATGCGGGTCTGGCGGTGGAGTTGCGGGGTGAAGGCGGTCATCGTGAAGGAGGCCGTCGCGCCACCGTCGAACTCCATGTTCACCACCTGATGGTCGACCACGTCGTTGTCGCAGGCGTACACGCACCTTCCGTACGGTCCCGTACGGAGTGCTTCCATGATGCCTGCCAGCGAGATGTCGTCGCTTAGCACTGGTAGGGGCCAGGCGGCGCGTGCTGGGTCGCCGACCATCGGGAGGTAGATGCGCTTGGCCGAGTACGGGCAGGTGGGCTCGACCGCGCAGTCCAGGCACCTGTCCGCCGCCCCCTCCGGGCGGTTCTCCGGGCGGAAGTGCTTGAGGCCGCCGAAGGAGGAGACCCGCTTCACCTGCCTGCCGGTCAGGTGGACCAGCCAGTCGAGGTCGTGGCACGACTTGGCGAGCAGCATGAACGTGGACTCGTCCGTACGCCGCCAGTTGCCACGCACGTAGGAGTGCGCCTGGTGCCACCAGCCGACCGGCTCCAGGTGCTGGATGTTGACGATCTCGCCCACCCGGTGCAGGTGGTCCTTGATCGCTCTGGTGTACGGCGTATACCGCAGGACGTGGCAGACAGCGAAGATCGCGCCGGACTTCTCGGCGGCCGCGACGATCCTTCGGCAGTCGTCCTCGGTGACGGCCATGGGCTTTTCCAGGAGGATGTCGTAGCCCAGCTCGGCGAAGCGTACGGCCGGCTCCACGTGGTCGGCGTCAAGGGTGGCGATGATCACCGCGTCCGCCTGCCTGGGGAGTGCGGCGAGGGCCCGCCAGTCGTCGTACAGCGCGGCGCCCGGGTGCTGCTCGCCTGCCCTGGCGCGCCTCGATGATGTGGGCTCCGCCACGGCCACCACCCTGGCCCTGCCATCGGCGGTGGCTATGCGGGCGTACCCAGCCCCACGCGAACCCGCGCCCACGACGGCGAGAGTCACCATTGATCCTCCACTTATGCGACCTAGTACCGTATGTAACCCTGAACCCACCCAACCATCTCGCCTAGGGTTATGGAAAGGGGTTCCATAAGTGCTGGTGCTCCTGTGCGAACACCGCTGGGGAGGTAAGTCGTGTCGCTTCTGCGTCGGGCTAACACACGGGCTGTGTTGCGGGCCGTACGGGATGAGGGGGTGGCTTCGCTCACCGAGCTTGGGCGGGCTACCGGGTTGTCCCGGCGGACCGTAGAGGCTGTGCTGGGGGAGCTGCGTCCCTGGGTTCGGGAGGTTTCGCCGGATGGTGCGGCCATGGGGAGGCCTGCGAGGAGGTTCGCCTTTCGGGGGGATGCGGGGTACGTGCTGGGGGCCGATGTGGGGGCGCACAAGGTCCTGGTGATGCTTGCTGACCTTCGGGGGGAGGTGGTGGCTTCTCGGCGGGTTGAGGTGGATGCGGGGATGTCCGCGTCCCGGCGGCTGGGGGTCCTGGAGCGGGCCGCTCTCGAGTGTGCTGGTGGGGTTGGGCGGTCGCGGGTTCTGGCTGTGGGGGTGGGGACGGCGGGGATCGTCGATCCGTCCGGGCGGGTGTCGTTGTCGTCGGTGTTGCCCGGGTGGACGGGGGTGGATCTGGCTGGGCTGGCCGGGCGGTGGTTCGGGTGTCAGGGACTGGCGGCGAATGACGCGAACCTGGCTGCGCTGGCTGAGCACTGGCGGGGGAGTGCGCAGCATGTGGACGACATGGTCTATGTGCTGGTCGGGCGGAGGATTCGGGCTGGGTTGCTTCTCGGGGGTGTGTTGCGGGCTGGTCGGGGTGGGGCTGCGGGGGAGGTGGGGGCGTTGCCGCAGCTCGGGTGGGAGGCGGCGGCTCGGGAGCTGGATCCCAAGGTCTTTCTGGCTGCGGCTGAGGGGGATGGGCGGGCGTTGCGGGTGGTGGAGGGGATCGCGGCGAATCTCGCTGTGGGTACGGCTGCGCTGGTGCTTGGGGTTGATCCTCAGTTGGTGGTGTTTGGTGGGGGGTATGCGGGGGCGGGGGAGGTGCTTCTTGGGCCGTTGAGGGAGCACCTTGGGGCGTTGTGCCTGTCGCCGTTGGAGGTCGCGTTGTCGACGTTTGGCGATGAGAGTGTGGCTTTGGGCGGGGTACGGCTGGCGCTGGATCATGTGGAGCGGCACGTGCTGGACCTCTGACGCGCTGCCGCGAGGAGCCCTACGTGCTGAGGAGCCCTATGTGCCCAGAGCCCGGCGCGCGTAGGGAGGGCGCGGGGGTGGGGGGAGCGTGGGTTTGGGGAGAGCGCGCGACCGGGCGTGGCGGGCGGGCGCGGTGGCTGCGCTGGAGCCCGCAGGTATGGGGCGGGCGAGCGTGCGGGGAGGGCGGGCGTGTGTCGAGGGGCGTGCGGTGAGCGTGCGGGGAGGGCGTGCCGGGGCGAGGGGGCCCGGTGGGCAGGCGAAGGAGCCCCGTACGCAGGAAGAGCAAGGGGCCGGGAATTCTGGGTGAGGTCAGCTGGAAAGGTAGCTGGTCAGGGCGGTTCTGACCTGGGCCTCGGGGAGGTCCATCGTCTGCACCACCCCCCACTGCAGCGCCCCCAGCAACGCCCACCCGCGGATCCGTTCCACCTCGTTCGGCGCGTCACCCACCAGCTTGGCGAAGATCTCGTCGCGGAAGGTCCTGATCGCCTCCCCGGTGGACCCAGGCGGGGCTTCGTCGGCGCCGGAGATGTCCTCCATGAAGAGCCGCATCACCGCCCGATGCCGCACCACAAAATCCACCAACGCCACTTCAAAGGCGGATTTGTCCGGGAAGGTGCCGCCCAGCAAGTCGAGTAGATCGTCGGCGGCTGGGGCGATGAGTTCGGCGGCCAGCCGGTCCTTCGGGTGGAAGTGGTAAGCCACCGCGGTCTTGGTCAGGCCAACGGCGGCGGCGATGTCGGCCAGCGACGTAGCCGCATACCCGCGCTCGTTGAAAAGCTCCCGCGCCGCCTCCAGGATGCGGCTGCGGGTGTCGTTCAGTGTGGTCATCGTCTCATTTCCCGGCATTTCCTCGATAACGCCTTATCGTAGGTCCTGTACGACCGTACAGGACGGGGGTTCAGTGATGGCTGGCTTACTCGGGCGGCTCGGCGGCTGGTGCGCGCGCCACGGCAGGATCGTGCTGGCGCTGTGGGTGATCGCGGCGATCGGCCTGATGGGCGGCAGCCTGATCAGCGGGCGGCCGGTGAGCAGCAACGTCAGCATCCCCAACACCGACGCGCAACGCGCGCACGACCTCATGCGCCAGGGCTTCGGCCCCGGCTACGCCCCGGGCGGCACCGTCAACCTCGTCCTCTACTCCGACAAGGAGCTGCTTACCGCCGAGCCGATCAAGCGCGGCGTCGAGCAGGCCATCGCGAAGCTCAAGACGGTCGAGCACGTCGCCCAGGTGGACACTCCGTACAGGATGGGTGGCATCGGGCAGAGCCTGCGCATCGGCATCATCACCGTGCGCATGGAGGGCCACGACAACGCCAAGCTCGCCGAGACGACCCAGAGCCTGTCCAAGGCAGCGGACGCGGCGCGGGCGGCCGGCGTCGAGGTCGTCCCGGCCGACAGCTCGACCCCCGCGGACAAGGAGATCAAGACCGGTCCGAGCGAGATCATCGGAGTGGTGTGCGCGCTGCTGGTGCTGGTGTTCGCGTTCGGCACGCTGGTCGCCGCCCTGGTGCCGATCTTCAGCGCCCTGGTCAGCGTCGTCACCGGCCTCGGCGTGATCGGCCTGCTCGGCCACGTCGTCGACGTACCCAAGCAGGCGGGCATCATGGCCACGATGATCGGCCTGGGCGTCGGCATCGACTACGCGCTGTTCCTGCTGTCCCGCCACCGCAAGCTGCTGGCCTCCGGCGTGGAGGTCCACGAGTCCGTACGGAGAACCGTCTCCAGCTCCGGCGGCGCCGTCGTCTTCGCCGGTGGCACGGTCATCATCGCGCTGAGCGCGCTCATGCTCGGCGGCTTCCCCCTGCTGCAGACGCTCGGCTGGATCACCGGCATCTCGGTGGTCTGCGCCGTCCTGACCTCCGTCACGCTGGTCCCCGCCCTTCTCGGCCTGCTCGGCACGAAGATCAACGCCCTGAGGGTCCTGAAGACGCCGGACGAGAAGCGCGGCTGGGGCGCGGTCGCAGAATGGGTGGCCAAGCGCCCGTGGCGGGTGCTGATCGGCAGCGTCCTGCTGCTCGCCGCGCTGGCCGCTCCGGCGCTGGCGCTCAAGCTCGGCCCGCTCGACGACGGCTACGGCAACCAGGGGACGCAGTCGAGGCGCGCCTACGAGCTCATGGCGTCCGGCTTCGGCCCGGGGAGCAACGGCCCGCTCATCGTGGTCGCCGAGTCGGCCCAGCCCATCGGGACGAGCCAGGCGAAGGCCCTGGAGAAGGCCGTAGAGAACGTCGACGGCGTCGCGCACGTCACCCCCGCGAAGATCAACAGCACCGGGCGCGCGGTCATGCTGCAGGCCATCACCGACTACGCGCCCAGCGACTCCAGGGCCGTCGACGTCGTCCGGGCCGTGCGAGCCCTCCAAGAAGAACAAATGACCGTGCATGTCGGCGGCGAGGTCGCCGCGATGGCCGACGCCGGTGACCGCATCGGGTCGCGTACCCCGCTGGTCATCGGGGTGGTTGTACTGCTCAGCGCCCTGCTGTTGCTGCTGGCCTTCCGCGCGCCGGTCGTGGCGATCAAGGCGGCGCTGATGAACCTCGTCTCGCTCGGCGCCGCCTTCGGCACCCTGGCGCTGGTGTTCTCCGTCGGGCTCGGCAGCGGGCTGGTCGGCATGGACGCGCCTTCCAGCGAGGGATACATCACCACGCTGTTCTTCACCGTGCCCATCGACAGCTACGTGCCGCTGATGTTGTTCGCGGTGCTGTTCGGCCTGTCGATGGACTACGAGGTGTTCCTGCTCACCGCGGTGCGCCAGTCGTTCGTCAGGCACGGCGACAACCGGCGGGCGGTGGCCGACGGGCTCGCCTCGACCGGCCGGGTGATCACCTCGGCGGCGCTGATCATGGTGGCGGTGTTCGTCGCGTTCATCGCCTACCCCGACCCGCTGGTCAAGGTGTTCGGCGTGGGCCTGGCTGCGGCGATCGCCGTGGACGCGACGATCATCCGCGGTTTCCTGGTGCCCGCGACGATGGTGTTGCTCGGCCGCTGGAACTGGTGGTGCCCACGCTGGCTGGACCGGCTGCTGCCGAACCTGTCCGTGGAGGGGGCCGAGGAGGAGGAAGAGGCGCACCCGAGGGAGCTCGTCAGAAGATGATCACACTGCGCGCGACGGCGCCCTGCCGTACCCGCTCGACGGCCTCGTTGACGTCGGCGAGCGGGACGCGCTCGGTGATCAGCCCGTCGAGGTCGAGCCGCCCGCGTAAATACTGCCCGGCCAGCATCGGCAGGTCGCGCAGCGGCGCGGCGTCGCCGCCCTGGGTGCCCATCAGGCGGCGCGAGGCGAACAGCAGACCTGGCTCGATCTCCAGCCGCTGACCCTGCGGCGGGCTGCCGACCATGACCGTGGTGCCGCCCGGCTGGGTGGCGGCGAACGCCTGGCCGAGCACCCCGGCCACGCCGGTCGCGTCGAAGGCGTAGTCGACGCCGCCGCGCACGATCTCCCCGACCTGCGCAGGCAGGTCCTGGGCGAGCACGGTGTGCGTGGCGCCGAACCGCTCGGCCAGCTTGAGCTTCTGCTCTGCCACGTCGGCCGCGATGATCGTGGTCGCCCCGGCGAGCACCGCGCCCTGGACGACGTTGAGCCCGACGCCGCCGCAGCCCGCCACGAGCACGCTCGAACCTGGGGTGACGCGGGCGACGTTCAGCACCGCGCCGACGCCGGTGATCACGCCGCAGGCGAGCAGGGCCATCGCGTCGAAGGGCGCGTCCTTGGCGATCTTCACGCACATGGCCGCGTTGACCACGGCGTACTCGGCGAACGAGCCGATGCCGATGAAGGTGCGGGTGCCGGGGATCCTGAGCTGGCCGCCGCTGCCCGTCCCCATGATCGCGGCCAGCCGGGACGGGCCGGAGCACAGGTGAAAATGTCCGGCGCCGCAGTTGCGGCACCTCCCGCAGGCGCCGCTCATCGCGATGATCACGTGATCGCCCGGCCTGACGCCGGTCACCCCGGCCCCGACGCTCTCGACGATCCCCGCGCTCTCGTGGCCGAGCACGAACGGCAGCTCCTTGACGACCGGGCTCTTGCCGTCGATGGCCTTGATGTCCGAGCCGCAGATGCCGGACGCCTTGATCTGCACCCGCACCTCGCCAGGACCGGGGTCGGCGATCTCGACCTCGCGGATCTCCATGGGGGTGTGGAACTCGGCCAGTACGGCTGCGCGCATCAGCATGCCGGACACGCTAGCAAGCAATTGCTTGGGCAGTCCATTGACGCCCTTACCCCGCGAATCTACGCTGACCGAAAACAAGCGAGCGCTAGGCCAAATCTTGGAGTGGCGATGGTACGACCCGCGGTAGTGGCGGTCCTGATCCTCCTGGTGGCCGGGTGTGCCGCCAACCAGCAACAAGCGGCACAAGGTACGGCAGGCGTCACGGACACCACGGTCAAGGTCGGCGGCGTGCTCACCAAGACCAGCGCCAGCGGCTACTCCACCAAGGACGCCGAGATCGGCGCCAAGGCCAGGTTCGAACGCGCCAACGCGGCGGGCGGCGTGCACGGCAGGAAGATCGAGTTCGTCGGCGCCGAGGACGACAACCAGGACGCGGCCAAGGGCGACGCGGCGGCCAAGAAGCTCGTGCAGAAGGACGGCGTGTTCGCCCTCGTCCCCGTGCACGCGCCCAACTTCGGCGGCGCGGCCTTCCTGGAGAGCCAGGGCGTGCCCTGGTTCGGCTGGGCGACCGGGCCGCAGTGGTGCGGCACCAAGACCGGGTTCGGCTACAACGGCTGCCTGGCGCCCAAGCCGGGCTCGGGGTCGCAGACCTGGTGGGGACGGCAGATGGCCGACCTGCTCGGCGGCGCGGACGGCAAGACCGTCTACGTGCAGACCTCCGACTCCAGCGGCAGCAAGTACGGCGGCACCACGATCTCGCAGTCCTTCGTCGCCGCCGGGTTCAAGCTGGTCGGGCTCTCTTCGGCCCTTCCCGCCGCCGCGCCGCCGCCGGACTGGCTACCGTACGTCAACAAGATCATGACCTCGAACGGCGGCAAGGCCCCGGACATCGTGGTGTCGATCATCGCGGGCACCAAGTTCAACGTCGGGCTCTACACCGCCCTGAAGAAGGCCGGATACACCGGCGTGCTCAGCGACGCCACCAGCTACGACGCGGCGATACTCAAGGACCCGGCCACGGCGGCCGCGATGGAGGGCGTGATCGCGGCGCCCATGTTCGAACCCTTCGAGTCGCAGGACCCGGCCATCGACCAGCTGCGCAAGGACGTCGAGAAGGTCGCGCCGGGCCAGCCGCTGACCCAGCACGTGGCGATCGGCTACTGGGCGGCCGACATCTTCCTCAAGGTGCTGGAGCAGACCGGCAAGGACCTGACGAGGGAGAAGTTCCTGGCCACGGCCAACGGCGGCTTCACCTACGAGAACCCGGGCTTCGGGCGCATCGAGTACCCGAAGGACCACAGCGAGCCGAACGGCTGCGGCGCGCTCGTCAAGCTCACCGCCGGCGCTTACACGGTGGCCAAGAACATGAAGTGCTTCGACAACGTGCCGCTCAAATGATCCTTGGCTACGTGCTCAGCGGGCTGGTCACCGGGGCGATCTTCGCGGTGATGGGGGCGGGGCTGACCCTGTCCTACGCGGCGACCGGCGTGTTCAACTTCGCGCACGGGGCGCTCGGGTTCCTGACCGCGCTCGTCTATTACGAGCTCTACGCGGGGCTGGGGTTGCCGCCCTGGGCGGCGGCCCTGGTCGCGGTGGGACTCTTCGCCCCCTCAACCGGATATGTCCTGCACCGGGCCATGTTCCGGGGGCTGGCGCAGGCGGGGGAGACGGCGCAGATCGTCGGGACCATCGGGCTCACGATCGCGCTGCCCGCCCTGGGACTCTTCGTGGTGGAGCTCCTCGAACCGCTGGGGCTGCCGCCCGCCGACGTCACGGCGCAGCCCCGGGGGATCGGGCCCTATCCGGCCGACGGGTTCACGCTGGCCGGGGTGCAGCTGTCCAGCGACCAGCTGATCATCTTCGGCTTCGCCGTCCTGGTCGCCGTGGGGTTGTGGGCGTTCATGCGGCACACGCCGTACGGCCTGCGCATGCGGGCGTGCGTCGACCGCCGCAGGCTGGCCACGCTGCGCGGCATCGACGCCGACGCCACCTCGGCGCTGGCCTGGATGCTGTCCTCGGCGCTCGCCGGGCTCGCCGGGGTGCTCGCCGTGTCGATCCTCGGACTCGACGCCTCGGCGTACACCGTGCTGCTCTTCGCCTCGGCCACGGCCGCGGTGTTCGGGCGGCTGCGGTCGATCCCGTGGACGTTCGCCGCCGGGCTCGCGCTCGGGGTCGTGCAGAACCTCGTGGCCGGTTATGCCGACGTGTTCGAGGAGGTCACCGGCCTGCGTACGGCGGTGCCCGTCATCCTGCTGTTCGCCGGGCTCGTCCTGCTCAACCGCTCCCGCGACCGGGTGGCGGGCAGCGCCTCAGAGGACGCGCCGCCGCCCGACTACCTGGCCGGGGTGCCGATCTGGCGCCGGCGCGCGCCCTGGATGGCCGGGCTGGTGGTGTTGCTGGGCTTCTGCCTGGTGGCGCCGTCCTATTACGTCGGCGTGGTCGCGCAGGGGCTGGTGCTGGCGCTGATCTTCTGCTCGTTCGTGGTGGTGACCGGGATCGGCGGGATGGTCAACCTGGCGCAGGCGTCGTTCGCCGCGATGGCGGCGCTGACCTGCGGGTGGGCGTTCTCGTCCGGCCTGCCGTTCGCGGTCGCGATCGTGCTGGGCGTGCTGGCGGCCGCGGCCGTCGGGGTGCTGGTGGCGCTGCCCGCGCTCCGGCTGGGCGGGCGGATCCTCACGCTCGCCACGCTCGCGCTGGGCCTGTTGGCCGACCAGGTGCTCTTCCAGGTGGACGCGTTCAGCAACGGCACCATCGGGTGGCCGCTGCCCGCGCTGGGCCTCGGCTTCGCCGACACCTCCTCGCCGCTGGTGCGGGTGGTGGTCCTGCTGCTGCTCATCGGGCTGGTCGGGCTGCTGGTCAGGAACCTCGAACGGTCGGCTTCCGGGCGGGCGATCCTCGCGGTCAGGTCGGCGCCCGCAGCGGCCTCCACGTCCGGTTTGTCGGGGGCGCGCAGCAAGATCATGCTGTTCGCGCTGGCCTCGGCGATCGCCGGGCTGGGCGGGGTGCTGTTCGCGATCTCCAAGGGATCGATCACGGCCACCGACCTCCCGGCCTTCGCCGGGTTCGTGTGGCTGGCCGTGGTGGTGCTGCAGGGGGTGCGGCGGATCGGCGGCGCGGTGCTGGGCGGGCTGGTCGCGGTGGTGGTGCCGGAGGTGCTGTCGGCCTGGGGGGTTTCGTCGCACGTGGGGGCGATCCTCTTCGGCGCGGGCGGCATCATCCTGGCCCAGCACCCGGACGGCGTCCTCGCCCAGATGGCCGAACGCCGCCACCGCGGCAAAGCCGCCGGCCGCGCGCCCGTCGCAGGTGCGGTCGTGGAAAGCAGTGGAGGTACGGCGCTGCTCCGCCTGGAAGCCGTCGTGGCGGGCTACGGGGACTGCACGGTGCTGCACGGCGTGGAGCTGGCCGTACACCCGGGTGAGGTGCTGGCGCTGCTGGGCGCCAACGGGTCCGGCAAGTCCACCACCTGCGCCGTGGCCGCCGGAGACCTGCCACTCACCGCCGGCAGGGTGCTGCTGGACGGCCAGGACATCACCCACTGGAAAGCCCACGAAAGGGCGCGTAAGGGCGTCATGCTCGCCCCGGAAGGCAGAGGCGTGTTCCCCGGCCTCACCGTCGAGGAGAACCTGCGCACCTGGCTGGACGACCCCGACCCCGTCTACCAGCGCCTGCCCCGCCTCGCCGAGCGGCGTACGGTCCTCGCCGGTGACCTGTCCGGCGGCGAGCAGCAACTCCTCACCCTCGCCCCCGCCCTGATCAGCCCGCCCAGGGTGCTCATCGCCGACGAACCCTCCCTGGGCCTGGCCCCGCTCGTCGTCGCCCAGGTCTTCGAGATCTTCCAGGAGCTGCGCGCCCGCGGCACCGCGCTGCTGCTGGTCGAGGAGAAGGCCACCGAGGCCCTGGCCATCGCCGACCGGGTCGCGTTCATGCGCCTCGGCCAGGTCACCTGGACCGGGCCGCGCGCCGAGGTGGACCCCGACCGGCTGACCGCCGCCTACCTGGGGGTCACATGACGCTGGCCATCGACGCGGTGAGCGTGGACTTCGGCGGCGTCAAGGCGCTGCACGAGGTCACGTTCGAGGTGCCCGAGGGGCAGGTCTGCGGGGTGATCGGACCCAACGGCGCGGGCAAGACGACGTTGTTCGACGTCGTGTCCGGGCTGCGCTGGCCGAGCGCCGGGCGGGTCGTCGTGCGCGGGCAGGACGTCACCCGGGTGACCGCCGTGCGCAGGGCGCGCACGGGGCTCCGGCGTACCTTCCAGCGGACCCAGGTGTTCGGCAGGCTCACCGTCGCGGACAACGTGCTCGCGGCGCTCGACTGGCGCGGTGGCGGCGGCGGTCTGGCGGCCGACCTGCTGGCGCTGCCGTCCCGCCGCCGCCGCGAACGTGAGCGGCGCGAGCGGGTGGCCGAGGTGCTGGACCTCTGCGGCCTGACCGCGCTGCGCGACGCCTACGCGGCCGCGCTGCCGGAGGGGCAGCGGCGGCTGGTGGAGCTGGCCAGAGCCCTGGCCGACCGGCCGAGCCTCTTGCTGCTGGACGAGCCCACGTCCGGCCTGGACGCCGACCAGACCGTACGGCTGCGCGAGGTGATCGGCGGGCTGGACACCACGGTGCTGCTGGTGGAGCACGACATGGGCTTCGTCATGCGGACCTGTGACCGGCTCGTCGTCCTGGACCTGGGCAGGCTCATCGCGTCAGGACCGCCGAAGCAGGTCGCGGCGGATCCGGTCGTCCGGGCGGCCTATCTGGGCTGAGCGGCCAGGCGGTGGAGTCTGAGGGCGAGGTGGAGTTCGAGGGCGCGGTCGGGGCCGTCCCAGGCGTCGCCGAGCAGGTCGGTGATGCGGCGCAGGCGTTTGTACAGGGTGTTGGGGTGGATGTGCAGGGCCTGGCTGGTGGCCGCGTGGGCGCGGAACCTGGCCAGGTACGCCTCCGCGGTGCAGGCCAGGTCCGCATGCGACAGCAGAGGTCCGGCTGTCGCTTCGATGAAGCGGCGCAGCTCGTCGCGCCCGGCCTGGCGGAGCAGCGCCCGGTAGGCGCCGAGCTCGTCGGGGAGGGCGCAGGCGCCCGATCGGCCCAGGGCGCGCAACAGGGATACGCATCCGGCTGCCTCCTCGTAGGCGGCGCGGACTCCGGCGGGGCCGCCGGGTGACCTGGCCACCCCGGCCGTGCAGGGGGCGATCGTGCGCAGCCGGGAGCGCACCAGCCCGGGATCGGCCTCCGGGGAGAGGATCACCCAGCGCCCGTCGTGCTCGGCGGCCCACCCGCCGAGCCGTCCCGCCGCGGCGGCCGTCGCCGCCTCCGTGCCCTCGTCGGGCTCCAGCACGGCGACGCAGCGGACGGTGTCGAGGTCGACCCCGGCCAGCCTCGCCCTTCTGCGTACCGTCCGCTCGTCGAGGCGACCGCTGAACAGCGCCGTGACCAGCTCGCCAGCCGCCCGCCGCTCCGCCTCGGCCACCGCCCGCTCGGTCGCGACGACCAGGGCGAGCACCGTGCACCCCGTCTCCAGCAGGTGTACGGCGGGCGGCTCTGCCCCCGAGACGGCCAGCAGCCCGGCCAGGTCGTCCCCCACGAGCACCGGCGCGGTGACGCGGGGACGCCCGTCCCGCCCGGCCAGCACGCGGCCGTCCGGGGCGAGGAAGGCCACGTCCGCCTCCAGCACGTCGGCCAGCGCGGCCACCAGCTCCCCGGGCCCACCCCCGCGTACGGCGATGCGGGCCAGCCGGTCGTGCAGCTCCACCGACCGGGTCAGCTCCGCCGTGGCCCGCTCGTACCCCTCGAACAGCCGCGCGTTGTGCAGCGCCACGGCCGCGTGCGCCGCCAGCGCGGCGAGCAGCACCACCTCGCGGTCGGCGAACGGCCTGGGCGTCCGGTCCGCGGCGAACAGCACCCCGATCGGCTCCCCGCCGACCATCAGCGGAACCCCGACGATCCCGCCCAGCCGCTCGCTCGTCAGTGCCGCGTCCGCCGCGCGCAGGTGCCTGATCGACTGATCGGACAGGTAGTCGGCGCTCCACATCGGTTCCCTGGTCCGCATCACCCGCCCGCCGAGCCCGCCGCCCACCGGGATCTCGACGCCCCGCAGCGCCGCGCCGAGCGTGCCGTCGGCCGCCTCGATCCTGAGCATCCCGTCGTCGCGGGCCAGCATGATGTAGGCGACGTCCACGCAGAGCAGCCGCCTGGCCTCCGCCGCGACCTGGTGCAGCACCTCGCCGGGCGAGCGCAGCGAGGTGAGCCGGCTGCCGAGCGCGTTGAGCACGGCCAGCTCGTCCAGGTCGAGGCGGGTGGTCACGCGATGACCTTCCCCGGGTTGAAGATCCCGGCCGGGTCGAGCGCGTCCTTGACCGCGCGGTGCATGGCCAGGACGCCCTCGCCCAGCTCGTCGCGCATGCCGCGCATCTTCAGCAGCCCCACCCCGTGCTCGCCGGTCACGGTGCCGCCGAGCGCGATGGCGTCGTCCAGGATCGCCTCGAAGGCGCGCTGCGCGCGGGCGCGGGCCGCGTCGTCGTCGGCGGGAACGATGATCAGCGGATGCAGGTTGCCGTCGCCCGCGTGGGCGATGTTCGCGATGTGCACGTCGTGCGCTTTGGCGTGGGCCTCGATCCGGCCGAGCATCTCGGGTACGAGGCCGCGCGGCACGCAGACGTCCTCGGTGAGCACCGGGCCGAGCCGCTCCAGCGCCGGGTAGGCGAGCCGCCTGGCGGCGAACAGCGCCTCGGCCTCCTCTGCGTCCGTGGAGCGGGTGCTCCAGGTCGCCCCCGCCGCGTCGAACACGGCCTGCAGCTCGGCGGCCTCCGCCTCGTCCTTGCCGTCCGTACGGCCCAGCAGCAGGACGTCGCCGACGTCGGCCAGCCCCATGTTCTTCCAGTCGTCCACCGCCTTGAGGCAGTAGCGGTCGACCAGTTCCAGCGCGGACGGCGTCAGCCCGGAGGCCGCCACGGCAGCCACGGCCCGCCCCGCGTCGACCAGCGAGTCGAACCCGCCGACGATCGTGCGCTGCACCCGGTCGCCCAGGGGGAGCAGCCGCACGGTGATCTCGGTGATCACCCCGAGCGTGCCCTCTGACCCGACGAAGAGCCCGGCCAGGTCGTAGCCCGCCACGCCCTTGCGCGTCCTGCGGCCCAGCCGTACGACCTCGCCCCTGCCGGTCACGGCCTCCAGGCCGAGCACGTAGTCGCGGGTGACGCCGTACTTCACGCAGCACACGCCGCCGGCGTTGGTCGCGGTGTTGCCGCCGATCGTGGACCAGGGCGAGCTGGCCGGGTCAGGCGGGTACCAGAGGCCGTGTTCCGCGACGGCCGCGCGCAGGTCGTCGTTCACGACACCCGGCTGGACGACGGCGAGCTGCTCGCGCTCGTCGATCTCGAGGATGCGGTTCATGCCGTCGAGGGCGAGCACGACGCAGCCGTCGACGGCGTTGGCGCCGCCGGACAGGCCGGTGCCCGCGCCCCTGGGGACGATCGGCACGCCGTGCGCCGCGCAGACCTCGACCACCCTGCGCACCTCGTCGGTGTCCGCGGCCCGTACCAGGACGGCCGCGCGGCCGACGGGCGCCCAGGCGGCCTGGTCGCGCGAGTAGGCGGCGACGACGTCGGGGTCGTCGGCGACGCGTCCGGGCGGCAGCGCGGCGTCCAGGGCTTCTCGGAAAGACATGGGGAGCACGGTAACAACCCGATCCCTGACCAGGTGAGGTGGGCTTCCTCCACCATAGGGACAGGTCGGTGGAGAATCCCGCTACTCGGCCAGATTGTTAGGTAAGTTTCCTATCGAACTCTCTTGACTCGGCGAATCATCGGATCGATTCTGCGGTCATGACCAAGCGGCTGCTTGCCTTATTCGCATTGCTCGCGGCGACGCTGATCGCCGCTCCCGCCTACGCGGCGACCACGCAGCAGACCTTCCTCACCTTCTACGGCTGGTGGGACAACACCCCGCCGGGAGGTGACATCTCCTATCCCCGCATTCACGACGAGGCGGGCGGCAAGGGCACCTACGCCGACCCGATCACCTTCGCCACCTCCTCGGCCGAGGCGGCGCCAGGGACGAAGATCTACGTGCCGCGGGTGAAGAAGTACTTCATCATGGAGGACTCCTGCCAGGAGTGCGGTGAGGACTGGAGCGGCGAGGGCCCCAACGGCGGGCCCGGCCTCTGGCACTTCGACCTGTGGCTCGGCGGCGAGGGCGGCGACCCGATGGACGCCATCGACTGCGAGGACGCGCTCACCCACTACAACAGCAACGGGACGCCGACCCTCGAACCGGTCATCGTCAACCCGGGCTCGTCCGAGGTCGTCGACCCGACGCCGATCTTCAACACCTCGACCGGCGCGTGCTACGGCGGGGCGCAGCCGAACGTCACGATCGGCCAGTACAAGAACGGCTCATCCGGTCAGTGCATGGAGGTCCAGAGCACCGCGGTGAAGACGGCGGCGTGCAACGGCAGTGCCGCCCAGCGGTTCACCTTCCATGGGGCGTTCCTGGAGAACAACAGCAAGTGCGCCGCCAAGTCGGGCAGCAACATCGTGATGCAGACCTGTACCGGCGGCCCGGCCCAGCAGTGGTCGATCAATCCGGACGGCACGATCACCGACATCCAGAGCGGGCAGTACTGCTTCCGCCAGTCGGGCACCAGCGTCGTGGCGGGCAGCTGCTCGGGCTCCTCGGCCCAGTGGACGTTCACCCCGGCCAGCGGCGTCACCCTCGGCGTGAGCCCCGCCTCAGGCTCGGTCGCGCCCGGCGGCAGCACGACGGCCACGGTCACCACCGCGGGCGCGGCGCAGTCGATCACCTTCTCGGCGACCGGCGCGACCGCCACGTTCAACCCGCCGACCGTGCAGACGGGGCAGAGCTCGACGGTCACCTTCACCACGACCGCGTCCACCGCGCCGGGCACGTATCCGGTGACGATCAGCGGCGGCGGCGCCACGGCGACCTACACGCTGACGGTGACCGGGGGAACCGGCGGGGGTCCTGACTACCAGGCCGAGGACGCGGTCCTCTCCCAGGCGGGCGTCTTCACCAACCACACGGGATACACGGGCACCGGCTTCGTCGACTACGTGAACGCGGCTGGAGGCTACATCGAGTGGTCCGTGACCGGCGGCGGCCCGAAGACGCTGGCCGTCCGTTACGCCAACGGCACGACGACCTCCAGGCCGGTGGATATTTCCGTCAACGGCACGGTCGTAGGAAATATCGTCTTTACTCCGACGGCGAATTGGGACACCTGGGAGACCAAGACGCTCCCCGTCACGCTCGCCTCCGGCACCAACACGATCAGGGCGACCGGCACCGGCTCGACCGGCGGCCCCAACGTCGACAAGATCACGATCACCTCCGCCGGAGCCGACTACCAGGCCGAGGACGCCGTGCTCTCCCAGGCGGGCGTCTTCACCAACCACACGGGCTTCACCGGCACCGGCTTCGTCGACTACGTCAACGCGGCGGGTGGCTACATCGAGTGGTCCGTGACCGGCGGCGGCGCGGCGACCCTGTCCATCAGGTACGCCAACGGCACGACGACGGCAAGACCGGTGGACATCTCCGTCAACGGCACCGTGGTCGGAAGCGTCAGCTTCACCCCTACCACCAACTGGGACACCTGGGCCGTCAAGACGCTCACCGTGACCCTCGCCGCAGGCGCGAACACCATCAGGGCGACAGGCACCGGCTCGACCGGCGGCCCCAATGTCGACAAGCTCAGCGTCACGTGAACAACTGACCGGCATTCACGTCGATCGTGGCGCCGGTGATGGCCCTGGCCTGGTCGGAGGCGAGGAAGATGATCGCACGCGCGACGTCCTCCTCGGTCGCGATCCGGCGCAGGGCCATCGCCCGCACGTCCCTGTCCCTGATCTCCTCGTACGGCACGCCCTCGGCGTCGGCCCTGGCGCGCATCCAGTCGTCGAGCACCTCGCTGGCGATCCAGCCGGGCGCCACGCAGTTGACCCGCACCCCGGACGGCCCGAGCTCGTCGGCCAGGCAGTGGGACAGGAGGTGAGCGGCCGCCTTGCCCGCGGCGAAGTCGCTGCGTCCCGCGTAGCCCTTGCGCGAGGACATGGAGGTGACGTTGACGATCGCCCCCTCGCCCCGCGCGACCATGTGCGGCGCGAAGAACCGGCAGGCCACCAAGGTGCCATAAGCACCGATATTTACGGCTCTTTGCCAGTCCAACATATCTATAACCGACATATCCAGAATGTTGCGGCGATGGGTGCCCGGGAAGGCCGCGTTGACCAGCACGTCGGCCCGCACCCGCTCAGCCAGGTCGCGCATCTGGGCCGGGTCGGTGACGTCGGCGCACACCTCGCCGGGGATCCCGTGCGGGGTGCGGGCGACCGGCACCACCGTGGCTCCCTCGTGGGCCATCAGGGTGGCGAGCGTCCTGCCCAGTCCAGGGCCCGCTCCGGTGATCACGGCGACCTTGCCTGCCAGCAGCATGGACACGATCCTGGCAGAGTAACCAAGCGTGCGCTAGGTTGGTGGAGTGGATCTCGACTTCTCCCGGGCCGAGCAGGACTTCCGCGCGGAGGCGCGCGACTGGCTGGCGCAGCACGTCCCCCGGGAGGTGCCGTCCATGGACACCCCTGAGGGTTTCCAGGCGCACCGCGCGTGGGAGGCGCAGCTCGCCGGAGCGCGGCTGTCCGTGGTCTCGTGGCCTTCCGAGTACGGCGGGCGCGGAGCCTCGCTGATCGAATGGCTGATCTTCGAGGAAGAGTACTGGGCGGCCGGAGCTCCAGGGCGGGTCAGCCAGAACGGCATCTTCCTGCTCGCCCCCACCCTGTTCGCCTTCGGCACTCCCGCCCAGCGCGAACGTTACCTGTCCAGGATGGCCAGGGCCGACGACGTCTGGGCGCAGGCCTGGTCGGAGCCCGAGGCGGGCAGCGATCTCGCCGCGCTCGCCTCGCGTGCCGTACGGACCGACGGGGGGTGGCTGCTGCACGGGCACAAGACGTGGAGCTCGCGGGCGGCCTACGCCTCCCACGGCTTCGGCCTGTTCCGCACCTCGGACGAGGGCAGGCACCGGGGGCTCACCTACTTCCTGTTCCCCCTCGACGAGGTCGACGTGCGGCCCATCGCCCAGCTCGACGGCGAGAACGGCTTCGCCGAGCTGCACTTCGACGGCGTCTTCGTCCCCGACGCGGACGTGCTCGGCGGCGTCGGCGAGGGCTGGCGCATCGCGATGGCCACCACCTCCTCAGAGCGCGGGCTGGCCCTGCGCAGCCCGGGGCGGTTCCTGGCCACGGCCGACCGGCTGCTCGCTCTCGCGGCGGAGAGCCAGGACCCCGTGCTGGCCGACCGCGCGGCCAGGGCCTGGATCGACGCCGAGGCCTACCGCCTGCACACCTTCGCCACCGCGCGCAGGCTCGCCGACGGCAGGGAGATCGGCTCCGCCTCCAGCATGGGCAAGGTGTTCTGGTCCGAGCTCGACGTGCGCATGCACACCCTGGCCATGGAACTGCTCGGCGAGCGGGCCGCGCAGACGCCCTGGCTGGACGGGTTCCTGTTCTCGCTGGCCGGGCCCATCTACGCGGGCACCAACGAGATCCAGCGCAACATCATCGCCGAGAGGGTCCTGGGGTTGCCGCGATGAACTTCACCTTCACCGACGACCAGCTGGCGCTCGCCGGGACCGTGCGCGACGTGTTACGCGCCCACTGCCCGCCCGCCGCCCTGCGCGCGGAACGGTTGCCCGCATGGGCGGAACTGGCCTCCCTGGGGTTCTTCGGGCTGCTCGTGCCACAGGAGTTCGGCGGGCTCGGGCTGGAGCTGGTGGACATGGTCGCCGCGCTGGAGGAGACCGGGCGCGCCTGCCTGCCCGGCCCGCTCGTGGAGACCGCCGTGGCCGCGCCGTACCTCCTGGAGGACGACTCGCTGGCCAAGCTCGCCTCGGGCGAGCTGCGGGTGAGCGTGCTGCTCGCCGACCAGACCTACGCGCTCGACGCCGACCTCGCCGACCTGCTCGTGGTGGGGCGCAGCCTGGTCTCCCGCGACCTGGTACGGCTCACGCCGTATCCGAGCGCCGATCCGTGCAGGCACCTGTTCGGGGTGTCGTTCGGCGAGGCGACGCCCCTGCGGCGGCCCGCCGTACAGGCCTCGAAACGGGCGGTCGTGGCGACGGCGGCGCAGCTCATCGGGGTCGCGCGCCACCTGCTGGACACCACGGTCGGCTATGCCAGGACCCGCACCCAGTTCGGCAGCCCCATCGGCGCCTTCCAGGCGGTCAAGCACCAGCTCGCCGACGTGGCCGTCGCTGTCGACTTCGCCGCGCCGCTCGTCCACCGCGCCGCGCTGTCGGTCGACCTGCCGACGGGGGCGCGCGACAGCTCGGCCGCTTTCGTGTCGGCGGGCGAGGCGGCCGAGCGGGCGGCCAGGGTCGCGCTGCAGGTGCACGGGGCGATCGGCTACACGCACGAGCTCGACCTGCGGTTCTGGCTGGCCCGCGTGTGGTCGCTGACCGCCGCCTTCGGCGGCGTCGCCGTCCACCGGGCGCGGCTGCGCGCCGCCATCCTGGGCACGCTGCCGCCGGGACGGTGGCCCTGATGCGGTACGGCGTGCCGCTCGGGCTCCTGCACCCGGCGGCGTGGAAGGACGTCGCGGTCGCGGCCGACGCGCTGGGGTTCGAGTCGGTATGGGTGCCCGAGCACCTGGTCTTCGCCACCGACCTGTCGACGGCGGTCTACCCGGGCACGTCCGACCCCGGGATCAAGCCCGCGACGCCGCTGTTCGACGCGCCCGCCTACCTGTGCTGGCTGGCCGGGCTGACGACGCGCGTCAGGCTGGGTACGGCGGTGCACCTCTACGCGCTGCGCCACCCGTTCGTGTCGGCCCGCGCGTTCGCCACGCTGGACGTGGTGTCGGGGGGCCGGGCCGTCTGCGGGGTGGGCGCCGGTTGGTACCGGGGCGAATGGGACGCGGCCGGGGTGGACTTCGCGACCCGCGGGGCGCGCCTGGACGAGGCGATCGCGATCACCCGGGAGTTGTGGTCCGCGCCCGTGGTCGCCCACAAGGGCCGGTTCTACGACTTCCCCGAGGTCGCCTTCGAGCCGAAACCCGTGCAGGCGCGGCTGCCCATCCTGGCGGGCGGCGAATCCGCAGCGGCTCTGCGCCGAGCGGCGACCCTGTGCGACGGCTGGATCTCCATGCCCCACACCTTGGACTCGATCGTTCCCCAACTGGACCGCCTGGCCTTGTTGCGGGATTCGCGGCCCTTCTCCGTCACCGTCCACGCCTACGAGCTGTCGTCGCCCGGCGAGATCCCGGCCTGGGAGCGCCTCGGTGCCGACCGGCTCATCGTCCGGCCGTGGACCCGCTCCCGCGACGCCGTCCCCGCCCTCGAACGCTTCGCCGCCGACTACGGCCTCTAGGCGCGGTGGCGGCCGCGGTTGGTGGTGCGCCTGCGTGGCGGCTCCTGCTGGGCCCCGGCGCTCACCCCGGCGAGTTCGGGCTGGGGGCGGTGGCGGCGGCCGCGCAAAGGGGCGTCCTGGGTGAACGCGGGCTCGTGCGTGCGGTGGCGCTGGCCCCTCGTGTCGTGGGAGAAGGTCGCCTCCGCCGGGTGCTCGCGCAGGCGCCTCCTGCCCCGGTAAGCGCGCTCGTCGAGCATGCCCTGCTCCAGCGCGTCGAACGACTCCCGCACGCCCGCGACCATTTCGTCGAAGGCCTCGTTCGTGGCGCGTCTCCCCGCGGGGGTGAAGGCGTCGAAGCTGGCCCCGCGCTCCAGGGCGGCGGCCGCCTCGTGGGCCTCCTGGCGCAGGGTGGCCGCGGTGACCTCCAGCGGGGTCGTCCGCGCGAGGTCCAGGGGCGCGTCGGCCACGGGGGCGGCGAGCAGCGGGGCCTCGATGGTCTTGAGCCCGGCGGCCATGGGCTCCACCGGGGTGAGGGTGGGGCGGCGCTTGCGTCGGCGGCCGCCCGTGGGCGCGGGCGCGGCGGTGCGCGCAGCGGGGGCGAGCCGTACGCGGAGCTGCCGGGTCTTGGCCACGGCCAGGACGGCCAGGGCGGCCACCAGCGCGGTGCCGACAAGGGCGGGGGAGCTGAGCGAGGGCGCGCCGATCGGCGCCGAGGCGGTGGTGATGACGGGCAGGGGGCCGGTCTGGGTCACGGCGTTGGTGTCGGCCGTGGCGGGCTTGGCGTGCTTGCCCTTGCGCGGGGTCGGCGCCGGTGACGCGGTGGCCTGCTTGGGCTTGACCGGCTTCGTGGTCTTGACGATCACCGGGCCCTGGTGCTGCTCGCCCGACCCGCTCTCCGGGATGAAGTCGCTGACCTCGGGCTGCTCGGGCTCCGCCTGCTCGACCTCGCCCACCTGGACGTCGGGAGCGGCCTCCTCGGCCTGCTTGGCCGCCTCCTTGAGCGCGACCTCGTCGAGCCTGGCCTTGATCTGCTCCGGATATCCGTACCCGACGACCTTGCTGGTGTCCCGTTCCTTGCGCTTGGCGACGCCGCCGTCGATGTTGCCCTCGATCGTGAAGATCTTGTCGCCCTCGACCTTGGTGACGATGCCGACGTGGTCGATCTCGTCGACGTCGTTGGAACCGCCCCAGTCGTAGAAGACGAACGCGCCGGGCTTCGGCTTGGTGCCCCAGGCGTCGTTCTCCTTGAACCACTCCGCGTGCGCGACGGTCCAGGCGAACTGGCCGATCCAGTCTTCGTAGCCGAGCTTGTGCGCGGCCCAGGAGAGGTACATGTCGCACCAGGGAGCCGAGGAGTAGTCGGCGTCGAACTCGACGTTCTTGCCGTACCAGTCGCCGAACTTGGTGTAGGCATCGCCCTTCTCGGAGTAGCCGAGCTGGCTCTCGAGGAGGTCGATGAACTTCTGCATCTCCGGGGTCATGGAAGCGTGGGGGACCTTCCGCGTCAGTCGTCATCTTCCGTGAAGAGGGAGGCTACCGTGACAAAAGAGCAGGTCAAGCCAACTTCAAGAAAGTGTCAAGGCGCGGCCTGTTGGGAAACTGCAGGTCAAGAGCTTGCCAGAGATTTCCCGACAAAGAAGACAAAGCATAAAAAGATCTACCAACCCGCCTCTGCGGCCCCGATCCGCCCCCTCCTTCGCGGGCCTCCGTGGAATCGAATGCGATTCGGTAGAACGTGTTCTAGTATGTCCGCATGACGCTTGAGGTCGCAGACTCCCGCCTGGCCGCGCTGTGCGGCCTCTCCCAGCAGACGCGCGACCTCATGGACGCCGTCGCCCTCACCGACGTGGGCGAGGACGAGCTGCTGGACATCACCACCCGGCTGGCCGACCTGACCACCCGCCTCCAGGCGAAGAGCCGCACGTCGCCGCAGCCCTTCGAGATCGCCCCCGACGGCACGCTGCGCCACCTCGGCAACGCCGTCACCGGCGGCGCCAACCCCTACGCCCTGCCCCTCGTCGTCGACAGGCACGACAACGGCGTCAGCGCCGACGTCGTCTTCCGCCCCCTCCACGAGGGCCCGCCCGCCGGAGTGCACGGGGGCATCAGCGCGATGATCCTCGACCACCTCCTCGGCCAGGCCGTGGCCAACGCAGGCTTGGCGGGCATGACCGGTACGCTCACGCTGCGCTACAGGCGGCCCGTGCCGTACGGCAGGCCGCTGGTGGCGACGGCGGAGCACACCACGTCGGAGGGTCGCAAGACCTGGGCCGAGGGCCGCATCGCGCTGCCGGACGGCACCGTCCTCGTCGAGGCGACCGGCCTGTTCATCACGCCCACTCACTGGGCCTGAAGCGAGGCCCGGCTCAGCTCGCCGCAACTGCTGTGGCCAGAGAGCGCGACCGTGATGTCGAGCTCGCCCAGCAGGCAGCGCAACACGTGCTCGACGCCCTGCTGCCCGCCCAGCGCGAGCCCGTAGAGGAACGGCCGGCCCAGGAGTACGGCACGCGCCCCGAGCGCCAGCGCCTTGACCACGTCCGCGCCCGTCCGCACCCCGGAGTCGAACAGGACCGTCAGGTCGGAGCCGACCGCCTCGGCGATCGGCCCGAGCGCGTCGAGCGCCGCGACGGCCCCGTCCACCTGGCGCCCGCCGTGGTTGGAGACCACGATGCCGTCCATGCCGTGCCGTACGGCCAGCCGGGCGTCCTCGACGGAGACGATGCCCTTGAGCACGATCGGCCCGTCCCAGTGGTCGCGGAGGAACGGCAGGTCGTCCCAGCTCAGCCCCGGGTGGGGGAACATCTGCGCCCAGTGCATGGTCGGCGAGCCGCCCGCCTTCTCCTGGAACGCGGGGTCGCTCAGGTAGTTGGCCAGGCCGACGTCGTGCAGGAACGGCAGGAACCCGCGGTCCAGGTCGGCGGGACGCCAGCCGAGCAGCGTCGTGTCCAGCGTGAGGACCAGCGTGGTGAACCCGGCGGCCCTGGCGCGGCGCAGGAAGCTGAGGCACACGTCCTGGTCGGTCGGCCAGTAGAGCTGGTACCAGCGCTGCCCGTCCCCGTTCGCCTCCGCGACCTGCTCGAAGGTGTGCGCGGCCGCCGTCGAGTGGATGTACGGCACGCCGACCGCGGCTGCGGCGCGCGCCGTGGCCAGCTCGCCGTCCGGGTGCGCGAGCGTCTGGACCCCGACGGGGGCGATCAGCACCGGAGCGGGCATCGTGGTGCCGAGCACGGTGGTCGAGTGGTCGCGCTGGGCGGCGACGCCGCGGAGCATGCGCGGCACGATCCGCCAGCGGTCGAAAGCGGCCCGGTTGGCGCGCGCCGTCTCGCCGTGACCGGCGCTGGGCACGATGTATCCCATCGCCTGAGGACTCAGCACCTCGCGCGCCCGGTCCTCCAGCGCCGCCAGGTCCGTGGTGATGTCGGGCGTCTTGCCGTCGAACATGCCCGACAGGTAGATGCCCAGCTGGTGGTCGCCCAGGTTGCTCATGGCAGCAGTCAACATCCACGGCGGGGTGCGTGGGTAGTCTGGGGCGCATGTCCACCGTGCGCGAGGCCGTCTACGAGGCGCTGAAGGAGCGCATCGTCGAGGGCGAGCTCACGCCCGGGCAGCGGCTGATCGAGCGGGACCTGGCGGCGGAGCTGGCGGTGTCGCGCATCCCGGTGCGCGAGGCGCTGGGGCGGCTGGAGGCGGAGCGGCTCGTGGTGGTGGTGCCGCGCAGGGGGGTGCTGGTCAGCCCGTTCACGCCGGACGACGTCGCGGACTTCTTCGACGTGCGGGAGAGCCTGGAGGTGCTGGCGGCGCGGCTGGCCGCGGAGCGGGCTTCTTCCGCTGATCTCGTACGGCTGCGCGAGGTGCTCGCCGAGGCGGATCGCGCCACGGGGGAGAGTGACGCCCGGGGGATGGCGCTGGCGAACGCGGCGTTCCACGCGGCGGTGGTGGACGTGTCGGGGAACGCGCTGCTGCGCGACCTGATGCGGCCGTTGGAGGCGCGGCTGCGGTGGCTCTTCCGCCTGACCGTCGACCGCGACCCGGGCGAGCAGTGCGCGGAACACCACGCCCTCTACGAGGCGATCGCCGACCACGACCCCGACGCGGCGGCGGCCCACGCCCTCACGCACGTTGCGGGAGGGCGCGCGCACTCGGTGGAACTCGCCGCGACATGGTCACGCGTGGACCCCATGGAGGTCACCCGCACCCGACGCAGGACTAGTAACCGGCGCCCGTGAGGAGGCCGCCGTCGACGGTGAACTCGCTGCCTGTGCAGTAACTGGCGCGGTCGGAGGCGAGGAAAGCAACCACGTGTGACACTTCGATCGGCTTGGCGAAGCGTTTCATGACCATGGACTTCAGGAACGCGTCGGCGTCCACCTCGGCCATGATCTCGGGGTCCAGGGCCATCGAGGTGTTGATGGCCCCGGGGTGCACGGAGTTGACCCTGATCTTGAAGCGGGCCAGCTCCCTGGCCGCCGCCTTCGTCACGCCGCGGATGCCGAACTTCGAGGCCGCGTACGCCGACATGCCCTCCGCGCCGATGAAGCCCTCGATGGACGAGATGTTCACGATCGAGCCGCGACCCGCCGCCTTCATGGGCTCGATCGCCGACTTCACCCCCAGCCACGTGCCCTTGAGGTTGACCGAGATGATCCGGTCGAAGTCCTCAGGCGACATATCGGCGATGCGGCGAAATTTCAGGATCCCGGCGTTGTTCACCAGGATGTTCAGCCTGCCGTACGTCCCCACGGTCGTCGACACCGCCCGCGACCAGTCCTCCACGCTCGTCACGTCGTGATGCACGTAAACAGCCCCGGTCTCCTCGGCCAGCGCCTTGCCCTCCTCGTCGAGCACGTCGCCGAACACCACCTGCGCTCCCTCTTCGAGGAAGAGCCGCACGTGCGCCTCGCCCATCCCGCGCGCCCCGCCGGTGATCAGCGCGACCTTGCCGTCAAGCAGTCCCATCGTTGCCTCCACAGAAACGTTGACCCGCCCGTACGGCGACCGCCGCCGCCTCCATGGAGCGGTAGACGGGGATCCCGGCGGCGATCGCCCTGACCTCGTCCTCGACACCGTCGGGCGCGAACTCCGCGTTCCTGGTGACGAGCGTGATCCTGGTGTTGGTGAGGTCGCGCTGCGCCCGCGCCAGGTGCTCGGCGTAGTCGTAGAGCGGCCCGGCCGCGTCGCCGTAGGTGAAGAAGCTCTGCACGTTCACGTGCGCGACCACGTCGGCGTACGGCTCCCGCCGGACGATCGCGGCGATCGCCTCCCCGGCCAGCGCCGCCCTGCCGCGCGGGCCGACGGGGATCTCCAGCGGGTTGGCCAGCGAGCTCCCCACCCCCAGCCCGAGCGCCCGCAGGTCGTCGAGCGCCTCCCGGGGGAGCGGGCCGAGCGCGAGCCCCTGGCGGTCGAACGCGTCGGCGGCCAGCACGCTCGCCCCACCACTGGGCCCGATGACGAGCGCCCCGGAGCCGGGCAGCAGCCGGTTCGCGTGGGCCTGGAAATAGGCCAGCGCGCCGATCAGGTCCTCCTGGCTGCTCACCAGCGTCGCGCCGGTCTGGTCGGCGAGGGCCTGCCAGATGCGGGCGTCGCTCACCATGCCGCCCGTGTGCGAGGCGGCGGCCCGCTGGCCCTGCACGCTGCGCCCGCCGACGAGCAGCACCACGGGCAGGTCCGCCGAGGAGAGCGCCTCGAAGAGGGCGCGGCCCTCGCGGGGGTCCTCCAGGTACATGCCGACGGCCGAGGTCTCCGCGTCGGCGGACAGCCAGCGGAGCAGCTCGGCCGGGGTGACGTCGGCCGCGTTGCCCACGGTGGCGACGCGGCTGAACCGCAGGCCACGCCGTTCACCGACCTTGATGACCTCTCCGGCCAGCCCGCCGCTCTGCGAGATCAGCGCGATCGAGCCGGGCTCGCCGAGCCCGCCGCCGACGAACGTCTGCCGCCCGCGCGGGCTGTAGACGCCCATGCAGTTGGGCCCGAGCAGCCGTACGCCCGCCGAGCGGGCCGCGTCGACCAGCGCCGCCTCCAGGTCCTGGTTGCCCGTCTCGGCGAACCCGCCGCTCATCACCTGCACGAACGCGGTGTCGCCGGCCTGGCGCACGACGTCCGCGCACCGGTCGGCAGGGACGGCGACCAGCGCGTAGTCGGCGCCCGCCTCGGCCAGGGACGTCACAGCGGGGACGCCGCCGATCTCCGTGGCCGTGGGATGGACGGCCACCACGGGCGTACCCGCGGCCCGGTAGAAGTCGAGGAACATGTTGCCGAAGTTCGGCCTGGTCGTGGAGGCGCCGACGACGGCCACCCGTCGTGGCTCGAACAGCCGGGTGAAGTCCGTGGAAGGGCTCTCGTCCGATGACTTCTCCGCGGGGAAGGGGAGGTGGCGGGCGTCCACCGCGACGACGCCGGAGGGGGTGGCGATCAGCGGGTTGATCTCGAACTCGCCCAGCTCCAGGCGCTCCCACAGCCCGCCGTCCCCGCCCACCGCGAGCAGCACCTTCACCACGGCGTCCACGTCGACGGCAGGGCCGCCGCGGTAGCCGTACAGGAGGGGTGAACCCCGCAGGGAGGCCAGCATCTGGCGCGCGTCCGGCTCGGACACCGGGCAGAGGCGCAGCGCGGTGTCGCGCAACGCCTCGGTCCAGATGCCGCCGAGGCCGGTCAGGAGCACCGGGCCGAACCCGGGGTCGCTGACCACACCGACGATCAGCTCCACCCCGGACGGCGCCTGCTCCTGCACCAGGAAACCCTCGGGGGTCACGGGCAGGCTCGCGGCCATCGCGGAAACAGCGGCGGGGATCTCGGCACGGGTGAGCCCCAGGACGACCGCGCCCACATCGGACTTGTGGACCAGCTCAGGCCCGAACGCCTTGAGGACCAAGGGTTCCGCGAGGTCCGCGAGGGCGGGCGACGGGAGGACGATGCTGCGGGGGGTGGGGATGCCCGCCTCCCGCAGCAGGCGGTCAGTCGACAAGGTGGCCGTACTTCTCGCGGATCTCCCGCCGCAGCAGCTTGCCCGGCCCGCCTGAGGCGTCCTCGAAGTGCGGCAGCGACTCCGCCACCTCGATGTGGTCAGGCTGCTGGTGCGCGGGCAGCGACTCCGACAGCGCCAGCGCCACCTTGGCGGCGTCCAGCGAGTGCCCCGCCCGCGCCACCACCGCGAGCAGGATCTTCTGCGCCACCGGCGCGGCGCCCTCGACGTGCGCGGGCACCCCGACCACCCCGGCCTCGGCCACGGAGTCGAGCCCCGCGGCCGCCTCCTCCACCACCACGGGCTGCGTCCACACGCCGCCCTTGAGGATCGCGTCCTCGCGCCGCCCGAGCACCTGCAGCACCCCGTCGGCCGACAGCGTCCCGAGGTCGCCGCCGACGTACCACTCGCCGCGCATCACCTCGGCCGTCTTGTCGGGCAGCCCGTCGTACCCGGCCATCCGGTGCGGCCCTGCCAGGTTGATCTCGCCGACCTCCCCGACCACCCCGGCGCCCGACGGGTCGGTGATCCGTACGGCACAGCCGGTGCGTGCGCGCCCCGAAGCCCCCAGCGGCGTCGAGCCGTCGTCCACCCGCCCGAAGCAGGTGTAGGGCGCCTCGGTCTGCCCGTAGTAGGAGTAGACCCCGGCGGAAGGCAGCCGGTCCTTGATCCGGGAGAGCATCGTCCCGGTCAGCGGCTCCCCGCCCAGCATGATCACCTGCAGCGACGACAGATCGACGGCCTCGTGGTCGGAGGACCCGAGCAGCGCCGCGTAGAACGACGGGATCTGCGACACGTGGGTGACCTTCTCGCGCGGCACCACCCGCAGGAAGTTGGCCGGACCCCAGTCCTGCTCCAGCACCAGCCGCATCCCCGCGTAGAGCGCCGGCCCGACGATCGCCGGGAACCCGATGCCCCAGATGATCGCCCCGGTCCCGAAGACGCTTGAGGGGGAGCGCGGCACGTCGAGCCAGATCTGCGCGGTGGCCAGCGACGACGCGTGCGTGTGCACGACGGGCTTGGGCAGCCCGGTCGTGCCCGAGGTGTAGTAGAGCGCCAGGGGGTCGTCGCCGAACCCGCCCAGCTCCGGCTCCTCGTCGGACGGGTGGTCGAGCGTGGCCGCGTCGATCCAGGTGGCGATGCCAGGCAGCGAGGGCCGGATGCGCTCCACGACCTCGGCGACCGTCGAGTCGTAGACGAACGCCGTGCACCCGGACGCGGCCACGACCGCCTGCAGCGTCTCGACCGGCCAGTAGGGGTTCATGGCCGCGGTGACCGCGCCGAGCTTGGCCTGCGCCAGGTAGACCTCGGCCACCTGCAGCGTCTCGTTGAGCAGCGCGGCGACCTTCTGCCCCGCGCCGACGCCGAGCGCGGCCAGGGCGTTGGCCCGCCGGTTGACGATCCGGTTCAGCTCGTCGTAGGTGAAGGTCTGCTCGCCGCAGTAGGTGAGCGCCACCTTGTCCGGTGTGCGCAGCGCCCCTGCGGTCAGGATCGCGTAGCCGTAGTTTCCGTAGGGTGATCGCGCCACGGGGAGCCTCCTAGAGAGACGAATAGAGCACGAAGACGTTTCCTGAGGGATCACGCAGTACGGCCCGCATCTCGTGCGGCCCCGCCTCGGGCTCCCTGACCACGACGGCACCCCGCTCCGTCAGCTCCTCGACAGCCAGCGACACGTCGTCGACCTTGTACGACGCGGCCACACCATCGGTGACGTGCTCGGACGGCCCGGCCAGCGCGACAGTGACGCCGCCCCCGTCGAGCGCGGCGAACCGCGAGCCGTCGCGGAACTTCACCGGCAGCCCGTAGAACGCGATCGCCTCGTCCAGGTCGGCCACGGGGATCAGCACGTTGCCCAGCCTCATACGGGCCTCCAATGCGGTAGGTCGTCCACGAACGTCACCCGCACGGGCATCCCGATCCGCACCTCGCCGGGCGGGCACCCGACGACGTGGCCGAAGACGCGGGCGCCCTCGGGCAGGTCCACCCAGGCGGCGGTGAAGGGCCCACCCCGGTGCACGACGGTGAAGGTGTGGACGGTGCCCAGCCCGGAGACCGGCTCGAAGAGAAGCTCGCCACCTCCGCACCACGGGCACGAGGCAGCGGGCAGGTGCACCCGCCTGTCGCAGGCCGTACACCGCTGAATCACCAGTTCGCCGCGCCCGCAGGCGGCCCAGAAGGGGTCCATCGGTTGCCAAGCTAGCGCACGCTTGGTTCCCGAACAACCCTCTACTCGGTGGGCTCGGGATCGGGCGTCTCCGGCATGGAGAACTGCGAGGGGGAGGGCGTGCCCAGGGCCGAGGTCTCCGAGGCGGAAGGGGTGGGAGAGGGGGAGGCGGAGGGGGTCGGGCAGGGCGGGCCGTCGATGGCGACCTCGCTGATCTGCGGGCCGTTCGCCGCGGCCGGTTCCGTGGCGGCGACGATGCCGAAGTAGGCGCGGTGCCCGCAGGCCACGTCGCCGGGGTCGCGCAGCACGCCCTGGGTGTAGGAGGTCCTCCCCTTGAGCTCCTGGACCTCGGAGTGCACGACGCGGGCCGCGCCGTCGCCGTCCCTGCGCGTGTACTTGACGCTCAGCCGTACCGGGCCTGGACCGTCGGCGGCGATCCTGATCGCGCCCGCCGAGCCGCTCCACCCGACGATGCTGGCCGCCTGGACCGTGGGCACGCGCGCGGCCGGGGCCGAGGAGAAGGTCTCGGCGGGCGGGGTCGGCGGGGGGAAGGTGCGGACAGTAGCGGTAGGAGTCGGTTTGACGGAGGTCGATGGCTTGCGCGTGGGTTTGGGGGTGGCGGCGGGCTGGGTGGTCTTGGCGTCCACGGGCACGGAGCTCGGCTGGACGGACGTCGAGGGCTTGTTCTGCGGCAGCAGCAAGGTTCCGGCGCCGGAGGAGATCCCGCGGGTGAACAGCAGCGCCACCAGCACGGTCACCACCGCGCCCCCCGCGATCCACAGGTGCGGCGGCAACTGCGGCACCCGCGCCATCACGCTCCTGGGGGCCACCGGCTCCTCAGGCGACGGCACCGCCTGCGCCAGGGGGAACTTCAGCGCCAGCAGCGTGGCCAGCTCGGCCAGGTGCCGCCGCCCGCGCTTCTCCCAGTCCGGGCCGTACCCGGCGACCGCGTCCTCCTCCAGCTCGGTGGCGAACGCGGTCGCCGAGCCGTACCTGACGGCCGGGTCCTTGGCCAGGCCGCGGCGCAGCAGGTCGCGCAGCGTGTCCGGCACGACCTCCAGCGGCACCGGCTCCACCAGGTGCTTGTCGCGCAGCGCGGGCACGTCGTCCGCCTTGTACGGCGGGCGGCCCTTCACCCCCTCGAACAGCAGGCAGGCGGCCGAGTAGAGGTCGGAGGAGGCGGTGGCGGTCCCTTCCGTCCATAACTCGGGTGACATGTACGGCGGGCTCCCGGCGGGCACGCCGGGCTCCTCCGCGTGCACCACCACGCCCGCGTCCACGAGCTTGACCGCGCCGTCCGCCTGGACCAGCAGGTTCTCCGGCTTGACGTCCCGGTGCACCACGCCGGCGCCGTGCAGCGCGGCGAGCGCCAGCAGCACGTCCTTGAGCAGCGCCAGCGCCGCCTCCGGGCTGGTCCTGCCGTGCTCGGCCAGGAGCGTGCGCAGCGAGACGCCGTCGACCAGCTCCATGACCACGGCGGCCCTGGTGGGCGTCTCCACGTACTCGTAGAGCTTGACGACGTTGTGCTGGTCGACGTCGACGAGCTTCCTGGCGCCCGCCCGGTAGCCCTCCATGAACTCGGCGTCTCTGCGCAGGGTCGCGTTGAGGTACTTGATCGCCACATAGGCGCCGGTCTCCTCGTAGGTGCAGAGGAACACCCGTCCAGTACGGCCGGCGCCGAGCTGACGTACTTCGCGATACCCCGGGACCAATACGAACCCCCAACCGGAGACGTCGTCTTGGATCTGACGGTCTCACCCGGGGTTCCGGTTGTCACGAGTGAAGATATTTCGCCCTTCGTTAATGGGGTATGACGCTCTGTAGCTATTTGGGGGAGAGATGCGAACACATAAGCCCGATGTCCCGTTGCTGGCCATCGGCGTGGGTGTGCTGCTGTGCGTGGTCGTCTGGGGCGCCGTCTCGACCGAGTCGCTCAACGCCGCGGGCTCGGGCGCGCTCGCCTGGGTGCTGGACAACCTGGGCTGGGTCTTCGTCGTGGCGGCCGACTTCTTCCTGGTGCTCGCCGTCCTGCTGGCCTTCAGCCGGTACGGCAAGGTGCGCCTGGGCAAGGACGACGACACCCCGGAGTTCTCCAACCTGGCGTGGGCGGCGATGATGTTCAGCGCCGGGATGGGCATCGGCCTGATGTTCTACGGCGTCGCCGAGCCCATGACGCACTTCCTCAAGCCGCCGCCGGGCCTCGGCATCGAGGCGGGCACGCCGGAGGCGGCGCGCACCGCGATGGAGTACACGCTCTTCCACTGGACGCTGCACCCGTGGGCGATCTACGCGATCACCGGGCTCGCCCTGGCGTACTCGACCTTCCGCAAGGGCCGCGGCAACCAGTTCAGCGCCGCCTTCGAGCCGCTGTTCGGCAAGCGGGTCGGCGTCGGGCGCGCCCTCGACCTGCTGGCCGTGCTCGCCACCGTCTTCGGCACCGCCACCAGCCTCGGGCTCGGCGCGCTCCAGGTGGAGTACGGGATCAACGAGCTGTTCCACTTCAGCGGGCGCAGGCTGGAGGTGGTCATCATCGTCGTGCTGACCGCCGCCTTCGTCATCTCGGCCGCGACCGGGGTGCACGGCGGCGTGCAGTGGCTGAGCACCACCAACGTCTACCTGGCCGGCGTCCTGGCCCTGGCGATCTTCGTGTTCGGCCCGACGGTGGCCATCCTCGACCTCATCCCCGCCTCGGTCGGCGGTTACGTCAACGACCTGATCCCGATGGCGACCAGGACCGGGGCTTTCATGGACAAGGCCTGGCTCGGCTCCTGGACGATCTTCTACTGGGCGTGGTGGCTGTCGTGGGCGCCGTTCGTGGGCGCGTTCATCGCGCGCATCTCGCGCGGGCGGACGATCAGGGAGTTCATCGTCGGCGTCATGCTGGTGCCGAGCGCGGCCAGCGTGATCTGGTTCTGCGTCTCCGGCGGCAGCGCGCTCACCCTGCAGCGCTCGGGGGCGGTCGACTTCGCCAAGTCCATCGGGGAGGGCGCGGAGGCGGCGATGTTCACGCTGCTCGACAACCTGCCGTTCGCCTCCGTGACGACGGTGATCGCGGTCGTGCTGATCGCCCTCTACTTCGTCACCGGGGCAGATTCCGCCTCGCTCGTCCTGGGCTCGCTGTCCTCGCGCGGCTCGCTGCACCCGCCGCGGGCGCTGGTGATCATGTGGGGCGTGCTGATCGGCACGGTCGCGCTGGTGTTGCTGCTGGCCGGTGGGCTGCAGGCGCTGCAGCAGGCCACGATCCTGGTGGCCCTGCCGTTCGTGCTCGTCATGCTCCTGCTGTGCGCGGCGCTGGTGAAGGAGCTGCGCGAGGACCCGGGCGCGGGGCCGCTCCCGGCGCGCGGGCATCCGTACGGCCTGCCGGTCGCGATCAAGCGCGTGGTGGGGGACGGGGACGACTTCGCCTCGTCCCGGCTGCCCAAGCCGTAGTAGGCTCCGACTCAACCAAGCAAGCGCTCGGCTGAGTGGAGGCCTTCGTGGGTGGTACGGCGGTGCTGGTCATGGAGATGCAGCGAGGAGTCGTCGGCGATCACACGAAATTTCCGGACCTGGTGGCTGCTTGCGCCCGCGTCGGGGTCGTCGAGCACGTGGGCCAGGTGCTCGCCGCGGCCCGTGCGGCGGGCATACCGGTGATCCACTGCACCGCCGCCTTCCGCGCCGACCGGGCCGGATCCCACACCGACAACTGCCCGTTCATCGCCGGACTGCTCAAGGATCCCGCGCACATGCTCGAAGGCACCCCGGCCGTCGAGGTCCTGGAGGGCCTGCGTGACCCCTCCGACCTGGAGAGCCGCCGCTACCACGGGTTCTCGCCCTTCACCGGCACCTCACTCGACATGACGCTCAGGTCGCTCGGCGTCACCCACGTGGTGGCCGTCGGGCTCTCGCTCAACCTCGGCATCCCCGGCCTCGCCCTGGAGGCGGTGAACCTCGGCTACCGGGTCACCGTGGTCACCGACGCCGTCGCCGGGATCCCCGACGAGTACGCGAAAGCCGTACTCCGCCACACCGTCAGCCTGCTCGCCAGGAGGACCAAGGCGGCGGACCTGGTGGCGTCATGGACGGAATGAGCCTCGACGGCAGGACCGCCGTGGTCACCGGGGGAGCGGGCGCCATCGGCTCGGCCATCGGCACCGACCTGCTGTCCCTGGGCGCCCGGGTGGTCGTGGCCGACCTGCCGGAGTTCGACCTGACCTCGCCCGAGTCCATCTCCGCCTTCTGCGACCGGGTGGGGCCCGTCGACATCCTGGTGCACTGCGCGGGCGTGTCGATCGTCGAGCCGTTCACCACCAGCGACCCGGCGCACTGGGACCTCATGTGGCAGGTCAACCTGCGCGGTCCGATGCTGCTCACCAAGCTGCTGCTGCCCGGCATGGTCGAGCGGGAGTGGGGCCGCCTCGTCTTCGTCTCCTCCGACGGCGCCAGGGCGGGCTCCGGCGGCGAGGGCGCCTACGCGGCGACCAAGGCGGGTCTCTTCGGCCTGGCCAAGACGCTCGCCAGGGAGGCGGCCAGGGCGAACGTCACCTCCAACGTCGTCTGCCCCGGCCCCACCGACACCCCGATGTTGCGCAAGGTGGCGGCGGACAAGCCCGGCCTGGTGGAGAAGATCGCCCGCGGCATCCCGCTGCGCAGGCTCGGCGAACCGCGCGACGTGGCCGGGCTGGTCGCCTACCTGTGCACCGAGCGCGCCGCCTACATCACCGGCCAGACCCTGTCGGTGAGCGGCGGCGTGACCATGGCATGAACGGGTCAGAGGCTCTGGTAGACCGCCTCGGTCAGCCGGTAGCCGCGCATGCTGCCGGAGACGGCGTTGGCCATCCTGTTCATCGTGTACGCCAGGGCCACGCCGCGCTCGACGTCGCCCAGCCCGATGAAGCCGCCCATCCCGGTGTGGCCGAAGGCGGTCGGCGAGGGGTTGAAGAAGGTCAGCGCGCCGGTCATGTAGCCCAGGCCGAACGCGCTGTCGATGTACAGCACCTGGTCGGGGCCGTTCACCCGGGTCCGCCTGGCGTCGGCCAGCGTGTCCTTCGGCAGGATCTCGCCGCCGATCAGCGCCTTGTAGAACCCGGCCAGGCTGCGCGCCGTGGTCACCATCCCGGCAGCGGGCCAGCCGGCGCGCAGGATCGACGGGTGGTTGGCGCCGCCCTTGAGCCGGTGCATCCCCGGGTTGCCGAGCGCCCGGTTCATCAGGCTCTGCGGGTCGCGCGAGGCGGCCGCCATCCTGGAGAAGGCGTCGTCCCCGGTGGGGACCACCGTTTCCGTGGGCTCCGGCAGGCGCTCGCCCGCCTGGAGCCTGGCCGTGCGGGGGATGACGTCGTCGGGGACGCCCACCCACAGGTCGAGCCCGAGCGGGCCGGAGATCTCGGCGGCGACCAGCTCGCCCACCGACTTGCCGGACACCCTCCGCACCACCTCGCCGACCAGGAAGCCGTAGGTCAGCGCGTGGTAGCCGTGCGCGGTGCCCGGCTCCCACAGCGGGCGCTGGCGGGCCAGCCGGTCGGCGATGGCCGGGAGGTCCTCGAACTCCTCCACCGGCACCTCCTCCTCGACCACCGGCAGCCCCGCCTGGTGGGTCAGCAGGTGCTCCACGGTGACCGACCCCTTGCCCTCTGCCGCGAACTCGGGCCACACCTCGGCCACGGGCGCGGTGACGTCCACGAGGCCGCGCGCGGCGAGCTGCAGCAGCACGGTCGCGGTGACCGCCTTGGTGCACGAGTAGGCGTAGACGGGGGTGTCGCGCTCCCATGGCCGCCCGGTGTGGCGGTCGGCGATCCCGTCCCAGAGGTCGACCACGAGCTCGCCGTCCAGGTAGACCGCGAACGCGGCGCCCAGCTCCTCGCCCTCGGCGAAGTGGCGGGAGAACACCTCCTGCACGCGCGAGAAGCGGGGATCGCACAGCATGGGACCTCCAGAACGAAAGGAAGCGCTTACTTGGTTACCGAGCCTAACAACTGGGGACGATTCGGCCCAGACGACCAGCGAGGAACGCTGAACCTGCTCACCCCGGAGGTCGTCCTGCGGGCTCTGGGGAGCGCGCGCACCGGCCGGGTGGTCAGCCTGTCCATGCCGATCAGGGACAGAGGCGTCCCGCACCTGCGCGGCAGGCCGCTGCCGCAGCACTTCATGGCGCTGGACGGCGGCGACTACGCGGCGGGCATGCGGCCGATCGGCGCCGGGCTGCGGGTGGCCGACGACGCGCTGGTCGTCAGCCATCACGGCACGACCACCCACATGGACGCGCTCTGCCACATGTGGGAGGGCGACGAGCTCTACAACGGGCATCCCGCTGCCCGGGTGCGCTCCTACGGGGCCACCAGGTGCGGGATCGAGCAGGCTGGCGGGGTGGTGGCCAGGGGGGTGCTGTTCGACGTGCCCGCGCACCTGGGGCTCGACCACCTGCCCGCCTCCTACCGGATCTCCGCCTCGCTGCTGGAGGAGATCCATGCCGACGTGCTGCCGGGCGACGTGGCGGTGATCCGTACGGGATGGCCTTTGACCTGGGAACGGTCACCTGACGAGTACTGGTCGGGGCAGCCGGGACTGTCCGCCGACGCGGGCAGGTGGCTGGCGGCGCGCGACGTGGCGGCAGTGGCCAGCGACAACGCGGCGATCGGCGGGCTCAACGCGCGCCAGCTCGCCGACGAGGACCTGGCCGACGACCTGCACCTGATCCTGCTGCACCGGCACGGCATCCACCTGATCGAGATGTTGTGGCTGGAGGAGCTGGCCGGGGTGCGCGACTTCGTGTTCGTGGCGGCCCCCCTGCGCATCGAAGGGGGGACGGGCAGCCCGATCAACCCGCTGGCGATCGTTTGACGGCGGATCGCGTAGGGAATGTCCAGATCGTTCCCCCTGAACGCTAAGGGGGACGTATGTGGTCATGGTTCGTTGACGCGATGCGCCAGCATCCGGAGATCGCGATCTTCCTGACCATGGCGCTCGGGTTCTTCATCGGCCGCATCGGGGTCAAGGGCATCGTGCTCGGCTCCGTGACCGGCACCCTGCTCGCCGGGGTGATCGTCGGCCAGCTCGACATCCAGATCCCCGACCTGGTCAAGACCGTCGCGTTCATCGGGTTCCTGTTCGCGCTCGGCTTCAAGGTCGGGCCGCAGTTCTTCGCCGCGATGACCAAGAACGGCATCCCGCAGGTGATCATCTCGGTGGTCGGCTGCGTGGTCGGCCTGCTCGTGGCCTGGGGCATGGCCGTCTTCATGGGGTACGGCCCAGGCTGGGGCGCTGGCCTGCTCGCCGGCGGGCTCACCCAGTCGTCGGTCATCGGCGTCGCGACCGACGCGATCAACGCCTCGGCCACGATCCCGGCCAACATGAAGGCCACCTACGTCAACCAGATCCCGGTCGGTTACGCCGTCTGCTACCTGTTCGGCACCGCCGCTGCCGCCTACTTCCTGTCGCAGGTCGCCTGGCGCATGCTCGGCTCCAAGAGCCTCGTCGACGACTGCCGCACCATGGAGAAGGAGCTCGGCACCGCGCTGGACCCGGACGACGCGCCCGCCTACCGGCGCTTCGAGCGGCGCACCTACCAGGTGACCGCCGGTTCCGAGCTGGACGGCTCGACCGTGGCGGCGTTCGAGCAGCTCGCCGAGTCGCGCGGGCGGCGCATCTTCCTGTTCCGCTACCGGCGCGGCGAAACCATGGCGTTCACCGCCCAGGACACCGTCCTGCGCGCGGGCGACGTCGTCACCGTGACCGCCAACCACGCCGACTTCATCCACGGCGAGATGACGGCGGTGGGCCAGGAGATCGACGACCCCTCGCTGCTCGGGTACGACATCGAGACGCTGCCCGTGGTGATCACCAGCAAGGAGCTCGACGGCAAGACGCCGGCGGAGCTGGCCGAGCACCCTGAGGCGCGGGCCCTGTTCATCACCAAGCTGGTGCGGGCGGGCATCGAGATGCCGCTCGGAACCAACACCAAGCTCCACCGGGGCGACGAGATCACCGTCCAGGGGCCGCGCGAGCTGGTGGAGCGGGCCGTGCCGCACGTCGGCACGCCCAACAGGACCAGCGACGAGACCGACTTCTCCTACGTCGGGCTCGGCATCTTCCTCGGCGGCCTCATCGGCATCCCGACCATCGCCATCGCCGGCGCCGACATCGGGCTGACCACCAGCGGCGGCGCGCTCATCATGGGCCTCGTCTTCGGCTGGCTCAGGGCCAAGCGCCCGTCGTTCGGCCGCTTCCCGCCCGCCGCCGAGTGGATCATGAACACCGGCGGGCTGTGCATGTTCGTCGGCATCGTCGGCATCACCTCGGGGCCCAACTTCATCGCGGGCATCAAGCAGGAAGGGCTCGGGCTGCTGCTCAGCGGGCTCGTCGTCACGCTCCTGCCGATGCTCGTCGTCATGTACCTCGGCAAGCTGCTCTACAAGTGGCCCGTGCCGATCACGCTCGGCGTCACCGCCGGGACGTTCACCACCACCGCGTCCATCGGCGCCATCACCGACTCAGCCAAGAGCCAGGTCCCCGTGCTGGGCTACACCGTGCCCTACGCCGTCGGGAACACCCTGCTCACGATCTGGGGCACGATCATCGTCGCCCTTCTCTCTTAGGGGATTCCATGACTGACCGCGACACGCAGAAGAAGTGGGAGTCGCTCAGCCCGTTCGAGCTGAAGAACGAGCTGATCGACCTGGCGAAGGACAACAAGTCGGCCGCCACCATGCTCAACGCGGGCAGGGGCAACCCCAACTGGATCGCCACCGAGCCACGCGAGGCGTTCTTCCTCCTGGGGTCGTTCGCCATGGCCGAGGCCAGGCGCGACTTCGACGAGTGGGACGGCCTGGCCGGCATGCCGCAGAAGGAGGGCATCGCCGACAGGTTCGCCGCCTTCCTGGAGGCCAACCGCGAAAAGCCCGGCGCCGCCCTGCTCAAGGGGGCGCTCGGCTACGGGGACTTCGCCGACAGAGACGCGTGGATCTGGGAGCTCACCGACGCCTCGATCGGCGACCACTACCCGGAGCCCGACCGCATGCTCACGCACATCGAGTCGGTGGTGCACGACTACCTCGTCCAGGAGATGTGCGCGGGGGAGGCGCCGGCGCAGCCGTACGACCTGTTCGCCACCGAGGGCGGCACGGCGGCCATGTGCTACATCTTCGACACCTGCATCATCAACGGGATCCTCCGCCAGGAGGACACCATCGCGATCATGACGCCGATCTTCACCCCGTACCTGGAGATCCCGCACCTGGAGCGCTACCAGTTCAAGACGCTCGAGATCGGGGCCACCAAGGTCAACCAGGACGGCGTGCACACCTGGCAGTACGACCAGTCGGAGCTGGACAAGCTGGCCGACCCGTCGGTGAAGGCGCTGTTCCTGGTGAACCCGTCCAACCCGCCGTCGGTCATGCTGGCCCAGGACTCGCTCGACCACATCGCCTCGATCATCGCCACCAAGAACCCCGAGCTGACGATCATCACCGACGACGTCTACGGCACGTTCGTCAACGGGTTCCGCTCGCTGATGTCGACCGCGCCGCGCAACACGATCGGCGTCTACTCCTTCAGCAAGTACTTCGGCTGCACCGGCTGGCGGCTCGGCGTCATCGCCGTCAACCGGGACAACATCTTCGAGGGCAAGCTCGCCGCACTGCCCCCGGAGGACGTGGACCGGCTGAACGCCCGTTACGGCACGATCAGCCTGGAGCCGACCTCGATCAGGTTCATCGACCGGCTCGTCGCCGACTCCCGCCAGGTGGCGCTCAACCACACAGCGGGCCTGTCGCTGCCGCAGCAGCTGCAGATGGGGCTGTTCGCGCTGTTCGCTCTCCTGGACGAGGAGAACGTGTACAAGCGCACCTGCCAGGCGCTCATCGCCAGGCGGATGCACGCGCTGACCAAGGGCATGGGCGTGCCGGTGCCCAAGGACCCGCACGCCGCGCACTACTACATCGAGCTGGACATCCTGTCCTTCGTCCAGCGCACCTACAGCCAGGAGTTCGCCGACTGGCTGCAGCAGAACTTCGAGCCGGTCGACCCGGTCTTCCGCCTGGCCGAGAAGGGGTCGGTCGTGCTGCTCAACGGCGGCGGCTTCGACGGGCCCGAGTGGAGCGTCCGGGTCAGCCTGGCCAACCTCAAGATGGACGCCTACGAGCAGATCGGCACCTGGCTCAAGGAGATCGTCCAGGAGTACAAGGCGGAGTTCGACAATGACGGAGCGTAGCGGAGTCATCAATAAACACAGCATGATTTTCATGAGTCCGACGAAGGAGGACTCATGATCAAGGACCTCCTGCAGTCGACGCCGGAGATCGCGCTCTTCATCTGCCTGGCGCTCGGTTACGCCATCGGCAAGATCAAGGTGGCCGGGCTGTCGCTGGGCGGCATCGCGGGCACCCTGATCGTGGCGATCTTCGTCGGCATGATCGGCGGGATCACGCTCAACGACCAGGTGAAGAACATCGCCTTCGCCATGTTCATCTTCACCCTCGGCTACATGAGCGGCCCGTCGTTCTTCGCCAGCCTCAACAAGAAGAGCCTGCGCTACGGCTGGTTCACGCTCATCGAGGTCGTGGCCGTCCTCACCATCACCGCGATCGCCATCGTCGTGCTCAAGCTCGACATCGGCACCGCCGCCGGGCTCATGGCGGGCGGCGCGACCGAGTCCGCCGTCGTCGGAACCGCGACGGACGCCATCGCCAAGCTGCCACTTCCAGCCGACCAGATCTCGGCGCTGCAGGCCAACGTCGGCACGGCGTACTCGATCTCCTACATCTGCGGCCTCATCACCATCGTCCTGCTGACCAGCCAGTTCGCGCCCGCGATCATGAAGTTCAACCTCAAGGACGAGGCGGACAAGCTCTGGAAGCAGATCAGCAAGGGCCAGGTCGACGAGGACGCGGCCACCGCGCTGCCCGGCGTCGTCGGCCGCGTCCAGCAGGTCGCCACGGCGGCCGGGCAGACCATCGCCCAGGTGGAGAGCGACCTCGGCGGCCGGGCGACCGTCGAACGGATGCGCCGGGACGGGCAGCTCGTCGAGTACGGCCCGGCCACCGTACTCGCGGAAGGGGACGTGCTCGTCCTCATCGGGCTGCGCGAGGACCTCACCCGCGCCGACGCCCTCGTCGGGCCGGAGGTCGCCGAGACCGACGGGCTCAACCTGGAGCTCGACGTGGCCGAGGTGCTGCTGACCGGCACCGGGTTCAAGTCGGGCACGCTGGGGGAGCTGCGGGACAAGATCCCGGCCGACCAGAAGCGCGGCGTCTACGTCACCGGGATCACCCGGATGGAGCAGGGCCTGCCCGTCCAGCCGGGCACCACCGTGAACGCCGGTGACGTCGTACGGATCACCGGGGCGAAGAAGGACGTCAGCTCGTTCGCCGACCGGTTCGGCGTGCGGCTCAACACGGGGGTGAAGGCCGACTTCATCTTCATCGCGGTCGGGATCATCCTGGGCATGCTCATCGGCAAGATCGTGGTGCCGCTGGGGGACGTGCCGCTGTCGCTCGGGACCGGCGGCGGGTGCCTGCTGTCCGGCCTGCTGTTCGGGTACATCAGGGCGAAGAACCCGAAGATCGGGCAGTACGACCCGGCTGCGGCGTCGGTCATCAAGGACCTCGGTCTGGCGACGTTCATCTGCGCGGTCGGGCTGTCGTCTGGGCCCGCCGCGGTGTCGCTGATCGAGAAGTACGGCTTCTCGCTGCCGATCGCCGGGATCCTCATTACGTTGATCCCGGCATCGATCTCGCTGTTCGTGGCGTTCAAGATAATGAAGCTGCCCGCGCCGCTGGCCCTCGGGTCCGTGGCAGGTCAGCAGTGTTCCACGCCCGCCATCACGGCGGTGCAACAACAGGCGGGGAACACGACGCCGCTGATGTCGTACACGATCGTGTACGCCCTCTCCAACGTCGTGCTCCCGCTGCTCGGACCCATCGTCGTCGCCATGGCCAACGCCCTCGGCTGACCCGCCACAGGCCTTTCGGGTTTTTGGGTGGAATGGTCGGTGGTGCTGGGGGTGGACTGCCTGGTCGGGAGGGCGGGGTCTTCCCGATCATGGCCGTCGCGTGGGACCGTGATGTCCCGCTACGCTCGCAGGCGAGTGGGCCGACTGAGAGGTGACATGATTTCTTCCCCCGTCCCCGTGATGCACCGGCTCCGCGGCGCCGCCACGTTCGGCGCCGAGTTCATCAGAGCCAACCGCAGCACGGGAGCCATCCTGCCCAGCGGCGCGCGCCTGGCCACGGCGCTGACCAGGCACGTGCGCCAGCCCCCCGAGCCCCATGCGGCAGGCGGGCGCGCGTTTCTCGAGGTGGGACCGGGCACAGGAGCCGTCACCCGATACATCACGCCGTGCATGGGGCCGCTGGACCGGCTCGACCTGGTGGAGGCCAATCCGCGGCTGGCTCAGCACCTGGAGGAGCTGCTCGGCGGTGACCCGTCGCTGGCGGACCGCACGCGGTTGTGGGTGAGCCCGGTGGAGGAGCTGGAGCTGGAGCCTTACGACGCGATCGTGGCGGGGCTGCCTTTTGCGAACTTCGACCCGGAACTTGTTGAGGTCATCTTCACGCGCTTGCTCGGTGCTCTGAAGCCCGGGGGAAAGCTGTCCTTCTTCGGTTACACCGGAGCGACGGTCGTGCGTCACCTGACGCGGTCGTCGAGCATGGCGAGGACGCAGGACGTTCTGCGTGACATCATCGTGCGTCACCAGGTGAGCCGCGAGCTCGTGACCTGGAACGTTCCCCCTGCCAGGGTCCACCACCTGTCCGCCACCACCCCCTCCTGACACCCCCCTGTACGGCACGCACCACCCCCCAGGAGCTCACACCTCCACCCCAAGGTCCCGAGGCTGCCCCAAGGGCTATGGAGCCTCCTCAAGGGCCGGGCTCCATCAAGGACCCCGAGGTCGCCCTGGCGACACTCCAGGGAGCCTCGCAGGGCCAAGAGGGCCGTCCCCCCAAGGCCGTCCCCCCAAGGGCGGCCCCCAAGGGCGGCCCCCAAGGGCGGCCCCCAAGGGTGTGACGCCGTCGAGGGCGGCTCCTCTTCGGGAGAGAGCTCCTGAGGGGCGCGAAGCCTCCCCGAGGGAGCACCGTCAGGGGCGGGTCCTGCGGGGGGTGCGACTCCCTGGGGGGTGTGTGGTCATCCTCTGGGGCCCTGCATGCAACCCCGCAATGGGCTACTGGAAGGCCGGGTGGTCGGTGAGGGTTTGGGCGATGAGGTGGTCGATGTAAGGGGCGAAGGCCGCCCGGTCGACCTTCGTCCAGTCGATGGGCCCCAACGGCGGCTGCGGGTCGTACTCGATCATGTTCTGCACGTTCCGCGCCATCTCCTCCCCAGCCAGCCGCTGCACCAGGTGCAACGCCCAGTCGATCCCCGCGGAAACCCCCGCCGCAGTGATCACCGGCCCGTCCTCCACGATGCGCTCCGTCACCGGCGTGGCCCCCAGCTTCTCCAGCACGTGCAGGCAGCTCCAGTGCGTGGTAGCCCGCCGCCCCTCCAGCAGCCCGGCCACCCCGAGGATCAACGACCCCGTGCACACCGACCCGACCACCGACGCGGTAGGCGCCACCGACCGGACCCACTCCAGGAGCCGCTCGTCGCCCATGGCCGCGAACGTCCCCTCGGTCCCCCCGGGAAGCACGATCGCGTACGGCGAGGCGATCTCGTCGAACGTGTGGCTGGCCGAGAGCGAGAGCGGCGTGTCCGACCCCACGGGCGAGGTCGTGGCCCCGACCACCACCACCTCGTACGTGGGGTCGAACTGGGCGAGCACGGAAAGCACCTGCAGCGGCCCGACGAGGTCGAGCGGCGTGAGCCCCGGGTAGAGCACGAAAGCGATCGTCCGTTTCATGTCTTCACCATGCGCGACCCCACCAGAAAACACCGAGCCCCAAAGACGGACATGTCTGGAATCCTGGGATCCCTGGCCTAGGGTCGGGTGTATGCGGCTGTTCGTGATCGTGGCCTACCACCAGGCCGAGCTCCTCGACATCGCCTGCGTCTCCGACACCCTCGACGCGGCCAACCAGCTCCGTGCGGCCCCGCCGTACCGGATCAGGCTGGCCACACCGGGCGGCGCGCCGGTCACCTGCGGGTCCGGGCTGACGCTGGCCGGGCAGGAGAGCCTGGAGCGGCTCCAGGGCCCGCTGGACACGCTCCTGGTCGTCGGCGGCCCCGGCAGCGAGCGGGCGGCGAAGGATCCCAGGATCGTGGGACATGTCCGGCGGCTGGCCCGCGAGTCCCGCCGCGTCGCCTCCGTCTGCACGGGCGCCGAGGTCCTGGCCGCGACCGGGCTGCTCGACGGCCGCCGCGCGACCACGCACTGGGCGTACGCCGAGGGCATCGCGGGACGCCACCCGGAGGTCGCCTTCGACAGCGGCCCCATCTTCATCCAGGACGGCCCGATCGCCACGGCTGCCGGGGTGACCAGCGCGCTCGACCTGACGCTCAAGCTGATCGAGGACGACCACGGCGCCGACCTGGCCCGATGGGTGGCCCGCGGCCTGGTGACGTACCTGCAGCGGCCGGGGGACCAGCGGCAGATGAGCATGTTCGTCGCCGCCCCGCCGCCCGAGCACGACCTGGTCAGGAAGCTGACCGCCTACGTGACGTCCCACCTCGACGCCGACCTGTCGGCGGCCGCGCTCGCGAACCGCGCGGGCGTGGGCGAGCGCCACCTGGCCAGGCTGTTCGCCGAGCACGCCGGTCAGAGCCCGGCCAGGTACGTACGCGCGGCCCGCCTGGAGGCGGCGGCGCACCTGCTGTCGAGCACGGGCCTACCGGTCGCGGCCGTGGCCCGCCGGTGCGGCTTCCGGTCGGCCGAGACCTTCCGCCAGAGCTTCGTCGACCGGTACGGCGTGGCCCCCACCCACTTCAGGAGCGCCTCGACCCGTCACGCGCCCGGGTAGTTGCCGCCGCCGTGCGCCTGGTCGAGCGCGTCGTAGTCAGGCGTGAAGCCCTTCTTGGGGATCGACTCCACGAAGTCGACGAACCTCGGCTTCTTGTAGGAGGCCAGGTGCCCCTTGACGTGCTCGACGAGCTCCTCGGCCGACGCCTCGCCCTTCAGCGCCACGACCGCCTTGACCGCCTGGTGCCACCGCTCGTCCGGCACGCCGATCACGGCGGCGTCCGCGACCGCGGGGTGCGTCTTCAGGGCGCGCTCGACCTCGGCGGGGTAGATGTTCTCGTTGCCCGACTTGATCATGCGCAGCTTGGGGCCGATGAAGGTGATGGACCCGTCCGGCTCGCGCCGTCCGAGGTCGCCGGTGTGGTGCCAGCCGAAGGCCGACTTGGCGGCATTCAACTCCGGTCGGGCGAAATATCCGGAGAAGAGGGACTTGCCGCGGGCGCAGATCTCCCCGACCTCCCCCGGCGCGCACTCCGATCCGTCCGGAGCCAGGATGCGCACCTGGACCAGGGGAGACGGCCGCCCGGCGAACCCGGCGGCGCCCGGCGCGAGGCCCAGGAAGGTGAGCATGCCGCCCACCTCGGTCTGGCCGTACCCGCCCATCTTGGACCTGCACCACGGCGAGTCGTCCACCGTGATCATCTCGTCCCACTCGGCCGAGTGGGAGACGAAGCGCAGCGACGACAGGTCGTACTTCCCGCCCGCGTTGGCCGCCACGACCGCGTCGATCATCGGCCCGAACAGGAACGCCTGCGTGACCTTCTCCGCGTCGACCAGGCGGCAGACCTCCTCGGCGTCGAACGCGGGCATGATCACGTTCGTGCCGCCGATCTGCAGCGTGGCCAGGCAGAACATCATCGTGCCCACGTGGAACAGCGGCCCGTTGTCCAGGAAGGTGAACCCGGGCTCCATCTGCCGCACCACCAGCAGCGACGCGCTGTGCGCGACGAGCGCCGCGCTCGACAGCAGCGCCGCGTTCGGCCGCCCGTCGAAGGCGGCCGTGTAGAGCGCGAGCACCGGCTCGGTGTCGGCGACCTCAGGGAAGTCCTGCCCGCCGTCGACGAGCAGCCCCTCGTACTCCTCACCCGCCAGGACCCACCCTTCCTGGCGTACGGCTGCCGCCGCCTCGGACTGCTCCCACACCACGACCTTCGGCGCGAGGTCCTCGACGACGAACCGCAGCTCGTCGGCGGACTGCCGCCAGTTCGCCGGGCAGAAGACCGCGCCGAGCCGCGAGCAGGCGAGCAGCAGCTCCAGCACCGCGTGGGAGTTCTGGCCGAGCCACAACACCCGCTCGCCTGGGCCGACCCCGCGCGCGGCCAGGCCGTGCGCCAGCCGGGTGACCCGGTCGTCCAGCTCCGGGTAGGTCAGCCGGAGCTCCCCGTCGACCACGGCGGTGACCTGCGGTCGGCTGCGCGCGTGCTCGGCGAGCACATCGGAGAGGGTCAGGTCGTGCATCATCGCGCCTCCAGGGGACATCACGAAATTTCAGCGAAAGGCGGGCATGACTTCGGCCGCGAAGAACCGCATGACCTGCTTCATCTCCTCCAGCGGCATCGGCCGGGTGCTGCCGAAGTCGCACAGCAGGTTGGAGAAGCCCGCGTCGCGCAGCAGCGAGATCTGCTCGATCACCCGCTCCGGGTTGCCGATCACCTCGAGCTGCTCCCAGCGGAAGTCGTTGGAGACGCTGCCGCCCTTGAGGTAGCGGTCCTGGTAGTACTCGAAGCCCTGCGCCGCCTTGCCGGTCTTGGGGTCGATCGGCGAGCTCTTCTCGTTGAAGATGCGCGAGCGGTCGAACGACGCCTCGAACCTGGCCTGGTCGGCGCGCGCCTGCTCGACCGTGGGCGCCACGTAGACGCTGCGCGCCACGACGAGCTCGCGGTCGGCGTCGTGCCCTGACTGGGCCGCCGTCTCGCGCCAGGTCTCCGCGGCCTTGACCACCTTGCGGAAGGTGGCGGCCGGGTCGGCGAGGATGGGCAGGCCGCGCTCGGCGTACATGGTGACGGTCTCGGGGGAGACGGCGGCCACGTGGATCGGCGGGTGCGGCGTCTGCAGCGGGCGCGGGGTCAGGCTGACCTCGGTGCCCGTCTTGTAGAACTTGCCCTCGTGCTGGAAGCTCTCCTGGCTCCACAACCCGAGGATCACTTCAAGGGCCTCGTTGAACCGGTCGCGCGCCTCGGCGAGGTCGATGCCGAACCCCTCGAACTCGAAGCTCTGGTAGCCGCGCCCGATGCCCAGCTCCAGCCGTCCGCCGGAGAGCACGTCGACCAGCGCGGCCTCCTCTGCCACGTGGATCGGGTTGTGCAGGGGCAGCACGACGATGCCGGTGCCGAGCCTGATCCGCTCGGTGCGCGCGGCCGCGTGGGCGAGCATGGTGAACAGGTTCGGCACGACGCCGTAGTCGCGGAAATGGTGCTCGGCCAGCCGTACCCCGTCGAAGCCCAGCTCCTCGGCCAGGCCGATGAGTTCGAGGTGGTAGTTGTACACGTCCTCGAAGCTCTGGCCGTCGAAGCGGTGGAACAGGTGGAAGGTCGAGAACCTCATACGTCAGCCCCTCGCTGGTGAACCAAGCGCTCGCTTGGGAAGCGTACCCTAGAATCGCCCCATGCGCATCGCCGCCGCTCAGGCCCGCTGTCCCTGGCTCGACCCCGCAGCGGGCACCAGGAAGGTGATCGATCTCCTCCACGAGGGGCGCGATCTCGACCTCATCGCCTTTCCCGAGACGTTCCTGTCGGGTTATCCGTTCTGGCTGTCGTCGACCGGGGGAGCCGCGTTCGACGATCCGCTGCAGAAGCAGGCCTACGCCTACTACCTCGACGCCGCGGTCGAGCTCGACGGGCCGTACGTCAGGACGATCGTCGAATGCGTCCGCGACCTGGGCGTCTTCACCTATCTGGGCGTGTCGGAACGGGTGCACGGCACGGTCTACTGCACGCTGCTGGCCATCTCCCCGGACGCGGGCATCGTCTCGGCGCACCGCAAGCTCATGCCGACCTTCGAGGAGCGGCTGGTGTGGGGCACCGGCGACGGCCACGGGCTGCGCGTGCACGCCTACGGCGGCATCCGGGTGGGCGGGCTGAACTGCTGGGAGAACTGGATGCCGCTGGCCCGGCAGTCCCTGTACGCCCAGGGCCCCGACCTGCACGTCTCCGTCTGGCCCGGGTCGAGCGGGCTGACCCGCGACATCACCCGGTTCATCGCGAGGGAGGGGCGGGTCTACTCGCTGGCCGCCGGGGCGCTGATCTCCTACGACGACATCCCGGCCGGATTCCCGTTCAAGCTGGAGGAGACCTCTGACTACGACGGCGGGTCGGCCGTCGCCGGGCCGGACGGCGAGTGGATCGTGGCGCCGGTGTCGGGGGAGGAGCGCCTGGTCGTGGCCGAGATCGACCCGGCCGTGGTGCGGGGGGAGCGGCAGAACTTCGACCCGGCGGGACACTACAACCGGCCGGACGTCCTGCGCCTGACCGTCGACCGCCGCAGGCTCACGGCGGCGGACTTCACCTCTTCCTAGCCACCCCGCCGACCAGGTAGTCGCCCAGCCCCTTGAGCGCCACCAGCTCGCCGGCCACCTCGGGACGCCACTCGGCGACGTTGATCACACCGGGCTCGACCAGCTCCAGGCCGTCGAAGAAGGGCAGCACCTCGGCCCGCGTCCGCAGCCTGATGCCGGGCATCGAGCTCCGGTAGACGTCGGTGATGTCCTTGGACAGGGCGCTGGTCGGGCAGGCGTGCGAGATCACCAGGTAGCTGCCCGGCGCCATGCGCGCGGTCAGCCTGCCGATGATCGCCTGGGGGTCGTCGGCGTCGTGGATGAAGTGCAGGATCGCCACCAGCATGATCGCGACCGGCCGGTCGAAGTCGACCAGCTTGAGGGTCTCCGGGTGGTCGAGGATGGCGTCCGGCCGCCGCAGGTCGCCCTCGACGACGCTCACCCGGTCGGCGTCCTCCAGGATGGCCCTGGCATGGGCGAGCACGATGGGGTCGTTGTCGGCGTAGACCACGTGCGCGCCTTTTCCCGCGACCTCGTGGACGTTGCCCTGCGTGGGCAGGCCGGTGCCGAGGTCGACGAACTGGGTGATCCCCTGACCTGCCAGGAACCGTACGGCCCGCTGCATGAACGCGCGGTTCTCCCGCGCCGCCTGGCGGGTTTCCGGGACGAGCGCCAGCACCTGCTCCGCCGCTTCGCGGTCCGAGGCGAAGTTGTCCTTCCCACCCAGGTAGTAGTCGTACATACGGGCGACACTGGGGATGTGCGGGTTGATCCCGGGGGGAACCTCGTCCATGCCCTGATCCTAGAGTGAACAGAGTGAGAGTCACCATGCCGGGCCTGCGGGCCGTTGATCACGAGTTCACCGTCCCGCTCGACCACGCCGACCCGGCGGGACCCTCCCTGACGGTCTTCGCCAGGGAGGTCTCGGACCCCGCGCTGGGCGACGACCTGCCGTGGGCGCTGTTCCTCCAGGGTGGTCCCGGCGGCAAGTCCCCCCGCCCGACCGGCCCCGGGTCGTGGGCTCCCGTGCTGAAGACCCACCGGGTGCTCCTCCTGGACCAGCGGGGGACCGGCCGCAGCACCCCCGCGCCCCTCGGCGCTCTCCGTCACTTCCGCGCCGACGCGATCGTCGCCGACTGCGAGCACATCCGGCGCTCGCTGGGCATCGAGCAGTGGGAGACCTGGGGGCAGAGCTACGGCGGCTTCATCACGCTGACCTACCTGTCCCGGGCCCCGGAGGCGCTGCGCGCCTGCCACATCACCGGCGGCCTGCCCGGCCTGGACGCCACCGCCGACGACGTCTACGCCCGCACCTACCCGCGGGTCCGCGCCAAGCTCGAGGCCTACTTCAGGCGCTACCCGGCGGACGCCGAGAGGATCGCCCGCATCGCGGCGCACCTGGACTCCTCGAAGGTCCTGCTCCCCGACGGCGACCGGCTCACCTCGCGGCGTTTCCGCACGCTGGGCATGCGCCTGGGCATGGGCGACGGCATGGAGACCCTGCACTGGCTCCTGGACGAGGCCTGGACCGGCGCCCAGCTCTCGGACGCCTTCCTGTACGACGTGATGACCTCGACCGGCTTCGTGGCGAACCCGCTGTACGCCGTGCTGCACGAGTCCATCTACAGCCAGGGCCCGGCGACCCGCTGGTCCGCCGACCGCCTGCTCCCCGCCGACCTCCCGCTGACCGGCGAGATGATCTACCCGTGGATGTTCACCGACATCCGCGCCCTGCGCCCCTACGCGGAAGCCGCCACGGAGCTGGCCGAGACCGACGGCTGGCCGCCTCTCTACGACCCGGTACGGCTGGCCGCCAACACCGTCCCCGTGGCCGCCCTGATCTATCACGACGACATGTACGTGGACGCGAACCTGTCCCTGGAGACGGCCTCAAGGGTCGGAAACGTCCGCGTGTGGATCACCAACGAGTTCGAACACGACGGCCTGCGCGCCGCCCCCGACCGGATCATGCCCCGCCTGATGTCCATGACCGCAGGCTGACGGCCTGCGGGGTCAGTAGGCGACGTCGACCGTCCTGCCGAACGTGCGGTGGTCGTCCAGGACCGTGAGGATCGCGTGGGCGAGGTCGGCCCGCGAGAGCTTCACCCCGCCGCGCACGCCGGTGTCCAGCGCCGTGCGGTACGACCCGCGTGCGGGCTTGTCGGTGAGCTGCGGCGGCCGGACGACCGTCCAGTCCAGGCCGGACGAGCGCAGGAGGCCCTCGAACACCAGCCGGTCCGCCTGCACCTGCTTGAAGAACGACCGGACCACCCGGCGCGTCTGCCGCTGGAAGAACGTGTCGTTGGGCTGGTCGACCAGGGCCGCGGTGACGGCGACGACCCGGCGGACCCCGGCGTCGCGCATGGCCGCGATGACGTTGCCGCCGCCCTCCGAGTAGAGCGTCGCAGGCCCGCCGCGCGACGGCCCTGCAAGGAAGACGACCGCGTCTGCCTCGGCGATCGGCTTGCCCAGGGAGGACGGGCGCAGGAGGTCGCCCTCGTGCACCACCAGGCGCGGGTCGCTGAGGAGGACGTCCGACGGCCGCCGCGCCACCGCGTTCACGTCGAGGTCCTGGGACAGCGCCTGGCGCACGACGTGCACCCCGGTGCCGCGCGTCGCGCCGAACACGGTCAGGTGTTGGTAAGTGCTCACTCACCCCATGATGGTGAGTGAGCACTTACTCGTCAAGCCGGGATCTCCCGCAGCGGCAGCCGTACCTCGAACCACGTGTCGCCGGGCACCGACCGCACCTTCAGCTCACCCCCGTGCCGACCTGCGATGATCCGGTAGGAGATGTCCAGTCCGAGCCCCGTGCCCTTGCCCACCGACTTGGTGGTGAAGAACGGCTCGAAGATGCGGTCCTTGATCGCGTCGGGCACCCCGGGGCCGGTGTCGCCGATCTCGATGATCGCCTCGTCCTCGTCGTGCGAGGTGCGGATGGTCAGCGTCCCCTGGTCGCCCATGGCGTCGATCGCGTTGTGGATGAGGTTCGTCCACACCTGGTTGAGCTCCCCGCCGTAGGCCGGGATCTGCGGCAGCGTCGGGTCGTAGTCGGTCACCACGGTGATGTCGGGCGGCAGCTTGCCCTTGAACATCATGCAGGTGCTGTCCAGCAGGTCCCGCACGTCCACGAACTGGAACGGCGCGCGGTCCATCTGCGAGTACTGCTTGGCCGAGGCCAGCAGCGTGGTGATGCGCTCCGTCGCCTCGGTCACCTCGCTCAGCATCTGCGAGATCTCGACCGCGTCCGCCAGCCAGCGCAGCGCGGCCCCGGTGTACTCCTCGCCGACCTTCGTGCGGACCTTCTCCAGCCCCTGCATGTCGAACCCGGCATTGACCAGCGCGGGGGCCAGGTCCCACGCGTCGTCGACGCCGATCTCCTCCAGCGCCTCGCCGAGCGCGTCCTCGGCGTCGGAGACCTCCATGGGCGAGCGCTTGGGCAGGGTGCCCACGGCCGCGGCGCACTTCTCCTGCATCTGGACCAGCGTGGTCAGCTTGTGCGGCGCTATCCCCGCCTCCGCCAGGGCGGCGAGCTGGTCGCGCGAGGCCCTGATCAGCGTGCGCAGCTCGCTGACCGCGCGTACGGCCGCCGCCGCCGGGTTGTTCAGCTCGTGGGTCAGCCCGGCGGTGATCGTGCCGAGCGCGGTGAGCCGCTGCCGCCTGTCGATGATCTCCCGCTGCGCCCTGCCGCCGAAGGTCATGCCTTCGAGCAGGTGCATCGCCATCGGGAACCACTCGGTGATGATGTGGGCGAACTTGGAGGCCGGCAGCTCGAACACGCGCGAGGGCGCCATGGCGACCAGCGAGTGGATGTAGGTCTGCGGCGCCCGCTCGCCCATGTAGGCCATCGTGGCCCCGCCGTACACGCCCGGCTGGCTGGTGCGCGGCAGCGAGACGATCCCCGTGCCGGTGTCGGTCTGCATCTGCACCTCGCCCTCGATGAGGACGACGAAGCAGGTCGCCTCCTCGCCCTGGCGCACGATGTAGTCACCCTGCTCATAGGACTCCACCGCCCCGCGCGAGAGCAGCATGTCGAGCTGATCGTCGGTCAGCTTCTCGAAGAGGAACAGCTTGCGCAGCTCATCGCGTTCCATTACGCCTTCTCCAGGTATCTGTGCACCAGCGCCACCGCCATCGCGCCTTCGCCGACGGCGGATGCGACCCTCTTGATCGAATCGGAGCGCACGTCACCGGCAGCGAACACTCCGGGGACGTTGGTCTCCAGGAAGTACGGCTGGCGCCGCAACGGCCAGTTGCGCGGCCTGCGGTCGGCGGCGACGAGGTCGGGCCCCGTCACCACGAACCCCCTGGCGTCGCGCTCGACCGTGTCGCCCAGCCAGGACGTGAACGGCTCAGCGCCGATGAACACGAACAGCCACGACGCCTCGACGGAACGCTCGCCCTCAGGACCCTTGATCGTCAGCTCTTCCAGATGGCCGTCGCCGGACGCGGCGGCCACGTTGGTCTCCAGGTGCACCTGAATGTTGGGAATCGCCTGGATCTGCTCGATCAGGTAGTGCGACATGGACCTCTCCAACCCGTCACCCCTGACCAACAAATGAACGGTCTTCGCAAATCCCGCCAGGTAGACGGCCGCCTGCCCGGCCGAGTTGGCCGCGCCCGCGATGTACACCTCGCTGTCCCTGCACGAGGGCGCCTCGGTCAGCGCAGCGCCGTAGTAGACGCCGCGCCCGGTGAACTCGTCGAGGCCGGGCACGTCGAGCCGCCGGTAGGTGACGCCGGTCGCCAGGATCACCGCGTGCGCCGCGATCTCGCCGCCGTCGGCGAACTTCACCACGCGCGCCTGCCCGCGCGGCTCCACCTCGGTGACCTTGCGCGCGGTCAGCAGCTCGGCGCCGAACTTCAGCGCCTGCCTGCGCGCCCGGTCGGCGAGCTGCTGGCCGGAGACGCCGTCGGGGAAGCCCAGGTAGTTCTCGATCCTGGAGCTCTGCCCCGCCTGGCCGCCCGAGGCGTGCGCCTCGACCAGCACGGTGTTGAGCCCCTCTGAAGCGCCGTAGACGGCAGCGCCGAGCCCGGCAGGGCCGCCGCCGATGACGATGAGGTCGTAGAAGTCGGTGGCCGGGGTCGTCGACAGCCCGACCGCAGCGGCCAGCGTGGACTGGTCAGGGGCCTGCAGCGAGACGCCTTCCGAGGTGACCACCAGCGGCAGGTGGCAGTCGTCGCCCACGGCGGCCACCAGCGAGGCGCCGTCCGGGTCGTCGGCGAGCATCCAGTGGTAGGGGACGTGGTTGCGCGACAGGAAGTCGCGCACCTTGTAGGAGGGCGCCGACCAGCGGTCGCCGACGACCTTCAGCTCGGCCTGCTCGATCCGGTCGGTCCGCTGCCACGCGTCGAGCTGGCCGTCGATGACCGGGTAGAACTTCTCCTCCGGCGGGTCCCACGGCTTGAGCAGGTAGTGGTCGAGGTCGACGACGTTGATGGCCTGGATGGCCGCGTCGGTGTCGGCGTAGGCGGTCAGCAGGACCCGCCTGGCGTAGGGGTACATGTCCATCGCGGCTTCGAGGAACTGCACGCCGTTCATCTGCGGCATGCGGTAGTCGGCGAGGATCGCCGCCACCTCGTCTCCACGCAGCCGCATCTCGCGTACGGCCTCGATGCCCTGGTCAGCGGCCTCGGCGCGGACGATCCTGTACTGCTGGCCGTACCTGCGCCTGAGGTCACGAGCGACCGCCCGGGAAACTCCCGGGTCGTCATCGACCGTCACGATGACTGGCTTGTCCATCCGGCAACCTTCCGCACGATTGTCTCCAAGAACACCCGACACATGCCGCATCCGCCTCACCTGCGGGAGAGGGGTCATTCTGTTAAGTGCTCTAAGGGAAGGATGTCATGGCTTCGGACGTCCCTATGCTGGGTGAGCACTCACTCACGACCGGGAGGGGATCGCCCGTTGGGCACGCGCGACCGCATCATCGACGCCGCGGAACAGACCATTCACGAGTACGGCATAGCCGGGGCGACCACCAAACGGATCGCCGTGCGCGCCCAGTGCTCTGAGGCGCTGATCTACAAGCACTTCGCCGGCAAGGAACAGCTGCTCATCGCGGTGCTGCTGGAGCGGGCCCCGGCGCTGGGGCCCGCCCTGAGGGAGTTGCGCGGCACGCTCGGGCAGGGCGATCTCGGCGCCAACCTGACCGCCTTCGCGCAGGCCGCGCTGGACTTCTACCGGTCGGCGATGCCGATCGCGGGAGGGCTGGCGGGCGACCCAGCCCTCGTGTCCGGATTTAAGCTGATGTTGAAGGAATCTGGGGCCGGGCCACACCTGCCGATCCGCCTGCTCGCCGACCACCTGCGCGCCGAGCAGCGCCTGGAGCGCCTCCCCGCGGACACCGACCCCGAGGCGATGGCCGACCTGCTCATGGGCGCGTGCTTCCACCGGGCCAACCTCATGCTGCTGGTCGACCTGACGCAGGACGGCTACGCGAAGGCGATCGTGGAGCAGCTGATCAGGCGATGACGTGGCTGTCGCCGCCGTCGACCAGCAGCGAGACCCCGGTGACGTAGGAGGCGCGCTCGCTGGCGAGGAAGGCGACCACGTCGCCGACCTCCTCGGGCCTGCCGATCCTGCCGACCGGCACCGCGCTGCCGCGCTCGGCCAGCGCGTCCTCGCCACCGGAGAGCTGGCGCAGCCGGTCGGTGTCGATCGCGCCGGGCAGCACGTTGGTCACCAGCACCCCGTCGCCCGCGACCTCACGCGCCAGCGTGCGTACCACCCCGGCGACGGCCGAGCGGGTCGCGTTGGACAGCGCCAGCCCGTCCAGCGACTCGCGCACCGACTTGCTGGTGATCGTGATGATGCGCCCCCACCCGCGCGAGCGCATCTCGGGCAGGACGGCATGCATGAGCCGTACGGTGCCCAGCAGGTTGCGCTGGACGGCCACGTCCCAGTCGGCCAGCCCGGTGTCCACGAACCGCCCGGCCGGCGGGCCGCCCGCGTTGGCGACCAGGATGTCGACCGGCCCCAGCACGTCGCGGGTCTCGGCGACCACCCGCACGGCCGCCTCCGGGTCCTCCACGTCGGCCAGCACCGCGTGCACCGTCGTGCCGAACTCCTGCAGCTCCACCACCGCGTCCGCCAGGCGCTCCGGGCTGCGCGCGCTGATGCACACGTCGCACCCCTCGCGCGCCAGGCTCTTGGCCGCGGCCAGCCCGATGCCCGCGCTGCCGCCGGTGACGAGCGCGACCTTTCCTTTGATACCGAGATCCATACGGGCGACTATACGGGTGACGGATTCCCTGGATTTTTCGCGAAGAGCCTGATGAGCTGGGGATGTGGCGAGAAACCTGATCCTTTCTGGCGGCCCTTTCCACGACTTCGACGCGACGTCCGCGGCCCTCGCCGAGGTGCTGGCCGACGTCGGCGTCGAGTCCGAGATCACCGAGGACATCGCAGGAGCGCTCGGCGAACCGTCGGAGTTCCAGCTCATCACCGTCAACGCGCTGCGCTGGCAGATGACCGCGGACCACCACGCCGACCAGCGCGCCCAGTGGCGCTTCTCGCTGCCGGCAGAAGCCCGCACCACCCTGCTCGACCACCTGTCCAGGGGCGGCGGGCTGCTGTGCATGCACTCCGCCTCGATCTGCTTCGACGACTGGCAGGGCTGGCCGCGCGTCCTCGGGGCGTGCTGGGAGTGGCCCAAGTCGCACCACCCGCCGCTGGGCTGGACCACGGTCCGCGTGCACGGCGGGCACCCGATCGTGGAGGGTCTGCGCGACTTCGACGTGGTGGACGAGGTCTACAGCGACCTGGACGTGCTGCCGGACGTGGAGCCGCTGGCGTCCTCGCTGGGCCAGCCGCTGATCTGGGCCCGTCCCGTACGGCACGGCCGGGTCGTCTACGACGCGCTCGGCCACGACACCCGCTCCTACGACAACGAGATCCACCGCACGGTGCTGCAGCGCGCCGCGCAGTGGCTGCTCAAGCGCCCCCTTCCCTAGAACATCGAGTTGGCGTTCCGCGCCTCGTCGGGGACGGGCTGCATGACGTCCCAATGCTCGACGATCTTGCCGTCCTCCAGGCGGAAGATGTCGACGATCGCCGTCCCCTTCTGCCCTGGCACCCGCACGCCGTGCACGTGCGCGATCACGTAGTCGCCGTCCTCGAACACCCGCTTCACGTTGGCGCGCAGCTCGGGAAACGTCTCGCGCAGGTAGCCGACGAACTCCTCGAACCCGGACCGCCCGTCGGCGATCAGCGGGTTGTGCTGCGTGTAGGTCTCGCCGACGAGCTTCGAGGCGGCCGCGAAGTCCTTCTGGTTGAGGCCGAGCTCGTAGAAGTCGAGAACGGTCTGCTTGTTCGTGTTCATGTGCTGTGCCCTCTTAAGTGAACGCCTGTAGTGCTACGACTGTAGCCCAACAAGTGTTCGCCTACAATGGGGCCATGGCGGAGACCCGGAGACGCAACCCGCGGGGGCAGGGCGAGCTGCTGCGCGCGCAGATCGTGGACGCGGCGATCGCGCTGCTCGACGAGCTGGCCGACGACCAGGCCCTGTCGCTGAGAGCCGTCGCGCGGGAGGTCGGCATCGCCGCCACCTCCGTCTACATCCACTTCGCCGACCGCGACGCGCTCGTGCTTGCGTCGCTGGAGCAGGTACACCGCGACCTCATGGCCGCCGTGGACCTGGCCGAGGAGGAGGGCGAGGGGCCGGTGGCGAAGCTGCGGGCGCGCACGCTGCTGCTCGGCGACTGGGCCTACCGGCACCCCGGCCTGTACAAGGTGATGCACGAGAGCACGCTCAACCGGCGCGCCGCGATGGCGTTCAAGCAGGAGCTGGCCGAGCGCACCACGGCCGCCGTGCGGCGCTGCATGGACGAGGGGGCGGCGCCCCCGGACGACGCCGACGCGGTCTCGCTCGACCTGCGCGCGGCCGTGCACGGGGCGGTGTCGATGCGGGTGAACCAGCCGGACCTGCCGTGGCCGCCGCTGGAGCAGCAGATCGACCGGCTCCTGGTCAAGCTCGTGGGCGTCGCCTGAGCACGTATGTTCAAGCGTTCCCATCCCCGCGCCGACGATGATCGGACGTGCGGGGTGCGGCCCTCCGGTGTCTCCGGGGCGGCGCCCCGCGGATTTAATCGGTGGAGGCCGCCGCGCAGGGCCGTACACACTGGGGGACATGACGCTCTATCACGCTGCTGTCCAGGGAGAGACGGACGTCGTGCGGGCGTTGCTCCTCGCCGGGGCCGACCCGGACGAGGAGAGTACGGCCGACACCGAGGGGCTGCCGCTGTGCGCCGCGGCGGCGTGGGGACACACAGGGGCGGTCCTCGCGCTGCTCGACGCCGGCGCGGACCCGGACCGGCGCGAGGACGTGGACAGGAGCGCGATGGCCGCCCTGCACTGGGCGGTCTCCGGCGAGCACCTGGACGTCCTCGAGCTGCTGCTCGCCCGCGGGGCCGACCCGGACGTGCTGGACGGGGTCGGCCGCACGCCGCTCTCGCACGCGGCGGAGAAGGGCGCGGCGGCGGTGGTCAGGGCGCTGCTGGCACACGGGGCAGACCGGGGCATCGCGGACGGCCAGGGGAAGACGCCCCTCGACCACGCCCTGCGTTATGCGGGGACCGACGTCGAGGCTGAGGTGCTGGCCAGGGCGAAGGAACACGCCCCTGAGGGCGCGCGGTTCACGGTGGTCAGGGACGACGCGGGGATCACCGTCGAGACGCGCGACGCGTCGGGGGCGCTCCGCTCGGAACGCCGCCTCGGCACCGGTCACGGCGAGATCGCCGCGCTGCTCAACTCCCGCTGAGGCGGCGGGCGGACTCCGACTCCTGGGCCAGGCGGCGCAGGGTGTCGAACGCCTTGCCGTACAACACCGTGCCCAGGACCAGGGCCTCGACGGCCGCGTCCCTGGGGCCGCCGAACGGGATCGTGTCCATCTCGATCTCGGTCACCAGCTTGTCCGCCGCCTCCGCGTAGGGGCGCAGGTCGGTGGTCAGGCCGAGCTGCCGGATCCGCACCAGCGTCTGGGCCAGCTCGTCCCTGGTCGGCGCCGCCTCGTCCACGGTCCATCCCATCTCGGACAGCAGCGCGTCGACCTGGGCGAGCGCCTCGTCCCACGCGGGGCCGGGCTCCGGCTCGACGGGCGAGCTCAGCGCGTAGTGCGCGGTGCCGAGCATGAAGTGCATCGGCAGGCTCTCGTCGTCCACCGCCTCGATGACCTGCTTGATCGAGGCCACCGGCAGCCTGCCCACCTCCAGCAGCGCCCTGATCAGCCGCAGCCGGCGCACGTGCGAGTCGTCGTAGTCGGCCCTGGTCGCGGCCAGTTGCTCGCCCTGGTGCAGCAGCCCTTCCCGCAGGTAGTACTTGATCGTCGGGATGGCCACGCCGGAAACGGCGCTCAGCTCGGACATGCGCATCGATGGATACTATCGCTATCCATTGCGGGCGAGCTGACGGGCGGCGGAAACGAGGTCGTGGACCTCGGGCTGCCTGTTCCACAGGAAGACCACGTCGATCGGCGGGAGCTCTTCGGCGATCTCCAGGAAGGTCAGGCTCTCCGGCACCGGGCATTCCTTGCGCACCGACAGCGTGTACCCGGCCCCGGCCTCCACCTGGGCGATCGCGAGGTCGTGCGTGGCTGCGGCGGGCGCGAGCCTGGGCTGCAGCCCGTGCCTGCCGAAGGCGGCCAGGAAGCGGCGCGCCCCGGCGACCGCGTCGGACTCGGGCAGCACGAGCGGCTCCTTGGCCAGCGCCGTCAGGCTGACCGGGCCGCTCAGGTGGTGGTCGCGGGGGACCAGGGCGTGCACGCGGGAGCGCTGCACGATCGTCCTGGCGACCCCTCTGGGCAGCGAGCCGGGCGAGTATCCGAGCCCCGCCTGCAGCGTGCCCTCGGCTATGGAGACGAGCTGCTCGGCCGTACCCATGGGGGCGACGCGGAGGCGCGTGTTGTGCGCGGCCGTGAGGAGGGCGGCGAGCAGGTCGCCCAGGCCGTCGGCGACGCCCAGGCGCAGCAGCGCGCCGGTGTCGCGGGCGGCGGAGACCGCGTGCTCGAAGGCGTTGACCGCGATCGTGGCCTGCGCGAGGAACGCCTCGCCCGCCTCGGTCAGCCGTACGCCGGCGGAGGAGCGGGAGAACAGCTCGACGCCGATCTCCTTCTCCAGCGCCCTGAGCTGCTCGGACAGGGTGGGCTGGGCGATGTGCAGCACCGCTGAGGCGCGGCGCAGGCTTCCGGCGCGTGCGATCGCGATCGCGTAGCGAACCTGGCGCAGATCCATCGCTCACCTCGCGGCGATAGGGACGGGCTATCGGATGATTGCACCTTCGGCAACAAAAGTGGATATCCCACGGGAAAAGCCTTGCGTTGCGCGAACCAAACAAGCGCTTGCCTCACAACGGCCCCGACGATACCGTGCAGGAGAACGTCGCCCGCCGGGACGGATCGCGCCCCGCCCCGGCGGGTGGCCAGGTCTGGAGCATCATGCAGCCATTCGCAGGGAAGGCAGCCGTCGCCGGGATCGGCATGACCGCGCTGACCCGCGAGTCCGGCCGCACCGAGCTCGACCTGGCCGCCGAGGCCTGCAGGTCCGCCTGCGCCGAGGCCGGGATCGCGCCGCGCGAGGTCGACGCGGTGCTGAGCTACCACCTGGGCGACTCGGTGCCCGTCGTCCAGGTGGCCAGAGAGCTGGGGATCGAACGGCTCGGCTGGCACAACGACATCGCGGGCGGCGGGACCCAGGCCGCGTCCATCCTGGGCGACGCCGCGATGCTGATATCCAGCGGCCTGGCGCGAAATATCTTGATTTATCGGGCGATGAACGGGCGCTCCGGGAAGCGGATGAACGCCGTCTCCACCGGTCCCCAGGAGCGGTTCACCTACGGAATCCAGGGCCCGATCCCGATGTTCGCCCTCGCCGCCACCCGCTACCTGCACGACACCGGGCTGGGCGCCGAGCACCTGCACGCGGTCGTGGCCCAGTCGCGGGAGAACGCCAAGGACAACCCGCGCGCGCTGCGCCGCGATCCGCTCTCCCTGGACGACTACCTGGCCAGGCCGTACGTCTGCACACCCCTGCGCACGGTCGACTGCTGCCAGGAGACGGACGGTGCGTGCGCCCTGCTGGTCAGCGGCGTGCTGGACGGCCCGCGCGTCCAGGCGGTCGTGCGCGGCGGCGGGCCGGGCTGCTCGGCGATGGACCGCGCGCCGGACGTGACCGCGATCTTCTCCGCGTACGTGGCGCCGATGTTGTGGGAGGCGTCGGGCATGCGGCCGTCCGACGTGTCGTCGCCGCTGCTCTACGACGCCTACACGTGGCTGGTGCCGCGCCAGCTGGAGGACTTCGGGCTGGTGGAGCGCGCCGACCTGGGGGAGTACCTGCTGGAGCGGCGGCACGCGCCGGTCAACCCGCACGGCGGGCTGCTGTCCGAGGGATACGTGCACGGGCTCAACAACGTCGCCCAGGCGGTGCGCGGCCTGCGGTCGGATGGCGGGGTCGCGCTGGTCACGGGGTTCGGCGGCTCGTACGGTAGTGCCGCCCTGCTGACCGCCTGAAATGATGCCGGATTTCCTGACATGGACGGGTATCAGATGACCCTGTCCACGAAGGAGCCCGATGGAGGACCGGAAACGCCGGTTCGAGGCCGTCTACGCCGCGACCTACGACCAGATCCTCGGCTACGCCGTACGCCGCTGCGACTCTCCAGAGGACGCCGCCGACGTGGTGGCCGAGACGTTCACCGTCGCCTGGCGGCGTATGGACCGGCTGCCCCACGGCGACGAGGCCCGCCTCTGGCTGTACGGCGTGGCCAGGAACGTCCTGGCCAACCACAGACGAGGGCGTAGGACCAGAACCCTGGAGCTCGACCGCGACATAGCCGACCTCTACTCCCGCACCCCAGAGCACACGGCCGAGCTCAGCGCCATCGCCGGCGCGTTCGCCGACCTGCGTGACGACGACCGCGAGCTGCTCGCGCTCGTCGCCTGGGAGGGCCTGGACCACGAGCAGATCGCCGCCGTCCTCGGCGTATCGCGCAACGCCGTCCGCATCCGCCTGCACCGTGCGCGCAAGCGCCTGTCGAAGGCGCTCACCACCGCAGGGATCACCGCCCACCACATCGCCTTGGAGTCGTTGTGAACGCCGTTGACAAGCAGGTGAGCCGCCTCGCCAGGACCCAGGACCCGCGGCTCGCCGATGGCGCGGGCGCCAGAGCCCTCCTGGACGTGATCACGAGCGAGCCGGTCGAGCGCAGGAGCCCGCTGCGGCGCAGGCTGGTCGTCGGCCTGGTGGCCGCTGCCGCCGCGGTCGCGGCCCTGCTCCTCGCCCCAGGCCTGCTGAGGGACGGCACCTCCTACGCCAACGCCGCCGTCGAGGTCCACCGCGAGGGCGACAACTGGGTGGCCAGGATCAAGGACCCGTTCGCCGACCACGCCCTGTACGCGGATGCCTTCCAGGCGGTGGGCGTGGACCTGACCCTGGAGCTCGTCCCCGTCTCGCCCACGGCCGTCGGGCGCGTCGTGACGATGGGCGGGGGCGACGAGGGTCACTCCCTGGGCAGCGGGACGGAGCCTGACGGCAGGCTGCGGCTGGAGGTCTCGGTCGGCATCAAGGGCAAGGTGTTCATGCGGGTGGGCCGCCCCGCCAGGCCGGACGAGCGCTACTACAGCGCCACCGACGCCACCATCGCGGGCGAGTCGCTGGCCGGGTTGAAGCTGGAGGGCCGCAGCGTCGCCGAGGTGCTGCCGGAGATCACCGCGCGCGGCGTGAAGGCCGTCTACTACCGCATGATGATCTCCAAGGACGGCGGCTACTCCCTGGAGCCCGTCGCGAGCCCGGGACAGGACTGGACGGTCTGGGGCGCGGAGTCCGACCAGGTCGACCGCGTCCGCCTGCTGCTCACCAGGGAGAAGCTCACGAAGAGCCCGCTGCGCGAGTGAACGTGGCGTGCGACCCCGTCCCGGCACCCAGGGACAGGGCCGCCAGCCACGCCGCCGCACCCGCCCCGTCCTGGGCGGTGGCGAACGGTCCGATCAGATCCCGTACGGCCCGCCGTACGGGACCCTCGTTCGTCAGGACGCTCCCGGCGACCACCACGGGACCGCCCTGGTGCACCCGCCCCAGCGTGTCCGCCAGGAGCCGGGCGGCCCTGGCGACGATCGCGAGCGCCATCGGGTCGTCCTTCTCGGCCGCCTCGCTGACCAGGACGGACAGCTTGGCCAGCCGCATGTGGTCGGCCTGCGCCAGCCGGACGACGCGGTCGACCTGCGCCCGCGCGTCGTCGGGGCGGTAGGAGCCGAGGAAGTGCGTGACGACGAGCTCCACGAGCAGGCCGTGGTCCTCGCCGCGGTCGAGGGTGTGCACGACGGCCTTGGCGGCCGCCCGGCCGATCCAGAAGCCCGACCCCTCGTCGCCCAGCAGCCAGCCCAGCCCGTCGGCGATGCGCCGCTGCTCGCGCCCCTCGATCCTGGCCGCGTCGGCGCCGGTGCCGGAGAGCAGGACCGTGCCGTCCGGCTCCGCCGTACCCGCGACGAAGGCGATGGGGAGGTCGCCGGTGATGTCGATCTGCCCGGGAATGCCGTGCGCCGTCCAGAGATCGGCGAACATCGGCGCCAGCGCGTCGGCCTTTCCGGCCACCCCCGCCACGGAGGCGGCGATGGTGCCGGGATCGACTCCGGCGAGCGCGTCGCGCAGCGCCTGTGCGACCGCCGCTGAGGCCTTCTCGAGGCCGTGAGCTGAGGGATTGCCGCCCCCGGCCTTGCCGTACCCGACCCTGGTCCCGTCGAGGGCGTGGATGGCGACACGCGTGGACGTGGCGCCGGCGTCGATCCCGAGGACGTTTTGCACGGAACACATCCTGGGTCTTGACGTGGCCGAGAAGCAAGAATAATTTTCGCCGCAAGGTCCGATATTCGGAAGGAATATTCGTGACGTCTGGAGCTCTAGGCCGCGTGGAGACCGAGCTGCCCGGTCTGCCCGAAGCGCTGCGGCGGGTGGGCGAGGTGATCCTCGGCGACCCGGCCGAGGCGGCGCGCAGCACGATCATCGCCCTCGCCGAGCGCGCGGGCAGCTCGCCTGCCACCGTCACCCGCTTCTGCCGCGCCTTCGGCTTCTCCGGCTACGCCGAGCTCAGGGTCGCCCTCGCCACCGAGACCGGCAGGGCGGCGCAGGCCGGCTGGGGCGCGGGCGTCGGCCACGAGATCGGCCCGGACGACCCGCTCGACTCGGCCATCGAGGTCATGGCCGCCGCAGACACCCGGCTCATCCAGGACACCGCCGCGCAACTCGACCTCGGCGTCGTGGCGAAGGTCGCCGACGCGATCGTCGCGGCGCGCAGGGTCCTCCTCGTCGGCGTCTCCACCAGCGCCAACGTCGCCACCATGCTCGAAGGCCGGTTACGCAGGATCGGCATGCCGTGCTGGAGCACCGGCGACGCGCACGAGGCGCTGTCGGAGGCAGCGCTGCTCGGCGAGGGCGACGTAGCCATCGGCATCTCCCATCGCGGCAGGACGCGCGAGGTGATGGAAGCCCTGGTGGAGGCCGGTTCGCACGGCGCCACCACGGTCGCGGTCACCTCCTTCGCCCGCTCGCCGCTGGCCGAGCTGGCCGGGCTGGTGCTCACCACGGCCAGCAGGGAGACCACGTTCAGGCTCGGCGGCCTCGCCGCCGTGCACTCGCAGCTGTTCGTGCTCGACGCCGTCTACGTGGCCGTCGCGCAACGCACCTACGAACGCGCCAACCAGGCCTTCGAGCTGACCATCAGCGCCGTGGAAGGCCACCGAGTCGAGAGGAACTGACACGTTGTTCGCGGAGCGCGCTCTGGAGCTGGCCCGCCAGGTGGTCCACACGCAGGCGGACGCGGTGGGCAGGGCGGCCACCCTGCTCGTCACGACGCTGCGCGACGGCGGGGTGGTCAACGCCTTCGGATCCGGCCACTCCGAGGCCATCGCCATGGAGATCGCCCACCGCGCCGGCGGGCTCGTCGCGACCAACCGCCTCTCGCTCAGAGACCTCGTCAGGTACGGCGGAGCCCCGGCGGACATCCTCACCCCCGAGCTCGAACGCGACCCGGCCATCGCCCAGCGGATCTACGACCTGGCCCCGGTCGACCCCAGGGACCTGTTCGTCATCATCTCCAGCTCGGGCGTCAACGGCTCGGTAGTCGAGCTGGCCACCCTCGTCAAGGACAAGGGCCACCCCCTCATCGCCCTGACCTCGGTCAGGCACAGCAACCAGATGGCGTCACGGCACCCCTCGGGGCGCAAGCTGCTCGACCTCGCCGACGTCGTGCTGGACAACGGCGCGCCGTACGGCGACGCCATCCTCGAACTGCCCGGCGGCGGCACCTACGGCGCGGTCTCGACCATCACCTCGGCCCTGCTGGCCCAGCTGATGGTCACCCAGGCCGTCGAGATGCTCGTGGAGCTGGGCGAGACGCCGCCCGTCTACCTGTCGGCCAACGTCACCGGCGGCGACGAGCACAACCAGGCCATGGAAGCCCGCTACGCGGGACGACTCAGGCGCGGAGCATAGGAGAGACATATGCCGAACACCCCCCAGATCACCAGGCGCGAGCTGCTGCGGAGCGCCGCACTCATACCCGTCGCGGGGGCGCTCGCCGCCTGCGCCACCCCGGCCGGGCAGACGCCCGCCTCCTCGGCGCCCGCCGCCGTGGCCACCAGCGCGGCCAACCCCTTTGGCGTCGGCGACAAGCCGCTGGAGGTGTGGATCTTCGACGGCGGCTTCGGCCAGGAGTACGCCACCACGATCCACCAGCCGCTGTTCAAGTCGAAGTACCCCAAGGTGGAGATCAAGCACAACGCCACCAAGGAGATCACCAAGGTCCTGCAGCCGCGTTTCGCCGGCGGCAACCCGCCTGACGTGATCGACAACTCCGGCGCCAACGCCATGGACTTCGGCGCCCTCGCCCAGGACGGCCAGCTCCAGGACCTCACCCCGCTGCTCGACGCGGAGTCGTGGGACCAGCCGGGCGTCAAGGTCAGGGACACCCTCGACCCCGCCGTGATCGACTTCGGCACCTACGACGGCAAGTTCAGCGTCGTCGGCTACGCCAACTACATCTTCGGCATCTGGTACTCCAAGAAGGTCTTCACCGAGAACGGCTGGCAACCGCCCAAGACCTGGGACGAGTTCCTCAAGCTCTGCGAGGCCATCAAGAAGTCGGGCAAGATGGCGCCCTTCACCTACGCGGGCAAGTTCCCGCAGTACCTCTACGAGCCGCTGCTGACCATGGCCGCCAAGATCGGCGGCACCGAGGTGCTGGTCAACATCGACAACCTCGAGGACGGCGCCTGGAAGGCCGAGCCGCTCAAGCAGGCCGCCACCGCCTGGGCGGAGATCGGCGCGAAGTACCTGCTGGAGGGCACGGCCGGCCTCGACCACGTCCAGACGCAGACGGCGCAGAACAAGTACAAGGTCGCCATGCTGCCCAGCGGCTCGTGGCTGGAGAACGAGCAGAAGTCGACCACGCCCGAGGGCTTCGACTACGCGATGTTCCCGATCCCCGACTTCGGCTCCTCAGACAAGCTGCCGTACGGCACGCTGCACACCCAGCCGGGGGAGAACTTCATCGTTCCCTCCAAGTCGGCCAACCCGCAGGGCGGCATGGAGTACCTTCGCGCGATGTTGTCGAAGAAGGCGGCGGGTGACTTCTCCGAGCTGGTGCGTACCGTGTCGGTGGTCAAGGGCGCCGGTGACGGCCGCCCGCTGTCGTCCGGAGCCAAGAGCGCGACCGAGGCGCTGGCCGCGGCGGGGACGAACACCGTCTACTACCGCTGGCAGTCGTGGTACGCCCAGCTCAAGGACGAGGCGATCGCGGCCACCGGGCAGCTGATGACCGGCGGCGTCACCCCCGACCAGTACCTGGAGCGCCTGCAGAAGAAGGCCGACGACATCAAGAGCGACTCCTCCATCAAGAAGTTCAAGCGCTGATGTTCAACCGTTTCCGCCGCGGGCTGTTCATCGCCTCGTTTCTGGCAGCCCCGGTGGCGCTCTACCTGATCTACGTGATCTCGCCGTACGCGCAGGCGTTCTACATCTCCATGACCGACTGGCGCGGCGTGACGGCCAACCCGCGCTTCATCGGGCTGGAGAACTACCGGCGGCTGCTCGGCGACGAGGTGTTCTGGAAGGCGGCGCTGCACAACGGGCTGCTGCTGGTCCTGCTGCCGCTGATCACGATCGTCATCGCGCTGTTCTTCGCCTTCCTGCTCAACGTGGGCGGCGGGCAGCGCGGCGTGGCGGGCATCTGGGGCTCGAAGTTCTACCGGGTGGTGTTCTTCTTCCCGCAGGTGCTGGCCATCGCGGTCATCGCGGTCCTGTTCCAGCAGGTGTTCAGGCCGGACGGCAGCGGCATGCTGAACGGCCCGATCATGGCGATGGGCGGCAAGGCCGTCGGCTTCCTGTCCGACCCGTCCGTCGCGCCCTGGTCGGTGCTCGGCGTGCTGGTCTGGCAGGCGGTCGGCTTCTACGTGGTGCTCTTCTCCGCCGGGCTCGCCTCGATCCCCACCGACATGTTCGAGGCGGCGCAGATCGACGGGGCCGGGCGGGTGGCGCTGTTCTTCCGGGTGACGCTGCCGCTGCTGTGGGACACCGTCCAGGTCGCCTGGGTCTACCTGGGCATCCTGGCGCTGGACGTCTTCGCCATCGTGTGGGTGATGACCGACCAGCACGGCGGCCCCGACTACTCCACGACGGTCATGGCGGCGGAGATCTACCGCACCGCCTTCCAGGGCTTCCGCTTCGGCTACGCCTCGGCCCTGGGCGTCGTGATGTTCTTCTTCACCGTCGGCTTCGCGATCCTGGCCCTGCGCCTGTCGCGGCGTGACCGGATCGAGTACTGATGACCACCCTGAACTCATGGACGGCGGCGACCTCCAGAAGGATCGCGCGCAGGGAGCGCAAGCGGCAACTGGGCCCCTTGTCCCTGCTCACCCACCTGGCGCTGCTGATCTGGACCCTGCTCGTCGTCGTGCCGATCCTGTGGACGTTCCTGGCCTCGGTCAAGAGCGAGGACGAGATCTTCGGCGACGCCTGGTCGCTGCCGGAGACGCTGCGCTGGGACAACTTCGTCAGGGCCTGGGACCAGGCGCACATCGGGCAGTACATGCTCAACAGCGTCATCGTCGTGTCGTTCAGCACGTTCGGCACGATGTTGCTGGGCTCCATGGCCGCCTACGTGCTGGCCCGCTACCCCTTCAGGGGCAACAGGCTGGTCTACCTGTTCTTCGTCTCCGGCCTGGCCATCCCGGTGTACCTGGCGCTGTCGCCGCTCTTCTTCGTGGTGCAGAACATGGGCAACGTGCCGGTGGTGGGGCCGTTCATCGGGATGAACACGCACGCGGGCCTGGTGCTGGTGTACATCGCCTACTCCATGCCGTTCACCGTGTTCTTCCTGGCCGCCTTCTTCCGCACGCTGCCCGCCGCGGTCGCCGAGGCGGCCTTCATCGACGGCGCCTCGCACACGCGGGTGTTCTTCCAGGTCATGCTGCCGATGGCCAGGCCGGGCATCGTCAGCATCACGATCTTCAACGTGCTGGGGCAGTGGAACCAGTACCAGCTCCCGCTGGTGCTGCTCCAGGACCGCGACAAGTGGGTGCTCACCCAGGGCATCGCCGACATCTCCACGGCCGCGGGTTACGACCAGGACTGGTCGGCGCTGTTCGCGGCGCTCGCGCTGGCGATCCTGCCGATGCTGATCGTCTACGTCGTTTTCCAGCGCCAGATCCAGGCTGGTCTCACCACTGGCGCGCTGAAGTAAACATGCGACTCACCTGCGGACATTGCTCCTTACCGAGTCTTGACCTGCCATCGACTAGGCGGATTCCTTCAGGTGAGCGCATACTGGTAACAATGAAACCCGCCCGAGCCGCGACCCGGCGTCCCCTGCCCACCAGTCCCTTCAAGGCTCCGCCCGCTCCGCCGCCCGTCGAAGTTTTCGCCGTGCAGGACCGGGTGAGTCACGACAAGTATGGTCTTGGTCTTGTCGTGGCCGTCGAGGAAGACGTAGCAGTGCTCGTCGACTTCGGCATGGAGCAGCGGCGCATCACGTCGCCGTACCCGAAGCTCTTCAAACTCTGAGCAGTAGCTCGTCCGGTTCAGGCAGCCAGGAACCGGCGGGCCGCCGCATCCATCTTTCCGTCCTGCCCACCTCGGCCAGCGCAGTCATCAGTACGGCAAGGCCAGGGTGGCTCAACCCCTTGACGTGGACCACGCTGACCACGGTCAGCGGCACCGGGTCCACCAGAGGAAGCAACACCGCTCCTGGGATCGATGGGCCCCCCAGGCTCGACAGCACGGGCTCGCCGTGCCTGCCGAGGTAATGGCCCATCTCGTCTTCACCCACCGGCGGCGCATGCGGCGCCGCCAGGTCGAGGCCGAACTCCGCCGCCAGCGCGCGCCCCAGATCGGTCCACTCCGTGGTGGCCGGATTGCCCGCCATGACGTCCAGTGGATGGTCGGCCAGCGTGCGCATCGGCACCTCGCCCAGCGCCGCCAGCGGATGGCGCTCGGGCACCCAGACCGCGAGCGGCGCCAGCCGTACGGGCTGGTGGGCCAGGCGGTTGCGGAGCGCGGCCGCCAGCCCGGCGAAGCGGCCGAACGACACGTCGAGCCGCCCCGCCAGCATGGCCTCTCCACCTGCCGCGAGGCCGCCGTGGAACCTGGCCAGGAACTCCAGCTGCGGAGCCAGCTCCCTGGCCCTGGTCAGCGCGGGCGGCAGCGCCCTTCCCGGGCTGTTGAGGTCGATCAGCAGCGGCCGGACGACCCCCGCGACCTCGGCGACCAGGTCGTCGTGGGCTCCCAGCGCCCTGCGGGCCAGCGGCAGCAGCCTGGCGCCCGCCTCGGTGAGCTCCACGTGCCTGGTGGATCTGGTGAACAGGGCCACGCCGAGCTGCTTCTCCAGGGTGCGGACGTCGCGGCTGAGTGCCTGCTGGGCGACGAAGAGCCGGGCGGCGGCGCGGCCGAAGTGCAGGTCCTCTGCCACGGCGACGAAGACCCTGAGCAGGCGGGGGTGGAGGTCCACGGGCGACGACTTTAACAACAGGAACGCGTTAATCGCGATTTTCCGGTGTTGGACGCGGTAAATCCCCAGGCGGGAGGGTTGTCGGTATGCGCCGCTTCCGTTTCTCGCTGCCGCCGGTCCACGTCTTCCGCCTGTTCGGGCTGCCCGCGCGGCCCGGTGGGTGCTTCTGCCTGCTGGATATTCCCCATGACAGGCGGGCGCACCCGAGATAGCCTCGCCGTATGACCTGGCGACATTGATCTTCACTGTATGCCTATACGTTCTTCGAGGACTTCGTCCTCTTCTACCCGGTCTACGCGCTGCTGTTCGCCTCGACCGGGTTGTCACCTGGGGAGATCTCGTCCCTGCTGGTGATCTGGTCGGTGGCCGGCTTCGCGCTGGAGGTGCCGACCGGGCTGCTCGCCGATGTGTTCTCGCGGCGGTTGCTGCTGGTCCTCTCGCCGCTGGTGGTGGGGCTGGGGTACGGGTTGTGGACGTTCTTCCCGTCGTATCCCGCCTTCGCAGCCGGGTTCGTGTTGTGGGGTGCGGGAACGGCGATGCGTTCCGGCACGCTGCAGGCCCAGGTGTACGAGTCGCTGCCCGACAAGACCGTCTACGCGCGCCTCATGGGCCGCTCCCAGGTGGCCGGCATGCTCGCCATGATGGCCGGTGGAGCAGTCGCCGGTCCCGTCCTCGCCGCCGGTGGCTTCCTGGCCGTCGGTGTCGCCAGCGTGGCGGCAACCGTGGTGACCGCCCTCATCGGCACCACCTTCCCCGACGCCCAGAAGCAGGACCCGGAGGAGGAAGAGGAGTCGTTCCTCGGGGTCCTGCGGGTGGGGCTGGGAGAGGTGCGGCGGGTCAGGGCGGTGCGGTTCGCGCTCCTGGCGGCCGTGGTGATCGGCGGGTTCACCGCGATCGACGAATACCTTCCCCTGCTCGCCCAGGGAACAGGGGTGGGCGACGCCGCGGTGCCGCTGCTGTTGCTCGTGATCTCCCTGGGGCAGGCCGTCGGCGGGTGGCTGGCCGGGCGGGGCGCGAAGGCGGTGGGGCCGCTCCTCGTCGTGGCTGGGGTTCTGCTGGCCGGAGGTGCCGCGACCGGCAGCCCGTTCGGGTTCCTGCCGATCGCGGTCGCCTTCGGGATCTTCCAGTGGGGCGGCGTCGCGGCGGACGCCCGGCTCCAGGACCGCATCGAGGACCGCTCCCGCGCCACCGTCACCTCCCTCGCCGGGCTGGGCACCGAGGTGGTGGCGCTCGCCGTCTACGCCTTCTACGGCGTGGGCTCCACGTGGCTGGCCATGGGGGTGCTGTTCGCCCTGTCCGGCCTGCCGTACCTGGTGATCGGTCTCACCCTCGCAGCCTCCGGGCTGCGTCGACGACGTTGGCGAGCGCCGCCTCCACCTGCGGATACGTCCGGGTCTTGAGCCCGCAGTCCGGGTTCACCCACACCCGGTCGGCGGGCAGCGCGCGCAACGCGGCCTCCAGCGACCGGGTGACCTCCTCCACCGACGGCACCCGCGGCGAGTGGATGTCGTACACGCCGGGCCCGAGGCCCCGGGCGAACCCGGACACCACGTCCAGCACCCGCGCCCCCGACCGCGCCGACTCGATCGTGGTCACGTCGGCGTCGAGCCCGTCGACGGCGGCGAGGATCTGGTCGGCGTCCGAGTAACACAGGTGCGTGTGGATCTGGGTATGGTCACCCGCCACGGAGGTCGCCCGCCGGTAGGCGGCCACCGCCCACGCCAGGTACTCCGGCTGCCCGGCCGCGCGCAGCGGCAGCAGCTCGCGCAGCGCGGGCTCGTCGACCTGGATGATCGAGATCCCGGCCGCCTCCAGGTCGCGCACCTCCTCGCGCACCGCCTCGGCCACCTGGAACACCACGTCCCGCTGCGGCAGGTCGGCCCGGTCGAACGACCACGCCACGATCGTCACCGGACCGGTCAGCATGCCCTTGACCGGCCGGTCCGTGAGCGACTGCGCGTAGGTGGCCCAGCGCACGGTGATGGGGGAGCGGCGGCGCACGTCGCCGTGGATGATCGGCGGCCTGGTGCAGCGCGAGCCGTACGACTGGACCCAGCCGTTGGCGGTGACGGCGAACCCGTCGAGGTGCTCGGCGAAATACTGGACCATGTCGTTGCGCTCCGGCTCGCCGTGCACGAGGACGTCCAAGCCGAGCCGCTCCTGGAGCCTGATGACACGTTCGACCTCGGCTTCGACGCGGGCCTCGTAGTCCTCCTCCGAGAGCTCGCCCTTGGTGAGCGCCGCTCTGGCGGCGCGCAGCTCGCCGGTCTGCGGGAACGAGCCGATCGTGGTGGTCGGGAGGAGGGGCAGGTTCAGGTGCTCCTTCTGCGCGGCCGCGCGCACGCTGTAGGCGCTCCTCGGGACGTCGTCGGGGAGGCGGACTGCGGGCGCGGGAGCGGCGGCGGGAGCCGTACCCTCCGATCCGGCCGCGAGGGCGACGACCTCGGCCACCTTCTCCTCGGCGAAGGCCAGCCGCTCCAGCAGCGCCGGGTCCAGGTCGGGCTCGGCGTCCGTGGTGTAGGGGACGTGCAGCAGCGAGCAGGACGTGGAGACGACCACGTGCGCCGCGTGCTCGCGGGCGGCGGCCAGCGCTGCCCCGGCGACTGCTGGGTCGGTGCGCCACACGTCCCGGCCGGACACCACCCCGGCGACCACGGTCTTGCCCGCCAGGTGCTTCAGCCCGTCGAGCGAGCCGCGCACCAGGTCGACGCCGATCGCCTCGACCGGCGTCGCCGCCAGCACCGGCAGCGCCTCGCCGAGATCGCCGAACGAGGACGACACGAACAGGCCGGGCCGCGCGCCGCCGAGCCGTTCGTACGTGCGGCGCACCGCGTCTTCGGGTATGCGGTCGCAGACCAGCGCGGGCTCGTCGAGCTGCACCCACTCGGTGTCCAGCAGCGACAGCAGCTCCTCGTAGCAGCCGAGCACCTCGTCCAGCCGGTGCAGCGGCGACCCCTCCGACAGCAGGAGGAACGTCACCGGCCCGAGGATCACCGGCCGCGTCTCGAAACCGAGCGCCCTCGCCTCGGCCACCTCACCCAGCGGCTTGGCCGGATCCAGCGCGAAGCTGCCGAGCTCCGGCACGATGTAGTGGTAGTTCGTGTCGAACCACTTGGTCATCCGCAGCGGGGCCAGCCCCTTCGTGCCGCGCGCCATCGCGAAATAGGGGTCCTCGGCCGCGCGGTAGCGCTCAGGGACGGCGCCCAGCATGACGGCGGTGTCGAGCACCTGGTCGTAGAGGGAGAAGGTGTTGGACGGCAGCGCCGCGAGGCCGAGCCCGTCCAGCCTGCGCCAGGTGTCCGCGCGCAGGCCGGCGCCGACCCGCTCCAGCTCCTCGCGGGTGCCCGTGCCGTCCCAGTACGCCTCCAGGGCGCGCTTGAGCTCCCTGCGCGGGCCGATCCTGGGGTAGCCGAGCACGGTGGAAGCGGGGAAATCAGTCATGGGGGGATCGTGCCGGGCGGGGCGTCCAGGTGGCACGATCTATTGGTGACGCTTATGCTCCGCGAGATCCAGGCCTTCACGGCCGTGGCCAGGCACCTGAGCTTCTCCAGGGCGGCGGCGGAGCTCGGGCTGTCCCAACCGGCGACCTCGCAGGCGATCGGCAGGCTCGAACGCTCCCTGGGAGTGCGGCTGTTCGACCGGACCAGCCGGGAGGTGCGCCTCACCACCCAGGGCTCGGCCCTGCTCGGGCACGCCGCGGCAGTCCTGGACGCGACGGCCGCCTTCCAGGCGGAGGGGGTACGGCTGGCCAGGCCGAGCATTCGCCTGGCTTATCCATCCCTCGTCGGCACCCTGGCCGCGCGGCTGGCGAGGCGGCTCGCGCCGCAGATCACCGTGGAACTCGCCGTAGCGGGCAGGAGCGCGGCGGTGGGCGCGCTGGCGGCGGGGGAGGCGGGCGCGGCGATCCTCGGCATCCCCGCGCCGCCCGAGTTCACCACGGCAGCCAGGTTCCACGTCACCGTCGACCATCTGGCGCTTCCGGCAGGCGACCCGCTCGCAGGCAGCCCCAGGCTCAGACCCCAGGACCTGGGCGGCCGGGAGCTGCTGCTGCCCCGCAACCGCGCGACGGGCGGCGCGTGGGCACGGCTGGCCGCGCTCGTCCCTGGCCGCCACCGCATCGTGGCCGACGACCTGGACGACTTCGCGGCCGCCCTGGACCTGGTGGCCGCAGGCGCGGGCGCACTGCCCACTCCGGCCCTGGTGGTGAGGGCGGTACGCCGCGACGACGTCCGCTTCGTACCGCTGGACGCGGGAGAGCTGCGACTGGCGTACGGGCTGGCGTGGTCGAAGGAGCGCGAAACCCCAGAACTCCTCGCCCTGGTACAAGCCGTACAGGAGGCGCTATGGACTAGATGACGAGGTTCTTCAGGGCTTCGCGCCTGCTCAGGCCGCTGATGCCCTTGGCCTGGACGTAGCGGACGACCTCGCTCGGGTTGACCTTCGCGTACTCGCGCAGGGCCCATCCGATCGCCTTGCGGGCGAAGAAGTCGTTGTCGCTCAGGCTCGGCTCGATGCACGCGTAGAGCAGCGCCGTGTCGGTGCGCTCCTTGAAGCGGTTCTGCGACAGGATCGACGTGCGCCGCTTCCACAGGTCGTCGCCCTGCGCCCACTCGAGCATGAGCGGGCGCATCGAGTCGGGAAACGCGGCCAGCAGCCCGCCGACGCGGTGCGTGGCCAGCTCGTCCACCAGGTCCCACCACGCGCCCGTGACGATCATCTCTTCGTACATCGGCACCGTGTAGAGCGTCTGGAAGTCGCGGTAGTAGCGGAACCCCGACAGCTCGATCGCCGCGTAGCGCTCCTCGCGGAACTCCGCCTCGCGCCACAGCTCCAGCACCGCGCGCCGCCACGCGGGCGCGCCGTCCAGCCGGTGCTCGGCGAAGACGCGGCGCAGCGCCGCCTTGCGCGGCCCCGCCTGCACCCCCAGGAACGGCATGGCCGACTTCATGTAAGCCCGCATCGCCGGGGCCTTGTCGGGCTCCGCGATCTCCCGCAGTGCCAGCTGCACCGCCTTGCGAAGGCTCATCCCTTGTGGGAGCTGCGCTCGCCCGTGGCCAGACCGTCGAAGAGCACGGTGATGTAGTGCTCGGCCAGGCCGGTGGTGTTGAGCCTGCCGCCGGGACGGAACCAGCGCACGGCCACCCAGATGGTGTCGCGGATCATGCGGTAGGTGAGCTTGGGGTCGACGTCGGCGCGGAACTGCCCGACCGCCATGCCCGCCTTGATCTGCTCCACCCACATGCGCTCGACCTCGTCCTCGGCCTTGACGAGGTAGTCGAAGCGCTCGAACTGGCGCAGGTAGTTCCAGTCGTTCTGCATGACGGTGATGGCGGCGCGGTGCGGCTCGAGCGTGCCGAAGCCGATGCGCACCATCTCCGACAGCACCTCGCGGGGCTCGCCGCCGGACTCCAGCGCCACCCGGTAGCGGGCGACCAGGTCGTCGAGGAAGGTGGAAAGAACCTCGTCGACGATGGTCTCTTTTGAATCGAAGTGGTGGTAGAGGCTACCCGACAGGATGCCCGCCTCATCGGCGATCTCCCTGACGGTCGTAGCCTGGAAGCCCTTGCGCGCGAACAACTCCGCGGCGAGCTTGACGAGATGGTCACGGCGCTCGGAGGCCGACCCCGATGAGGTCGTGCGGCGTTTGGGCGGGGTGGCCGTCGCGCCGCCGGAGTTCTTTCGCGTTGTCACAGGTCCCATTATGGCCCTTGCGCAATCGCTTGTTCACCGAACACATTGCTAACCAAGCGCTTGCTACGCTATGCGGCATGAATGAGGCGTACATCGTCGGAGCGGTCAGGACCCCCGTGGGTCGCAGGAACGGCGGCCTCGCGCGGGCCCACCCGGCGGATCTGGGCGCGCACGTGCTCAACGCGCTGGTCGAGCGCACGGGCGTGGATCCGGCAGCAGTGGAGGACGTCGTTTTCGGGTGTGTCGACACCGTCGGGCCGCAGGCCGGGGACATCGCGCGGACGTGCTGGCTGGCGGCCGGGTTACCCGAACATGTCCCCGGGGTGACGGTCGACCGGCAGTGCGGGTCGTCGCAGCAGGCGGTGCACTTCGCCGCACAGGCGGTCATGTCGGGCACCGCGGACCTGGTGGTGGCCGGTGGGGTGCAGAACATGAGCATGGTCCCCATCGCCTACGCGATGACGGCGGGACAGCAGCTCGGCTTCGCCTCGCCGTTCGCCGGGTCGAAGGGCTGGGAGAAGAGGTACGGCACGCAGGAGCTGTCGCAGTTCCTCGGCGCCGAGCAGATCGCCGCAAAATGGGATATTTCACGACTTCAGATGGAGCAGTTCGCCCTCGAATCCCACCAGCGGGCGATGAAGGCGGAGTTCGGGGCGGAGATCGCTCCCTATGAGGGCGTCGCGGTCGACGAGGGGCCCAGGCCGGACACCACGCTGGAGAAGATGGCCGGGCTGAAGACGCTGGTCGAGGGTGGCAGGCTCACCGCCGCGCTGTCGTCGCAGATCTCCGACGGCGCAGCCGCGCTGCTCATCGCCTCGGCCGACGCCGTACGGGCGCACGGGCTGACCCCGCGCGCCCGCATCCACCACCTGTCGGCGCGCGGCGCCGACCCGATCATGATGCTCTCCGCCCCGATCCCCGCCACCGCCCACGCGCTGGCCAAGACCGGCATGACCATCGACGACATGGACGCGGTGGAGATCAACGAGGCGTTCGCCTCCGTGGTCCTGGCCTGGCTGAAGGAAACCGGCGCCGACCCCGCGCGGGTCAATCCGAACGGCGGCGCCATCGCCCTCGGCCACCCCCTGGGCGCCACCGGAGCGCGGCTCATGACCTCCCTGCTGCACCACCTGGAGCGCACCGGAGGCAGGTACGGCATGCAGACGATGTGCGAGGGCGGTGGCCAGGCGAACGTCACCATCATTGAGCGAATCTGATATAGCTGCCAAATGGTGGAAATCGCCTGCGACGAGTCAGGGTCAGAGGGCGACAAGCTCATCGGCGGGAACACAGCCGTGTTCGCGCACGCCAGCGTGGTGCTCAGCGTCGAGGTGGCGGCCGCGTGCGTCCAGGAGGCCAGGGACAGGATCCGCTCGCCCGCCACCGAGTACAAGGCCAACCATCTGCTGCGCGAGAAACACCGGGCTGTCCTGGTCTGGCTGCTGAGCCCGGACGGCCCGATCAGCGGCCACGCCCGCGTCTACCTGGTGGACAAGGCCTACTTCGCCGCGAGCAGGATGCTCGACCTGCTCGGCAGCGACGAGGACAGGGCGCGCTTCCACACCGAGGGCATGCGCGACCCAGGGTGGACGGAGTTCCTGGGCGCGTTCAACGACCTGGTCAGAGGCAGGGGGTCGATGGAGGAGGTCGGCGGCCTGCGCAGGCAGGACGTCGAAGGCGCCTCCCTCGACCCGCTCGTCCAGGCGATCTCCCGCGCCGTCGAGGCGTGGGGCGCGCGCAGCGTCGTGCACGACCAGACGAACGCGCTCACCCCGTCGCGGATGGCCGAGCTCGTGGAACGGCACGGGCTGACCGGGTTCAGGCAGGTCGACTCGCAGTCGGACGCGCGGATCCAGGTGGCCGACTTCCTCGCGGGCACCGCGCGCAAGATCGCCGAGGAGGACCTCCACGGGCGCGGTGACCCGGAGCTCACCCAGCTGCTGCGCCCCTTCGTGGATCCGTGCTCGGTCTGGCTCCGTGGTGCCGTTTCTTCCGCTTCTTCTTGTCCTTGACCGGCCGGTGCCCGTCCGGCGGCCCGGCGGAAGCGGTGGACTCCACCGGCTCGCCCACGAGAACGGGCTCGAACGTGGGGTTGGCCTGCACCTGCACCTGAGGCGTGGGCTTGGCCGTAGGGGCGACCGTCGGCGTGTGCTTGTGCGTACGGCGGGGCTTGGCCGAGAGCGGCACCTTCGCATCCTGCGCCGCGCTCGCCCCCGTGTCCGTGGGGAGCGGCGTGGAGACCGGTCGTGAGGAGATCGCGGCGGGCTGCAGGACGGGCTCGGCGCTGGGCCACTCGGCCGCGCTCCAGCCACCGCCCACCCGGATCCCGGCGATCATGATGGCGGACGTGGCCAGCATGAGACACCCCGTGAGCGCCACCGCGACCTTGAGTGCGCTGCGCTGCCGCGAAGTCACCGTCCGAACCCCCATCTCGACAAGGTCCGGAGCAGTCTATGCGGCAAATGACGGTCAATGCCGCAGAGCTACCGGGTCGACTCCCTGACCACGAGCTCGGGCTGGAAGAGGATCTGCTGGTGGGCGTGCGCCTCGGGGTTCTCGCACTCGTCGAGAAGGAGCTCGGCCGCGACCCGGCCCAGCCGTACCGTCGGCTGGCGGATCGAGCTGAGCGACACCACGGAAGCCGAGGCGAAGTCGATGTCGTCGTAACCGATCAGCATCACGTCGTCCGGCACCTTCACCCCGCGCTGGAGCAGCGCCCGCAGCACGCCGAGCGCCATCAGGTCGTTGGCGCAGAAGATCGCGTCGGGCAGGTCGTCGACGAGCTGCTCGGCCGCCTCCTGACCGGCCCTGGCGGTCATCGCGGCCATCCGGATCTCGCGCAGCGGCGGCAGCCCCTGCATGGCCCGCTCCGCGCCGATCCTTCGCTCCCTGCACTGCCTGATCGTGGCCGGGCCGGTCACGTAGGCGATCTGCCTGGCGCCCCGCTGGACCAGGTGTGACACGGCCAGCTCACCGCCGACCACGTCGTTGACCGCCACCGAGCACAGGTCGGGACGGTCGGCCGGGTGGTCGACGAGCACGACGTTGATGCCGCGCTCGCGCAGCACCTCCAGCGGGCCTGGGTCGTCGCTGGAGGGGGTGATGAGCACGCCGCGCACCCGCTGCTCGGCGAACAGCCGCAGGTGGCGCTCCTCCTTGCGCTTGTCGCTCGAGGAGTTGCCGAGGATCACGGCGAAGCCGTGCTCGCCCGCGACGTCCTCCACCCCGGCCGCGACGTCGGTGAAGAAGGGGTTGCCTATGTCGAGGACCGACAGGCCGAGCGTACGGCTGTGCCCGGCGCGCAGGGTCGAGGCCGAGCCGTGCCGTACGAAGCCGAGGTCGCGGATGACCTGCTCGACGCGGATCCTGGTGGCGCCGGCCACCTTCTCCGGCCGGTTGAGCACGTTGGAGACCGTGCCGGGTGAGACGCCCGCGCGGGCGGCGACGTCCTTGATGCTCACCGTCATGGAAGTCGATTAAAACGTATCAGCCCTACCAGGCGCCACATGCCACTCTCCTGCGCTCCCTCTTGCCGTCGAACGATAAGAACGTTTTAATTCCGTCCGTGACCACTTTGACGGAAATGCTGCGGGCGCAGCACATCGAGACGCCCTCGTGGGCCTACGGTAACTCGGGAACGCGTTTCAAGGTGTTCGCCCAGCGGGGCGTTCCGCGTGATCCGTACGAGAAACTCGCGGACGCGGCCCAGGTGCACCGGTTCACCGGGGTGGCGCCCACGGTGGCTCTGCACATCCCGTGGGACCGCGTCGACTCCTACGGTGACCTGTCGGCCTATGCCGAGGACCAGGGGGTGCGGATCGGGGCGATCAACTCCAACGTCTTCCAGGACGACGACTACATGCTGGGCAGCGTCACCCATCCCTCGCCCGAGGTCAGGCGCAAGGCGCTGGGCCATTTGCTGGAGTGCGTCGACATCATGGACGCCACCGGCTCCGACACGCTCAAGCTCTGGTTCTCCGACGGCACCAACTACCCGGGCCAGGACGACATCAGGGCGCGCCAGGACCGGCTGTTCGACGCGCTGGAGAAGGTCTACGAGCGGCTCGGCGAGGGTCAGCGGTTCCTGCTGGAGTACAAGCTGTTCGAGCCCGCCTTCTACGCCACCGACGTGCCCGACTGGGGCACCGCCTACGCCCACTGCGCCAAGCTCGGCGACAAGGCGCAGGTCGTCGTGGACACCGGGCACCACGCGCCGGGCACCAACATCGAGTTCATCGTCGCCTTCCTGCTGCGGGAGGGGAAGCTGGGCGGATTCGACTTCAACTCGCGCTTCTACGCCGACGACGACCTCATGGTGGGGGCGGCCGACCCGTTCCAGCTGTTCCGGATCATGTCGGAGGTGATCGCGGGCGGCGGGTACGGACCACACGTGGCCTTCATGCTCGACCAGTGCCACAACATCGAGCCGAAGATCCCCGGGCAGATCCGCTCGGTCATGAACGTGCAGGAGGCCACGGCCAAGGCGCTGCTCATCGACCGTGCGGCCCTGGCCACGGCCCAGCGTGAGGGTGACGTGCTGGGCGCCAACGCCGTTTTCATGGACGCTTACAACACCGACGTCCGCCCGCTCCTGGCCGCCACCCGCGAGGAGATGGGCCTGGACCCCGACCCGATGGCGGCCTACGCCCGCTCCGGCTACTTCGAGAAGATCTGCGCCGACCGGGTGGGCGGCGCCCAGGCAGGCTGGGGGGCCTGATGCACATCCAGCACCTGCTCGACCGCTGCCACACCCTCGGCTCGGACCCGCGCAACACCAACTACGCCGGAGGCAACGCCTCGGCCAAGGGCCTCGCGCCGGACCCGGTCACCGGGACGGACGTCGAGCTCATGTGGGTTAAGGGCTCGGGCGGCGACCTGGGAACGCTGACCGAGGACGGTCTGGCCGTACTCCGCCTGGACCGCCTGCGCGCGCTCATCTACGCCGGTGACGACGACGCCATGGTCGCCCTGTTCGACTACTGCCTGCACGGGCGCGGCGGCGCAGCCCCGTCCATCGACACCGCCATGCACGGACTGCTCGACGCCGCGCACGTGGACCACCTGCACCCGGACTCGGGCATCGCCATCGCCGCCGCCTCCGACGGCGAGGAGCTGACCCGCCGTATCTATGGCGACCGCGTGGTGTGGGTGCCGTGGCGCCGTCCCGGTTTCCAGCTCGGTCTCGACATCGCCGCCATCAAGGCGGCCAACCCGCGGGCCATCGGCTGCGTCCTCGGCGGCCACGGCATCACCGCCTGGGGCGACACCTCGGAGGAGTGCCAGGCCCGGTCCCTGGAGATCATCCGTACGGCCGAGCAGTATCTCGCCGATCACGGCCGCCCCGACCCCTTCGGCCCCGTCGTGCACCCCACGCTGGAGGAGTCCGAGCGGCTGGAGCGCGCGGCCGAGCTGTTTCCGCTGCTGCGCGGGCTGGCCTCGACGGACGCGCCGATGGTCGGCCACTACACCGGCTCCGACGTCGTGCTGGACTTCCTGTCGCGCGCCGAGCACCCGCGCCTGGCCGCGCTGGGCACGTCCTGCCCCGACCACTTCCTGCGTACCAAGGTCAGCCCCATGGTGCTGGACCTGCCCGGCTCGTCCCCCCTGGACGAGGTCGTGGAACGGCTGCGCGAGCTGCACGCCGCCTACCGGTCGGACTATGCCGCCTACTACGAGCGGCACGCCCTGCCCGACTCGCCCGCGATGCGGGGAGCCGATCCGGCGATCGTGCTCGTGCCCGGGGTCGGCATGTTCTCCTTCGGCAAGGACAAGGAGACCGCCAGGGTGGCGGGCGAGTTCTACGTGAACGCCATCAACGTGATGCGCGGGGCCGAGTCCGTGTCCACCTACGCGCCGATCCCCGAGTCGGAGAAGTTCAGGATCGAGTACTGGGACCTGGAGGAGGCCAAGCTGCGCCGCCAGCCCGCCCCGCGCCCGCTGGCCACCCGCGTCGCGCTGGTGACCGGGGGAGGGTCGGGCATCGGCGCCGCCACGGTACGCAGGCTCGCGGCCGAGGGCGCGTGCGTGGTCGTCGCGGACCGGGACCTCGGCGCCGCGGAGAAGGTGGCGGCGGAGGTGGGCGGCCTGGCCGTACTCATGGATGTGACCGACGAGGGGCAGGTGATCGCGGCCCTGCGGCGGGCGGTGATGGCCTTCGGCGGGGTGGACCTGGTGGTCAACAACGCCGGGCTGTCCCTGTCCAGGTCGCTGCTGGAGACGTCGGTGGACGACTGGGACCTGCAGCACGACGTGATGGCGCGAGGCTCGTTCCTGGTGTCCCGAGAAGCAGCCCGGATCATGATTTTTCAGGACATGGGTGGGGACATCATCTACATCTCCTCCAAGAACGCCGTCTTCGCCGGACCCAACAACGTCGCGTACGGCGCGGCCAAGGCGGACCAGGCGCACCAGGTCAGGCTGCTCGCCGCCGAGCTGGGCGGCTCCGGCATCCGGGTCAACGGGGTGAACCCCGACGGCGTCGTCCGCGGGTCGGGCATCTTCGCCTCTGGCTGGGGCGCCAACCGCGCGTCCGTGTACGGCGTGCCGGAGGAGGACCTCGGCGCCTTCTACGCGCAACGCACGATACTCAAGCGCGAAGTGCTCCCCGAGCACGTGGCGGCGGCCGTCTTCCACCTCACCCAGCTCACCCACACCACCGGACTGCACATCCCGGTGGACGCCGGTGTGGCAGCGGCGTTCCTGCGGTGAGGTTCGCCGCCGTCGACCTCGGCGCCTCCAGCGGGCGGGTGATGGTGGCCGAGATCGGTCCGGACACCCTGGAGCTGCGCGAGGTGCACCGCTTCGCGAACGTGCCCGTCCGCGCGGGTGGCACGTTGTACTGGGACATCCTGCGCCTCTACCGCGGCGTGCTCGACGGGCTCGCCGCTGCCGGGGACGTGGACGGGATCGGCGTCGACTCCTGGGCCGTCGACTACGGGCTGCTCGACGAGCGAGGTCAGGTGCTCGGCAACCCCGTCCACTACCGCGACAGCCGTACCGACGGCCTGTCCACGGGGGCGGGTCCCGAGCTGTGGGCGCGGACGGGGGTGGCGGCGCAGCCGTTCAACACGCTCAACCAGCTCGCGGCCGAACCGCGGCTGGGGCTGGCCAGGCATCTGCTGCTCATCCCCGACCTCATCGCCTACTGGCTGACCGGGGAGATCGGCGCTGAGCTCACCAACGCCTCGACCACGCAGCTCCTCGACGCCCGGACCAGGCAGTGGGACGCCTCGCTGGCCGAGGGGCTGGACCCGGCGATCCTTCCGCCGCTGCGGCATCCCGGGGAGCGGATCGGGCTCTTCGGCGATGTTCCGGTGCTGGCGGTCGGGTCGCATGACACGGCGTCGGCGGTCGCGGCCGTGCCCGCGCTGGAGCCTGGCTATGCCTACATCTCGTGCGGGACGTGGTCGCTGGTCGGGGTGGAGACGCCTGAGCCGGTGCTGAGCGAGGAGGCCCGGCTGGCGGGGTTCACCAACGAGCTCGGCGTGGGGGGAGGGGTGCGTTTCCTGCGTAATGTGACCGGGTTGTGGTTGCTGCAGGAGTGCATGCGATCGTGGGATCGTGCCGACCTGGAGTCACTGGTGGAGGCGGCTGCTGAGGAGCCCCGCCGATCCATCATCGACGCCAATGACCCGAAATTTCACCCGCCGGGGGACATGCCGGGGCGGCTGGCCGAGGCGTGCCGTGCCTCAGGGCAGCCCGTGCCGGAGACCCCGGCGCAGATCGTGCGGTGCGTGCTCGACTCGCTCGCGCTCGCCCACCGCGACGCGGTCCGCGACGCCCAGCGCCTCACCGGGCAGCGGATCGGCGCCGTGCACATCGTCGGCGGCGGCTCGCGCAACCGCCTTCTCTGCCAGCTGACCGCCGACGCCTGCGGGCTGCCGGTGATCGCCGGGCCGGTGGAGGCGACCGCGATCGGCAACGCGCTCGTCCAGGCGGGAACCGGTGGGCGCGAGCTGGTCCATCGGACCCAGCGGCTCGCCAGATTCGAGCCACTATAGGGACATGGCCAACCTCTTCACGCTGGGTGTGGCATCGGGGGAGCCGTCGCCCGACGGCGTCATCCTCTGGACCCGCTTAGCCGCCGACCCCCTCCACCCAGATCCGGTCAGACCGGGCAACATGCCCAACCGGCCGGTCGAGGTCCGCTGGCAGCTGGCCAGGGACGAGCGGTTCACCTCGATCGTCAAGGAGGGCGCGACCCAGGCGCAGCCCGCCTTCGCGCACAGCGTGCACGCCAGGGTCGACGGGCTCGAACCGGGCACCGACTACTTCTACCGGTTCAGGACGGGCAACGAGCTCAGTACGGCCGGCCGTACCAGAACGGCGCCGGCCGAGAGCTCCACCCAGCCCGTGCGCTTCGCCGTGGCCAACTGCCAGCGCTACGAGCACGGTTTCTACACCGCGCTGCGCCACCTCGCCGACGAGCGCCCCGACGTGGTGTTCTTCGTCGGCGACTACATCTACGAGCTCCCGCAGGCGCAGCACCCGGTGCGCCCGCTGGAGCGCACCGGCGAGACGACCACGCTGCACCACTACCGCCTGCGCTACTCCCGCTACCGGACCGACAGGGACCTTCAGGCGGCGCACGCGGCGGCGCCGTGGATCGCGACGTGGGACGACCACGAGGTGGTCAACAACTACGACGGCTCCGCGGCGTTCCGCGCCCGCCGTACGCTCGCCTACCAGGCCTACTACGAGCACCTGCCCCTGCGGGTCCGGCCCGCTGCCGGTGATCTGCAGATGTTCCGCAGGCGCACCTACGGGCAGATCGCCGACTTCATGGTCATGGACTCGCGGCAGTTCAGGAAACCGCACGACATGCTCGGCCCGGCGCAGGAGGAGTGGCTGCTGTCGCGGCTGCGCACCAGCCCGGTGAAGTGGAAGGTGCTCGTCCAGGCGCTGTTCTTCGCCCGCAGGTTCGTCCCTGGCCCCGCGCCGAACCTGCGCATGGACGCCTGGGACGGTTTCCCCGAGCAACGCGCGCGCATCCTCGGCCTCCGCACGCCCGGCCTCGTCGTGCTCAGCGGCGACGTGCACAACAACTGGGCGAGCGACCTCAAGGCCGACTTCATGGACCCCGCCTCGGACACGCTGGGCGCCGAGTTCGTCGCCACCGCCGTGACCAGCAATCCTTCGCCCGTCGACAGCCAGGCGGTGCTCGCGGCCAACCCGCATCTGCGCTTCTTCGACGGCCACCGCGGCTATCTGGCGGGTACGGCGAGCGGCACGGAGTTCCGCGTCGCCTACCGCGGAGTGGACTTCGTCGACAGGAAGAACGCCCCCGTCCGGACGATCGCCGAGTTTGCCACGGAAGGCGGTGGAATCAGGCGCGTTGACGTTTGAAAATGCCTCTAGCAAATAGGAAACTTTCCTATTAGATTTCGGGCATGCCTAAGCCTGGCCTTGACCTGCTCCGCCTTGCCGACTCCGTGTTGCTCCCGGGTTTCGTGGGAACGTCGCCGCCCGACTGGCTGCGCCGCCGCCTGGGTGACGGACTGGCCGGAGTGGTGCTGTTCTCCCGCAACATCGTCACGCCGGCGCAGGTCGCGTCGCTGACCGCGGCGTTGCGCGCGGAGAACCCGGCCGTGCTGGTCGGCGTTGACGAGGAGTCCGGCGAGGTGACCAGGCTGGAGGTGGCCACCGGCAGTACCAGGCCGGGCAGCTACGCGCTCGGCGTCGTCGACGACGTCGAGCTGACCGAGGCCCTGGCCGCCGACCTCGGCGCCGACCTGGCCGCCGTCGGGGTCACGGTCAACTTCGCGCCCTCGGCCGACGTGAACTCCAACCCGGACAACCCGGTGATCGGCCTGCGCTCCTTCGGCGCCGACCCGGCGCTCGTGGCCAGGCACACGCGCGCCTTCGTGCGCGGACTGCAGTCCGCCGGGGTGGCCGCGTGCGCCAAACACTTCCCCGGGCACGGCGACACCGCCGTCGACTCCCACCACGGTGTGCCGATCATGGCGGGTGACATCGAGGAGGCGCTGCTGCCCTTTCGCGCCGCCATCTCCGAGGGCGTGCGGTCGGTGATGACCGGGCACCTGCTGGTGTCCCACTACGACGCCTCGACCCCGGCGACGCTGAGCCCGCACATCCTCACCCGGTTGCTGCGGGACGAGCTCGGCTTCCAGGGCATGATCATCACGGACGGCATCGAGATGGCGGCCGTGTCCGGTCCCTACGGCATCGGCGGCGCTTCGGCGCGGGCCATCGCGGCCGGGGCGGACGCGATCTGCGTGGGCGGGGAGCGGTCGGACGAGGCGGTGGCCATCGAGGTGCGCGACGCCATCGCGCAAGCCGTACTCGAGGGGTGGCTGCCGGAGGAGCGGCTCGCGGACGCGGCCAAGCGCGTGGGCGAGCTCGGCACGTGGACCAGCTCCCGCGCCCCTGGCGCTGCCTCGGCGCTGGACGGCGAGGTCGGCCTCATCGCCGCGAGGCGCGCCGTGCGCGTGACGCGCCGGTCGAACGCCCCCGTACTGCCGCTGACGGTGGCCCCGCGGGTGGTGGAGCTGGCGCCGGAGATGAACCTGGCCATCGACAAGGGCACCATCTGGGGCGTGGGCGCCCCGCTGTCCGCGATGCTCCCCGGCACCGAGGTGACCCGCCTGACCTCGGCCGAGAGCGGCGGCCCCGCGCTGGAGAAGCTCCTGCAGGAGGCGGCCGGCCGCCCGCTGGTCATCGTGGCCAGGGACGCGCACCGCTACCCGTGGCAGCTGGCCGCCCTCCAGCACCTGCTCAGCGCCCGTCCTGACGGCGTGGTGGTGGAAATGGGCCTGCCGGAGCGCAGCGACCTGGGCGCGGTGCACATCGCCACATACGGCTCCGCTATGGTCTGCGGTCGAGCCGCCGCCGAAGTCCTCATCGGCACGGCGTGACCTACGTCACAACTGAATTTGTCACAGCTCGTCGGGGCTATCCCGTCTGAAGGGTGTAGCCACCGACAATGTAAGGAAAGTGCACCATGGACGCTCGTTTGAACCTCTTCACCAACGCCGTCGCAGGCAAGGTCCTCAAGCACATCATCTCGGCCAACAAGGTGATCGCGGGCTCGACGCTGCCGCACGAGACGATGGAGCTGGTGAAGCTCCGCGCCAGCCAGATCAACGGCTGCGGGTTCTGCACCGACATGCACAGCAAGGACGCGGCGGCGGCGGGCGAGACCCAGCAGCGGCTCAACCTCGTCGCCGCCTGGCGCGAGGCCACGGTGTTCACCGACGCCGAGCGGGCCGCGCTGGAGCTGGCCGAGCAGGCCACCCGCATCGCGGACGCGGCCGGTGGCGTGCCGGACGAGGTCTGGGCCAACGCCGCCAAGTACTACGACGAGGAGCAGCTCGGCGCGCTGGTGTCGGTCATCGCCCTCATCAACGCCTTCAACCGGGTCAACGTCATCGTCCAGCAGCCCGCCGGCGACTACCAGCCCGGCATGTTCGGATAGCGAATTCGCCCTATGCTCACACGATGGATCTGAAGCAGGGGCGCGTTTTCGACGGGGTCGACTTCTCCAGGGCGGTGCTCACCGACGCTCTCGCGGGCGACGGTGAGCCCTACCTGTTCAAGAACTGCGACTTCACCGAGGCCGAGCTCTGGGGCGCCTCCCTGGCCGGCGCCCGCTTCGAGTCGTGTGTCCTGGAGCAGACCGACTTCAGGCGGGCCGACCTCGACGGCGCCACGTTCGCGGGCGGCGGCGGGCTGCGGACCAGATTCACCGACGCCGATCTCATCGACGCCGCCTTCACCGACGTGGACCTGTCGGCGGCCACGTTCGGCGGGGCCGTGCTCACCGACGTCTCCTTCGAGGGGTGCCGCATGATCGGCACGGTGCTGACCGGCTCCCGGGGCACCGGCTTCTCCGTACGGCGCAGCAATCTCACGCTCGCCAACCTCGGCGGCTGCTCCCTGCGCGGCCAGGAGATCCAGGGGGTGCGGTTCGACGACGCGGACCTTTCCGGCTGCGACTTCACCCAGGCGACGCTGACCGACTGCCGTCTCATCGGCACCAAGATCCTGCGGACCATCTTCACGAAGGCCGACCTGCGCGGCGCCGACCTCGGCCACCCCGACGACGACAAGCTCAGAGCGCTGTCCGGCGCGGTCATCAGCCAGACCCAGGCCGCCCAGATCCTGGCGGGCCGCGGCATCACTGTGGTCTAAATCCGACAAATACCCCTTAAGGTCGTGTCCAGGTAAAAAACCGACCAAAGGGGAAAATCTTGCGTAAGCGTGTGCTCGCCGGGGTCCTGGCCGCGGCCGTCGCCGGGAGCGTCCTGGCCCCCGCAGGTGCGGCCCTGGCCGACCAGTCGTCCGTACGGCACGCCGACCTGCAGGTCGGTGGCCTGACCGCGTCTCCGGGCACGGTCACCCTGCCCAGGAGCGGCACCACGACCGTCGAGCTGCGCGCCCAGGTGCGTAGCTCGCGCGACCTGGAGAAGGTCGTGGTGGACGGGCGTGACTTCCGGCGTACCGAGATGGTCAAGCTGGAGCGCACCGCGGGCCCCAACGGCACCTACTCGGCCAGGATCTCGCTGCCCGCCGATGCGCGTCCGGGGGAGTGGCGGTTCTCCGTCGAGGCCACTGACGCGCGTGGGCGCACCGAGGGGGCTGACGGCAGCTTCACCGTCAAGCGTGCGGCGAGCGCCTCGCCTCGGGTCACCGGCATCGACGGGCCCGATCGGGTCACGGTCGGCAAGCACGGCGCCAAGGTCCGTATCACCGCCGAGGTGACGAACGACCCTGGCCGGGTCACGATCGTCAGGGACGGGCGGGCTGTCACGCTGGAGCGGGTCGGTGAGGAGACGTACCGGGGGTACCTGTCGCTGAACGCGGGCACCAAGCCGGGGCCCGCTCGTTTCGAGGTCCGCGCGTATGACGGCTCCGGCGAGGTGGCCAGCGCCAGGTCTGGTTCTGTGGTGGTGCGCAAGGCCACCACGATCAGGTTCAGCGCCTCCCACAAGGGGGGTTCCGTGGTCGGCAAGGGGACCCTCAAGGGCGTCAGGTGGTACGGCTACGCGGGGGTGCGGGGCGCCAAGGTGGAGATCCTGGTGAAGAAGTCGGGCACCGGTCGTTACTCGCATGTCAGGACTGTTACTACCAAGCGTGGTGGCTCGTTCAAGGTGAGCGTGCCGTTCAAGTACGCGGGCAAGTGGAAGGCCGTCTTCGCCGGCAACGGCGACTACGCCCCGAAGGCTTCCCGCGCCGACCGCGTCGCCTAACCCTTCCGAGGCGGGAGCCCCCAGCCCCTCCCGCGCACCCTGACCCGCGCCTCTCGCCTCGCGAACCCCGCCCTCTTCAGGTCGTCCCCCGCTCCTCCGTCCTCCGAGTCTCCCCGCCAAGATGACCTGGCTGGGAGCAGGGCTGCCGGGCCAAGCTGGAGGGGTGGGCTGCCGGTCGGGCTCGTGGGTGGGGCGGGAGGGCCGGGCCGTACGGTCTTCTTATGACGCTTTCTACGGCCTTCACCCGCATGATGTCCGTACAGCATCCGATCGCGCTCGCCCCCATGGGCGGGTGCGCCGGAGGAGCCCTGGCCACCGCCGTCTCCAACGCCGGCGCGTTCGGCATGGTCGGCGGCGGCCCCGGCGACCGCGCATGGCTCAGCCGCGAACTCCCCCTGGTCACCACCGACAACCCATGGGGCATCGGCTTCCTGACCTGGTCGGCAACCCCCGACCTGGTCGCGTGGGCACTGGAGTACGGCCCCGCAGCCGTCATGCTCGCCTTCGGCGACCCCGGCCCCCTCGCCGGACTCGTCCATGAGGCAGGAGCCAAGCTGATCATCCAGGTCACCAGCCTCGACGAGGCGAGACGCGCCATGGACGTGGGCGCCGACGTGATCGTCGCGCAGGGCAGCGAGGCGGGCGGCCACGGCGGCCGGCGCGGCACCCTGCCGTTCGTCCCCGCCGTGGTCGACCTGGTCACCCCGACCCCGGTTCTGGCCGCGGGCGGCATAGCCGACGGTCGCGGAGTGGCGGCCGCCCTGGTGCTGGGGGCGGCCGGAGCCCTGGTGGGCACCCGCTTCCAGACCAGCCACGAGGCCCTGGTCGCGCCCGAGGTCGTCAAGGCCCTGCTCGAGAGCCGCGGCGAGGACACGGAACGCAGCCGGATCCTGGACATAGCCCGAGGATCGTCGTGGCCCGCCGAGTACACCGCCCGCGTCCTGCGCAACCCGTTCCTGGACAACTGGCGCGGCCGAGAAGACGAACTCTCCCAGGACCCCACAACCCAGGCGACCTACCGAACCGCGGCAAGCCACGGCGACCTCGACGTGATCTCGGTGTGGGCAGGCGAGGGCCTCGACCTCATCACCACCTCGACCCCAGCCGCCGACACCGTCACCGACCTGGTCGAGGGCGCAGAACGCGCCCTGGCGTCCGCCGCCCCTCGCTAGCACCCCATCACATCCGGCAGCGGCCTAGCTGCCTTGGTGTTGCGCCAGCCGTTCAAGGACCGTCTCCGCCTCGGTCATGATCCGGGTGATCAGCTCGTCGCACGAGGGCAGGTCGGCCAGGGCGCCGACGACCTGGCCCGAGGCCATCACGCCGAGGTCGGCCCTGCCGTCGACCATCGCGGCGCGCAGGAGGATCGGGGTGTTGGCCGCCTGGAGCACCTGGGCCCAGGTCAGGTCGCGGCCGTGCTTCATGCGCCGTCCCTCGCGGATCAGGGACGCCCAGGACAATCCCGACAACCGTTTGAAGCGGGCGCTGTTCATGACGGCTCGGAGCAGGCGCGAGCGTTCCAGGGAGTCGACGAAAGGGGTACGGAGAACCCGGTGCGGAACGCCGTCCACGCGGGTGGTCACCAGGGTTTCTGCTGCGGCCAGATATGTCTCTTTGACCGCCGATGGGACCGGGGAGTCCGTGGTGAGGAGGAAGCGGGTGCCCATGGCGATGCCTGCTGCGCCGTACGCGAGCGCGGACACCAGCCCGCGGCCGTCGTAGAAACCCCCCGCGGCGATCACCGGGATGTCCACCGCGTCCACGACCTGCGGGAGCAGGATCGAGGTGGGCACGGGGCCGGTGTGGCCGCCGCCCTCGCCGCCCTGGACGATCACCGCGTCCACGCCCCACGCGGCCACCTTCTCGGCGTGCCGCCGCGCGCCGACCGACGGGATCGTCACCACGCCCGCGTCCTTGAGCCGTGCGATGAGCTCCTGCCTGGGGGCGAGGGCGAACGAGGCGACCTTTACCTCGTGCTTTATCAGGACTTCGACGCGTTCGGCGGCGTCGTCGGCGTCCGAGCGGAGGTTGACGCCGAAGGGGGCGTCGGTGCGTTCCCGCACCGAACGGATCGCTTCGGTCATCTCGTCCAGCGACATCGTGGCGGACGCGATGATGCCCAGGCCGCCCGCTCGCGAGGTCGCGGCGGTCAGGCGGGCGCCCGCGACGTAGCCCATCCCGGTCTGCACGATCGGGTGGCGGCAGCCGACCAGGTCGGTGAGCGCGGTTCTCAAGCCACTTCCTTGTCGCGCAGCCCGTCCGGGTCGAGCACCTCGCGGAGAATGCGCGCCTCGTCCTCGGTCGGCCCGCGGGTCTCGGGCACCTCGGCGGGGATCTCCAGGGCGAACCCGGTCGCGGCGATCACCTCGTCGACGGTCACTCCGGGATGAACCGAGGCGAGCCGCATGGTGCCCGTGGGGGTGGCGAAGTCGAGAACCGCCAGGTTCGTCACTACTCGGCGCAGGTCGTAGGCGTCGGCCGTACCGACTCCGGACACCATGTCGACCTTTTCCACGAAAACGCGGGGCGTGTGGCGCGGGATCCAGTAGCTCGTCGGGTTGCACCGCGTGTTCCCCGGCGCGCCGCGCACTCCGAGGAGCTGGGATTTCGGTTGTGCCCAATCTCCGATGCAGGAGATGTTGGTGTTGCCGAACCGGTCGATCTGGCTGGCGCCGAGCATCACGTGCCTGCGCCCGTTCAGCACCAGCCACAGGTGATCGCGGAAGGGCAGCCACCCCTCGATCACCTCGGGCGTACGGCCGAGCGGCGGGACGTCGCCGGTCAGCAGGCAGACGCCGTCGTGGGTGATCAGCTCCGGTTCGAACGTGAGCCGGGCCAGGCGGGCCGCCAGCACGGTGACCGCGCCGCCGATCCCGGCCGCGAGGATCTCCCCGTCGCCCCTGAACGCCTCGGCGCAGGCGACCACGCAGACGTCAGCCCTGCTGAACACGGCGCACCTCGTTCTGGTAGTCGGCCTCGTCGCCGCTGAGGAACCGGTCGCGGAACTCCGGCCACGGGGTTGTCGCGTAGAGGCGTTGGAACGCCTCGTCGCGGCCGTAGTCGGGTTCGCAGGTGGTGAAATGTGCGCCGTTGGGGGTCTCGACCACGCCGGTGACCATGGATCTGCTGATCAGCAGGGACTGCACCGGGCCCTCCTTGGTGAGGTCGGCGGTGTCGACGATGCGCTCGCAACTCACGTAGGTGGATGTAGCGGCCTTGGCGTACAGGTCGTCGAAGTAGGGATCGGGGCCGAGATACTGGGCGTTGCCCCGGTTGTCGGCCCTGTGCAGGTGGACAAGTGCGACGTCCATCGTCAAGGCGGGCATCGCGATCAGCTCTTCACCATCCTCGTACGGCTCGCCGTTTCTGCTTGGCTCGCCGTTTCTGCTTGGCTCGCCGTCTCTGACCGGTTCGCCGTTTCTGACCGGTTCGCCGTTCTTGTAGGGGGAGCGGATCGTGCGTAGTGACGGGTTGACCCGCATCACGTCGGAGCCGAGCCCGGCGCGCGTCGGCAGGAACGGCAGCCGGTGCGCCGCCGCGAGCAGGCCGAACATGAACATGCCCTCGTCGTACTCGGCGAACTCGATCGTGCCCTGCTGCCTGGCGGTACGGAAGTGTGGCTCCAGGGGGATCGTGTCGAGGGTGGCGAACGGGGCGATCACCTTGCGTACCTTTCCGGCGGCGCAGAGGAGGCCGACGTCTGCTCCGCCGTACGAGATGATCGTCAGGTCCTCGACCGGGGACCGCAGGATCCCTCTGACCAGGGCCATCGGCTTGCGGCGCGAGCCCCAGCCGCCGATGCCGATCGTCATGCCGCTCTCCAGCGAGCCGACGACCTGCTTGATGCTCATCACCTTCACCTGGTGAACCTCTCCCTGTGCTCGTCTCCGGCGCCCATGAGGTTCAGCTCGAAGGTGAACCCCTGCTCGAAGCGGTAGCTGCGCTTGACGTCCACGGGGTCGATGCCGTTGAGGGACTCCTTGGCGCGGCGGATGACATAGGGGTCCTTCTCCGCGATCTGCGCGGCGACCTCCAACGCGGTGTCGCGCAGCTTTTCGCGACTTGTCACCTCAAGGACGGAGCCGAAGGTGTGCAGTTCCTGGGCCGTGACGTTCCTGCACGTGTAGACCATCGCGCGCATCAGGTGTTGCGGCACGAGCCTGGCCAGGTGCGTCGCTGCGCCGAGGGCGCCGCGGTCGACTTCCGGCAGGCCGAAATAGGCGTCGTCGCTGGCTATCACGATGTCGGCATTTCCCACCAGACCCACCCCACCGCCGAGGCAGTAGCCGTGGACGGCGGCGATCACCGGGACCTCGCAGTCGTAGATCGCCGCGAAGGCGGCGTAGCAGCCGCGGTTCGCGCCCACGAGGGCGGTGTGTCCCTCGGTGCGCTGCATTTCCTTGATATCCACCCCGGCGTTGAAGCCACGGCCCTCGGCGCGGAGGACGACGACCCTGGTTTCCAGGTTCTCTCCGGCTTCTCGTACGGCTTGCGCCAGATCGTGCCAGCCTTGCACCGGTAGGGCGTTCACCGGCGGCGTGTCCATGACCACCTCGGCGATCGGCCCGGCGCGTAGCGTGATGCCCATCCTGCTCCCTAGTTGCACCTAACGCTTGCTTGGTACGGTAGCACCCGTGACTGTGACTTACGACTACACCGGCAAGGTCGTCCTGGTGACGGGCGGCACCAAGGGGCTGGGCGCAGGCATAGCCGCCGCCTTCGCCGCGGCGGGCGCCGAAGTGATCATCTGCGCCCGCACCGCCCCCGAGGGCCATTCTCCGGCGAGTCATCCGTCCGGCGATCCAGCCCATCCCTCGGTGGGTCATTTGTCCGGCGATTCCCCCCATCCCTCGGCGGATCATCTGTCCGGGAATTCCCCCCAGCCTTCAGTGGGTCGTCTGTCCGGAGATTCCCCCCTTCACGAGAGCTCCGACCCCGTTTACGCAAACTCTGGGCTTACGGCAGGCCAAGGGGCCCCCACCCCGCGCACGGGGCTGGGGGCCTCCAGGGACACGGCCGCTGACCCGCTTGGGGCTGGCCGCCGTAACGTCCGGTTCGTCCAGGCGGACGTCCGCGACCCCGACGACATCGAACGCCTGATCGCCGGGCTCCCACGCCTCGACGTGCTGGTCAACAACGCGGGCGGCGCGCCGTACGCCCCGATCTCGGAAACCTCCCCCCGCCTCCACGCCCGCATCATCGAGCTCAACCTCACCGCCCCGCTGCTCCTTTCGCAGGCCGCGTATCCGCTCCTGGCGTCATCCACCGGCGCCATCGTGATGATCGGAAGCTCCAGCGGGGTCAGGCCGTCACCAGGCACCTCCGCCTACGGCGCGGCCAAGGCGGGATTGCACCATCTGTCCGCCTGCCTCGCCGCAGAGTGGGCGCCGCACGTCCGCGTGAACACCGTCGTCGTCGGACTCGCGCGGACCGAGGCGGCAGCCAGCCATTACGCCCCCGGCGCCGACGCCACCATCCCGGCCGGGCGGATGGCGCTCCCCTCGGACGTCGCCGAGGCGTGCCTGTGGCTGGCCGGGCCGTCCTATGTGACCGGGGCGCAGGTCCTGGTGCACGGGGGTGGCGAAACCCCCGCGTGGCGGTACCTTTCCGAACATGATCGCTGATGTCGATCTCTTTGCTCACTGACCGGGGACCTTTGATGGAGGCCGTATGAACGGGATGTGCGACGGGCGCGTGGTGATCGTGACCGGGGCGGGGCGAGGGATCGGCAGGGAACACGCGCTGGAGTTCGCCAGGCAGGGGGCGCGCGTCGTGGTCAACGACCTCGGCACCGGGCGCACCGGTGGCGGCCGGTCGGGCGGGCCGGCGCTGGAGGTCGTCGAGGAGATCCGCGACCTGGGCGGGCAGGCGGTGGCCAACAGCGACGACGTCGCCGACTGGGACGGCGCGGGGCGGCTGGTCAAGACGGCGGTGAGCGCGTTCGGGCGGTTGGACGTGCTGGTGAACAACGCCGGGTTCGTCCGCGACCGCATGCTGGTCTCGATGACCGAGCAGGACTGGGACGAGGTCATCCGCGTCCACCTCAAGGGCCATTTCCTCCCTTTACGGCATGCGGCGGCGTATTGGCGAGAACGCTCCAAGGCGGGGGAGCCCGTCGCCGGTCGAGTGATCAACACCTCGTCGGGCGCCGGGCTGCTGGGGAGCGTCGGTCAGGGCAACTACTCCGCCGCCAAGGCGGGCATCGCGGCGCTGACGCAGGTGGCGGCGGCGGAGCTGGGGCGGTACGGGGTCACGGTCAACGCGATCGCCCCGGCGGCTCGGACCCGGATGACGGAGGAGGTGTTCGCCGCCACGATGGCGGCGCCGGAGGACGGCTTCGACACGATGCACCCGGCGAACGTGGCACCGCTGGTGGTGTGGCTGGGATCGGGCGAGTCGGGACACGTGACGGGGCGGGTGTTCGAGGTGGAGGGCGGAACGATCTCCCTGGCCACAGGGTGGCACCACGGCCCAAGCATCGCTAAGGACAGCCGATGGGCGGCGAGCGAACTCTCCGACGCCATAACCTACCTCCTGGCCGAAGCCCCCACCCCACCTCCGGTCTACGGAACCTCCACCTGAACACCGCTCAACACGCACTTCCCGGTCACGGGCGGCTCCCCTGAGCAGTGCTCAGAGGCCGCTTTGCCAGCGCGAATGGTCCCCTGAGCGCTGCTCAGGAGCCATCTCCTCGTCGTGGGCGGCCCTCCTTAGCGCCGCTCAGGAGGCGCGCTCGCGTGCGTCGCCATTGGAGGCGCCCACCTGAGCACCGCTAAGGCCCGCACCTCCCCGCCCTGCCGCACCTCCCCGCCCTGCCGCACCTCCCCGCCCTGCCGCACCTCCACGCCCTGCCCGTGACGCCGCCCTGCCCGTGACGCCGCCCTGCCCGTGACGCCGCCCTGCCCGTGACGCCGCCCTGCCCGTGACGCGGCCCTGCCCGTGACGCCGCCCTGCCCGTGACGTCCCGCTCGCGTGTGCGCGGCTTGGGAACGCCTCACCCAAACCCCCGTAAGGGATGTAACCCCCTTGAGGGCCGCGCAGGGGTCGGTTACCTCAGGGCTGAGCGGGGTGTTTGGGATCAGGCGGAGGTGCTGTGTCGGGGTGGGGAGCTCTGCCGTACCCCTGGTGAGCAGGACGACCACGTTCTCGCCCTCCCGCACGGGCAGCCCCGGGAACGTGTTCACCGCGTGGTGGCTCTCGTAGCAGGCGACCAGCGACTCGCCCGCCGCCGCGATCGCCCTGTCCGCGACCTCGCCCGCCTGATAAACGAACGCCTCGTACCGGAACGCCTGCCCAGGGCGTCCAAGGCTGGAAGTCCTCGCGTCGTCGTGGCCCCGGTCGGTGTCAGCGTCCGGGCCCAGGCCTTCCGGCCCATGCTGGTGAGGTTCCCGGCCATCCGACCCCTGCCGGTCGGGGCTCAAGCCTTCCGACCCAAACCGGTCGGGTTCCCGGTCTTCTGGCCCATGCCGGTCGGGTTCCCGGCCATCGGATCCCTGCTGGTGGGGATCCCGGCCATCGGACTCCTGCTGGTCGGCCTCCAAGGAGACCGGCCCAAGGGCGTCGCGGCTCAGGTGGGCGGTTGGGTGGTCGGTGCCGCGCTTGGCAGTGGGGAGGCTGTGGAGGAGGAGGACGTTGTCGGAGTCGATCATGGTGGCGTTGGCCTCGTGGCTGTGGGCCTTCCAGATCGGCCCGTAATAGAAGGCCTCCAAGGCCGCCCGCCGCGTGTCCATGTCGGGAAACGCCCGGATCCAGATGAACCGGTCCGGGTCGTCGGCGTCACAGAACGTGCCGACCAGCGTCATCCCCACCTCCTCCTGCCGCTCGACGAACTCGCGCTCGAACAGCTCGATCAGCGTGTCGCGCATCCCAGGGTGCAACGTGTACTGCCGCAGTTCACAGATCATGCCCGCAAGGTAGGCGGGGGTCGCTGACACCTCCTGTCAGCGTGCCGTACGCAGAAGAATCTTCTGATTACCGAATGCTACCCATCAACCACACTCAGTTATATGATCGCTTTGGCTTTGACCCCGCCGGGTCAAGCGAAGTCAAAGGGGGCGGTCGCGTGCCTATGGGCCCAGGTGTGACGACTTTTCCCCAGCGTGACGAAGGAGCTGAAGTGATCAAGAAGCTGTGCGCAACCGGTGCCGTCCTGGCAGCGGCGGCGGGCGTCACCCTGCTGACGACCCCGGCACACGCAGACACCTGGACGAGCAACTGGAGTAGCAACAGCGACTCCGCGCAGTCCGGCAACAACTTCGGGAATGTCAGCGCCTCCAACAGGGGCGGCGGTGGTTCGACCAACGTGAACAACATCAACGGCATCGCGACGACTGCTTCCAACAGCAGCATCTCGGTGACGTACATCTTCAAGTAAACGATTACAGCACCACCGTAGACCTTCCCCACCCGCCGAGCTCGCACCGGCGGGAAGCGTCCCCAATCACGAACCCTCTCTGGGAGGACTTCATCATGTTCAAGAAGCTTGCCGTAACGGGAATTGTCGTCGCCGCAGCCGGTGCCGCCCTCATGGCGACCCCCGCCTACGCTGACACCGACACCAGCAACTCCAGCTGGAACAGCAACTCCTCGCAGTCCGGCAACAACTTCGGCAACGTGTTCGCCGGCAACGTCGGTGGTGGCCGCTCGACCAACGTCAACAACATCAACGGCAACGCCGTAACCGGCTCCAACGGGAGCCGCGTCGGCGTGCGCGTCAGCGTGCACTAACCGTCCGATGAGCGTGCGAGCCGGGTCCCCACGACCCGGCTCGCGCCGTCTTCGCGCTTTCAAGGCGCGGCATCACCGCTGGCCTTTCGGGCATTCGGTACGGCTGGCCGCTGCGTAGCGCCACTCGGCGACCCAGAACACCAATGCACCAAGGGGTGGCAGGGCGTGGGTGCTGGGCCTGGGGAGTTGCGGGCCGCAGGATCGTCACTGGTGGAGAGAGATGCGCCTCAGGGTTTGTGGCGAATCGCTGGTCGCCTTCCGATGGTCTTCTCGCGCCGATCGTGTGAGTCCCTGCGTGCAGGCGGTAGTGGGTCTCCCGTCCGGGGTTCGGCTGGGTAGGTCTTCCGCGCAGGGTTCGGCTGGGTAGGTCTTCCGCGCAGGGCTTGGCTGGGTGGGTCTTCCGTGCAGGGTTTGGCCGAGTGGGTCTTCTCGCGGGTCGAGTGGGAGGCGTTGGTGTCTCGGAAGGCGAGGGTGAGCGGGTTGCTTGGGGAGTGAGTGCTTCTCGAGGTCTCGGGAGGCGGGATGCCTGAGGAGTGAGGGTGTCTCAGGTGCTGGGATGGAGGGCCTGGGGCGGGCGAAACACCAAATAACATCGCAAAGGTGACTATCTGTGCCTATGTGACCTTTGAAGACCGTGACGAGCGCGACGACGAGCGCGACCTGGCCCTGTCCGCCTGGCGGGATGCTGGGATCGACGGCCGGGCTGTTCGCTGGGACGACCCTGCGGTCGACTGGAGCAGCTTCGACGCGGCCGTTGTCCGTTCCGTCTGGAACTATCTGGACAAGCGCGACGAGTTCCTCGCCTGGGCACATGGCGTCGAGCAGGTGACCAAGCTGCTCAACCCGGCCTCGGTCCTTGCGACGAACACCGACAAGACCTACCTTCGCGACCTCGGCGCTCCCACCGTCCCCACGCACTGGTCGTCGGCCGATCTGCCGCACTGGGACGAGTACGTCGTCAAGCCCACCATCTCGGCTGGCGCCCGCGACACGATCAGGACCGCCGACCGCCACGTGGCCGAAGCCCACGCCGCCGCCCTGGAGGCATCGGGGCGAACCGCCATGGTCCAGCCGTACCTGGACATGGTCGAGGTGGAGGGTGAGACGTCGCTGCTGTACTTCAACCGCAGGCTCAGCCACGCCGTCCGACGCAACCCCATGCTCAAGCCGGGCATGACGCTGAAGGACAACGCGCGGGCCGACCTGCGCGACCCGGCCCCGGACCAGGTCGAACTCGCCGAGCGGGTGCTGTCCGCCATCCCCCAGCCCCTGCTGTACGCGCGGGTCGACCTGGTCCGGCTCCCTGACGGGTCGCCGGCGGTGATCGAGTTGGAGCTCACGGAGCCGTACCTGTTCCTCCCGTACACCCCGGCGGCACCGAAGAACCTGGCGACCGCGCTCACGGAACTGCTCTAGCGCCGTAGAAGTGGGCGCCCGCCCATTTGGGATGGTGCAGCACTGGGACGCGCTCAGGCCTGAGTGGGCGCCCGCCCATTTGGAGGGGCCGCATCCGGGCTTGGTGGGCGCCTGCCCGTTTGGGGAGGCGCCCATCTCGTGTCAGGGGCGTTGGACCTTCACGGTCGCGGATGCCGTCGTGGTGTTGCCTGCGCGGTCCACCGCTCGGTAGGTGATCGTGTAGACCCTCCCCAGTACGGCGCGCAGGTCGAATGATCGGTCCCCCGGCAACCGCCGCACGTCGGACGCGGGCCCGCTCACCGCGACGAACGTCACCGGGTCAGAAGACGAGACATCCACCGACACCCGCACGAACGCCCGGTTGGGCGGCCAGATGAACGCCCTGCTGGGTGTCACCGTGAGCGACGGCGGCGTGGTGTCGATCCGCACCACCACGGAACGCGCCTCCTCCACATTCCCCGCAAGGTCGACGCTCCGGTACGAGACCGTCGTCGTCCCCTCCTGCGTGAGAGTGACCGGCGAGGTATACAGGACCCACGCGCCAGCCCCCACCCGGTACTCGGTGCGCGCCACCCCCGACCCCTCGTCACTGGCCGTCAACGCGAGCCGTACCGGCTGGTTAGTCCACCCGGCGGGCACACCAGAAGCCACCGTCACCGGGGCAGTCCCATCCGCGTGGACCTTGAACCCGTCGACGATGAAGTACGACCCGTCCTTCTTCACCCCCTTGAGCACGTGCCGCCCAGCCGTCAACCCGGTCTTCGTGTAGACGACCTTCTGGTACACCCGCGTCGGATTGGCGTTGTCGATCGTGGTGTCGAGCACACCATCGAGGTAGATGTCGACCTTGCCCTCATCCGAGTTCACCTGCGCGATGTACTCCACACCCGTCCCATAGAAGGCCAGCTCGAAAGCGTCCCCGTCCGTCTGCGTGGCGTGCAGGTCGTCCAGGCTCGACGAGGCCCCACCCCGCTGGTTGTTCTTCCAGTCCCAGCCGCTCCCCAGATACGACACGCCCGACACGTTGTCGATCGTCTCCACACCGCCCGGCCGTACCAGGGAAACGTCCACGAGCGCCTGGTTACGCCACACCTTGAGCGCCAAGGCAGAGGGCGTCAGCAGGTAGGCGCGCCAGAAGCTGCCCCGGTCGGTGACGCGGACATCGCCGACCTGCCGGATGACGTCCCCGGTGCGCAGGCCGTGCGCAGCCGCGTACGAGTTGGCTGGCACGGACTTGAGGAAGAGCCCGTCGTAGTCGGTCAGCCCGACGGACGACTTCACCTCGTCGCTGTAGATCTCGGTGACCATAGCGCCCATCAGCGGCTCGGCCAGGTTACCCAGCGTCATCCCCTCGGACGGCGTGCGCCAGGTCAGCGGCGGCGGCGTCGGCGCGCCCGGCCTGCCGAACCCCGTCATCGCGAACGGCTGGAAGCCCAGCGCCAGCGCCGGTGAGTCGGCGCGCAGCGTGTAGTCGAGCTTGGCCGGATCGACGTAAGGACTCGGCCCGTCGAAGCGGGGGTCGGCGACGACCGAGTGCGTGTCGAGGCCGCGGGCGCGCCAGGCGTCGGTGATGTCGGCGACCGGCTTGCCGTTGTTCCAGAACAGGTTGTTGTCGTAGAAGGATTTCGACGTCGAAGGATCGCTCTGGATGAAGTCGTACGGGTCGTCGGTGACGAAGATGTTCTTCTCGATCACGTCGCCGTTGTCGGCGTACGACACGTGGAAGTGCCCGCCGCCGTTGACGAAGACGTTGTTCCGCACGGTCCTGAAGAAGCCTTCGCGCAGCTTCACCCCGCCGTTGAGCAGCAGGTTGTCGGTGACCTCGTAGTTGGAGGAGCCGTCGTCGAGGTCGACGTCCCAGTGCGAGGAGTGCCAGATCCTGTTGTGCCTGATCCTGGTGGTCTCCATCGCGTCGAGCTTGGCGTACCGCTTCTTCTCCTCGTCCGAGGCGTTGAGCGGCCAGTAGCGGTCGCGGCCCCAGGCGTTGATCGGCCCGTGGTCGGAGGTCTCCTTGACGCAGTCGAAGATGTCGTTGTTCTCGATCAGGTGGCCGCCCCACGTGCCGTCGTTGATGTCGACGCAAGCGCGCGGCCCGTCGTGGATGGTGTTGCCCGACACGGTCACCCGGCGGCTCATCGAGATCTGCACCCCTGAGGTCTGCTTCTCGAACCGGCCGTTGCGCGTCATGTGGTTGCCGCTGACCACGATGTCGCGCGGGTAGTCCTCGGTCTTGGGGCCCGGGGTGGTGTCGGTGAGTGTCCTGCGCATGTCGTCCCAGGTAGAACGGTCGCGTACGGCGTCGGCCGAACCGATGACCGCCACGTCCGACGCCCCGGAGTCGCGGAACTCGCTCCCGGTGACCGTGTTGCCCTCGGCGTAGCCGTCCATGAAGACCGCGTTGCCGCCGACCTGGTCGAACCGGGCGTCGCGCACGGTGATCGCACGGGTGTTCCGCAGGTAGACGGCGCCGGACCGGACGATCGCCCAGTCGCCGAGCTGCAGTTTCTCGTACGGCCTGCTGAACAGGGTGCGGTGGGTCTGCGTGAAGGTGAGCCCGGCGAAGGCCAGGTCGTGCACCGGCGCCGCGGGGGAGTCGCCGACGACGCGGATCAGTTCCTCGCGCTCGGCCGTCTCCACCCGCGCCGACGCCGGGTCGACCCCGGCGGGCGGCTGCAGGTAGAGCTTGCCCGCCGCCTTGTCGTAGAACCACTCACCCGGGGCGTCGAGCTCCTCGAAGACGTTCTCCACCATGCGCTTGACCGGGTGCAGCCCGCTGCCGCGGTTGTTGTCGCCGACCCACTGCAGGATCGGGTCGCCCTGCGCGTCGACGCCGGTGACCTTGAAGGAGTTGCCGCCCCACTCGCCCTGGTGCAGCCCGCGCACGAGCGCCGTGGTCGGGTTCTTCCACCTGGCCACCCGCTCGGGAGAGATCGCGTCGGCGGCGTAACCGTCGAGCACCGTCACGCTGGAGTCGGCGTTCGGGTAGCGGGCGAGGGTCTGGCGCTTGCCGTCCAGGAAGAGCTGGTCGAAGTCGAGGCCCTTGCCGACGTCGGCGACGAGCGTGTCGCCCTGGTAGGTGCTCCAGGCCGGGGCGAGCCGCCGCCCGCCGCTGATCACCACCTGCTCGCCCGGCGCCGCCTCGTAGCTCACCGGACTGCTCGCCGTACCCGAGTCGGCAGGGGTGAAGGTCAGCGGGGCGTCGAGGTAGTAGGTGCCGCCGCCGACCAGCACCCGGACCGGTTCTGACGCCGTCGGCAGGGCGGCGCGCACCGCCTGCTGGGCACGCGCGATGGTCTTGTACGGCGAAGCCTGCGTTCCCGCGCCGGAGTCGTCACCGTTTGGAGCGACGAAGAAGACGGTTCCGGCCAGAGCATCGGAGGCGGCCAAACCGGCAGGAGCCGAACCGCCAGCAGCCGAACCGCCAGCAGCCGAACCGCCAGCAGCCGATCCGTCGGCCAGACGGTTGGCGGCTGCGCCGCCGGTGGCCAGGGTGCTTGCCGCCAGGGCGGCGGCGAGCAGGAAGTGAAGGGGGGTGACCACGTGGCCTCCAGATGAGCACGTCGAAGATCGCGCTCATTCTGGCAGCGGCGCACAGTGCGGTGGATCACGTAGTGATCACAATTGATCCGATCAATATGGGATGTTCTCCGCGAACGGCAAGTCGTTCAACTCTCTGACGGCGTTGTCATCGGATCTTTGAGGCGAGGCTTCTCGTAGAGCGACGGCTGGCCCGACGCGTCGACGTCGAGGCCGAGGAACCGGCCGGGCACGATCACGTTGTTCGCCAGGAAGCGCAGTACGGTGCCGTCCGGATCGGGGATGTCGAGGGAGGCGCCGTACTCGCCGCGGTCCTGCACCCCGCCGCACGCCACGCCCAGCCGCTCGCACCTGGCCGCCAGATCGTGCAACGCCTGCACGGACTCCGCCTCCAGCGCGAACGCGTCGAACCCCGCCAGATCGGGCTCGCTCGCGCAGAACGCCCGCTCCCGCAGGGCGATCGCGAAGCCGCCGTCGGGGGCGGTCAGCTGGGCGCCGCGCACGACGCCCTGCTCGGAGAACTCAGCGGCAACTTCCAGATCAAGAAGCGCGAGGTACCAGTCGACGCTACGACGCAGATCGGTTACCGGAAGCTTCGCGTGCCGGATTCGCACCAGTCCCAGGCTCATGGCCAGACGATAGCCGAGGGCGCACCGTCGTGAGGAGGAGGAGAAATGCGGATTGCGCGAGCATGCCGGGAGCCAGCGGAGGCGCCACTCCGATCGCCTTGGTGAGCGCGTACCACCACTGCGTGAGCACTGGAAGGCCGCCGGCGTACCGCTGGTCCAGGAAGCCCGCGTCGAAGTTCGCCGCGACGTGCGCGTAGACCCCGTACGCCGACACCAGCAACACGACCAAGCCGATCGCACGGACCACCCGCACCGACCGCGGCAACGCGAGCCCTGCCGCCAGCGCGGCCAGCGCCGCCCAGGGGAGCAACTGCTGCCACGACTGCCAGTGCCGTTCCGTGAACAGCTCGAAGGCGGCCCCGCCGATGCTCAACGCCACCAGCAGGAAAAGGCCGCGACGGACCGTCATGGCGTCAACGCCGAGACGATCTTGTCCACGGTCTCCTGGCCGGGGTTGTACTTGGCCAGGTTCTGCCGCAGGGACGTGAGGTCGGGGTCGTCGGCCGCGTAGGGCCGGTACTCCATGACCTCCCGAGCCCACCGTTCGGGGTTGCCGACCCCGGCGGCCTTGAGCGCCGCGGCGATCTGCCCCTCATCGGCGGTGTTGGCAGACACCTTCCCGGAGGCGGCGACCGAAGAAGCGGACACTTTCCCGGAGGTGGCGGCAGAAGAAGCGGACACCTTCCCGGAAGTGACGGCAGAAGAAGGAGCTGTGGCAGGTGGGGAGGTTGAGCTGCAGGCGGTCAGCGCGAAGGCGGCGGCGAGCGCCGCAGCGGTGAGCTTCAAAGCGGGCATGCCTTCACCCTGACCAGCCAGTCTCAGAGCCAACTAGTTGAATTCTGAAGTTTTAGTGAGAAAACGCTGGCAACTCAACAGCGACTACTCACGCTTGACTACTAACGCGCGATCGTGTTTCAGTGAACCTCGTGATTGGGTACCCCCATGCACCCCACGAGACTGTTCATCCTCGGCGCGCTCGCCAGGCGCGGTCCCATGCACGGCCACCAGATCCGGCGCGAAGCCCAGGTCGACAGGACGGAACGCTGGGCCGAGGTCAAACCAGGCTCCCTCTACGCCGCGCTCAAGCGCATGGCCACCGAGGGCGTCATCGAGGTGGTCAGGGTCGAGCAGGAGGGCAACATGCCGCCCCGCACCGTCTACGCCATCAACGCGGAGGGCCGTGCGGAGCTGCACGCGCTCCGTGACGAGCTGCTCAGCCACGCCCGCCTGCGCCCCGACCCCGTGGACCTGGCCCTGCAGTACGTCGATGACCTGTCCAAGGAGCATCTCGTGACGGTCATCCAGGAGCGCCACCAGAAGCTGGCCGTACAACTCTCCGAGTGGGAGCGCCTGCTGGTGGACGCCACCCCCTACCTGTCCGGTCTGGAGCCGGTGACCTACCAGCACACGCTCATCAGGCTCCGGGCCGAGCTCGACTGGCACGCCCAGTTGCTGGAGGCCCTGCATGAAAGTTCAGACCAATAGGAACGCCGTCTTAGCCGTCGTCCTCATCGGCGCGTTCGTCATCCTGCTCGACGTGACGATCGTGACCGTCGCGATCCCGGCGATCCAGCAGGATCTGTCCGCCGGATACGCCCAGCTCGAATGGGTGATGAGCGGATACGCCCTGGCGTACGGCCTGCTGCTCGTCCCGGCCGGACGGCTGGGCGACATCCTCGGCCACCGCCGCGTCCTCGTCGCCGGGCTCGCCGTCTTCACGGTCGCCTCGGCGCTCTGCGGGCTCGCGACGACCCCGGCGCAGCTGATCGCGTTCCGCGTGCTCCAGGGGGTGGCGGCCGGGCTGATCCAGCCGCCGATCCTGGCCATCCTCGGCGCGGTGTTCCCGCCGGGGGAGCGCGGCCGGGCGTTCGCCGCCTATGGCGCGACCGCCGGGGTGGCCACGGCGCTCGGCTGGCCGGTCGGCGGGCTGCTGGTGGGCGCGTGGGACTGGCGGCCGATCTTCCTGATCAACCTCCCGATCTGCCTGGTGGCCATCGTTCTCACCCTGCGTACGGTGCCCGCGACGGCGGGCCGTTCCGGGCGGCTGGACGTCGTCGGGCTGGTCCTGGTCTCGGCGGCGATGTTCCTCATCACGTATCCGCTGGTCCAGACGGAGCAGTACGTGCTCATGGCGGCGGCGGTCCCCGTGCTGGCGATCTTCGTCCTGTGGGAGCGGCGGCACCCGGACCCGCTGGTCGATCCGGCGATGTTCCGCGACCGGGCGTTCACCGCGGGCGCGCTGATCAGCCTCGTCTACTTCGCCGCCTTCATCGGCCTGCTGTTCCTGCTCTCGATATACCTGCAGTTCGGTTTGCAGCGTTCGGCGCTGGCCGCCGGGCTGGAGATCATGCCGTTCGCGGTCGGCACGCTGGCCGGGTCCGCGCTGTCCGAACCGCTCGCGCACCGGCTCGGCAGGGGCGTGCTGCTCATCGGCTCGGCCGTGGTCGCGGTGGGCACGGCGGCGAGCCTGTTCACGCTCGGCACCTGGTGGATGCTCGGCGCGCTGCTCGTGGCCGGGGTCGGGTCAGGCCTGGTGATCGCGCCGCTGACCGACGTGGTCCTGGAGCACGTGCCGTGGGAGCGGGCGGGGGCGGCGAGCGGCGTGCTCAACACCGCGCAACGCCTCGGCCAGGCGATCGGCGTCGCGGTCGTGGGCACCGTACTGCTCGGCAGGCTCGAAGACGGCGAGGACTACACCTCGGCCACGGTCGTCGCGGGCGGCTACACGGTCGGCGCGGTGGTTCTCACCTTCCTGCTGGTGTTCGTCCTGCCAAGGAAGCGCCTGAGCTAGCCGATATCTTGTCTGCCAGGATATAGTGAGTCCATGAACATGACAGAGCCGATGTTTCTCGCGCTCACCGCCCTGGTGGACGAGCCGCGGCACGGCTACGGGATCGTTCAGGAGGTCGAAAGGCTGTCCGGCGGCCGCGTCCAGCTCAAGATCGGCACCCTGTACGGCGTGCTGGACCGGCTGGCCGCCGAGGGGCTGGTGGAGCTCGACCGCGAGGAGGTCCAGCAGGGCCGCCTGCGCCGCTACTACCAGCTGACCGACCAGGGCGCGGGGGCGCTCGAAGAGGAGGCGGCGAGGCTCGCCGCGAACGTCAGGACGGCGACCGAGCGGCTCGGCGCCCGCACGGGGAAGGCGGCAACCGCATGAACACCCTGCTAGAGGATCGTTACCGGCGCGTGCTGCGCCTCCTGCCCGCCTCCTATCGCGCCGAGCGCGAGGAGGAGATGGTGGCGGCATACATGGAGGTCTCCGGTGACATTCCCGACGAGAGCAACCCAAAGCCCTTATGGGGTGAGATCTTCAGCGTGGCCGGGCTGGCCCTCCGGGTACGGCTGGGCGGCAGCGGCGCCGCGCCCCGCCACGTCGCCTGGGGCGAGACGGCCAGGCTCGTCGCGCTGCTCGGCCTCGCCTTCCACGCGGTGTTCGGGGTGCTCGTCCTCGCCTCCTACCAGGGCTTCTCGGGTGCGCCGCACTCGCTGAGCCGCCTGACGGAGATCGCGCTGACGCTCGCCAACGTGTCCTGGATCGTGGCGTTCGCGACGCTCGTGCGCGGCTGGGCGCGCGTCGCCAAGGTGACGGCGGCCGCGGGCATGGCGGGAACCGTCAGCACCTACGTCAGCCTGCCCGTCGAGCCGGAGGCGTGGATGACGATCCCCAGCGTGCTGATGGTGGTGGTCCCGGTGCTCGCCCTGCTGGCCGGATACCACAGGGACGTCGAGCGTCCGGTCCGCTCCTGGTGGCTGGTGCTCCCGCCGATCGCCGTCGGCGTCGCGCTGGCGACGGCGTTCCGCTTCCTGCCCGCCTCGGCGATCGACAGCGCCGCGTGGGCGCTGCCCTGGCTCGACGTGTCCGGCCTCGCCACGATCGCGCTGCTGATCGGCGGGTTGTTCGTGCTCAGGGCGCGGAGCGCGCCGGTGGCTCTCGCCCTGGCAGTGCTGGGCGGGCTCACGCTCCTGACCAGGGCGGTCGGCCTGGTGAGCTACCCGGAGGACGAGGTCATGCGAGCGCTCTGGGCGTCGGCGCTGGTCCAGGCGGTGCTGCTGGCGCTCATGGTCTCCGCCCTGGCCGCCGTGGGGCGCGCCAGGCTACCCCGTCAGGGAAATATCAGGGTGGTCGAGAGCCTCAAGCTCACCTAACGTCCCAGATATGGGCGCAAAGAGTCGCGAGTCTCACCTCCTCGATGTCCTGCTGATGGAGTTCGGCGACTCCATGCGGCGCGATCCGCACGCGTTCAGGCGCAAGTTCCGGAAGATGGCCAGCTCGCCGTTCGCCTTCTACCGGGGCAGCGCGGCCGTCTTCTACGCGGACATGACCGGCGGCTTCGCCGACGACGCCTACCTCGACGAGCAGACCAGCCGGGTCTGGATACACGGCGACCTGCACGCGGAGAACTTCGGCACCTACATGAACGCCTCCGGCGTCCTCGTGTTCAACGTCAACGACTTCGACGAGGCCTACGTCGGCCCCTACACCTGGGACCTCAAGCGCTTCGCCGCCAGCATCGCCCTCATCGGGTACGCCAAGGCGCTGTCGGACGAGGCGATCGGGGCCCTGGTCACCGACTTCGGCGCCGCCTACCTGGCGGAACTGACCGGCATCGCGCACGGCGGCGACGACGCGATCGGCTCGCTGACCCTCGACACCACCACCGGCGTCCTGCACCGGGTGCTCCAGACGGCGCGGCTGAGCACCCGGGTGGCGATGCTGGACATCGAGACGACCATCGACGACTACGACCGGCGCTTCGCGATCATGGAGGGCAGGGAGCCGGTCGACGACGCCACCCGGGCTGCCGTCGTCGCCTCCTTCGAGGACTACCTGAGCACCCTGCCGACGCCGTCCTCGCCGGTCGAGCACGTGATCAAGGACGTGGCGCTGCGCAAGGGCGTGGGCATCGGCTCGGCCGGGCTGCCGTCGTACAACCTGCTGCTGGAGGGGCGGTCGCAGGCGCTGGAGAACGACGTCATCCTCTACATGAAGCAGGCCCAGGTCCCGGCCGTCGCGCGGTACGTCGACGACGAGAAGGTCGCCGGATACTTCCTGCACCAGGGGCACCGTACGGCCGAGTCGCAGCGGGCGCTGCAGGCCTACGCCGACCCCTGGCTCGGTTACACCACGCTGGCCGGGGTGGGGCAGATGGTCGCCGAGGTCTCGCCGTACTCGGCCGACCTCGACTGGGACGACGTGAACGAGCCCGAGGAGCTCGCCTCGATCGTGCGCGACCTGGGCCGGGCCGTGGCGCGCATGCACTCGGTGGCCGACGACGAGTCCAGCCACGACCTGGTCGACTTCTCCACCGAGGAGACGATCGTGGCCCGGATAGGGAATGACTCCGACGGATTCATCGCGATGCTGGTCGACTTCGCGCACCGGTACGGCGCGCAGGCCCGCAGCGACCACCAGACCTTCGTGGACCTGTTCAGAAACGGCCGCCTCCCGGGGCTGTGATGGAGACCGTCACCTTCCGGCTGTCCGACTCGGGACGGCTGGCCGGGGTCCGCCTCTACCAGGAGGTACGGATCACCGACCTCGACTTCGCGCGCGCCGGCGCCGAGTGGGTCCTGGTCGCCCCGCGCCCGCCGGTGAACCGCATGGAGTACCTGTTCGAGCTGCGCCACCGCGACGGGTCCCGCGAGACCATCCTCGACCCGGCCAGCTCGGCGCGCGCCGTAGGCGTGTTCGGGGACAAGAGCGTGCATGAATTCCCGGAATACATCCCCCCGCACTGGCTCACCGCGGCCGCGCTGCCCGGCTACTGGTCGCGCAGCCCGGGAATGACTCTGTGGTCACCCATTCCGCAGGGCGACGGGCTGCCGCTGCTCGTGGTGCACGACGGGCCGGAGTACGACCAGCTCGCGCTGCTCACCCGGTACCTGTCGGCGGGGTTGACCGGCGGTTGGTTGCCGCCGGTGCGGGCGGCGCTCCTTCATCCCGGTGACCGGAACGTCAACTACTCGGCGAGCCTTGGCTACACGTCGGGGCTGGAGCTTCCTGAGGCTCCGGTGCGGGTGGGGATGGGGACGAGCCTGGGGGCGCTGGCGATGCTCTACGCCCATCGGCGGCGGCCTCCGCTGTTCGACGCGCTCTTCCTGCAGTCGGGGAGCTTCTTCCATCCGCGGTTCGACGCGCACGAGGAGCGGTTCCCGTTCTACGGGCGGATCGTGGCGTTCGTGGAGGAGACATTGGCGGGCGTGGGGGCCTGGCCCTTGCGTGCCGTACTGACCTGTGGAGGAATCGAGGAGAACATCCACAACAACCGGCAGATGGCAGAAGCCTTACGTATGCAGGGATATGAGGTGATTTTTGGGGAAATGCCTGATGTGCACAACTACACCGCTTGGCGGGATGCGTTCGACCCCTACCTGACCCGGCTCCTTCAGGACGTGTGCGCATGAGACGGGAAATGCTTGGCGATGTCCTTGCCTATGGGCATTGGGGGAGGCCGGTGCTGGTCTTTCCCAGTGAGCAGGGCAAGGCGTACGACTTCGAGAACAACGGCATGCTCGGCGCGGTCTCCTCGCTGGTGGAGGCGGGGCGGGTGAAGTTCTACTGCGTCGACAGCTTCGACGGCGCCTCCTGGTCGAACCGGCACGCGCCCGTGGAGGAGCGGGCCAGGCTGCACGGGGTCTACGAGACGTGGGTGCTGGACGAGGTCGTGCCCGCGATCCACGGCGACTGCGAGGGGCCCGTGGAGATCATCACCTTCGGGTGCAGTCTGGGGGCCTATCACGCGGCCAACTTCGCCCTGAAACGGGCGGATCTGTTTCCCATGGCGATGTGCCTGTCGGGGACGTACGACCCTGCTTCGTGGCACGGGTGGGGGGAGCGTGGGGACGCGACGTACTTCAACAACCCGCTCGACTACGTGCCTCATCTGCACGGGGACCACCTGGAGTGGTTGCGGTCGCGGGTCAGCCTGCTGCTGGTGTGCGGTCAGGGGCAGTGGGAGGACACGACGGGGGCGCTGGAGGGGACCAAACGCTTCGCCGCGACGCTGGCGGAGAAGGGGATCAGGCACGAGCTCGACCTCTGGGGGCACGACGTGCCGCACGACTGGCCGTCGTGGCGCGCGCAACTCGCCCATCACCTCCCGAGATTCGTATGAGCACCCTGTGAGGAGATGTCATGGAACACCTGGTCGGGCTGTTGCTCGGCACGGAGGAGGACTGGCCGGTCGCGTTCGAGACCATCCTGCGCAGGGCCGAGCCCGGGTTCGGGGTGGAGCGGGTCACCATCGAGCCGTTCAACCTGCGCGACCGGCCCCGCTATGACCTGGTGATCGACCGCCTCGCCTACTGGTACTACCACCCGCGCGAGTGGCTCAAGAAGATCGCCATGATGGACGACGTCTACGTGCTCAACAGCCCCTTCACCTTCCAGGCGATGGAGAAGCACACCGCCTACTGCGCGATGATGCGCTTGGGGCTCAAGGTGCCCGACACGGTGCTCGTGCCGTTCAAGAATCCGCCGGACAACGCCAGGTACGCCTACACGGCCGCCCGCTACAACAAGCCCTTCGACCTCGACGCGCTCGCCGAGGAGGTCGGCTATCCGCTCGTGATGAAGCCTTATGACGGCGGCGCCTGGCGCGGGGTCACGATGGTGCGTACGCCGGAGGAACTGCACGCCGCCTACGACGCCAGCGGCGAGATGCTCATGCACCTGCAGAAGGCCATCGACGGCTACGACGCGTTCGCCCGCTCGCTGACCATCGGGCCGGAGACGATGGTGATGCGCTTCCAGCCCGACCAGCCGATGCACTCGCGTTACGCGGTGGATCACGAGTTCCTCTCGCCCGAGGTGGGGGAGGAGGTGGTGACGATCTCGCGGCTGGTCAACGCGTTCTTCCGCTGGGAGTTCAACTCGTGCGAGTCGCTGGTCAAGGGCACCGAGGTGCACCCGATCGACTACGCCAACGCCTGCCCGGACGTGGCGCTGACGAGCCTGCACTACTACTTCCCCTGGGCGATGAAGACGCTGGTCAAGTGGACGGTGTTCTGCGCAGCGACCGGCCGCAGGCCGCGCATCGACCTGGACACCCGCGAGTATTTCGCGGTCGAGGGCTCGTACGGCGAGCGGTTGGCCGCCTACCGGCGGCTGGCTGACGCGTATTTCGAGGTCGACCGCTATGAGGAGTTCTGCGCCACGCGGCTGGGGCACCTGGACGACGTGGTCATGGAGTGGGTGTCGAGCTCCTCGTTCGACCAGCTGCTGGTGGACACCGTCCGTGCGACCTACCCGGTGCACGAGCGGGACCGGTTCGTCGCGCACTTCCGCGGGTTGATGGCGTTGTGGGTGAAGGACAACAGCTAGCAGACCGACCGGTTGGTATGGCATGCTCCGGAACATGACTCTGTTCTCGGTGGAAGGCAAGAATGTCGTCGTGACCGGTGGTTCCCGGGGCATCGGCCGGATGATCGCGGCCGGGTTCGTGGCGGCGGGGGCGACGGTCTACATCTCGGCGCGTAAGGCGGCTGAGGTGAGCAAGACGGCGGCCGAGCTGGGATGCGAAGCCGTACCCGCCGATCTGTCGACGCCTGAGGGGATCACGGCGTTGGCGTCGATCCTGCCGGAGCGGGTGGATGTGCTGGTGAACAACGCGGGGGCGACGTGGGGGGCGCCGTTGGAGGAGTATCCGGAGCACGCGTTCGACAAGCTCTGGGGGATCAACGTGAAGGGCGTGTTCTACCTGACGCAGCAGTTGCTGCCTCGGCTGCGTGCCGCGGCTTCGGCTGAGGATCCGGCGCGGGTGATCAACATAGGCTCGATCGATGGGCTGAGGGTGCCGTCGATGGAGAACTACGCGTACTCAGCGGCCAAGGCCGGGGTCCACATGCTCACGCGCCACCTGGCCCGGCAGCTGGCTCCGGAACACATCACGGTGAACGCGATCGCTCCGGGCCCTTTCGAATCCAAGATGATGGCCTTCGCCCTGAACGACCCGGCAACCCGGGACCTCGTGGCGGGGAGCGTCCCGTTGGGGCGTATCGGTCGGCCTGACGACATGGCGGGGGCGGCGATCTTCCTGGCATCTCGCGCGGGCGCGTATCTCACCGGCACCATCATCCCCGTCGACGGCGGCATCTCCTGCTAGCTCCCCCTCCCGCCCGTCTGCCCCTCTCCCCTCCCGCTCCAAGAGCTTCCGTGATGCGACTGCCCGCCCACCGCCCACCCACCCGCCCGCCCTCGGTCCCGCTGTGGCTGGCCACCTCTGGCAGTTGCCGTCTGTGCGGGGTTGTACCGCTCGGCGTCATAGCGGCGGGGCTGTCGCCTGTTGACCCGGCACTGGGTGTCCCCGTCGCCTGATGGCGCGCCTGCGCCGGGGGAGTCCACCGCGAGGTCCGAGTCCACCTGGCCCGCAGCGAGGTGGATTGCCTGCTGAGGTGAGTTGCTTGCCGCATGAGGGCGCCACGCACGGACGGGCACTGCCAGATGTGGCCAGCCGCAGCGGGAGCAAGGGCGGGTGGGCGGTGGGCGGGCAGCCGCATCACGGAAGGTTGGGGTGGGCAGCCGGAGCACGGAAGGTTGGGGTGGGCAGCTGGATCACGAAAAGCAGGGGAGGTGGGTTAGGGGTGTTGGCTGGAGACGGAGATTACTTCGCCGGTCATGTAGCTGGAGTAGTCGCTCGCCAGGAAGACGATCACGTTGGCGACCTCCCACGGCTCGGCTGAGCGGCCGAAGGCTTCTTTTGAAGTCAGGTCGGCCAGCAGCTCGTCGCTTGTTACCTTCGCTAAGAACGGGTGCATGGCCAAAGACGGGGCTACGGCGTTGATGCGGATGCCGTGCTCGGCCGCTTCCAACGCCGCGCACCGCGTCAAGGCCATCACGCCTGCCTTCGCCGCCGCGTAGTGGGACTGGCCCTTCTGGGCGCGCCACCCGATCACCGACGCGTTGTTGACGATCACGCCGTTCCCCTGCGCGATCATCTGCCGCAAGGCCGCCCTCGTGCAGCGCATCGTGCCGGTCAACGTCACGTCCAGCACGGTGTCCCATTGCTCGTCCGTCATGTCCGCCAGGTTCGCCGTCCCGCCCAGTCCCGCGTTGTTGACCACCACGTCCAGCCGCCCGTGTGCCTCCACCACCGCGTCGAACAACGCCAGCACCTGCGCCTGCGAGGTCACGTCGCAAGGTACGGCCAGGGGCTTCACGCCGGTCAGAGAGGTCAGTGATGTTGCCGCCTCCGCCAATCGGCGTTCGTGGCGGTCGGAGATGACGATGGTGGCGCCTTCCTCGGCGCACCGGCGGGCCGTGGCGTACCCGATCCCGGCCCCGGCCGCCGCGGTGACGAGGGTGACCTTGCCGTCCAGCAGCCCATGTGACGTTGGATATCTCATCTTGGTAGGCCTAATGTCCTCTCCGCGATGATGGTGCGCTGGATCTCGCTGGATCCGGCGTAGATGGTGTCCGCCCGGCTGAAGAGATACAAGCGCTGAAGGTCGTTCAGCTCACCGCGATAGACCAATCCGGTCTTCCCCTGTACGGCTTGCGCCAGCTCGCCCAGCCGCCGATGCCACTCCGACCAGTAAAGCTTGCCGATCGACGGTTCGCAGTCCTCGCGCAACGCGTTCATCCGCATGATCCGCAGCTCGATCCACGCCTGTGCCAGCCGGTCGACCAGCACCGGATCGTCCAGCGCACCCGTGGAAGAAGCCGCCTCGACGACGCGCTCGAACTCCCGCTGGAAACCGAGCTGCTGCCCGAGCGTGGAGGCGCCGCGCTCATAACCGAGGGTGGCCATCGCGACCCGCCACCCCTCGCCGGGCGCGCCGATGATGTTGGAAGCAGACGTGCGAGCCCCGTCGAAGAAGACCTCGTTGAACTCCGACGTCCCCGTGAGCTGCACGATCGGCCGTACCTCGACGCCCTCCTGACGCATCGGGACCAGCAGGTAGGAAAGCCCTTGATGACGCTTGGACCCAGGTTCCGTACGGCAGAGCACGAAACACCAGTCGGCAACGTGTGCCAGGGACGTCCAGACCTTCTGCCCCGTGAGGACCCACTCATCGCCCTCCAGATGCGCTCTGGTCTGCACGTTGGCCAGGTCGGAGCCCGCGTCGGGCTCGGAGTAGCCCTGGCACCACAGCTCGTCCCCCCGCTGGATCGGCGGCAGGAAACGCCGTTTCTGCTCCTCGGTGCCGAGGTCGAGGATGGTGGGCCCGATGAGCCCCTCGCCGATGTGCCCGACCCGGCCTGGGGCGTCCGCCCTGGCGTACTCCTCGTAGAAGGCGACCAGGTCCGCGCGTGAAGCCGCCCGCCCGCCGTACTCCAGCGGCCAGGCCAGGCAGGTCCAGCCCGCCTTGCCGAGGTGGCGCTCCCACGCGTGCCGTACCTCGTGACCCTCGTGCTCGCGCCCGGGGCCGCCCAGGCCGCGCGCGTGCGCGAACTCACCGCTCAGCGACGACTCCAGCCACGCGCGCGCCTCTTCGCGCAGGCCCATCAGCCGTGGAAGCGGCCGTAGCCGCCGCGGAAGAACACCAGCGGCCCGCCCTCGGCGTGCGTGTCGAGCTGGGTCACCCGGGCCACGACGATCATGTGGTCGCCGGCCAGGTGCTCGGCCTCGACCACGCAGTCGATCCAGGCCAGCGCGCCGTCGAGCACGGGGTTGCCGCTGGGGGAGCCGGTCCAGGACAGTCCGGCGAACTTGTCGCCGCCCCTGCTGGCCAGCTGCGCGCAGATCTCCTGCTGGTGCTCGGCCAGGACGTTCACGGTCAGCATCTTGGCGCCGCGCACGCGCGGCCAGCTCGTGCTGGTGTGCGCCACGCAGAACGCCACGAGCGGCGGGTCGAGGCTCACCGAGGTGAAGGAGTTGGCGGCCAGGCCGCACGGCTCGCCGGTCTCGGGGTCGACGGCGGTGATCGCCACGACGCCGGTGGCGAACCTGCCGAGCACCGATCGGAACCGCTGCCCGTCCAGATGCCCGTTGGAGTGTGGGGTGCCAGCTGGCATGGCGGCTCCGTTGAACGTCCTGCGGGCCTGCTGCGGCGCGACGCGCGGGGCGCCGTCACACCCGTCCGGCCAGATCAGCCGGGCCGCGTGTGTGCTCATGGTCGCCTCCTCGTCTACCGTGCACATCGTATCTTACCAAGCGCTTGCTTGGACGCTAGGCGTCCCAACGAAAAGGTGTCAAGCGATTGACGCCTGTTCCCGCCGCGACCTAGCCTCGAAGTGTGGCCAAGCGCTTGCTTGATTTTCGGGACCGTACGGCAATAGCCGGTGTGGGCTACACGCCGTTCAGCAAGGACTCGGGCGTCAGCACGCTCACCCTCGCCTGCCGCGCGATCCTGGCGGCGCTCGACGACGCGGGCCTGACGGCCGACGACGTGGACGGGCTGGCGACCCACCGGGTGGGGGACTCGGCCGCTCCGTCGCTGGTCGGGCCCGCTCTGGGGATCGACGACCCCGCCTGGCACCTCGACCAGTTCGGCGGCGGCAGCGTCTCGCACGCCGTGGTCGCGCAGGCCGCCCTGGCCGTCGCGGCGGGGGTCGCGGAGACCGTGGTCTGCTACCGCGCGATCAACGCCAGGTCCGAGTTCAGGATGGGCAGGGCGGCGGGGACGAGCCCGGAGCTGCAATATCAGACGCCCTACGGATATTTCGCCCCACCGCAGCAGTACGCCATGTTCGCCCGAGCCCACATGGTCAAATATGGCACCAAACCGGAGCACTTCGGGCAGGTGGCGGTCACCCAGCGGGCCAACGCGGCCAAGAACCCCCGCGCCCTGATGCGCACCCCGATCACCATGGACGACTACCTGTCCAGCCGCTGGATCGCTGAGCCGTTCCGCCTGCTCGACTGCTGCCTGGAGACCGACGGCGCCTGCGCCCTCGTCATCACCACGGCCGAGCGCGCCGCCGGGCTGCGCCGTACGCCGGTGTTGATCTCGGGGGCCGCGTGGGGCGGCGGGATGTCGTTCCTGTCCACCGATGACCCCACGGTCAGCGCCGCCGCCACCCTCGCCCCCCGCCTGTACGGCCAGGCCGGGGTGGGGCCGGGCGACATCGACGTGGCGCAGATCTACGACTGCTTCACCTACTCGGTGCTCGTGCAGCTGGAGGACTACGGCTTCTGCGCCAAGGGCGAGGCCGGGCCGTACGTCGCCTCCGGCGCCACCGCGCTCGACGGCGAGCTGCCGGTCAACACGCACGGCGGTTTCCTGTCCGAGGGGTACGTGCACGGCGTCAACCACATCGCCGAGGCGGTCTCGCAACTGCGCGGCGACGCGGGCGACCGTCAGGTGCCCGGCGCCGAGGTGGCCCTGTCGACCGCGCAGCCCGGCTACATCCTGCCCGCCACCTCGGCGCTGATCCTCAGGAGGGGATAGGTGGACCGCGACTCCGCCGGGTTCTGGGAACGGGCGGCCAAGGGAGAACTCGCCGTCCAGCGGTGCCTGACCTGCGGCAGGCGCAGATTCCCCGCGCGGGCGTTCTGCGCCGCCTGCCGTACGGAGGACTGGGAGTGGGAGGCGATCGAGCCGCGCGGGCGGGTCGAGAGCTGGATCATCAGCCACCGGCCGTTCGAGCAGGGCGTCGTGGTGATGATCCGGCTGGAGGCGGGCATCGCCTACGGCAATTGGGCACACGAGCGCGAGCCCGTCGCCGGTGAACCCGTCGAGGCGGTGTTCACCGGCGGCCTGGTGAACTGGCGTCCGGTCAACTCCGGCCGATGATGCGCTGAGCGGCCTCGCCGAAGACCCAGCCGTCGGTCTGGGCGATGAAGTCGTTCGGAAAGCCCAGCGTGAAGTCCGTGGCCGACTCAAGGCGCTCCACCGCTTCCTCCGGCAGGACCACGCCTGCCGCGCCGAGGTTGTCCTTCAACTGCTCGACCGTGCGGGCGCCGATGATCGGCACCACCGCGCGCGACCTGGCCGTCGTCCACGCGATGGCCACCTGTGACGGCGTGAGGCCCAGGTCGTCGGCGACCTCCTGTACGGCACGCGCCACGGCGTGGTCGTGCTCGCTGACGTTGCTCGCCGACAGCCTGGTGCCTGGGGCGGCCGTGCCGTTGGTGAACTTGCCCGACAGGACGCCACCTCCCAGCGGGCTCCAGGCGGTGACGGTCATGCCGAAGCCCTCGGCCATCGGGAGCAGCTCGCGCTCGATGTCGCGGTTGAGCAGGCTGTACGGCACCTGCAAGCCGTTGAACGCGGTCCAGCCGCGCAGGTCGGCCAGGGTGTTGGCGCGGGACACGACCCAGGCGGGGGTGTCGGAGATGCCGAGGTACAGGACCTTCCCGGCGCGCACGACGTCGTCGAGGGCGCGCAGCGTCTCCTCGATCGGGGTGTGCCGGTCGTAGAGGTGCACCCAGTAGATGTCGACGTAGTCGGTGCCGAGGCGCTTGAGGCTGGTCTCCAGGGAGCGGACCAGGTTCTTGCGGTGGTTGCCGCCGGCGTTGGGGTCGCTGGGGTCGCGGGTCACCGTGTACTTGGTGGACAGCACGAACCGGTCCCTGCGGCCTTCCAGCAGCTCGCCCAGGAAGGTCTCGCTGGCGCCGTCACGGTAGTTGATGGCGGTGTCGACGGTGTTGCCGCCCGCTTCTGCGTACTCGTCGAGGATCTTGCGACATTCCTCGATGGGGGCTCCCACGCCGCCCTGCTCGCCGAAGGTCATCGCGCCCAGGATCAGCTCGGAGATCCTCAGGCCGGTGTTGCCGAACAGTCGATATCGCATGACCGTGCCAACCATCGGGCCGCACCCCTTATGCCGCCCAACAACAGAAAAATCCCCATACACCGACGGCGACCCCCGAGCGCCCGAACCCCCGGCCCCCGGCCTCGGAACCCCGGCACCCCAAAGCCCCTAAAGAAGCCCAGCCCCCGAAGAGGGTGCGTCCTCAACGGCGGGGCGTGGTCAGAAGGGTGGAAGCGCCCACAAACGGCCCCCAAAGAAAGCTCAACCCCCGAGAGAGGGGCAGGCCCTCACTGGGGGGTGTGGTCAGAAGGGGGGGCTATGTCCCCAAAAAAAGATGGAAGGGGATAACGCGTCCTGGCGGGCGTGGGGGACCCGCCAGGACGCGCTTCCTTCCCCGGCGCGGCGGCGCCAGGACCCCGGCGAGGGATGGGGTCCTAGACCGAGTGTTCGCGCTCGGAGTCGGTGGGGGAGTGATCCTCGCTCGGATCACTCGCTGGGTGGCGGTACCGGTCTGCGATCCGCTGCGCGGCACCGACGGGGTCATCGATGGGATGAGTCATGGTGGTTCCATCCTCATTCCACATGAAAGATCCGTCTTTGCACCACACAGTCAACTCAGTCAACACCGATAGCACGGACATGCCGTTCCCATTGCTCTGGTAGGTGTGGGTGAACCCCTGGCGGTGCAACGCGTAACGCAGTAAACGTGTTGCCTCGCGGGGGTCGTGCCAGGGCAGGTAGCTTCGCAAGCTCGCTTGCTCTGCCAACACCGGCCGTCACCCCCTCACCGGCCTTTCGATGGATTTGTACCAACGAATGGATGATGCGGCTGTCAAGGCGGTCAGGTCAAGGGGTTGTGGCTTGCTAGAACCAGATCGTCTAAATTGTTGGAACAAAAGGGGTGAAAGTGGCAAGGTCGTCGCTGTATCAGCAGGTGGCTTCGGAGTTGCGAAGGGCCATCTACTCTGGCGACCTCGGCCCGGGGGCGCAACTGCCCACCGAGGCCGACCTCATGCAGGTCCACGGCGTCAGTCGCAACACCATCCGCCTCGCCCTCGGCGCCCTCGTCAACGAAGGGCTGATCACCAGGGCGCCCAAGCGCGGCACCATCGTCAGGGACCGCAGGCCGTTGCTGATCTATCCCCAGCGCGAGCTGGAGCCCCAGCCGACCGGCGAGATGCGTGAGGCCTTCGCGTTCGCGGTGACCCAGGAGGGCCGCGAGTTCAGCCAGAACATCGAGATCAGCATCGTCAACCCCGTCGAGGAGATCGCCAGCCGTCTGGAGCTGGCCGAGGGGGAGGAGGCCGTCGTGCGCAGGCGCCTGCGCTTCGTGGACGGCCAGCCGTACAACACCAACGACTCCTACTTTCCCCGTTGGCTCGTCGGCAACTCGGAGATCGCCAGGCCGGGCGACATCAACCGAGGTGCGAACCGGGTACTCGAGGAGCTGGGACACGCGCAGGTGCGCGTGGTGGACGACATCTGGGCGCGTATGCCCACGCAGGCGGAGGCCGAGCGGCTGCAGCTCGAGCTCGGGACGCCAGTTGTCGTGTATGTCCGGGTTGGATACGACGGCGGCGACACGCCGGTACGTGTCGCGCTGTCGGTATTTCCCGCTGACAAGCATCTGATCAGATACGAGCTCGGTCGCCGCTGACCATCGTGTACGGCCGGCTCTGTGGGGGGTGATCCCGCCGGCCTGTGCGCGGTGTGAGCCCATGTGCCGCGCCCCGCCTTTGCGTGTGATTCGTGCATACTCCCCCAAATCAAGATTTATTGCCATAAATGCCGTATGCCATCGAGTGGGCACGGAGTGTGTTCACTCGAACACCCACCGCAACGAAAGGGTTCAGTCATGCACTCCAACACCCTCCTTCACCCGCTCACCCTGCGCCGAGCCGAGCCCGCCGACCTGCGCGGCGTGCTCACCCTTCTCGCCGACACCGCTGACTGGCTCCTCTCCCAGGGGGTACGGCAGTGGCCGCGCGGAGGGTTCGGCGCCGAGCGGATCTCGCCCCTCATCGCGTCCGGGGTCCTGTACGTGCTGGACGACGAGCTGCGTTACCTCGACGCAGGGGACGGCGCGCCGCCGGTGGCGACGATGGCGCTCGACCGGGCGGCGGACGCGGAGTTCTGGACCGCGCAGGACGCGCCCGGGGACGCGCTCTACGTGCACAAACTCGCCGTGGCGCGGCCGTGGTCCGGGGCGGGGCTGGGGGACGCGCTGCTCGACTGGGCGGGCTTCGCCGTACGGGATGCCGGGTTGTCGTGGTTGCGGCTGGACTGCGCCAAGGCGAACCCGCGGTTGCAGGGGTATTACCGGAGCCGGGGGTTCCGTCATGTGCGGACGGTCGATCTGCCGCATCGGGCGTCCGGGGCGTTGTTTCAGCGTCCTGCGGGGGTTCGTACGGGGGTGTCGGAGGTGTTCCGCGACCTGACGGTGCCTGAGCTGGTCGGCGCCTGACCCAATCGTCGTACGGCGCGGCCCGGGTGCGCCTACCCTCCAGGGGACGCTCCCTTCGACCCGCTGAACCCCTCAAACCCCTACCCCCCACCCCTATACGAAGATCGACGATCACCACGGCCCCGATCCCTCTCCATCAGCCCTGGAGAGCGGACCCTGGAGGGACGGCGCGGCCCGGGTTCCCGGGCGCGGGTGCCCCTCGGGGCGACTCGGAATCAGGCGGTCCCGGAGATCCGAGGGTGGGGGCTCGGGGTTCGGGGTGGTCTCGGAGAGCCGAGGCCAACGAGCCCGGTGGTTCAGGGTGGGGTCGAGGGGGTGGGAAGCCCTTGGAGGGCGGGTCCACCTGGCTATGTGGGCCCTTCCCACCCGGAAGGGGGCAGAGTAGGCGATAACCTCTCCTGCATGACGGGTTCTCTTCTTGAGGTGATCGCGCTGGACGTGCGCGATGCGGTAGCCGCTGAACAAGGTGGCGCGGACCGCCTCGAGGTCGTGGCCGACATGTCGGCAGACGGTCTGTCCCCGTCCCCAGAAACGGTCGCCGCCATCGCCGCCGCCTGCCCGCTCCCGCAGATGGTCATGCTCCGCACCGAGGCCAACTTCAGCGCCGCCACCCTCGACCGCCTGCGCGAAAGTGTCAAGGAGCTGTCAGAAGCGGGCGCCGCCGGTTTCGTGTTCGGCTTCCTCGACGCCGACGGCGTCGTCGACCTGGCCGCCACCGAGGCGATGATCCACGCCGCCTCGCCGCTCCCGTGGACGTTCCACCGCGCCGTCGACCACGCCGCCGACATCCAGGCGTCCTGGCGCGCGGTCCGCCTGCTGCCGAACCTGGCCACTGTCCTCACCGCGGGCGCGCCGTCCGGCGTGGGCGACGGCCTGCAGGTGCTCAAGGCCAGGGCCGAGGCGGGCGACGCGTCGCTCATCCTGGCGGGTGGCGGGCTCAAGCCCGAGCTGGTCCCGCCGCTGCTCGACTACGGCATCCGCGCGTTCCATGTCGGCTCGGCCGTACGGGAAACCTGGCACGAGCCCGTCGAGGCCCGCCTGGTCAGGAAGTGGCGCGCCCTGGTGGACAGGGACTAGTCCCAGCGCTGGGCGTTGCCGTCGTGCAGCGTGCCCGGCGGCTGGGGCAGCACGCAGAACGGCAGGCCGGCGGGATCCCGCATGACCCACCACTGGCGCACCATCCCCACCCGAGTGGCCCCCAGCGCCTCCAACCGGGCGACCTCCGCCTCCAGGTCGTCGGTGTGGATGTCGAGGTGGACCCGCGGCGAGCCCTCGTCGAGCCGCTGGAGCAGCAGCGCGAACCCGCCGTGCGGCGCCCGCGACCCGTGGTATTCCTCCTGCCCGGCGAACTCCGGCAGCTCCCACCCGGTGGCCCCCCGCCAGAAGGCCAGCTCGGCGGGGTGGTCGGCCTCCGGCACGTCGATGACGGCCTTGTAAACGCGGCTGTAGTGGGCCATGCCGATCAGCCTAGGGCGTGATCGGCCCGGCGGAGAGCTGCGGCCAATGTCTTGATCGTGGCGGGTTCGTCCATCACGCCGCCGCCCGCCTCGCGCTGCTGCTCCCAGGCGCTGACCCGGTCCGCGTACGCGTCGTATCGGGCCAGGTGGAAGGCGTAGACGGTGGCGTAGCGGCTCACCAGGTGCGAGGGGTGCATGTCCCACCCCTGGTAGAAGCCGTGCGCGAGCGAGTGCCTGACCAGCTCGGCGTGCCTGCGCCACAACGCGTGCACGTCCTCCGTGCGCGAGGAGGCGGGCGAGGCGGCCAGCGAGCCGTCCGACAGCTCCACGCCGGTCCCGGCGAACGACGTCTGCATCACGTGCCTGGCGTGGTCGCACGCGGGGTGGTCGAGGCGCTGCTCGTGCGGCGGCAGCCCGATCGCCGCTGTGTAGTCGAACACGCCGAAGTGCGCCGCGGCGAGGCGCGGCTCGCTGGCCAGGTGCGGCCCGAGGAAGAGCACGGTCTGCGGCGCCTCCACCTGGATCTCGAAGCGCAACGACACCCCGAGCGCCTTCTCCAGCTGCGACAGAACGCCCACGAACTGCCCGAGGTAGTCCTCCATCAACACCTTGGGAAAAGTCACGACAAATCCGGGGGGCACCTCGCCCAGCGCGGTGAGGAACCCGTCCAGCGTGCGGACCGAGCGCGACACGTCGCCGTCCGCGAAGGACTTGACCCGCAACCCCCACCGGCGCGGCAGCCGCCCGTCCCGGTGCAACGAGGCGACCGCGGCAGCGGCGTCCAGGACGTGCCCGTCCTCAGCGGCGGGCCGTACCCCATAACCGTCCTCGAAGTCGACGCGCAGGTCCTCGACCGGCTCGGCGGCCAGCTTGGCCAGCACCCGCCGGTGCACCTCCCCGGCCAGCGGGAGGGGCACGTCGAAGACCTCGGCCAGTACGGCGGGAGCCGCCAGATGCGCCCCGGCCAGCTCCAGCGCCTCGGCCCCCCACGCGCCGACGGTTGCGGCGGAGAACCGGTCGGCCGGCACGTACACGGTGTGCACCGGCTGCCAGTCGGGCACGGCGGCGGGATAACGCTCCTGCTGCAGGCGGTAGGTCTCGTCGAAGCCGGCGACGGGCTGTTCCCCGATGGTGACACGCATGCCCATACTCCTACTACACGCCCCCCGGTGGGCTAATCTCCGGGGCTGTGACGGACAACCCCCTCTTCACTCTGGCCAGGTCGGGCAAGCGGCAGACGCATCCGGCGCTGGCCGTGCTCATCGTGATCGCCGCGCTGCTGTTCGGCGAGCTCATCGGCGGAGGCCTGGGCTCGCTGGTGCCCATGCCAGAAGGTCCCGCGTGGGCGCTGCTGTTCCAGCTGGTCTTCGGCTTCGCCCCGGTCGCCTTCCTCATGTGGGTGTGGGTGCGCGGGTTCGAGGGGCGCGGCTGGCGCACGTTCGGCTTCACCGGCGAGCGCGCCGGGCTGCGCGCCTCGCGCGGCTTCCTGACCGGCCTGCTCTCCTTCTCGGTGGTGGTCGGGATCCTGGCGGTGCTCGGCTTCACGCTGCGCGAGGAGGTGCCGCAAGGGCTGGCGGCCGTGGGCCCGGCGCTGCTGGTGCTGGTCGGCTGGATCGTGCAGGGCTCGACGGAGGAGATCGTGACCCGCGGCTACCTCCTGCCCGTGACCGGCGCCCGCTGGGGCGCTCCGGCGGGCGTGGCGGTGTCAGCCGGGCTGTTCGCTGTGCTTCACCTGCTCAACCCGGGCATCACCGTCCTCAGCGTCGTCAACCTGGTGCTGGTGGGCGTGCTGCTGGCGCTCTACGCGCTCTACGAGGGCGCGCTGTGGGGCGCCTGCCTGTGGCACGCCGCGTGGAACTGGGCGCAGGGCAGCGTGTTCGGCCTGGAGGTCAGCGGGCTGAAGACCGGCATGCTGGCCGTACTCGACCTCAAGGAGGACGGTCCTGACGTCGTCACGGGCGGCCTGTTCGGCCCCGAGGGCGGCCTGGCGACCACGCTGACCCTCTCACTGGGCATCGCGGTGATCTTCCTGGCCGCCCGGCGCAAGGGGTCCTGGGGCCGCGGCTAGGCGCGCGCCCATCGTGGCCAGCGCGTCCAGCAGCTCGGGCGGGCCGTCGACGCTGAAGGGCGCGTCCAGCCCGAGCACGTAGAGAGCGAGCTTGTACGGAGTGTCCGCACCGGCATGCACCACGCAGGTCTCCTCGTCGACCGCCTCCACCAGCACCGAACCGGGCACCCGCGCCGTGATCGCCGCCGCGGGCGCGCGCACCGTGACGGCCGCCCGGTAGCGCATCAGCGCCGTGTCCACGCCGCGCGGCACCAGGTCGTCCGGCGGTGCGGGGCGCGGGGTGAACCGGGCACCGTACGGCGTGCGCAGGGTGAGCCGGTCGAGCCTGAACGTGCGCCAGCCCTCGCGCGCCAGATCCCACCCGACGAGGTACCACCGCCGCCCGGTGTGCGCCAGCCGGTACGGCTCGACCTCGCGCTCGGCCTCGGACCCGTCGTGCGTCCGGTAGTCGAACCGCACCCGCCGCAGGTCGCGGCAGGCGCCCGCGAGCGCCACGAGGAGATCGCCGGGAACGGTCGTCCTGGCCCCCGACCCGATGTGGGTGGTGAAGGAGTGCAGCGCGGAGACCTGGTGGCGCAGTCGCGACGGCAGGACCTGCTCCAGCTTGGCCAGCGCCCGCACCGAGCTCTCCTCGATCCCGGCCACCGACCCGCCGGCCGCGGTCCGCAGGCTGACCGCCACCGCGACGGCCTCCTCGTCGTCGAGCAGCAGCGGCGGCAGCTTGGCCCCGGCGCCCAGCCGGTACCCGCCGGCGACCCCGGAGACGGCGTGCACGGGATAGCCGAGGTTACGCAGCTTGTCGACGTCGTAGCGGACCGTGCGCGGGCTGACCTCCAGGCGGTCGGCGAGCTCGGGCCCGCCCCACTCGGTGCGGCTCTGCAGCAGCGACAGCAGGCGCAGCAGACGCGCCGAGGTTTCCAGCATGTCATCCATTATCGCGGCAAGTAGCTTGCCGCAATGGATGGGATGGTTTCTCCATGAAGATCCTGGTTACCGGTGCTACCGGAAATGTCGGCCGTCACGTCGTCGCGCAGCTCACGGGCCACGAGGTCCGGGTCATGGTCCGCTCCGAGGCGGCCTTCCCTGAGGGGATCGAGGTCGTCCGTGGCGATCTCGGCCAGCCGGAGACGCTGCCGGAGGCGCTCGCCGGGGTCGACGCGGTGTTCCTGTTCGCCGTGCCGGGCTCCGGTCCCGCCTTCGTGGCCGCCGCCGAGGCGGCCGGGGTGTCGCGGGTGGTGTTCCTGTCGTCGAACGCGGCGGCGAACCCGGACAACGCGATCGGCGCCTACCACCACGAGATCGAGGAGGCGCTGCGCGGATCGGGGCTGTTCTGGACGTTCCTGCGCTCCGGCCACATGGCGACCAACGCGCTGCCCTGGGCCGCGCAGACCCGCGCCGGCGACGTCGTGCGCGGGCCGTACGCCGAGGCCACGAGCGCGCCCGTGCACGAGGCGGACATGGCCGCCGTCGCGGTGCTCGCGCTCACCGAGCCCGGCCACGAGGGCCAGATCTACGAGGTGACCGGGCCTGAGTCGATCACCGCCGCCCAGCAGGTGGAGCTCATCGGGCAGGCGCTGGGCCGCCCGATCAGCTACCAGGAGCTCCCGCCCGAGGTGGCCAGGGAGCAGATGAGCAAGTTCATCCCGCCCTTCATCATCGGGCCGCTGTTCGACGGCTGGGCCGCCTCCGTGGGCGTGCCCGCGAAGGTCACGCCCACGGTCGAGAAGCTCACCGGCCGCCCGGCCCGCACGTTCGCCGAGTGGGCGCGTGACCGCGCGGCCGACTTCTCCTAGCGGGGCTCGCCCCGCAGGGGGCGGCCCGGGTACGCGTCCTCCACCAGCGCGCCGTCGCGCACCACCGCGGTGCCGCCGACGAACAGGTGCCTGACGCCCACCGAGGGGCGGACCGGGTCGAGGTAGGTCGCCGCGTCGGTGATCGCCGCCGGGTCCAGGACGACGAGGTCGGCGTCGGCGCCCACCCCCAGGTGCCCCTTGGCGCGGGCGCCGGGCGCGACCTCGTCCAGCACCCGAGCGGGCAGGTAGGAGCAGCGGCGGAACGCCTCCAGCCAGGTCCAGGCGCCGGTCTCGCGCACCATCCGGCGGAGCGACCTGGCGAACGTCCCCGCGGTGCGCGGGTGCGTCCCGGCGCCGGGCGGCAGCGGCCACCGCCGGGTGTCGCGCATGCCGTCGCGCCACAGCAGCGGCATGGCGTCGGAGGCCACGATCGCGTCGGGGAAGGCCAGCGCCCGGTCGAGCAGCTCCAGGTCGGCCGGGTTGTTCTCGTCCAGGAACTCCACGATGCACTCGGCGCCCGGGTCGGTGCTCCGTACCTCCTTGAGCCGGGCCATGTCGGTGATGCGCTCGCCCGTCTCGACCAGCACCAGGTCGGACGGCTTCAGCCCCCACACGTGCAGCCGCTCGGGGGCGAGGAAGAACGCGCCGATGCCCGTGCTGCCCGCGCCGTACGGGTAGGCCTCGACGGTGACCCGGGAGCCCGCAGCGCGGGCCTTGTCGAGGGTGGCGAGCACGCGGTCGACGTGGCGGCGCGAGGTGCTGTTGACGTGGCAGTGGTGCATCGTGGCGCCGGTCTCCGCCGCCAGGATCGCGATCTCCTCGGAGCCGTCCACCGGCGTCGTCGGGTCGGCCTCGACCAGCTCGCGCACGTGGGTGAACGTCGGCGCGCCGGCCGTCGCGGCCAGCTTGGCGACGGCGAGGAACTCGGCCGGGTCGGTGCGCGGCGCGTAGCCCATGAGGATGCCGATGCCCAGCGCGCCCGCCTCCAGCTCGCGCTCCAGCAGGTAGAGCCAGACGGCGAGCTCCTGCGGGGTGGAGGTGCGCTGCCAGTCCGGGTTGCCGAGCAGGGTCAGGCCGCTCTCCAGGGTGGCGTCGGGCTCGACGCCGAGCAGCGCCTGGGCGCGGGCGGCACCCCAGGAGGCGGAGAAGCCGAAGTTGAGCGGGCGGCCGTCGCGGGCGGCCTCGGCGTAGGCGCGCTCGATGGGCATGAGCCCGGCTTCGAGGTCGAGGGCGGTGGTGACGCCGTCCATCGCCTGCAGCCGCTGGCCGGCGATCGTGTGCACGTGGCTGTGCAGGTCGACGAAGCCGGGGCCGACGAGCAGGCCGCGCACGTCGACGACGGTGACGTCGTCGCCCGCGGCCAGATCGGGGCCGACCGCCGCGACGGCGCCGCCGTCGACCAGCACGTCGGCCACGCCGTCGAACCCGGTTCCCGGGTCCACCACCCGTCCACCACGCAGCAGGATTCGCATGGGACGATCCTGTCAAACGCCCGCTTCTCCGCACTTGGGCGTGCAGAACGACAATTCACCCAGACTTTGGTAGCGGGCTCCTAGGAGTCGCGGCCCTCCCAGGCTCCTCAGGCCGGACGATGTGCCGCGCCAGGACGCGCACGAGCATGGAGTTCATGACGATCTCCCTGGTGTTGTCCCTGGTGGCGGCGGTTCTCACCCCGCTGCAGCCGCCCGTGGCGACGCTCCGCTACACCGCCTACGGCATACCGCACATCACCGCGCGCACGCTGGAGGGCGCGACCTACGGGCAGGGGTACGCGCAGGCGCGCGACAACCTGTGCCTCATGGCCGAGACGTACCTGACGGCCAGGGGCGAGCGCTCGCGCTACTTCGGCGCGGACAATCCGCCCACGCCCGGGTTCGGCGCGGGCTCGCCCACCAACGCGGCGTCCGACCGGTTCGTGCGCGACCATCCGGCCCCGCCGTACGGACCGTGGCCGGAGGTACGGCAGGCAGCGCGCGGTTTCGCCGCCGGATACAACGCCTACCTGCGCCGGGCGAAGGCGCCCGCGTGCAAGGGCGCCCGCCCGATCACCGAGCAGGACATCTTCCGCACCGCCTACTACACCGCCTACCTGATCACCGGCGAGCAGGCCGTGGCGGCCGCCACCGGCACGGGCAGCAACGCGATCGCGGTCAGCGGCAGGAAGACGCGCGACGGCGGCGGCGCGCTGCTCGGCGCGCCGCACCTGGGCTGGGCGGGCCAGACCCGCTTCTGGCAGTCGCAGCTCACCGTGCCAGGACAGCTCGACGTCTCGGGGGCCACCCTGATCGGCCTCCCGCTCGTCCTCATCGGCCACAACGCCGACGTCGCCTGGTCGCACACCATCTCGACGGCCCGGCCGTTCGTCCTGGCAGGCAAGAAGATCGTCAGCGCGACGGACGGCAACCTGCGGCTGCTCAACACCATGTACGGCTTCGCCAGGAGCAGGAGCACCGCCGACGTCCTCAAGACGTTGCGCACCACCCAGGCCAGTCCTGGCAACACCATCGCGGCCGACCGGGCGGGGTCGACCCTCTACGCCGACATCCAGGGCGTGCCCAACTTCCCCGACAGGTGCGTCACCGGCCCGCTGACCGTGGACCCGGCCTGCCGGCCGGGCACCGACAAGGACAGCCTGATGCCCGGCACGGTCGGCCCGGCCCGCCTGCCGGTGCTCACCGGCGCCGACTACGTCTTCAACGCCAACGACAGCCACTGGCTCACCAACCTCGACCGCCCGCTCACCGGCTTCCCCAAGCTGACCGGCGACGGCGCCACCGAGCGCAGCCTGCGTACCAGGGCCGGGCTGCTCGCCCTGACCGCGACGGGCACGCTCGCGCCGGGCGACCTGTGGCGGCTGAACCAGTCGAGCCGCTCGCACGCGGCCGACCTGGCCCTGGACGCCCTGCTGAAGAAATGCGCGTGCAAGGAGCTGCGCGCCTGGGACCGTACCTTCGAGACGTCCAGCAGGGGTGCGTTGCTCTTCAGCCGCTACTGGCAGGAGGCGGCGAAGAACTGGCGCGTGCCCTTCGACCCGGCCGACCCCCTGAACACCCCGCGCGACCCGGCGCCCGACCTGCGCGCGCTGGCCAGGGCGGAGAAATGGATGAAGGCGCGCGGCATCCCGCTCGACGCCAGGCTGGGCGACTGGCAGCGTACGGCGGGCATCCCGGTCCCCGGCGGCGGCCTGGACGACGGGCTGAGCGTGCTGGAGACCGAGTGGCGCGACGGCCACTTCGAGCCCGTGGGCGGCAACACCTTCATGCAGGAGGTGTCCTTCGGCCGCGGACCCTGCCCCACCGTGCGCACGCTGCTCACCTACGGCCAGGCGGCCGACCCGGCCTCGCCGCACCACCTCGACCAGACCCGCCTGTACGCCAAGGGCGGCTGGGTGCAGCCCTCCCTGTGCGCGGGCGCGCCCGTGGTGGAGACGGTCGAACTGCGTTAGGAACGGAAGGCGGACAACATCGCGTCCAGGCCGACGAGCTTCACCCTGGCGCCCCTGCCGAGCGAGGAGGCCAGGTCGGCCTCCGCCTTCTCGATGGCCAGCCAGTCGTCGTAGGTGATCGGCGTGACGCCGCGCCGGGCGAGCAGGTCGTCGATGGACGCCTGCCCGCCGGACGGCTGGTCGGCGAGCAGCGTCCGCACGGTCTCTGCGGCGTCGGACTTGTTGGTGCCGATCACGCCGGTCGGCCCGCGCTTGAGCCAGCCGGCCACGTACTCACGGTCGCGGACCTTGCCCGCCTCGTTGGGCACGGTCATCGTGCGCTCGGAGAACGGCACGCCGGGCAGCGCCACGCTCTGGTAGCCGACCGAGCGCAACACCATGCCGACCGGCAGCGTCTCGAACTCGCCCGTCCCGACCACGCGGCCGTCGTCGTCGAGCCGGGTGCGCTCCAGCTTGATGCCCTCCACCCGGTCGGTGCCGAGGATCTCCACGGGCCGCAGCCAGAACCGCACGTCCAGGCGGCGCGGGCGGCCGACGGGCGGCTTGGCGGCCCACGACTGCAGCACGTCGATGTTGCCCTTGATCTGGCGCGGGAAGTCGGCGCCGAGGACCACGGCCTCCTCCGGGCGCACGCACACGTCGGCGTTGGCCAGCTCGCCCAGCTCGCGCAGCTCCTTCAGGGTGAACTTGGCGTGCTCGGGGCCGCGCCTGCCGATCATGTGGATGGCCTTGACCTGGCTGTCCGCGAGCCGTTCGAGCACGTCGTGCGGCACGTCGGTGGAGCTCAGCTCCTCGGCCGTCTTGGCCAGCACGCGCACCACGTCGACGGCGACGTTGCCGACGCCGATCACCGCGACCTCGGGGCTGTCCAGGACGAACCGGTCGGGGGAGACGTCGGGGTGGCCGCAGTACCAGTTGACGAAGTCGGTGGCGGCGACGCTGCCCGGCAGGTCCTCGCCTGGGATGCCCATGCGGCGGTCGACCATCGCGCCCGTGCAGTAGACGACCGCGTCGTAGCAGCTCAGCAGGTCTTCCACGGACAGGTGCTCGCCCAGGGTGACGCCGCCGAGAAAGCGGACCTGGGGGAGTTCGAGGACGCGCTGGAGGTAGTTGGCGATCGACTTGATCGAGGTGTGGTCGGGGGCGACGCCGTACCTGACCAGACCGTACGGCGTGGGCAGGCGCTCGAGGACGTCGACCTCCACCGGGCCTGGAGACTGTTTGACCAGCGCCTCGGCCGTGTAGATGCCAGCAGGACCCGATCCGACGACCGCCACGCGCAAGCTCACAGTGGGCCTCCTCTGCTGGCGATTCTGTCTTAGGAGAGGTCGGTCCCACCAGATGCGGCGCGCAGCGCGAGCTTGTCGATCTTGCCGTTGGCGTTGACGGGAAGCGCGTCGACCACGACGATCCGGCGCGGGACCTTGTAGTTGGACATGTTCTGCTTCGCCCAGTTTGTGAGGGTGTCGGGTGAGACGTTGACGCCCAGTCGCGGCACCACGTAGGCCAGCCCGACCTCGCCGGACGCCGCGTCGGGGACGCCGATCACGGCCGCCTGGGCGAGCGAACCCTCGCGCAGGAGCATCGCCTCCACCTCGGCGGGGGAGACGTTGAAGCCGTTGACGATGAACAGCTCCTTCTTCCGATCCACAATGCTGATATTTCCGGAACTGTCGGCTACGCCGATGTCGCCGGTGTGTAACCACCCGTCCGCGTCGATCGCCTCGGCGGTCTTGTCCGGCTCGTCCCAGTAGCCGCGCATCACCCCATAGCCGCGCTGCAGGATCTCCCCGCGCTCGCCGGACGCCACCTCCTTGCCGTCGTCGTCGACGATCTTCACCTCGATGCCGGGGACCGGCCTGCCCGCCGTACCCGCGATCACCTCGACCGGGTCCTCGGCCCGGGTCATGGTGACGACGGTGCCCTCCATCAGGCCGTAGGCGTTGATCATGCGGTCGAGGCCGACCCGGTCGAGCAGCCGGACGATCAGCTCGTCGGGCACGGCCGCCGCCCCGCAGATGGCGATCCGCAGCGACGAGACGTCCCAGTCGGCCCTGTCCAGCTCGTCGAGCAGCCGGTAGAAGAGCGTCGGCGGCCCGGCCAGGATCGCGATCCGCCCCGACGCGATGAGCGTCATCAGCCCGTCCGGGGAGAACACCTTGACCGGCATCATCGTCGCCCGCCGCATGATCGAGGCGATCAGCCCGGCGTTCAGCCCGAACCCGTGCGAGAACGGCGCGATCACCGGATAGCGGTCGCCCTCCTCGAGGGTGACGATCTCCGCCCAGTCCCAGTAGCCGCGCAGGATCTGCGCGTGGTCGAGCATCACGCCCTTCGGCGTCCCCGTGGTGCCGGAGGTGGACATGATCTCCATCAGGTCGTCCGGCCGTACGGCCAGCGCCCGCTCCTCGGCCTCCTCCCGCGAGACGTGCGCGACCATCGGGCTGGTGACCACGTGGCGCAGGCACTTCACGTGCGGGAGCAGGGCGGCCAGCGTCGTCCCCGGCGGGCTCGCGCCGACGAGCAGCACCTCGGCGCCCGTCTTGGCGATCATCTCGGCCGCTTCGAGCCCCTTGTACCGCGACGACAGCGGCACGATGACCGCTCCCGCGTCCCAGATGCCGCACGCCTGGACCACCCAGGAGGCGTCGTTCACCCCCCACAGCGCCACCCGGTCGCCCGGCCGTACGCCCAGGGCGATCAGCCCGCGCGCGACGGCCGACGCGCGCTCGCGCAGGTCGAGCATGGTCAGCGTGGTGTCACCCTCGACGACCACCGGCACGTCCGGGTGACGGGCCGCCTGGTCACGCAACATCCGGGGGAAGGTCCCCCAGTCAGGCATCTGCTCCATGTGACCTCACTCGATCAGCGCGCGGTCCCTTCCCAGGTGGTGGCCGCGCAGGTCGTTGACCACGCCGGGACGGGGCGTCTCCGAGACCTCCTGCGCCACCTCCACGCCGACGGTGATCGGCGTCAGCCCCTGGAGCGCCTGGCCGATGCGCGCCTTCCACATCGGGTTCCGCACCAGGCTCTCCCTGCTGAAGGTGACGGTGAGCACGGCGGCGTCGAGCGTGCCCTGCCTGCTGAGGGTCAGCTCCCAGCCGGACACCCCGTCGATCTTCGACAGCGCCTTCTCGATGCGCGGCAGCGAGAGCCAGACGCCGCGCACGAGCACGTGGTCGCCGACCGTGTGCCGGGGGGCGTGCAGGTCCGTCGACACCTGTCCGGTACGGAGCACCGCGTCGTCACGCACGATGACCAGCTCGCCCCTGCCGCCTTCGAGGAACTCGTCCTTCTGTATTGCGGCGAGCCTTAGTGTTTGTGTGGATGTGAGCGGGTCGTCCTCTTTCGCGTGCCAGGCCAGGGCGGCGCCGGTGAACGGGTCGGCGTAGACCTCGGTGACCTTGGCCTCGAACTCGTTGGCCAGGTGGGACATCGTGCGCTTCGTGGCGATCTCGCCGGTGAGGACGAGGTGGCGCAGGCCGAGATCGAGCGGGTCGAGCAGGAACTCCAGGTGCAGCCTGGCGAGGAAGTCCATGGCGCCGGTCGGGGTCGCCACCAGGGTCGTCGCCTTGACCGTGGTCAGGGCGTGGTGGAGGCGCAGGCGTCCGCGCGGTCCCACCGAGGCGGCCGCCTGGGCGACGTCGGCCGCCGCCCTCGCCCAGAGGGCGCCGGCGGGTTCGGCCAGCGCCACGACCACCCGGTCGCGCTCGCCGACCCCGGCCTTCGTGAGCGCGTCGGCCGTGTGGTCCGTACCAACAGGGACGACGGAGGACGCGTCGGGTGAGATCGCGAGCAGGCCGGTTGCCGTGCGTCCGGCCGCGCCCAGGTCGTCTCGGGTGAGCCAGCGGGTCACTACTTCATCACCTCGGTCATGAACAGGCGCATCGAGTCGCAGACCAGGTCGTGGGCGAGCCCGCCCACCTGGGCCTGCAGGATCAGGTCCGTCGCGCCCGCCTCCGCTATGCGGGCGACGGCCTTGCGCGAGCCCTCCACGTCGTCGACCACGACCATGAGGTGCTCGCGCAGCGTGGCCATGGCCTCCTCGGGCGGCATTCCTGCGGCGAGCTGGCCGAGGACGCGGTGGGTGGCGTGGCGGGCGTCGTAGTAGTCGGGCGGGGTGACGAGGTTGACCTGGCGGCGTATGTACCAGAGCACCGCGTCGGCGGCCTCGTCCCTCGCCTGGCCGACGTACCAGGGGATCATCAACGCGATCCTGCGGCTGTCGGGGTCGAAGCCGTTCTTCTCCAGCTCTTCACGATATTTCGCGATGTCTTCGGCAACGTCGTCTATGCCCTTGAGCATGGTCATGCCGAGCAGGTTGTAGCCGTGCTTGGCCGCGGCCAGGTAGCCCTCCAGGCTCGTCGAGGCCACCCACACCGGGGGGTGGGGCTCCTGGACCGGGCGGGGATAGACGGCCACGTCCGGGACCTCGAAGAACTCGCTCGACCTGGTGACGGGCTCGCCGTCCGCCTTCCAGATGGCGAGCGTGGCCTCCAGGCACTCCTCCCAGATCTGGCGGGACTTCTCGAACGGGCGCTGGAAGGCCTGGTACTCCAGGGGTGAGGCGCCGCGTCCCGTGCCGAACTCCACCCTGCCGTTGCTGAGGACGTCCAGCGTGGCGACCCGCTCCGCCGTACGGATGGGGGACTGGAAGGGGAGCAGCACCACGCCGAGGCCGAGGTGGATGTTCTCGGTGCGCTGGGAGATCGCGGAGAGCACCAGGTCGGGGGCGGAGGAGTGGGAGAAGCCGCGGGTGAAGTGGTGTTCGACGAACCAGGCGGTGTCGAAGCCCAGCTGATCACCTAGGACGACCTGGTTGATCACGTTCTGGAACGCCTGTTGCTCGACCTCGCGGGAGCGCCCGCGGACCTCCAGCTCGTATCCCAGGCTGATCCGCATGCACGCCTCCCGTAGTGAACCAAGCGCTCGCTTGGGTCAGAACTATACAGCAACCCCGCCGCCACGGGGAGGCCACCTTTGGTCCAACGCCTTGGAGGGGGTGGGGGCTATTGCGGTTGAGGGGGTCTGGCGATCAGAGTGGTTGATCGTGAGCGCGGAGAAGCGGCGAAAGCAGGGGCTGAGACGGCAGAAAGATGGCACGCTCCCAGACATGAGGGGATTGCGCCGGGCGTCCAAGCCTCAGGACACCGAGGTGTCACTGGCCAGCGCGCGCCGGTTCGAGGCTTTTGGCAGGGTCATGGCCGCTCTGGCGACAGAAGCGGAGTTCATCGAGTCCTGCCGCGACCTGACCTGGTGGCGTGGGTCCGACCACAGCTGGCACATCGAGTGGCGAGAGGGCCCCTACGCGGCCGAAGTCGCCGACTTACTGTCCGCCCAGGTATGCGACCCCGGCTTCGAGGGGTCGCTCGTCACCGCCGCAGGCCCGGCCACACCGGGCTCCGCCGTACTCGACGTGATGGGCGTGCGGTTCGAGCTGCGCGCCGTCGACCCGATGGGGCGCGAGCGGGCGCAGGCCAAACCGGTGCTCTGGCGCCTGTCCGGCATGCTCGACACGTCCGGCGGTTCAGGCGTGCGCCGCCCGTGGGAGGAACTGCTCGGCGGCTAGCCGCCGCCGGTGCTCGTACGGCGTGCCGAGGAGTTGCGCGTCCGATGTGGCGCGTTTGAGGTAGCGGTGGGCGTCATGCTCCCAGGTGATGCCGATGCCTCCGTGTACCTGGATGTTCTCCCTGGAGGCCGTGAGATAGGCCTCGGTGCAGTACGAACCGGCGAGCGCGGGGTCCTCGTGCGCGCCCATCGCGGCGGAATGCGCGGATTCGACGAGAACAAGCAGATCCGCGAGCTTGTGCTTGATGGCCTGGAATGAGCCGATCGGCTGCCCGAACTGCCGGCGCACCTTGGCGTACTCCACCGCCATCTCCAGGCACCGCCGCGCGCCACCCGCCTGCTCGGCCGCCAGCGCGGCGATCCCGCGATCGCGCACCCGCTCCCACTTTTGCCCCGGCCCGAGGATCCGCGCGGGCGCGCCGTCGAAGACGAGTTCGGTCAGGGGACGGCTGGCGTCCATGGTGTCGTACGGCAGGCGCGCGCTCGGCTCCGCCTCCAGCAGCAGGTCCGCGGTATAGACGAGCACCAGTTCGCCCTCCAGCGCGTACGGCACGCGGCCGTTCAGCCTTTTACCGTCATACGTCAGGCCGTCCTGCGGGAAGACGACGGTCGCCGTGCGCTCGCCCTCCGCCAGCTCCGTGAGGAGCCTCCCTGGGTCGTCGGCTCCGGCGAGGGCCTCGACTGCCAGCACCGCCGTCTGCAGGTAGGGGAGGGGCGACAACGCACGGCCGAGTTCCATGGAGATGACGGCGGACTCGGCGGGTCCGAAACCGGCTCCGCCGTACCGCTCGGGGGCGGGCACGCCCAGCTCCTGCGCGAAGGAACGCCACGAAGCGCCCGGACGGGCGGCCAGATACGAGCGGACGGTGTCGCGCAGGAGATCCATGCCGTGACTTTACCAAGCGATTGCTTGCTGACTTAGGGTTGACCGAAATTTACATTTCCTGTAAGTCCACATACTCTGGCATGGGATGGAAAAGACGGTTATTGACTATGCCGACTTCGCCGAATACGACCGGCGACAGCGCGGCATCCAGCGTCACATGCTGGCGGCGTTCCTCGGGGGACTGGCCGTCGGCCTCCTCGGCATGCTCCTGACCCGCTGGAGTTTCGTCGGCGAGTTCTACGACCCGTACGCATACCTCGCACTGGCCATCGCGGTCGGCGCCACCGCGAGCGGTTTCGGCTGGGCGCTGCTGACGACGTTCCTCGCCGCCGTGTCCACGCTGGTGGCCGCCATGGGCGGAAGCGCCCTGCAGGGCGAGTTCGACTTCGACGCCATCGGCGGCAGCCCCATCGGGCTGAACGTGCTGCTCGTCCTCCTCGTCGCGCTCGGCCTGCTCGCCTACGTGACCAGGCGCGCCGACGGCTGGGGCGACCTGGCCGCAGGGGCGATCTCCGGGGTGCTGCTGTCCGACGTCATCGACCGGGCCACGCCCGGTTTCGTCGACTCCCAGGTGGCCTTCTGGCCCGCGCCCGCGCTGGTGATCGGCGCGCTGTCGGTGGGTCTCGTCCTCCTTCTGAGGCGGAGTACGGCGGGCCGCCTGCGGGCCGGCGGGGTCGCGCTGATCCTCGCCGGGGTGTTCGCCCTCGGCGTCCTCACCGGATAAGCGCACGACCCCACTTCCCCGAGTCGATAGCCTGTAGTCCTTCCATCACAGGTTCGACCGAGGAGTGGCCGTGTTGCTGCGCATGTCGTCGTTGTTTCTTCGCACCCTGCGTGACGACCCGGCAGACGCGGAAGTGCCGAGCCACAAGCTCCTCGTCCGCGCCGGTTACGTCCGCCGGGTCGCCCCCGGCATCTACTCCTGGCTGCCCCTGGGCAAGCTCGTCCTCGAGAACGTCGCCCGCGTCGTGCGCGAGGAGATGGACCGGATGGGCGCCCAGGAGGTGCTCTTCCCCGCGCTGCTGCCCCGCGAATACTACGAGTCGACCGGCCGCTGGACCGAGTACGGCGACACGCTCTTCCGCCTGAAGGACCGCAAGGGCAACGACTACCTGCTCGGGCCCACGCACGAGGAGCTCTTCACCGACATGGTCAAGGGCGAATACTCCTCGTACAAGGACTACCCGGTCACGCTCTACCAGATCCAGAACAAGTACCGCGACGAGGCCCGTCCCCGCGCCGGCATCCTGCGCGGCCGCGAGTTCCTCATGAAGGACTCCTACTCCTTCGACCTCGACGACGACGGCCTGAAGCGCTCCTACGAGCAGCACCGCGACACCTACATCAAGACCTTCGACCGGCTCGGCATCCGCTACAAGATCTGCTTCGCCACCTCGGGCGCCATGGGCGGCTCGGCGTCGGAGGAGTTCCTGGCGCCCACGCCCACCGGCGAGGACACCTTCGTCGCCTGCCACTCCTGCGGCTACGCGGCCAACGCAGAAGCCGTCGTGACCCCCGCGCCCCCGGCCCGCGCTCTCGACGGCCTTCCCGCGTCCGTCGTCCTGGACACCCCTGGCACCCCCACGATCGAGACGCTCGTCTCGCACCTGAACGAGAACCACGGCCTGTCGATCACCGCAGCCGACACCCTGAAGAACGTCGTCGTCAAGATCACCACGCCCGGCTCGGACAAGGTCGAGACGCTGATCATCGGCGTGCCCGGCGACCGCGAGGTCGACTTCAAGCGCCTGGAGGCGTCGCTGGCGCCCGGCGAGCCCGCCATCTTCGAGGCGGAGGACTTCGTCAAGCACCCCGGCCTGGTGCGCGGCTACATCGGCCCGCAGGTGCTGAAGGACCTGGGCATCCGCTACCTCGTCGACCCCCGCGTCGTCACCGGCACCTCCTGGGTCACCGGCGCCAACTCGCCCGGCCAGCACGCCGTCAACGTGGTCGCGGGCCGCGACTTCACCCCCGACGGCACCATCGAGGCCGCCGAGGTCCGCGCGGGCGACTCGTGCCCCCGCTGCGGCTCGGAGCTGTCGATCGACCGGGGGATCGAGATCGGCCACATCTTCCAGCTGGGCCGCAAGTACGCCGACGCGGCCTCGCTGGACGCGCTCGGCCCGGACGGCAAGCAGATCCGCATCACGATGGGCTCGTACGGCATCGGCGTCTCGCGCGCCGTCGCGGTGATCGCGGAGCAGCAGCACGACTCGCTCGGGTTGGTGTGGCCCCGCGAGGTGGCACCGGCCGACGTGCACATCGTGGGGACGGGTAAGGAGAACCAGATCGAGGTGGCGTTGGAGGTGGCTCGGGAACTGGAGTCCCGCGGCGTCCGCGTCCTGGTGGACGACCGCGCGGGGGTGTCGCCTGGGGTCAAGTTCAAGGACGCCGAGCTGCTGGGGCTGCCCACCATCCTGGTGATCGGCCGTGGCCTCTCCCAGGGCGTGGTGGAACTCCGCGACCGCGCCTCGGGCACCAAGGAAGAGATCCCCCTGTCCGAGGCCACCACCCGCATAGCCGCCCTCACCACCTCCTGACACCCACCTCCCGGGGACTCTCCACGACGGAGAGTCCCTGGGAGAGGGCCCGCACAGCATGGGCCTCCGCGCTTCGCGCTCCGGGCTGGCCTTGTTGGGGGGGCGAGCCCCCCAAGACCCCCAGCCGGGTGGCCTTCCGGCCCCCGGACCCCCGAGGTGTTGGGCCGCATGGCGGTGGGTAGGAACGCGCCTCCCAAACGGGCGATGTGGGCTGGGCTATCTATCAGGGGGCGAGAACCCCAAGAGGCCCAGGCCGTTGAGGACAGCTCGGCTATTCGGTGTCCTCGGGGTGTCGAGGGGATGCGTAGATGACCCAGACAGTGCGGGCGGTGTCATCGATGGCATACCGTACGCGCCCGCCGCTGGTTACCTCGAATTCCCACTGCTCCAAGTCCTTGCCATTGTGGCGATGGGTCGTCCCCGCGTAGGCGATGTTGGCGGTCGTGGTTGGAGCTCGAACGAGGATCGGCCCGTAGCGTCTCGAAACATCGGTGGGTATTGGCGAGGGCGTGACGATACAACTCTTCCCAGCCTTTCGGCGGTGGCACCGTGACTCGGTCCCCGTGCTTCGGGCTCATGCCGAGACCTGCACCTGCCCGAAGTCGCCGCTCGTGGCCTTGCGAGCCTCGGCATAGCGTGCAGGGTCGGCCTTGATCCTGGCTGTGGCCCGCCAGCTCGCTATGACCCCCTGAGCGGTGGAGTCCACATCCAGCTCAGCCGCGTCGGAGAGCGCTTCAACCAGTTCCAGAGTGAAGGCGCGAAGCTCGTCCGAGGACAGGTGGCGCACCCAAGGGAAGACCTCCGGCATGGCGATGACCAGCGTACGTGCCGTGGGATCATGCTTGATCAGGGCAAGGAACAGCCGGGACGCGGTGGCCAGCGTCTGGTTGCGCTGGTCTTCACGGTCGGCCGCGGTCAGGTAGAAGTCTGGAGCGTCCCGGTGCGTGACGCGCACGCGTCCAAGGCGCGCTGCGCGTTCGGCGACTGCTCGCGGGTTCCTCGACAGGTCGGAGAAGGTAACTGCGTCGGCGTGGCTGGCACTCACCGCGCAAATCCATATCAGAACACGTTCTGATATGGATGATCGAAGAAGGCGCCGGTGTGTGGGGTCCACGACGTTCAGAGCAGGTTGCGCAGGATGCGGGTGATGGTGTGGCTCCATCTCGGCCGCTCGGGAGGGCTCGGGTCTCGATGGTCCGGCAATGGAGCCGCCGGTTCTGGGGGTGGTTCGAGCTGTCGTCGCGCAGCGGTCTCGCCGGTCAGTTCGCGGCCCTGGTTCAGGGTGTAGTCCAGTTGTCTCGCCAGCGCCGGGAGGGTGGCCGGGGGGAGATACGCGTCGGCGCCGGCGGCGAGGAGGCGGCCCACCGGGCCCTGGTACTGGACACGGAGTTCGGGGTCGTCGATCTCGGTGATGATGATGCGAGCCTTCGGGAACTGCGCCCGCAGTGCGCCGATGAGTTGCGGGCTGCCGGGAGGGATCAGCAGCACATCGGTCGTCGCCGGAGCGGCGTGCATGTCGAGCACCACGTAGTCGGTCCCGAGCTGCTTGGACAGTGCGACCCTGGCCGCGGTGGACAAGGACATCGCGGTGGCCACCACCGTCACGCTCTCGTAGTCGACCGGTGTCTCGTCGGGTGCGGTGACGACGGCGCCTTGGACCACGTCGACGGTGCTGGAGATCGTCGCGATCGACGCGCCGTCCCGGGTGAGGACCAGGCTCTCGCCGGGCTCGAGGGCGTCGATGAGGGCCACGACGTCTTCGGGGAGGCGGGTCACGTCGATTCGCTGGATGAGGGCGCTGCGCGTCATGCGCGGCCCCGGGTGCGCATCCGCTGTGACCCTAAGGTGCCGTTCGACGAGATGATCACAGGGGTCCCTCCTGATGCGGTGATCTTTGTTGGATGCAACTGGACGACCATTGGTTCGATGCTGCACGGATGCCGAGGCGGATATCGGCGCACGGAGAGGTGCTGGCGACCGTCCTGTGCGAGGCGGTCACCAACGTCGTGTAGGTCAAGGAGCAGGTGGTACGGCTGCGCGTTACCAACGACGGAGCCGCCGACGGGGAGGCAATGGCGGGGTGGTGGCAGTGCCGGGAGCGGGTGGAAACGGGTTGATTAGCCTGGTGAACGTACCGGGGGGACGGTACGTTCACGTTGGCCGTCGAGGTGGCTAGCGCAGCGGGCCGAAGAACTCGCGTACGTCTTTGACGTACAGATCGGGCACCTCCATGGCCGCGAAGTGGCCGCCCGTGTCGAACTCCGACCAGTGCACGATGTTGTTCCCGCGCTCGGCATACCGCCGGATCGGCATGTCCTCGGCGAAGACCGCCACCCCCACCGGCGCGGTGCTCGGCTGCTTGCCCCACGAGCTGGAATGCATGTTCTCCCAGTAAAGGCGAGCGGACGAGGCAGCGGTGCCGGTCAGCCAGTAGAACATCACGTTGGTCAGCAGCCGGTCCGCGCTGATCGCCGACGGGTCGTGCGACCACTCCTGGAACTTCTCCGCGATCCAGGCGAGCTGCGCCACCGGCGAGTCCATGTGCCCGACGGCGACCGTCTGCGGCCGGGTGGCCGAGATCTGGAAGTAGGCGTTGCCGTCGCTCTGGAACGCCTTGATCCGCGCCAGGCGCGCCTTCTCTGCCTCGGTGAAGGTGGCCAGCTCCTCCTCAGGAACGGGACCGAACGGGATGAAGCCGAAGCTGGCCGAGTTGACGTGCACCCCGGCGACCCGCTCGGTGGCGATCCTGCCGATCTCGGGCACCACGAAGGAGCCCCAGTCGCCGCCCTGCACGCCGTACCGCTCGTAGCCGAGGTTGCCCATGAGCTCCACCCACGCCCTGGCGATGCGGTCGGTGTTCCAGCCGGTCTCGGTGGTGGGGCCGGAGAAGCCGTAGCCGGGCATGGACGGGATGACCAGGTGGAAGGCGTCACCCGGGCTGCCGCCGTACGCCCTGGGGTCGGTCAGGGGACCGATGACGTCGAGGAACTCGGCGACCGAGCCGAGCCCGCCGTGGTTGATCAGCAGGGGCAGGGCGTCAGGCTCGGGGGAGCGGACGTGGAAGAAGTGGATGTTCTGGCCGTCGATGGTGGTGGTGAACTGGGCGCGCTCGTTGAGCCGCGCTTCCTGCTTGCGCCAGTCGTAGGTGGTGCGCCAGTACTCGGCCAGTTCCCTGAGGTGTGCGATCGGTACGCCGTAGGTCCACGCGACCCCGGGGAGCTCGTCCGGCCAGCGGGTACGGGCGAGGCGGTCGCGCAGATCGTCGAGGTCGGCCTGGGGGACGTCGATGAGGAAGGGCTTCATGGCCACATCCTTGGGGAACGGCACCGCCGTCCGTAAGGCCTAACCCAGGTAGTTGAGCTGCCAGGATACGCCGAAGCGGTCGTTCACCCAGCCGAACCTCTTACTGAAGCCGTAGTCGCCCAGCGGCATGAGCGCCCCGCCGCCCTCGGCGAGCGCGGCGTAGAGGCGGTCGATCTCCTCTTCCGTGTCGCACGTGACGTAGATCGACATCGACGGCGTGAACGTGAAGGAGTGCACGGGATCGCTGTCGATGCACATGTACTCCTGGCCCGCCAGCGTGAACGTGGCGTGCCTGATCTTGCCCTCGGGCCCCGGCTCCCCGGCGGGGATGCGGGTGAGGTCGATCACCTTGGAGTCCTCGAAGAGGGAGATGTAGAACGTCATCGCCTCCTCGGCCTCGCCGTTCTGGAACATCAGGAACGTGGTGGTCTTCTGGGTCATGACGACTCCTCTTCAGGTGCGTAGAAGGCGGTGGTGTTGGCGACGGTGGTGGCGACCTGGTCGGGGGAGCCTCCGGCGGCCGTGTAGGCCCGGCCCCACGCCTGGCTGCTGGTGACGATGCAGCGCCTGCCGTCCTCGGTGAGGTGGAAGGTGCTCTCGTCGACCTTGGGCGCGCCGGCCAGGTGCATGGCGAGGCCGAGCAGGGTGAGGTCCCAGCCGACGCCGACCGCGCCAGGGCCGTAGCCGGACCACATGTCCGGCGGTACGTCTGCGGTGTGGCGCAGCTCCAGCAGGGTGCCGCCGCCCTCGCTCGACAGCCGCACCTCCACCTCGGAGAACAGCGGGTCCTCGCCGTACAGCCAGCTGACCTTCAGCAGGCGGGGCGGCTCGCAGCGCAGGATCTCGCCGCCCGCCTGGCCCTCGAACTGGTAGGAGCCGCCGAGGCGCAGGTCGCCGGAGACGGGCAGGAACCAGCGCTTCAGCCGGTCGGCGTCGGTGCAGGCGTCCCACACGTCCTCAACGTCGGCGTCGTAGCTCCTGGTCAGCGTCATGACCTTGCGCTCGCCGTCGAGCAGCTCGCGGTGCGCCCGGGTGATCTCGTGAACGATGTCCATCAGGTGTCCTTGGTCGGGTCGGTCAGGCGGCGTTCCCGCTTGCCGCGGGCCAGCTCGGTGGCCAGGGCGTCCAGATGCTGGCTCCAGAAGCCGCGGAAGCGCTCCAGCCACATGTCGACCTCCTGTAACGGGGCGGCCTCCACGGCGTAGAGCCGCCGGGCGCCCTGGGCCCGTACGCTGGCGAACCCGCTCTCCCGCAGGACCCGCAGGTGCTGGGAGACGGCCGGCTGGGAGATCCCGAACTCGCGCTGGATGACGGCGGTGAGCTCGCCCGAGCTCTGCTCGCCGCCGGCCAGCAGCTCCAGGATCCGCCGGCGGACCGGGTCGCCGAGGACGTCGAATGCGTGCACGCCCCGACTATTTCAGATGCTGCTTATATAAGTCAAACCTGATAGCCGTCGATGGCGGTCATCAGGAAGCCCGGGTAGCGGTCACCGGACGCGGCCCGCAGGGAGTCGAGCGTGGCCAGTTCGGCCTCCGTCAGGGTGAGCGTCGTGGCGTTCTCCTCGACGCGGGCGGCCCGCTTGGTGCCGGGGATCGTCACGACGTCCTCGCCGCGCGACAGCACCCACGCCAGCGCGAGCTGCGCAGGGGTGGCCCCCCTGGCCGCCGCGAGCTGGGCGACGGCGTCGGCCAGCGCCTTGTTGCGCGCGAAGTTCTCTCCCTGGAAGCGCGGGTCGGCGCGCCGGAAGTCGCCTTCGGGGAGCTCGTCCACGCTGGTGAAGGAGCCGCCCAGGAAGCCGCTGCCGAGCGGGCGGTAGGCCACCAGCCCGACGCCCAGCGAGCGCAGCGCGGGCAGGATGTCCTGCTCGACGTGGCGCTCCCACAGGGAGTATTCCGTCTGCAGGGCCGCGATCGGGTGCACCGCGTGCGCCCGGCGGACCGTGGCGGCGCTCGCCTCGCACAGCCCGATCTCCCTGACCTTGCCCGCGGCCACCAGCTCGGCCAGCGCGCCGACGCTCTCCTCGATCGGCACCTTCTGGTCCACCCTGGCCAGGTAGTAAAGGTCCACGTGGTCGGTGCCGAGGCGCTGCAGGGAGCCGTCGATGGCCCTCCTGATGTGCTCGGGGCTGCCGTCGACGCCCATGCCGGCCGCGGTGCGCACGCTGCCGGTCTTGGTGGCGATCACGGCCTGCTCGCGCCGCCCCTGGAGCGCCTTGCCGACGATCGTCTCGCTGGCGCCGCCGCCGTAGAAGTCCGCGGTGTCCAGCAACGTCACGCCCAGGTCGAGCGCCCGGTGCACGGCGTGGATCGACTCGCCCTCGTCGGCCGGGCCGTACGAGCCGCCCATGCCCATCGTGCCCAGCCCGATCGGGCCGACAGTCAGATTGCCAAGCTTCCTCATGGTCACTCCCATTTCGTTTGCCGTCTAACGAGTAGAACGCTAGACGGCTAATCATTTGCCGTCAAGCTATCCTCGGAGCGTGACGGAGATCCTGGATGTGATGACCAAGACGCACAAGGCGCTGCGCGCCGTGGCCGAGGAGTCGATGCGGCGCCACGGCCTGCACCTGGGGCAGAACCTCGTGCTCGCGGCGCTGTGGGAGCGCGACGGGCGCACACCGGGCGAGCTGGCCGCCGAGCTCAACGTGACCACGCCGACGATCGTGAAGATGGCGACCAGGATGGCGGCGGCCGGCCTGCTGGTGCGGCGGCGCGACGACGCCGACAACCGGCTGGTGCGCCTCTACCTCACCGACGCGGGCAGGGCGCTGCGCGGGCCGGTGACCGCCGACCGCGAGGAGCTGGAGCGGGCCATCACCGAGGGCCTCACCGCGGGCGAGCTCGACCAGCTCGCCGCCATCCTGGGCAAGGTGCTGGCGAACGCCCGCGCGCTCACGTGATCTCCAGCGCGAGCCGCAGCTGGCGCGCCCACCACCGCACCTGGGCGGCTGAGTCGTCGGCCGCCGCGCCCGCGCTGCGCCGGAAGTCGCCGCCGTAGAGGGCCTCCATCGCCATCGCCTGGTGGACCGCCGCGACCGCGAGCCGCGTGTCGTCGATCGAGCTCCCTGGCGGCCTGAGCCGCTGCAGGGCGTCGACGACCGGGTCGAGCAGGCCGCTGCCCGGGTCGCGCCATCCGGCCGCGTGCAGCGCCACGGCCAGCTCGGCGTACCCGCGCCGGTACAGGGCCTCCAGCGACTCGACGAGCCCCAGCAGGTCGGCGCCGTGGTCCAGCCATGCCGCGAGGACGTCCTGGATCGCGGCCCTGAGCTGTCGCCCGCCGTGCTTGAGCAGCTCGGCGAGGAGCTTGTCGCGGTTGCCGAAGTGGTGGGTGACCCCGGCGTCGGTCATGCCGACCCGCGCGGCCACCGCGCGCACCTGCACGGCGGCGACGCCGCCCTCGGCGAGCAGCGCGCCGGCCGCGTCGAGGATCAGCCTGCGCGCCTCGTCCGGCGGCCTTCTGGCTCGTGGGGCGGTCACGCTCCGCATCTTACCTTGACATGCCAAGGTCGCCGTCCATACTTTACCTTGACTGGCCAAGGTAGAGAGGTGGTGCGCGATGACGGACGTTTCCCTGGCTCTGGGCGAGGTCACCCTGCGCGGTACGGTGACCGGCGCCGGCCCGACGGTCCTGTTGCTGCACGCGGGCGGCGAGCGGCGCGGCGTGTGGATGCCGGTCGCGGCCAGGATGAGCGTGAACGGGCTGCGCACGGTGGCCTACGACCTGCGCGGTCACGGCGGCAGCTCGGGGCGGGCGACCTCGCTCCGCGCGGTCACCGAGGACGTGATCGAGATGGTGGCCCGCGAGCCCGCGCCGATCGTCATGGTGGGCGCCTCGCTCGGCGGGTTCGCCGCCATCGCCGCCCTGGCCGAGCCGCCGGTCGCCGAGCGCGTCGCCGGGCTCGTGCTCGTGGACGTCGTCCCCGACCCGGACCCGGACCGGGTCCGCGCCTGGCTGGGCGCGCGCGGGCTGCTCGACCCGCTGAACGAGCTGGTGGAGGACATCCTCGGGTCCGGCCCTGAGCTGCTCGAGAAGGCCGCCGCGCTGGACCTGCCCATCCTGCTGGCGCGCGGCGAACGCTCCCCGCTGCCCGACGCCGACGCGGAACGGCTGCGCGCGGCCAACCGCCGCGTCACCGTCGCCACCGTGCCTGGCGCGGGCCACCTGGTGGCCCGCGACGCCCCGGCCGAGCTCGCCCGCGTCCTGTCGGCGCACGCCACCACCTGGCTCGGCACGGACGACGTCGTCCGCCGCGCGTTCGAGCTGCAGCGCGAGCTCGGGGCGGCGAAGATCGACCATCCGGGCGGCACCCTGCTCGCCCACCTGCGCCGGGTGCACGCCCTCACCGTCGAGTGGAACGCCTCGCCGCGCGTCCGGCTCGCGGCGATCTGCCACGCCACCTACGGCACCGCCGGATTCCCGCACGCCCTCCTGCCGATCGAGGACCGGCAGCGCCTCCAGGACGTCATCGGGACGGACGCGGAGGCGCTGGTGCACCTGTACGGCACGCACGACCGCGCGGAGCCGCTGCCCGCGACCGACCGGCGCGACTTCGCCGTGCTCACGATCGCCAACGAGCTCGACGTCGCCCGCCACGCGGGATGGCCGGAACCCGCGCTCGACGGGATCAGGCGCATGATCGGCGCGCTGGGGAGCCACGCGCCGCGCGAGGCGGCGCGCGCCCTGGCCGACGAGGCCCTTACGAGGTCAGGATGACGAGCTGCCGCGTCGCCCTGGTCATGGCCACGTAGCGGTCCACCGCCCCCTCGATGCCCTCGCCGTACGTCTCCGGGTCGACGAGGACGACCAGGTCGAACTCGAGCCCCTTCGACAGTTCGGGCGTCAGCGACCGCACCCGGGGCGTCGCCTGGAACGCCGGGTCGCCGATGACGCAGGCGATCCCCTCTGGGTGCTCGTCGAGCCAGCCGGTGAGGATCGAGTCCAGCTCGGAGACGGCCCCGTGCAGGACGGGGACGCCGCTGCTGCGGATGGAGGTCGGCACGTTGGCGTCCGGGAGCACGGCCCTGATGACCGGCTCGGCCTCCTTCATGATCTCCTCGGGCGTCCGGTAGTTGACGCTCAGCGAGGCCAGCGTGATCCGGTCGAGCCCGACCCGCTCCAACCGCTCCTGCCACGACTCGGTGAACCCGTGCCTGGCCTGGGCGCGGTCGCCGACGATGGTGAAGCTCCGCGACGGGCACCGCAGCAGCAGCATCTGCCACTCGGCGTCGGTCAGCTCCTGGGCCTCGTCCACGACGACGTGCGCGAACGGCCCGGCCAGCACGTCGGGGTCGGCGGTGGGCAGCACGGACTCGTCGACCAGGGACACCTTGGCGTCCTGCCCGCGCAGCATCGTCACCAGGCCCTCGCCGTCGTCGTCCGCCTCGATGAGGTTGTCGACGACCTGCGCCATGCGCTCGCGCTGGGCGGCGAGCGCGGCGTCCTGGAGGCGCTTGCGCCGCGCCGCCTCCGGGTCGCCCAGCCGCTGCCGCGCGGCGTCCAGGAGCGGCAGGTCGGAGACCGTCCAGGCCTGGGCGTCCGCGCGCTGCAGCCGCCTGACGTCCTCGACGCTGAGCCAGGGGGCGCACATCCGCAGGTAGGCGGGCACCGTCCACAGGTCGCCGACCAGGTCGGCCGCCTCGATCAGCGGCCACGCCTTGTTGAAGGCGGTGAGCAGCTCCCTGTCCCGCAGCAGCGCCTTGCGCAGCATGTCGAGGGAGGCGTCGCCCTCGTGCTTGTCCATGAGAATGGTGAGCAGCGCCTCCCAGATCTGGTCGCGGGCGTCGTTGTGCGGGGTGCCGGGGTCGGGCGCCTCGAACGCCTCGGCCCAGTCCTCGACGCTCAGCCAGATGTCGGACCAGGGGGTGGTGATCGTCATCCCCGTCTTGGGCGGGTTCTCGTAGAACCGCACCGCGGGCTCGATCGCCTTCAGCAGGCCGGCCGACGCCTTCAGGAGCGCCACGGCCGGGTCGGCCTCGGTCGCCGCTGCCGCGCCCTCGGTGACGAGGTCGCGCAGGGTGCAGGTCTGCACGCCCTCCTCGCCCAGGCTGGGCAGGACGTCGGCGACGTAGGCCAGGTAGGGCTGGTGCGGGCCGACGAACAGCACGCCGCCCCGGTGGTGTCCCAGGCGGGGGTCGGAGTAGAGCAGGTAGGCCGAGCGGTGCAGGGCGACGACGGTCTTGCCCGTGCCTGGACCGCCGTCCACGACCAGCGCGCCGCGCGAGCCCGCGCGGATGATGGCGTCCTGGTCGGACTGGATGGTGCTGAGCACGTCGCGCATCCGGGGCGAGCGGTTGCCGCCCAGGCTGGCGATGAAGGCGGACTGGTCGTCGAGCGCGGCGTGCCCCTCGATCCCGTCGGAGGTGAACACCTCGTCCCAGTAGTCGCTGATCCGTCCGCGGGTCCAGCGGTACCTGCGGCGGCTGGCCAGCCCCATCGGGTTGCCGTGGGTCGCGCCGAAGAACGGCTCGGCCGCGGGGGAGCGCCAGTCGACCAGCAGGCGGCGGCCCTCGGCGTCCTTGAGCCCGAGCCGCCCGACGTACACCGGCTCCGCGTCGTCGGCGCCGACCATGTGCCCGAGGCAGAGGTCCAGGCCGAAGCGGCGCAGCGTGCGCAGCCGCGCGGTCAGCTGGTGGATCTCCATGTCCCGGTCCATGGCGGCCCGGCCCTTGCCGCCGGGCGCCTTGAGTGCGGTGGCGAGGCGGCCTTCCAGGTCGGCGATCGACTGCTCGAGGCTCTCCGCGATGGCCGCGAAGTGCTTCTCGTCACCCGCGATCAACGCCGGATCGGCCTTGGCGGCGAGGTTGGCCGGAAGGTCGAACGCACTGGTAGGCAGGGAATTCAAGTAATCAACTCCGAGATGAGACCTCGGCCAGGTTCTGGCCACGAGCGTTGATTGTGCAGCACCGCCGGGGTCTTGCCGCAAGCCCCCGGTTGCGCTATACGTTAAGAGTGGAGAGGGGTGTGTGCTTCCCCCTCTACCCGATGTGCACCGTTCCCTCGACGCAGGTGACCACGTCGCCGCCGACCCACACGGTGCCGTCCGCGTCCCGGTCGAGATGGACACGGCCCGCCCGGCCCAGCGCCGTCCCCTGGCTCGCGGTGTACGGCGTCGCCGCACGGCCGGTCGACAGGAGCCACTGCGCCAGCGACGCGTTCAGGCTACCCGTGACCGGGTCCTCCACCGTCTGCCCGTCCTTCGGGAAGAACGCGCGGACCTCGAAAGCGTACGGTGACCCGCCCGGATACGCACCGACCACGCCCACGTCGTGCCGTAGCTCGCCGGGGTCCAGGGCGAGGACCGCGTCGGCCGAGCGCAGCAGGAGCGCCACCCAGCCGGGCCCGTTGTCCGCCCAGGCCGCGTCCACGACGTCCTCGACGCCGATGCCCAGGCCGCCGGCGAGCTCGCTCAGCAGGGACGCCTCGACCGGGCCCTCGCGCAGCAGCGGCGGGGCGGCGAAGGACAGGCGGGAGCCGTCCTGGCGGATCTGGATCAGCCCGGCGCCGCACTCCTGCACGATCGTCCCAGGACGCTCGTTCCCGGACAGCCAGGCGTGGCAGGTGCCGAGGGTCGGGTGCCCGGCGAAGGGGAGCTCCAGCGTCGGAGTGAAGATCCGCACGCGGTAGTCGGCCTCCCGCGAGGTGGGCGGCAGGACGAACGTGGTCTCCGAGAGGTTCGTCCAGTGGGCGAACCGCTGCATCTGCTCGGTGCTCAGGCCCTCCCCGTCGAGGACGACGGCGAGCGGGTTGCCCCGGTAGGGCTCGGCCGTGAACACGTCAACTTGCTGGAAAGGTCGCTTCATACAGGGGATTCTGTCGGGCATGAAAGATCTGCCGGAAGGCCTTGAGGAGCGCGACCTGCGGCTGGCGCTCGACGCGTGGGGGATCGGCGGGGAGCTGCTGGAGTACGCGCCCGTCGGGTTCGGCGACTACCACTGGCGCGCGGGCGGCCGATGGTTCGTCACCGTGGCGGACCTGGAGCGGCGGTTGCAGCCAGAGGCGGAGCTGGTCAGGGCCATGGACACGGCGGCGGCGCTGGGGGACCTGGAGTTCGTGGTGCCGCCGCTGCCCAGCGCGCGCGGGGCGGCCGTGGAGGTGTGCGGGCGGTTCGGGGTGAGCGTCTTCCCGCTGCTGGACGGTGTCTCCGGCGGGTTCGGCGACGAGCTCGACGACCTGCGGCGCGGCCAGGTCCTCGACGTGCTGGCCGCGCTCCACACCGCCGTACCGCCCTCCGGCACGCCTGTCAGGAGCGCGGACCTGACCACCCGCGCGTCCCTGGAGGCGATGCTGGCCGACTATCGCGGCGCTTCAGGTCCGTACGGCGAGGCGGCGCGGGACCTGGTGGAACGCTGCGCCCCGGGGATCAGGAGGCGGTTGCGCGACTTCGACACGCTGCTCGCCGGGCTGGACGGCTCGCCGGTCGTGACGCATGGCGAGCCGCACCCGGGCAACGTGATGTGGGTGTCCGGCGCACCGCGGCTGGTGGACTGGGACACCGTCGGCCTGGCCGTACCGGAGCGTGACCTCTGGCTGGTCGCACGCGGGGCGGAGGACCTGCGCCGCTACGCCGAGGCGTCCGGCCGCGAGCCGGACGGCGACGCGCTGGAGCTCTACCGGCTGCGGTGGGCGCTGGAGGACGTGTCGATCTACCTGGACGACTTCACCAGGCCGCACGGCGACACGGCGGACGCGCGCGCGGGCTGGGAAGCGCTGGAGGGGACGGTGGAGGAGCTGGTCACTTGCGAAGGCTCCGACGCCAGTGGAAACCGCCGGGCAGGTTCACGGTGAGCGTCCTGCGCCCGTCGGCGGTGCGGGTGACGCGGAAGAGACGGTTCCCCCAGCTGTGTCCGACACCGCCGCGGGAAAGGTTGAGGCGGAGGGGACCCACCTTGATGGTTTTCCTATAGCTCAGACCCATGCGGGCGCAGCTACCCGAAAAATCCCTATTCCAACGGAAAGAGGATGGGGCTCAGCAGGTGGCGCCTCCGGCCCGGCGCGTCCTCGTTGCCGAGGTGCGGGACGATCGCCGCGCGCAGGCCGTCGATCAGCCGCTCGCGCTCGGCGTCGCTCAGCCACAGGGCGTGCTGGCGGAAGCCGACCTGGTCGGCCACCGGGTCGGCGCCGTCCCTGTCGAGGTAGGCGTTGAACTCGGCGATCAGCGTCGCCATCGCGGCGGCGAACACGCGCCGCCCGTCGTCGGCCGACAGCGCGGCCATCGCGTCTGCGCCGGGCACGGCGCGGTCCTGGCGCAGCCGATAGCTGCGCTCGACGGCGCCGCGCACCCGCTGCTCGCCCTCCACCTCCAGCAGGCCGCCCTCGGCGAGCAGGCCGACGTGCCGGTAGAGCGTGGCCTTGGAGACGTCGGGCAGCCGCTCGCAGAGCTGCGCCGTGGTGAGGACCAAGCCGCCCGACATGGCGTGCACGATGCGCAGCCGTACGGGGTGGGCGAGGAGTTCGAGCGCGTCCATGCCTGAATGTTCTCATATCTTGCGAACGGTCGCATCTATCGTCTACATTCTCAAATCATGAGAATAAAGAAGGGCGAGCGGCCCGTGGTGTTCCTGCCCGGAGCCGGACTGGTCGGGCTGGACTACTACAACCTGCACGAACGCCTGGAAACCGGCAGCGTCATCTACGACAGGGCGGGCACCGGCTGGGGCGCCCCTGCGACGCTGCCGCGCTCGGCGGCCGACGTGGTCGGCGAGCTGCGGTCCCTGCTCGCCGCCGAGGGGGTCGCCGGGCCGTACGTGCTGGCCGGGCACTCGCTGGGCGCCTTCTACGCGCGCCGCTACGCCCAGCTCCACCCCGGCGAGGTGGCCGGGCTGCTGCTGCTCGACCCCGGGCACGAGGACATCTTCGACTTCATGCCGGAAGGCGCCGCGGAGCTCAACGAGCGTATGAAGCCCGACCTGGCGCAGCTGCCCGAGCTCACCGGCGAGCAGGTAGCGGCCGCGCGCAAGGGCTGGGGCGAGGCGCTCGCCCCGCTGCCGGAGGACGTCAGGGAGCAACTGGTCGACTACCACGTCACCCGCTGGCGCGTCGCCGTGGAGGAGACGCTGAACTTCGAGAGCGAGGTGTACGGCGAGCTGAGGGCGGGCGGCCCGCTGCCCGACGTGCCCCTCATGGTGCTGACGGCCAAGGGGCGCAACCCCTACTGGGCGCAGTTCATGACCGAGGAGCAGATGAAGCAGGCGCACGACGGCATCCACGCGATGCACGCCGCCATGGTCGCGTCCGTCTCCCGCGGCGAGCACCGCGAGCTCGACGGCGCCTCCCACCAGTTCATGCACCTCGAACACGAGGACGCCGTGCTGGCGGCCATCCGCGACCTGGTCGGAGCGCTACCGTAGCGCCGTGCGTTCAGCCTTAGCCGCCCTGGCGGTCGCCGCGGCCCTTCCCCTCGTGAGCGGTGCGGGCACGTTGCGCCTGCTGTCCGTCGCGTGCGTCGTCGCGGCGGCGGTCATGAGCTGCCACCTGCTGCTCAGGCGCACCGGGATGATGCCGGTCGGGCAGGGGGCGTTCGTCGCGCTCGGCATGTACGCCCCTGCCGTCGTGCTCACCGCCACCTCCTACGGGCTGCCCTGGGCGCTGGGCTGGGCCGTGGCGCTCGGGTTGGTCGTGCCGCTGGCGATCGGCGCGGCCTGCCTGCGGCTGGGCGACACGACCTTCTCCCTCGTGGTGCTGGCAGTGGCGGTGGTCGTGGCGCTCGTTCCCCTGGGCGCCGTGGCGTTGCCGTACGAGAAGCTGCCCGACGTGCTCGTCGGCGAGGTGCACGCCCGCTTCCGCTACTGGCCCGCCCTGGCCGTGCTCGCCGCAGCGGTCGCCGCCACGGCCTGGAAGCCGCGCGGCAGGCTCGCCGCCTTCGTCGCCGCGTCGTTCCTGGCGACGCTGGCCGGGACGGCCTACGCGCTGGCCGTGGGCGGGGCGAGCCCCGGGGTCGCCGGGCTGCCGTTCACCCTGTCCCTGGCGGTCGTGGCGCTCCTAGCCGGTGCCGGACGGCAGGCCGGGGAAAGCGGTGGTTAGAGCGGGGCGGAAGCCGTACGACCTGGTCACAGCCTCCTGTACGGCCAGCGCCGCGTACCTGCGCAGCGACGCCTCGTCAGAGGCGGCCAGCTCCACGTAGGTGGCCGCGATGCCGCTCTCCACCTGCACCGCGAGCTTGACCGCAGCCGCCGAACCGGTCGGGACGCCGCCCACCTCGTAGGAGGCCTCCGGCTCCGTCGGCGCGCCGCCCCGGGTCAGGATGAGCGAGCGCAACGCGTCGCGCCTGGCCCGGTGCGCGTCGTAGGCCGCCGTCACCCGCGCACGCAGCGTGCCCGTCGTGCGCGCCCCGAGCAGGCCGTACGCGTAGACCGCCGCGTGCTCGGCGGACAGCGCCTTGCGCAGCCTGTCCACGTCGGTCACAGCGACCTCGGCAGGGCCAGGGCGTGCGCCGCCTCGCAGGCGCCGATGCTGGCGATGAGCTGCGCCAGCGCTGGCGAGGCGTCGGCGAGCTGGCGCGGGCGCAGCGCCGCCGCCTTGCGCTCGACGTCGCGCAGCCGGGTCAGCGACACCTTCGGCGGCGGCGAGGACCGGGCCGTCGGGGCGGCCGTGGGAAGGGCGGCGGGCAGCCGCCTGCGCAGCTCGGCCAGGTGCGCCTCGTGCCGCGCCTGGAACGGCTTGAGCCGCTCGGCGCCGAGCGCCTGGTAGAGGGCGATGGTGCGTTCCTTCTCCGCGACCAGCTCGGCCAGCAGCACGTGCTCAGGGTCGGGACCCTTGGTGGGAGGCGCCGCCTCCGGCTTCGCCGTACAGCCGGAAAGGGCCAGCGCCGCCGCTCCGCCGGCGAGCACGGCTCGCCGTGAGACGGGAAGCGGGCGCAAGGGAAGTGCCTCCTGCAGAAGAACGGTCCGGAGTTCCTAGCATCGTACGGGCTCCCACGCTCAGGTAGGGTCACACACGCTCCGAGACGCACCGAGCCGCTCCAACAGCGGAGTGGCACTCTTTCCATGCCCTGGTGCGGATAGGGTGTGAACTGTCGTCGCCAGAGCAGAACACAACGTCAATAGGGAGGTCGATATGGGCAGCGCTACATCCCGCGACCACCTGATGAAGCTCCTCGAGCCCGTCGTCAACGCCGAGGGTCTCGATCTGGAGGACATCACCGTCACGGCGGCCGGCAAGCGCAAGTTGCTGCGCGTGGTCGTCGACAAGGACGGCGGCGTCTCGCTGGACGACGTGGCCGACGTGAGCAACGCGGTCTCCGCGGCGCTCGACGACGACGACACCATCATGGGCCAGTCCGCCTACACGCTCGAGGTCTCCTCTCCTGGCATCGACCGCCCGCTGACCGAGCCGCGCCACTGGCGCCGCGCGGTCAAGCGCCTGGTCAAGGCCGAGATGCGGGACGGCGGCGCGGTGGAGGGCCGCATCATGGCGGTCGACGAGAGCGGCGTCACGATCGACGACCGCCGATTCGAGTTCGAAGACCTCGCCCGCGGACGGGTGCAGGTGGAGTTCCGCCGGATCGACGATGCCGACGAGGGCAACGACGACGGCGAAGAAGGCTAAGGGGGAAGCCTCGTGGACATCGACATGAGCGTCCTGCGCAGCCTGGAGCGGGAGAAGGACATCTCCTTCGACCTGGTCGTCAAGGCGATCGAGGACGCGCTGCTGATCGCCTACTTCCGCACCGAGGGTGCGGCGCCCAAGGCGAGGGCCGAGGTCGACCGGGACAACGGTCACGTCACGATCTGGGCCGCCGAGCTCGACGAGGAAGGCGAGATCTCCAGGGAGTTCGACGACACCCCTGGAAACTTCAGCCGCATCGCCGCGACCACCGCCAAGCAGATCATCCTCCAGCAGCTGCGTGACGCGGAAGACGAGATCAACTTCGGCGAGTTCGCCAGCCGCGAGGGCGAGCTGGTCTCCGGCGTGATCCAGCAGGGCAAGGACCCCCGCGTGGTGCTCGTCGACCTCGGCAAGATCGAGGCGATCCTGCCCCACAACGAGCAGGTGCCCGGCGAGGACTACGTGCACGGCGAGCGCATCCGCGCCTACGTCGTGCAGGTGAAGAAGGGGCACAAGGGGCCGTCGGTCACCCTGTCCCGCACGCACCCGGGGCTGGTCAAGAAGCTGTTCGCGCTCGAGGTGCCGGAGATCGCCGACGGCACCGTCGAGATCGCCGCCGTCGCGCGCGAGGCCGGTCACCGCACGAAGATCGCGGTCAGGTCCCGCAAGCCCGGCGTCAACGCCAAGGGCGCCTGCATCGGCCCCATGGGCTCGCGGGTGCGCAACGTGATGACCGAGCTGCACGGCGAGAAGATCGACATCATCGACTGGTCGGAGGATCCCGGCGAGTTCGTGGGGAATGCACTGTCTCCCGCCCGTGTTTCACACGTCGAAGTCCTCGACCTCGACGGCAGGGTCGCGCGCGTCACCGTCCCCGACTACCAGCTCTCGCTGGCGATCGGCAAGGAAGGCCAGAACGCTAGGCTTGCCGCGAGGCTCACCGGATGGCGGATCGACATCAGGCCCGACACACAAGCCGAAGATGCCGCCGGTTCCGTAGATGCGTCCACGCGGTAAGCTGGAATATGGTGGCCTGGCAGGCCCGCTGAGAACGTGCGTGGGCTGCCGGGTTCGCACGGCCAAGTCCGAGCTGCTCCGACTGGTGCTGGTCGAGGATCAAGTGATCCCTGACCTGCGAGGACGGCTTCCTGGCAGGGGTGCTTCGCTGCACCCCGACCTGGGCTGTCTTGAGCTTGCCGAGCGTCGCCGAGCGTTTCCCCGCGCGTTTCGCGTGCAGGGAACGCTTGACATCTCGCGAGTGCGAGCGCACCTGGAGAAGGAGAACCACGAAATGTCATGTAAGACGCCGAGTTGATGGGCGGAGTCAGATTGCTATGAGCGCCTGATGAGCACGCGGCGATGAGTACGTCAACGTAAAGACGGCCTGGACGGCATAGCCAGCCTCCCGGGCCGAGTAAGGGAGTGCAGTGGCGAAGGTCCGGGTATACGAGCTCGCTAAGGAGTTCGGCGTTGAGAGCAAGGTCGTCATGGCCAAGCTCCAGGAGATGGGGGAGTTCGTCCGTTCGGCGTCCTCCACCATAGAGGCGCCGGTCGTCCGCAGGCTCACCGAAGCACTGGGCGCACCCAAGGGTGGGTCCTCTAAGGGCGGCGGTTCGTCGTCCAAGCCGCAGGCCCCACGGCCTGCCCCCCGGCCGGTTGAGAGCCAGGCCGGCAACGGCGCCGCAGAGGCGCCCTCATCAGCACCACGTCCCGGCCCGGGTCCCAAGCCCGGTCCGCGACCAGGACCGGCCGCACCCGCGGCTCCGGTCGTTCCCGCGGCTCCGGCCACTCCGGCGCGTCCGCCGGTGGCCATGCCGCACCAGCAGCAGGAAGCACCTCGCGCGGAAGCGCCGCGCAACGAGGCTCCGCAGCCGCGTTTCGACAGCGGTGCCGGCGCCCGTCCCGCTGCAGCCTCCGGCCCCCGGCCGGGTCCCGCCGCTCGTCCGGGCCCCAAGCCCGGCCCCGCTGCGCGTCCCGCCGCCGGTGCCCCCGGTGGCGACCGCGGCGCTCCGTCCGGCCCGTCCGGTCAGCGTCCCGGCGCCGGTGCGCCGGCCGGTGGCGGCGCACGTCCCGGTCCCGGCCCCAAGCCGGGTCCCCGTGGCCCGCGTCCCGGCAACAACCCGTTCTCGTCGAACGCGAGCGGCATGGGCCAGTCCCGCCCGCCGCGTCCCGGCGGTCGTGACGGTGCTCCTCCGCGTGACGGCGCTCCCGCCGGCCCGCGCGGCGACAGGCGTGACGGTCCGCCGCGCGATGGCGCGATGCCCCGTCCGCCGTCCGCTCGTCCCGGTGCTCCGGGCGGCGCGGGTGGCCCTGGCGGTCCCCGTCCCGGTCCGGGCGCTGGTGGCCCGCGTCCCGGTGGCGGCGCCGGTGGTCCCGGCGGTCCCCGTCCCGGTGGGCCGCGTCCCAACCCGATGATGATGCCGCAGGGCCGTCCGGCTGGTCCGGGTGGCGGCGGCGGTGGCGGTCGCCCAGGCGGCGGCCCCGGCGGTCGTCCCGGTGGCGGTGGCGGCGGTGGCCGTCCCGCCGGTGGTGGCGGCGGCGGTCGTCCCGGTGGCGGCGGCTTCGCCGGTCGTCCGGGTGGCGGTGGCGGCGCAGGCCGTCCCGGCACGGGCACCGGTGGTCCCGGTGGCGGTGGCGGCGGTTTCGCCGGCCGTCCCGGCGGCGGTGGCCGCGGTCGCGGTGGCGGCACGGCGGGCGCCTTCGGTCGCCCCGGCGGCCGTCCGACCCGCGGGCGCAAGTCGAAGCGGCAGAGGCGTCAAGAGTTCGACAACATGCAGGCACCGGCGATCGGTGGCGTGCAGGCTCCTCGCGGCAACGGGGCGACGCTCCGCCTTCCGCGCGGCGCTTCGCTGTCCGACTTCGCCGACCGCATCGGCGCCAACCCCGCCTCGCTCGTGCAGATCATGCTGCACCTCGGCGAGATGGTCACGGCGACGCAGGCGGTCAACGAGGAGACGCTGCAGCTCCTGGGCGCCGAGCTCGACTACGTCATCCAGGTCGTCAGCCCGGAGGAGGAGGACCGCGAGCTTCTCGGGGCCTTCGACATCGAGTTCGGCGAGGACGAGGGCGACGAGGAAGACCTCGCCGCGCGTCCGCCGGTCGTGACCGTCATGGGTCACGTCGACCACGGTAAGACGAAGCTGCTCGACGCCATCCGCAAGACCAACGTGGTGGCGCGCGAGGCGGGTGGCATCACCCAGCACATCGGTGCCTACCAGGTCACGGCCGAGCACGAGGGCCAAGAGCGGAAGATCACCTTCATCGACACCCCGGGTCACGAGGCGTTCACCGCCATGCGTGCCCGTGGCGCCAAGGCCACCGACATCGCCGTCCTGGTGGTCGCGGCCGACGACGGTGTGAAGCCGCAGACCATCGAGGCTCTCAACCACGCCCAGGCGGCCGACGTGCCGATCGTGGTCGCGGTCAACAAGGTGGACAAGGAAGGCGCGGACCCGACCAAGGTCCGTGCCCAGCTCACCGAGTACGGCCTGGTGGCCGAGGAGTTCGGCGGCTCGACGCTGTTCGTCAACATCTCGGCCAAGGAGGGCACCGGCATCGAGGACCTCCTCGAGGCGATCGTCCTGACGGCCGACGCGGAGCTCGACCTCCGCGCCAACCCCACGATGGACGCTCAGGGCATCGCGATCGAGGCGCACCTCGACAAGGGCCGTGGCCCGGTCGCGACCGTCCTGGTCCAGCGCGGCACGCTGCGCGTGGGCGACTCGATCGTCTGTGGCGAGGCCTACGGCCGCGTCCGGGCGATGCTCGACGACAACGGCGACTTCGTCGAAGAGGCACCGCCGTCGCGTCCCGTCGAGGTCATGGGCCTGACCGGCGTGCCGGGAGCCGGTGACAACTTCATCGTCGTCACCGACGACCGCATGGCCCGCCAGATCGCCCAGCAGCGCGCGGCGCGCAAGCGCAGTGCCGACATGGCCAAGTCGAGCCGCAGGCTCACCCTCGAGGAGCTGTTCAGCAACCTCGAGAAGGGCCGCGTCGACGAGCTCAAGCTCATCATCAAGGGTGACGTGTCCGGTTCGGTGGAAGCACTGGAAGACGCGCTGCTCAAGATCGACGTGGGCGACGAGGTCAGGCTCCGCGTGCTGCACCGCGCCGTCGGTGCGATCACCGAGTACGACGTCAACCTGGCGGTGGCCGACGACAACGCGGTCATCATCGGCTTCAACGTCCGCCCCGAGCCTCGGGCGCGCGACCTGGCCGAGCGCGAGGGTGTCGACATTCGCTACTACTCGGTCATCTACCAGGCGATCGAGGAGATCGAAGCCGCGCTCAAGGGCATGCTCAAGCCCGAGTTCGAAGAGGTCCAGATGGGCACCGCCGAAGTCCGCGAGGTCTTCAAGGTGCCGAAGATCGGCAACGTCGCCGGTTCGCTGGTCCGCTCGGGTGTCATCGTGCGCAACAGCAAGGCGAGGATCATCCGCGACGGCGTCGTCATCGCGGACAACCTCACCGTCTCGTCGCTGCGTCGCTTCAAGGACGACGCGACCGAGGTCCGTGAGGGCTTCGAGTGCGGTATCGGTGTCGGCTACAGCGACATCAAGCTCGACGACGTCATCGAGACGTTCGAGATGCGCGAGAAGCCGCGCGCATAACGCGTGAACGGGCGCCCGGCGGTTCCTCCGCCGGGCGCCCCTCGTGCGACGCCCACGGAGACCGGCTCCACGCCGCAGCAAGGCTCCGCGGGCGGTTCCCTCACGACGAAGCGGCGCAATCAACGATGTATGTCGGTGCCCTGACTCTGGACATCCTGCTCGGCGACGTTCACTCGCTGAAGCAGAAACGCTCGGTGGTCCGCCCTTTGGTGGCCGAGCTGCAGAAACGTTTCCCCGGCGTCGCCGTGGCCGAGACCGGTCATCTCGACCTGCATCGCAGGGCGGAGATCGGCGTCGCCGTCGTCTCCTCGACCGCGGGCCACTGCGGAGAGGTGATGGAGGCCTGCGAACGCCTCGTGGCCTTCCGCCCGGAAATCGAGTTGCTGTCGGCGCGGCAGCGGCTCTACAACGACGAAGAGTGAGCAGTTCGGGCGGGCCGGAACAAGGCCCGCCCGAAGTGCGCTAAACAGATGAGTACGGCAAGTGAGGGGGAGCGAACATGGTGGACGCAGCACGCGCGCGCAAGCTCGCCGATCGCATCCAGCAGATCGTCGCCGAGATGCTGGATCGGCGGATCAAGGACCCGCGCCTGGGTTTCGTGACCGTGACAGACACCCGCATCACCAACGACCTGCGTGACGCGACGGTCTTCTACACGGTGTTCGGGTCCGAGGCAGAGCGTGGCGACACCGCTGCCGCCCTGGAGAGCGCCAAGGGCATCATCCGCTCGGAGGTCGGCAAGCAGACCGGCGTGCGCCACACCCCGTCGCTGACGTTCCAGCACGACCCGCTGCCCGACAGCGCCCGCCAGCTCGACGACCTGCTCGCCGTGGCCAAGGCCAAGGACGCCGAGGTGGCGCGCAAGGCGGCCGGTGCGCAGTACGCGGGCGACGCCGATCCGTACAAGAAGCCAGAGGCGGAAGAGGACGAGGACGAGCCGGCGACGTGACACCCGAGCTGCGTGACAGGAGCCCCAGGCCGGACGGTCCCGTCCGGTCTGGCCGGGGTCCGTCGGAGCGCGACTGGGGGCGGGCGCTGAAGCTCGTCGGCGAGGCCGACGAGATCGCGCTGGCCTGCCACGTCTCGCCCGACGGCGACGCGCTGGGCTCGATGCTGGCCACCGCGTTCACGCTGCGCTCGATGGGCAAGCGCGTGGTGGCCTCCTTCGGCGACCGGCGCTTCGCCGTGCCCAGGCTGCTGCGCTTCCTGCCGGGGCTGGAGATGTTGTCGCCGCCCGCCGACTTTCCCGACGAGCCCGCGCTGATGATGTCCTTCGACTCCTCGACGCTCGACCGGCTGGGCCTGCTCGCGGGCAACGCGGCCAGGGCGCGCGAGCTGGTCGTGGTCGACCATCACCCGTCCAACGCCGGGTTCGGCACGCTCAGCCTCATCGACCCTGGCGTGGCCGCCACGGCCGTGCTGGTCGAGGAGCTGATCAGGCGGCTCGGCCGCCCGATCACCAAGGACGTCGCCACCTGCCTCTACGTGGGGCTGGTGACCGACACCGGCTCGTTCAGACACACCTCCACCACGCCGGCCGCGCACGAGCTGGCCGCTCGGCTGGTCGCCGCCGGGCTGCGTACCGACGAGATCGCGCGCGAGCTGTGGGACCGTTCCCCGTTCGGCTACCTCAAGGTGCTCGGCGCCGCGCTCGACCGGGTCGTGCTCGAAGACGGCCTGGTGTGGACGTACGTCACGCATCTCGACCGGGCCGCGCACGGCCTGCCGTACGACGAGGTCGAGGGGATCATCGACGTGATCCGCCGTACCGAGGAGGCGGAGGTCGCCGTCGTGCTCAAGGAGGACGACGACGGCGCCTGGCAGGTGTCGACGCGCTCCAAGGGCGCGGTCGACGTCGCCGCGATCTGCACCGCCCTGGGCGGTGGCGGGCACGCGGGCGCGGCCGGTTTCACCTCGCACGACACCGTCGAACAGACCATGGACCGTTTCCGAGAGCAACTGAGGACCGCCTGATGGCCGAGAGTGGCCTGATCATCGTCGACAAGCCGGCCGACTGGACCTCGCACGACGTCGTGGGCAAGCTGCGCGGGATCGCCGGCACCCGCAGGGTCGGCCACGCGGGCACGCTCGACCCGATGGCCACCGGCGTGCTGGTCATCGGCGTGGAGAAGGCCACCAGGCTGCTGGGTCACCTGGCGCTGACCGAGAAGGTCTACGAGGCCACGATCCTGCTGGGCGTCACGACGAACACCGACGACGCCGAGGGCGAGGTGCTCGCCACGACCCCGGTGGACGTCGCGGAGGCCGACATCCGCGCGGGCATCGCCGCGCTGACCGGGCCGATCATGCAGGTCCCGCCGCAGGTCAGCGCGATCAAGGTGAACGGCGAGCGGGCCTACAAGCTGGCCCGCGCGGGTGAGGAGGTCGAGCTCAAGGCCCGGCCGATCACCGTGCACTCCTTCGAGGTCACCTCGATCGACGGGCCGTCGATCCGGGCGACGATCCGCTGCTCCAGCGGCACCTACATCCGCTCGCTCGCCCGCGACCTGGGCGCCGGGCTGGGCGTCGGCGGCCACCTGACCTCCCTGCGCCGCACCAGCGTCGGCCCGTACGGCCTGGCGCAGGCCAGGACGATCGAGCAGCTCGGGCAGGAGTGCACGATCCTGCCCATCGGCGACGCGGTGAGCGCCGCGTTCCCGCGCAGGGACGTCACCGAGGAGGAGGCGCGCGTCGTCTCCCACGGCGGCAGGCTGCCCGTGGCGGGCATCGGCAAGGGACCGATCGGCGTGTTCGGCCCGGACGGCGCGCTGCTGGCGCTGGTCGAGGAGCAGGGCAGGATCGCCAAGCCCCTCGCCGTGTTCGTCTAGGCGGGTTTGCGGGCGACCATGATGTCGCGGACGATCGCCTGGTCCACCCAGTGCTCGAACTCCGGGTAGGTCACGACCTCCAGGCCGCTCTTCTCCAGGATCTCGGCGAGGTCGGTACGGCTGCCGCCGTACGTGTTCCACGAGATGCCGATCGCCCCGCCGGGCCGCAGCAGCTCGGCCCAGGCGGGCAGCGCCTGGTCCAGGAGCTCCAGCGGGCTGCGCGACAGCCCCTGGCCGCCCTTGCTGCCGTGCTGCACGCCGTAGGGGGCGTCGGTGACGATCACGTCGAAGGTGCGCGGCTTGAAGAACTCGCGCGCCCTGAGCGTGTCGGAGCTGACGACGGCGACCTGCTGCACGTCGCCCGCCTTGTACTCCTCCTTGGTCACCCCGAAGGTGACGTTGAGCCGGCGCCCGACCAGGGCGCGCTCCCTGCGTACCGGCACGACCTCGGCGGTGTGCTTGAAGCGCTTGTTCTTCAGCCAGGTCTTGAGGAAGAGCGTGTAGGCGTCGAAGTCCTTGCCGTCGATCTCGATCCCGGCGGCGTCGTAGCCGTACATGAGGGCCTGGTTGAGCGTCGTGCCCCTGCCGCACATCGGGTCGAACACGGCGAGGCGGTCGTTCAGCTTGGAGTCCGAGGCCAGGACGGTGACGTTGAGCAGGAGCTTGGTGAAGTGCTCGTTGGTCTTGCCGGCGTACTTCTGGATCGTGATGAGGTCGCTGCTGAGCCGGTCGAGCGGCCTGACGGTCAGTGGGCGCAGCAGGTCGCCCTCGACCTGGTAGAGCGCGTAGACCGACGACAGGTTGGACAGCAGCGCGACGTCGTCCTCCGCAAGCGTCGCCGAGGCGTCGAAGGTGACGTACGGGACGCCGCCGATCGTCGTGTCCTCGATATCGGAAATATCGGCCTTCAGGGCTCGTTCGGCGAAGGCGGCCAGCTCGCTCCTGGTCAGGCGGATGGAGCTCTCGCCGTAGACGCGGTTGAAGGCAGGCAGGATCAGAAGCGCATAACTCGGCATGGTGGCACCGATCGTACCTCCCTACCCCGCGATTGATGGGAATGCGGGGGAGCATGGCAGGCTTGTGGGGATTGATCCGCCACCGATGAATGGGGATGAGCGTGCAGAGCTGGCGCGGACTGGATGACGTGCCCGGTGACTGGGGCAGGTCGGTCGTGACGATCGGCGTGTTCGACGGCGTTCACCGAGGTCACCAGGCTCTTCTGGCGCGCACCGTGGCCGCGGCGCGCGCGCTGGGGGTGCCCAGCGTGGCGGTCACCTTCGAGCCGCACCCCGCCGAGGTGGTCCGTCCAGGGTCGCAGCCGCCCAGGCTGACGACAGCCAGGCGGCGGGCGGAGCTGCTGGAGGCGCAGGGTGTGGACGTCGTGCTGGTGCTGCCGTTCACGGTGGACCTGTCCACGTTGAGCCCGGCGGACTTCGCGCAGACGGTGCTGGTGGACCGGTTGCACGTGGCGGCCGTGCTGGCGGGGGAGAACTTCGCGTTCGGTCACCGCGCCGCCGGAGACGTCGAGATTTTGCGGACGCTGGGCGAGAAGTACGACTTCGGGGTGGAGGTCGTGCCGCTGCTGGACGGGCTGTCCTCGACGCTGGTGCGGCGGCAGGTGGCGTCCGGCGACATGGAGGCGGCGACCGTGTCGCTGGGGCGTCCGCACCGGGTGGAGGGGGTGGTCGTGCGCGGGTACCAGCGCGGGCGGCAGCTCGGCTTCCCGACGGCCAACGTGGAGACGCCGCCGCACACCGCGATCCCGGAGGACGGGGTCTACGCGGGGTGGCTGCAGTGCATCCCGGTGGGCAACCTGCCGGTCGCCTACGAGGGCGAACGGTGGCCCGCCGCGATCTCCGTCGGGACCAACCCGACCTTCGAGGGCGTCCCTCGGACCGTCGAGGCGTATGCCCTCGACCGGGACGACCTGGAGCTGTACGGCACGCATGTGGCCGTGGACTTCGCCGCCCGGCTGCGCGGCAACACCAAGTTCGACTCCATCGAGGCCCTGATCGCCCAGATCCACGCCGACGTCGCCGAAGCCCGCCGCCTGACGACCTGACGACCCGGCCGTGGGCGGCGCAGCCGTACCACGCAGGGGGTTTTTGAGTAGTCACCTACTCAGGTGCAGGACAGAGCGTCCTCCGACACTGGGCGAGTGCTGGGGGTAACTACACGTAATCACGCGAGCCTCATCGTCGCGTCCGCCGGATGGGCGATGGGGACGGTGCTCGCCAAGTTCGCGCTGTCCGGCTTCGGCCCGGTCACCACGCTGGTGATCGAGCTGGCCGCCGCCAACGTCGTGGTCTGGGCGGTGGCGCTGCGCCGCGGCTACCGGCGCCCCAACGGGTTCGGCAGGCTGGCGCTGTTAGGGCTGCTGGAGCCCGCTGTCGCCTACGCCGCCAGGACCGTAGGGCTGGGGATGACCTCCGCGTCCAACGCCTCCCTGCTCAGCGGCACCGAGTCGGTCTTCGGCGTCCTCCTCGCCGCCGTCTTCCTGCGCGAGGGGATCACCAGGCGCGGCGTCGCGGGCCTGGTGGTGGCCGTTACCGGCGTCGTGGCGCTCGGCGGCGGGCCGTCACTGGGCGCGTTCGGGCCGGGCGACGCGCTCGTGCTGCTGGAGGCGCTCACCGCGGCCGTCTACTCGGTGCTGGCCGCCCGCATGGTCGCCGCAGAGGACCCGGACACGGTCACAGCCCACCAGTTCGGCTTCGGCCTGGCGTTCACCCTTCCCGCGGCGGTCGTCCAGTGGTCGACGGGCGCCGAGACGCTGGACGTGCCCGCGCAATACTGGGTGGCGGCGATCGTTTCCGGGGCCGTAGGCTTCGGAGCGAGCTTCCTGCTCTACAACCGGGCCATCGTGCACGTGTCCGTGAGCTCGGCGGCGATGATCCTCAACCTGATCCCGATCTTCGGGGTCGCGGCGGCCGTGGCCTTCCTCGGCGAGTCGCTGACCGTCCCGCTGCTGGTCGGCGCCGCGCTCGTGCTGGGGGGCATCGCGCTGTTTCCGCACCACGACCTCCGCGATGGTAACCTTGCATGTCGGCTCTGTAACGGCTGCGCTGCGCGCTGCCCTGAAGGCCTTCTCGCGGCGACTGTAGGCACGCACGGTCGTTCGCACACCTTGTCTCATTCGCGCGTGCCCGTAGATTGAAGGAGAGCCGTGTCCCTCGACACCGCTGCCAAGAAGGCAATCATCGCTGAGTACGCGACCCTCGAAGGCGACACCGGGTCGCCCGAGGTGCAGATCGCGCTCCTCAGCAAGCGCATCAGCGACCTGACCGAGCACCTCAGGGGCCACAAGCACGACCACCACAGCCGTCGTGGCCTGCTCCTGCTGGTCGGACGCCGTCGCCGCCTGCTGAAGTACCTGCAGGCCAACGACATCGCGCGCTACCGCTCGCTCATCGAGCGGCTCGGCCTGCGCCGATAGTTTGACGAGGGAGCGGCGTTCGCGCCGCTCCCTTCTCATATAGGTGCGGCGCGTCGCGCTGTGCCGTACAACTGAAGATCAGAGACACTAAGAGCCCCCGCGTCCGTCAAGCACCATGCGACCCGCGACGCCTGCGGGCCGGTCCTCGGTAGTGGCTTCCGGTCGGGATGACCGGGCGCTTCGATCGAAGACCGGCGCTGCACCTATACGAGGGTGCCGGTGAAGAAGAGGGCGCGGGAGACCGACCGACCAAGGAGGTCCCCCGTGGAGGGTGTCCACACCGCAGAAGCCGTTATCGACAACGGCGCATTCGGCACGCGCACGATCCGGTTCGAGACCGGTCGCCTCGCGCGCCAGGCGGCCGGCTCAGCCGTCGCCTATCTCGACAACGAGACGATGGTCCTGTCCGCGACCACCGCTTCGAAGAACCCCAAGGACAACCTCGACTTCTTCCCCCTGACGGTGGACGTCGAGGAGCGCATGTACGCGGCCGGCCGCATTCCCGGCTCGTTCTTCCGCCGCGAGGGCCGCCCGTCCGAGGACGCGATCCTCACCTGCCGCCTGATCGACCGCCCGCTGCGCCCGTCCTTCGTCAAGGGCCTGCGCAACGAGGTCCAGGTCGTGGCGACCGTCATGTCGCTGCACCCCGACCACCTGTACGACGTGGTCGCCATCAACGCCGCCTCGCTGAGCACCCAGCTCGCCGGGCTGCCGTTCTCCGGCCCGATCGGCGGCGTCCGCGTCGCGCTGATCGACGGCCAGTGGGTCGCCTTCCCGACCAACCCCGAGCTGGAGAAGGCCACGTTCGACATGGTCGTCGCCGGTCGCGTCCTCGCGGACGGCGACGTGGCGATCATGATGGTCGAGGCCGAGTCCACCAAGGACACGCTGAAGCTCGTCGCCGACGGCGCCGTCGCTCCCACCGAGGAGACCGTCGCCCAGGGTCTTGAGGCGGCCAAGCCGTTCATCAAGGTGCTGTGCGAGGCGCAGTCGAAGATCGCGAAGGTCGCCGCCAAGGAGACCGCCGAGTTCCCCGTCTTCCTCGACTACCAGGAGGACGCCTTCGCCGCCGTCGAGAGCGCGGTCAAGACCGAGCTCGCCTCGGCGCTGACGATCGCCGGCAAGCAGGAGCGCGAGCAGGAGCTCGACCGCCTCAAGGCGCTGGCCGCCGAGAAGCTGGCCGCCGACTTCGAGGGCCGCGAGAAGGAGCTCAGCGCCGCCTTCCGCTCGCTGACCAAGAAGCTCATGCGCGAGCGGGTCATCAAGGAGGGTGTCCGCATCGACGGCCGCGGTCCCAAGGACATCCGCGCGCTCAGCGCCGAGGTCCACGTGATCCCGCGGGTGCACGGCTCGGCCCTGTTCGAGCGTGGCGAGACCCAGATCCTGGGCATCACCACCCTCAACATGCTGCGCATGGAGCAGGTCATCGACACGCTCAACCCCGAGCGGACCAAGCGCTACATGCACAACTACAACTTCCCGCCCTACTCCACCGGTGAGACCGGCCGCGTGGGCTCGCCCAAGCGCCGCGAGATCGGCCACGGCGCGCTCGCCGAGCGGGCGCTCATCCCGGTCCTTCCGGCCCGCGAGGAGTTCCCCTACGCGATCCGCCAGGTCTCCGAGGCGCTGGGCTCCAACGGCTCCACCTCGATGGGGTCGGTCTGCGCCTCCACGATGGCGCTGCTCGACGCCGGTGTGCCGCTGCGCGAGATGGTCGCGGGCATCGCGATGGGCCTCATCGGCGACGGCGACAACTACGTCACCCTGACCGACATCCTCGGCGCCGAAGACGCCATGGGCGACATGGACTTCAAGGTCGCCGGCACCAAGGACGTCATCACGGCCCTGCAGCTCGACACCAAGCTCGACGGCATCCCCGCCTCCGTGCTGGCCGCCGCGCTCAAGCAGGCCAAGGGCGCCCGCCTGGCGATCCTCGACGTGATGCAGGAGGCGATCGACTCCCCGGCGGAGATGAACGCCACCGCGCCGCGCATCATCACGATCAAGGTTCCGGTAGACAAGATCGGCGAGGTCATCGGCCCGAAGGGCAAGATGATCAACCAGATCCAGGACGACACCGGCGCCGAGATCACCATCGAGGACGACGGCACGATCTACATCGGTGCTACCGACGGCCCGTCTGCGGAGGCCGCGCGCAGCGCCATCAACGCCATCGCCAACCCGCACATGCCCGAGGTGGGCGAGCGTTACCTGGGCACGGTCGTCAAGATCGCCGCCTTCGGCGCGTTCATCTCGCTCATGCCGGGCAAGGACGGCCTGCTCCACGTCTCCCAGATCCGCAAGCTGCACGGCGGCAAGCGCATCGAGAACGTGGAAGACGTCATGAGCGTCGGCGAGAAGGTCCAGGTCGAGATCGCCGAGATCGACGCCCGCGGCAAGCTCTCGCTGGTGCCCGTCGAGGTCATCGAGAAGGAGGCCGCCGAGAAGTCCGAGGCGCCCGCCGCCTCGTCCTCCGCTCCCGCCTCCGACGACGCCCCGGCCGAGGCCGCCGAGGACAAGCAGCGCGACGACAAGCCGCGCCGTACGCGCACGCGGGTTCGTCCCACGACGCGCGGTGGTGAGGGAGAAGACCGCAACTCGTGACCGAGCGCAGCGAGGGCACCAATAAGCACGGGGCCTTTCTTGATGGGTCCGCCGAAGGCGGGCCCATCACCACCACCCTGCACTCCGGCAAAGACGGCGCCGGAGTCGTGCGGCGCACCGTCCTCCCCGGTGGGCTGCGGGTGGTGACCGAGACCATGCCGACCGTGCGATCCGTCGCGGTCGGCATGTGGGTCGGCATCGGCTCGCGCGACGAGGCCCCCGAGCACACGGGGGCCACCCACTTCCTCGAACACCTGCTGTTCAAGGGCACGCCCACGCGGGACGCCATGGAGATCTCGGCGTCCATCGAGGGCATCGGCGGGGAGATCAACGCCTTCACCGCCAAGGAGTACACCTGCTACTACGCGCGGGTGCTGGACGAGGATCTGCCGCTGGCCGTCGACGTGCTGGCCGACGTCATCACCTCCTCGCTGGTCACCGAGGACGACGTCGAGTCAGAGCGGGGCGTGATCCTCGAGGAGATCGCCATGCACGACGACGACCCGTCGGACGTCGTGCACGAGCAGTTCTCCGCTGCGCTGTACGGCGACTCGCCGATAGGGCGGCCGATCCTGGGCACCGTCGACTCGATCAACGCCCTGCGGCGTGAGCGGATCGTCGAGTACTACAGGACCTACTACCAGCCGCCGCGCACGGTCGTGTCTGTCGCGGGCAACATCCAGCACGAGCAGGTCGTCGAGCTGGTCGCCCGCGCGTACGAGCGGGCGGGCGCGCTGGGCGGCGGGCTCGACTGCGCGCCGCCCCGCACGTCGGGCACCGGCACGTCGCCGCGCTCCGGCGTACGGGTGGTGGACCGGCCGACGGAGCAGGCCAACCTGGTGCTCGGCACCACGGGCATGGCCCGCACCGACGAGCGGCGCTTCGCCCTCGGCGTCCTGAACGCGGCGCTGGGCGGCGGCATGTCGTCCAGGCTCTTCCAGGAGATCAGGGAGAAGCGAGGGCTGGCCTACTCGGCCTACTCCTACACCTCGGCCTACGCGGACACCGGGCAGTTCGGCATCTACGTCGGCTGCCTGCCGACCAAGATCGACGAGGTGCTGAAGATCTGCCGCGACGAGGTCTCGCGCGTGGTCGCCGACGGGCTCGACGCCGAGGAGATCGTCCGCGGCAAGGGCCAGATGCGCGGCGGTCTGGTGCTGGGGCTGGAGGACACCGGGTCGCGCATGTCGCGGATCGGCAAGAACGAGCTGGTCTACGACGAGCTCATGTCGGTCGACGAGGTGCTGGCGCGGATCGACGCGGTCACCCCCGAGGAGATCGACGAGGTCGCGCGGGACGTGCTCAACCGCCCGCTCAGCCTGGCCGTCATCGGCCCCTACGGCGACAAGGACTTCTCTGCCGCCATCGCGTAACCGCTGGCCTGAAGGCTGAACAGCCGGGCGTACTCGCCCGCTGCCGCCATCAGGCCGGCGTGCGTGCCCTGCTCTGCGATCCTGCCCTCCGACAGGACCACGATGAGGTCGGCGTCCCGCACGGTGCTGAGCCGGTGCGAGATCAGCAGGCTGGTACGGCCGGCCCGATGCTCGCGCAACCGCCGGTGGATCGTGTGCTCAGCCTCGGCGTCCAGCCCCGCGCTCGGCTCGTCGAGGATGAGCAGGTCGCGCTCGCCCCTGACCAGCGCACGGGCCAGGGCGAGGCGCTGCCACTGGCCGCCGGAGAGGACGGCGCCCGCGCCTGCCCCGGCGAAGCGCGTGCTCAGCATCGTGGCGTAGCCGCCAGGCAGCGCCTCGATCGCCCCGTCCACCCCGGCCAGTCCCGCCGCCGCCCTGACCTGCTCGGGCGAGGCGCCCAGCGAGCCGACGGCGATGTTCTCCTCTGCGGTGAAGTCGTAGGCCACGTAGTCCTGGAACACCGCGGCCAGCTTCGAGCGCAACGCGGCCGGGTCGACGTCGCGCAGGTCGGCGCCGTCCCACAGGACCGCTCCGCGGGTCGGGTCGTAGAACCGGCACAGCAGCTTGACCAGCGTCGACTTGCCTGCGCCGTTGAGCCCGACGAGCGCCACGCACGCTCCTGCGGGGATCGTCAGGTTCACCCCGCGCAGCACCCACGGATGCTCGTCGCTGTAGCGGAACCAGACGTCGCGCAGCTCGACGCCCTCGCCCAGCGGCGGCAACGCCCGAGGCGGCAGCCGTACGGGAAGGTCGGGGGGAGCGGAGACGACGGCGGTGTAGTGGCCGAAGACCAGCAGCGCCTGGTGCAGCCGTGACAGCTGGGTGACGCCGCCGGACAGCGCCCCCTGCACCCCGGCCACCGCCGCGGCGAAGACCGCGACGTCGCCCACGCCGAGCGCGCCGCCGGTGACCGCCCACACCAGTCCCGCGCCGCCGATCCCCGCGCCGAGCAGGGCGAGCAGCCCGTGGCCCGCCAGGGCTCTGCGGTCGAGCGCCTGCTCCTGGTCGTTGACCGTACGGATCTCACCCAGGAGCCGGTCGCGCAGGAACGCGCCGAGCCCGAACAGCCGCACCTCCTTGGCCGCTTCCACCTCGGTGAGCAGCTCGGCGTAGAAGATCTGGCGGCGCATGGCCGGGCTGACCTGCCAGTCGAGGCCCACCCGCCGCCTGCTCAGCGAGAGCTGCACGCCCAGGGACGGCAGCGCGGACAGCAGCACGATCACGGTCATGACCGGGCTGAGTACGGCGAGCGCGACGACGAACCCCGCCAGCGTCACCGTCCCGCGAGCCAAAGACAGGCTGGGGGAGAGGATCTGCTGCGTCGCGCCAGAACCCGCCTGCCCGGCGAGCCTGAGCCGGTCGCGGAAGCGCGGGTCCTCGAACGGGCCAAGGCCAACGAACCGGTTGACCGAGGTGAACAGGCGGTCGCGGGTCAGCAGGTCCATGGCGCGGCGCAGCCTGCCCTCGGCGTACTCGGTCAGATGCGGCAGCAGCGCGGCGACCAGCCCGGCCGCCGCCAGGGCCAGCACGGGCGCGAGCACCGGGCGACCGGCGGCCAGGCCGTCCAGCACCAGCTTGGTGAACCACGCGGCCGACACCGGCAGGAACCCGGAGACGGCCGTCGACCCGGCCGCGCAGGCGACGGAGAGCGGCGCGGCCCGCCAGGCCAGGCCCCAGACCGACCAGGCTCGTACGGCCAGCAGCCGGAGCCCGGGGCTCATGCGGTGACGGGAGCGCCGAGACCGGCCACGGTCACCGCGCTCGCCCTGACCTTGCCTGAGTCGTCGGCCAGGTAGAAGGCGGGGAACACCGAGTTGGGGAAGGCCAGGCAGACCGGCCCGTTGGTGGGCTCGACGACCACGGTGGCGCTCTCGCCCAGGGTGGCCGCGTAGGCCTCGCCGCCGGGCCCGGACACCACGGCGAGCACGCGGTCGGCGGTGTGGCCCGCCTGGCGCACCAGCCGCAGGAACGGTTCGATCTGGCCGGGGCAGGCCTTGCACTCGGTGTCGAAGAAGCCGACGACCGCCGGGCTCCCGATGCCGCTCACGTCGGGCAGGGTCGAGCCGACCGGCAGCAGCGGCGGCCCGGCAGGCGTCTCGGTGGTGCGCATCCTGCGGATGACCGCGAGGGTCAGTGTGAGGTTGAGCGCGCTCACGGCGCCAACGACGACCAGAGCTGCGATGACGAACGGCATCAGCGGGTTCCTCTCCACGCGGGGGCCGCCCGCGGCCCGCTCCTGCGGGCCGCGGGCGGGTAGGGTGTCAGCAGCACTCGTAGCAGACGACGTACGTCGAGCAGTCGCGGCGCTCGCAGGTCCACGCGCTGTGGTCGAGCCAGTAGTGGCACCAGCAGATGCCGCCAGGGCACGGCGACGCGTCGGCGGTGGTGGCGGGCAGCATGGCGCCGAGCATCCGGTCGCCGAGTGCCCTCAGTGTGCGTGTCATCCGACCTCCTGGGGTGAGGGAGCTCTGTCGTCCCGATCATGACCAGGGGGATATCGCGCGGCAATCTATTCGGCCTGGCGCCGAAATGCGACAAATCACGCATTGCATTCGAGGAGATCGCGCCCCAGCGAGGTCAGCACGTGGCGTACGGCGCGGCCCTCGCGGTAGGTGTCCACCAGCCCGGCCTGCCGCAGCGCCGTCATGTGCTCGGACACCGTCGACGCGCTCACCTGGAGCGACCTGGCCAGCGCGCCGGTCGCGGTCCCGGTACCGATGGAGCGCAGCACCCTGGCCCGCGCATGCCCGAGGACCAGGGCCAGTGCGTCGACCGGGCCAGGGCGGGCGTCGACGGCGTCGGCGACCGGGTAGGCGAGGATCAGGCGGGAGTCGTGGCCCAGCGCGAGGCCGAGGAAGCGGTGGCCGGCCGACAGGAGTGGGGAGAAGGCGACCCCTCTGTCGCCGAGGTCCATCGCCGGTGGCGTCACCCCGGAGGTGTCGATCTCCAGCGCGCAGCCGTACCAGCTCAGCCGGGGGTTGAGCCTGGGCAGCGTACGGCCGAAGCCCTGGACGCAGAGCAGCTCGGCGCACCTGCTGAGATGCGCCTCCACGCGGCGGCGGATCGCGTTCCACTCGGGCTCGACGCAGCTCGTGTAGAAGGCGCGGACCGCGTCCGCCACGTCGTCCAGCCCGGGATGGGCGTCCAGCTCGTCGGCGAACGTGCCCACGCCCGGGGGGAGCGGGCGGTTGATCCAGAGGAACCCACCCTCGCCGAGGTGGGAGCTGTTGACGCGGTCGACGAAGGGCATGGCCCTGGCGGGCGCCCTGCGCGCCAGATCCCGCCAGGGCGACCCCGGTACGGCGAAGCCGGGGTGGCGCAGGCAGAGGGCGGCGAACATGGCGTGGTGCAGCGGCGAGATGGCGAAGGTCGTCGAGGCCAGCCCGCCGGCGGAGAAGACCAGACGCATATCCCCGCCCCATTGTCAGGAAATGTCTGGACATGTTGGAGTATGAGTCGGTTAAGACGTCCTGACAAGGGTGTAGATCACGATGCCCAGCACCCGGTCGGCGGGCACGTATCCCCACAGCCGGGAGTCCGCGCTGACCTTCCCGTCACCCAGCACCACCAGGTGCCCCCGAGGCACGGGCCCCTCGGCCACCTCCGCCGGAGTGGGGTCGCCGGGCAGGGCGGTCAGCCGCTTGACCAGCCACTCCCCGTCGGCGGGAGCGGGGATGGGGCCCTTTCGCCACCGCAGTCCTGGCCCGATGGGCTCCAGCACCACGATCCGGCCACGGCGCAGCCGCCGGGTGCGTAACAACAGCACGCGGTCGCCGGGTCTCAGCGTCGGCACCATGCTCTCCCCGCGCACGGTCACCACGGCCAGTCGGTTGCGCGCCACCAGAAGGGCGGCCAGGACGACGCCGAGCACGATGATCACAGGCATGGCGCGACTGTAACCCCCAACCCCCTTCCCGCCCACCCCACCCCTCGCCCATCCACGCCCTCGTCAGGCCCCGGCGACGCCCGGCGGCGGGCGTGATGCCCGGCGGGACGCAACGACGCCTGGGGGGACGTGGCCACGCCGAGTGGGAGGTCGTGACGTCCAGCGGGGCGCGGTGACGTCGGCTGGGAGGTCGTGATGCCAAGCGAGGGCGTTGTCACCTCCTTGGGGTCCGTTCGTGGGGCCTTGTGTCCGGGGCTCCACTTCGCCTGGCTGGGCCGCGATAGGCTGGGCGGGTGATCAGGGTTGGAGTGCTTGGCGCCCGCGGGCGCGTCGGTATCGAAGTGTGCAAGGCCGTAGAGTCGGCCCCCGACCTGGAGCTCGTCGCCGCGCTCGACAAGGACGACGACATCGAGGGCCTCCAGGGCGCCCAGGTGGTCGTCGACTTCACCCACCCCGACGTGGTGATGGGCAACCTGGAGTGGGCGATCGCCCACGGCATCCATCCGGTCGTCGGCACCACCGGGTTCGACGAGCACCGCCTCGCCACCGTCCGCGAGTGGCTGGCCCGGTTCCCCGGCACCAACTGCCTCATCGCCCCCAACTTCGGCATCGCCGCCGTCCTCATGATGCACTTCGCCCAGCAGGCGGCCCGATACTTCGACTCCGTCGAGATCGTCGAGCTGCACCACCCCAACAAGGCCGACGCCCCCTCGGGTACGGCTCGCCGTACCGCCGAGCTGGTCGCCGAGGCGCGGGCCAAGGCGGGCATGGGTGCGATGCCCGACGCCACCACCGCCGAGCTCGACGGCGCGCGCGGCGCGGACGTCGGCGGGGTGCACGTGCACTCGGTACGGCTGGCCGGGCTGATCGCCCACCAGGAGGTGCTGCTCGGCGGCGACGGCGAGATCCTCACCATCAGGCACGACACCATGAACCGCTCGTCGTTCACCCCCGGCGTCCTGCTGGGCGTGCGCAGGGTCGGCGAGCTGCCCGGACTCACGGTCGGCCTGGAGAATCTGCTCGATCTGTAACCAATGTGCCCACGGCTGACACAGCCGTGGGCACATTGCGAGGAGGGGGTTCCCGGCTCCGCACAGCCGGGCACACGACGATCACATTAGTGCCGGTCAGAGCGTTCGGCGGAAACATGAGGGCGTGTCGAATGGTGCGTTGGGCGAGCGCGGAAGAGCTGCCTGACCTGGTCGCGATCGAGGTGGCGGCGGACGGGCTCTTCGCCGAGGTGGGCATCGTCTTCCCGCCGGGCACGACCATGGTCGAAGAGGTGGACGACGCGGCGAAGGTGCTGGTCGAGGGCGAGCCTCCGGCCGGTTTCGCGATGGTGAGCTGGGTCGGCGGCGCCGTGCATCTCGACCAGCTCGCCGTACACCCCGGCCACATGCGGCAGGGCATCGGCGGGCGGCTGGTGGAGGCGGTGTGCGACCACGCGGCGGCGGCCGGAGCGGCGGCGGTGACGCTGACGACGTTCCGTGACGTGCCGTGGAACGCGCCCTGGTACGCCCAGCGCGGCTTCGTGGTGATCGAGGACCTCGGGCCGGAGCTGGCCGCGCTGGTCGAGCACGAGCGGGAGCTCGGCATCGAGCTGGCGCCCCGGGTCGTGATGCGAAGAGCGGTGGGCACCGCCGGGGAGTGATGCGGAGAGCGGTGGATACCATCGGGGCGTGAGCCGGTTCAGGGATGAGTTGTGGCAGGTCGTGGCGGGTGTCTATGACGAGATCCAGGCCCATCCGTTCCTCACGGGGCTGACCGACGGGTCGCTGCCGCGCGAGGCGTTCCGCCACTACGTGGTCCAGGAGGCGCTCTTCCTGCCCGACTACGCCCGCGCGCTGGCCGCGTGCGCGGCGCGGGCGCCGTCCGCCGCCGCCGTCCAGCGGTTCGCCGGTGACGCGGCCAGGACCGTCGAGGTGGAGCACAGCCTGGTGGTCGAGCTGCTGGCCGCCTTCGGGCTCGACGAGGCCCAGGCGCGCCGCCAGGGCGCGGGCCCGACGACCGTCGGCTACACCTCCTACCTGGTGCGTACCTGCTCGCTCGGCACGTTCGCCGAGGCGCTGGGCGCGATCGTGCCCTGCTACTGGATCTACGCCAAGGTCGGCGAGAAGCTGCTCAAGGAGTCGTCGCCGGACCCGCTCTACGCCTGGTGGATCGAGACCTACGGCGGCGAGGAGTACCAGGAGACCGTGGCCGGGGTGCTCGACCTGCTCGACGAGGTGCCGATGGAGCCGGTCGTGCTGGAGCGGGCGCTGACCACGGCGCGCTACGAGTGGATGTTCTGGGACGCGGCCTGGCGCCAGGAGCGCTGGCCATGCGGCTGAGGGACCTCACCCAGGCGGACCAGCTCGCGCTCAAGGTCCTGACCGGGCACGACCTGCTCGACCGCCGGGTGCGCGGCGTCTCGACCACCGACCTCATGGACCCGGGACGGTTCGTGAAGCCGGGCGAGCTGGTGCTGACCGAGCTCACCTGGCACACCGATGCCGATTCTTCACGAAACTTCGTGAGCAATCTGGGCGATGTGGCCGCGCTCGTGGCGGGGACCGCGCTGGGAGTGCCGCCGCCCGACCTCATCGACGCCTGTGCTTCCCAAGGGCTGCCGCTGCTCACGCTGCCGGTCGACGTCCCGTTCAGCGCGCTCACCGAGCACGTCCTGCGCGGGCTGATCGCCGAGCTCGACGCCCCGCCCCGCAGCCAGTACGGCTCCCGCCGCCGCCTGGCCAGCACCCTCGTGGACGGCGGCAGCCTCACCAAGCTCGTCATGGCCGTCGCGGGCGAGCTCGACGTCGGCTGCTGGGTCATGTCGGCCACCGGCCGCGTCATCGTCGGCTCGCAGCCCATGGGCAGGGGCGCGGGCAGGCAGCTCGCCCACACCTTCCTCACGGCCCGCTTCCTGCCAGGCAAGGTGACCCTCGACAACGGCGCCACGCTGTCGGTCTTCCCGGTCAGCAAGGGCGCGCCGCACCGCATCGCCAACTGGTTCCTCGCCTACGAGGGCGAGCGGGTCCAGGGCGACAACGAGGACCTGATCGTCGAGCTGGCCGCGCTCGTGGCGCTCGAACGCTCCAGGCTGGAGGCGGCGCACCGGATCGAGCGGCGGGTGCTCGACCAGCTCGTGCAGCTCCTGGAGTCGGGCGACGCCTCGCTGCCCGGCGTGGTGTCCCGGCTGCACACGCTCAACGTGGAGACCGAGCACGGCCTGCTCGCGGTGGCGCTGGGCGCCGGGACTCCCGAGGTGAGCGTCGCCGTCCTCGACGAGTTGTTGCGCCCGCAGGCTCCCGGCGTCGTGACGGCCATCGGTCAGGAGGCCATCGCGCTGGTGCCGCTCGCGGGCAACGAGCCCGACCAGCTGGTCGCGCACATGACCAGGGGAGCGGGGACGCTGGAGGCCGGGCTCGGTGACGCGCGCATCACGCTGGGCGTCAGCAGCGTGACGACCGGTCCCGCCGCGCTGAGCAGCCTCATCGAGGAGGCCAGGCACGCGCGGACGCTGGCCGAGCTGGGCAGCGGCCGGGTCAGCGTGATCACCGGCGACGACGTCAGCTCGCACCGGTCGCTGCTGGCGGCGATCCCTGGCGAGCTGCGCAGGTCGTTCCGCTCGCGGGTGCTGGGCGCGCTGGAGTCCTATGACACCACCAACCAGACAGACCTGCTGGAGACGCTGGAGACGTTCCTGGAGGAGTCGGGCAACTGGGCGGCGACCTCCGAGCGGCTGCACGTGCACGTCAACACGTTGCGCTACCGGCTCAAGCGCATCGAGGAGCTGACCGGCCGCTCGCTCAGCTCGTGGGACGAACGCGTCGACTTCCTGCTCGCGCTGCGGATGCGTTAGAGGACCACGTCTCCGGCGTGCGCGCCGAACTGCGCCGACCTGATCTCGGCCATCTGCTCGTAACGGGTGAGCCGGTCCTCCCAGTCGGTCTCCACGCCGAAGGCGATCCTGGCGAAGCCGACGCTCCGGACCGCGCCGGGCAGCTCAGGGTCGCCAGGTGCGTAGACGGCGCCACCGATCATGATCATGCCAGGGGGTACGAAGAACTCGCCGGGCACCTCGCATCCCGCGTGGACGGAGGCGCCGATGGCCACCACCGCACCGGCGCCCAGCGACGCCTGCTGCAGCACGGTCACGCCGGTCGCCAGGTAGCAGCAGCGGGCCACCGTACAGCCCAGAAGGGTCGACTGCGGGCCGACGAACACGTGGTCGCCCAGCGTCACGGCGCCGCGCAGGACCGCGTTCTCGCAGATGATCGAGGTCGCGCCGACCTCGATCGTCTCGTCCTGCGCGTCCAGCACGGCCCCGTACATCACCCGCGCCCCAGGCCCCACCCGCACGTCGCCGACGAGGGTGGCGTTGGGCGCGACGTAGGCGGCCGGGTCGATGCTCGGCTCGTGGCCGTGATGACGGATCAGCATGAACCCATCATGCAGCGCCGTACGACTCCAGCTCGGCCAGGTAGGCGTCCTTCACGTGCCTGGGCAGCCAGGCGATCTCGAAGGCGTTGCGCTCGACCTGCAGCAGCTCCTCGCGCGACAGGTTGAGCGCGGCCAGGTTCTCCTGCACGTAGCCGGGGAAGTAGGCCGGGTCGTCTGAGTTGATCGTCACCCGGACGCCCAGGTCGAGCAGCTTGCGGATGCCCTCGGCCTTCATCGAGTCCGTCACCACGCCGTTGGAGATCGGGCAGCAGGTCAGCCCGATGCCCTTGGCCAGGATCTCCTCCACCAGCTTCTGGTCCTCCAGGATGTTGACGCCGTGGTCGATGCGGTCGACGCCGATGTCCTGGATCGCCTGGCGGATATGCTCGATGGAGTTGTCCTGGTCGACGTCGCAGTGCATCGTCAGCAGGTACCCCTCCTGGCGGGCCCGCTCGTAGACGGCGGCGAACTTGGCCGGAGGGTTGCCCTTCTCGTCGGAGTCGAGCCCGACCCCGATGATCCACTCCTTGTACGGCAGGCTCTCCAGCAGCGTCGCCATGGCGTACTCCGCCTGGAAGTCGCGCAGGAAGCACATGATGAGCTGCGCCCGCACCCCGAGCTGCTTCTCCGCGTCGAGCAGCGCCCGCCGCAGCCCGCCGATGACCACGGAGAACGGCACGCCGCGCGAGGTGTGCGCCTGCGGGTCGAAGAAGATCTCCGCATAGCGCACGTTCTGCGAGGCCGCCTTGCGCAGGTAGCCCATGGCCAGGTCGTAGAAGTCGGGCTCGGTGCGCAGCACCTGCATGCCCTCGTAGTAGACGGCCAGGAACGACGTCAGGTCGTCGAACTCGTAGCTCCTGAACTCCAGGTCGAGCTTGTTGCGCCGGGCCAGCTCGGCCTTCAGCGACGGCTCCAGGGTGCCCTCGATGTGCAGGTGCAGCTCGCACTTGGGCAGACCGGCGATGAACTCGTTCATTGGATGACCTCCACGACTTCGAGCTTGACACAGTCCACGAGCCCGAGATCGGTGACGGCGTAGTCGGGGATCGCGGTGATGGACAGGAAGAACAGGTACATGAGCGGCGCGGGGAGCTGGCATCCCATTTCCCGGGCGAGCGTGTCGAGGTGCTCTTCCTGGATGGCCATCTCATCTGCCGAAATATCGGACACGATGCCCGCGACCGGAAGCTGCAGTGAAGCGACGACCTCGCCGTCGACGACGATGACCTGGCCGCCGCCCAGCCTGACGACCTCGTTGATCGCCACGGCCATGTCCGCGCGCGAGGCGCCGACGCAGATGACGTTGTTGTCGTCGGGCGCGGCGCTGGTGGCGATGGCCCCCTTGCGCAGGCCCATGCCGCTGACCATGGCCACCGGCATGTTGCCGTTCTTGCCGTACCGCTCGACGACCGTCACCAGCAGCGCGTCGTGCTCGACCGACGGCTCCACGATCCCGTCGACGACCGGCAGGGTCACGTCGCGGCGCTTGCGCACGAAGACCTGGTCGGTGAAGTTGAGCGTGAGGACCGTGACCTCGGTCTCGCCCGACCGGAGCGCGAGGTCGTCGGCCGTTACGGTCTTCACGGGAAAAGGCTGTACGGCTCCGCGCGCTGGCGGCACCGCCGGGGTGATCATCCGGCCGTCGCGGGCCACCGGCTTCCCGCCCGCCACGACCTCGCGGATCCTGAAGTCCTCCAGCGAGTCCACGATCAGCACGTCGGCGAAGCGGCCTGGCGCGATCGAGCCGACCAGGTCGTCGATCCGGTACATCTCCGCGCAGTTGACCGTGGCCATCTGGATCGCGGTCACCGGGTCCACCCCGGCCTTGATCGCCATCCTGACGAGCTTGTCCACGTGCCCGCCTGCCAGCACGTCGGCCGCGTGCACGTCGTCGGTGCAGAACGCCACCCGGCGGGCGCCGACCTTGGACACGACCTGGATGTTCTCCTCCAGGAAGTGCGCGACGGACGACTCGCGGACGATCGCGTAGATGCCCTGGCGCAGCTTCTCCAGCATCTCCTCGTGGGAGTACGACTCGTGGTCGAGCCTGATGCCCGCCGCCGCGAGGCCCGCGATGCGGCGCGCGTCCGACAGGGGAGCGCAGCCGAAGATCGGCAGCCTCCGCTGGTGGGCCAGCTCCAGGGCTTCGAGCACGGCGGGGTCGCCGTGCTCGACCATCTCCTGGACGGTCTCCCAGATGCCCACGCACTCGGGCCACTCGTGCGCGATCCGGTGCTCGCCGGGGCCGAAGGTGTGGCCGACCGTGGACTGCGGCACGGTGTAGGGGGCCTTGGCCGGGGCGCCCCACCAGATGCGCATGCTCGTCTCGGCGGCCTCGTCCAGCGCTCGCCGTACACCGTCGAGACCCTCGGCGACGAGGATCTGGTCGAGCCCGGACACGACGCTGGTGGTGCCGAAGGGGACGACCAGATTGGCGAAGCTGGTCACGGAGAGTTTGCTGCACTCGATGTGGATGTGCCCGTCGATCAGGCCGGGGACGAGGTAGCCGCCCTTGGCGTCGATGATCGTGGTGTTCTCGCCCCTGGGCAGGCCGGGCCCGACCGCCGCGATGCGCGTGCCGCTGATGGCGATCTCCGCCGGGTAGATCTCGCCGGTCAGCACGTTGACCAGGGTGCCGCCCGTGATGATCGTGTCGGCCGGCCTGCGGCCGTAGGCGACGTCGAGCAGGTCATGCATGGGCGAGCTCCTTGGCGACGGGGACCGTACGGCGGTCCAGGGCGGCGTAGACGACACCGGCGACGATGAATCCGGCGAAGATGCTGAAGTCGGACCCGCCCGTGGCTTTCGAGATCCACCCGACGAACGCCGTCGAGTTGATCCACAGGGCGGCGGCGGCCATCCCGGCGACCTGGGCGATGATGGCGGGCCAGCGAACCTGGCCGGGCGCCTTCAGGTCGAACAGCGCCTGGGCGTCGTAGCGGCCCCTGCGGCGCAGCCAGTCGGTCACGTAGACGCCCGCCCACGGCGCCAGCCAGATGATCAGCAGGCCGAGGAAGGCGTTGAGCAGGTCGTTGAAGTTGTTGGAGGTGACGGCCACGATGGTGATGATCACGCAGAAGATCAGGTCGAGCACGACGGCGAGCCACCGCTTGATGGTGATCCCCGCCGCCTGCAGGTTCAAGCCCGAGGAGTACAGGTCGGTGGTGTTGACCGCGAACAGCGTGACGATCGCCAGCAGCAGGTACGGCACGACGAACCAGTTCGGGAGCGCTCCGGGCAGCCCGGAGATCGGGTCGTCCGCGCCGGTGACCACAGTCGCGACCGCCGCGCCCAGCGTCATGAGCAGCAGGTAGGGCACGAGGCCGCCCAGGACCGCGCACCAGAAGACGGCCTTCTTGGAGGAGTCCTTCGGGAGGTAGCGCGAGTAGTCGCCGCCGAGCGGGCCCCACGACAGGCCACCGGCCGACATGACCAGCGCCACCGCCGCCGTGAAGGTGGCGAAGTCGGCCGAGCCGCCGCCGGACACGTTGACCTTGGGGGCGATCAGCACCGCCATGACGGCGAACATCGCCAGGAAGATCCAGGTGAAGTATTTCTGCGCCTTCATCACCGCCGCGTGCCCGATCAGCGGCAGGACGAGCTGGATGAGGGCGGCGACCACGATGACGGTGATCTTCAGGGGCAGGCTCTGGTCGGTGACGCCCGCCTGATCCAGGAGCGACAGCGAGGCGAACGTGATGAGCACCATGCCGCCAGCCTCGAAGCCGACCATGTTCAGCCAGCCGAAGAAGCTCAGGCCCCTGGCGCCCTTGGTGCCGTAGGCGGCGCGGGACACGGTCATCGTCGAGGTGCCGGTCGCCGGGCCCTGCAGGCTGGTCAGGCCGACCAGCGGGAAGGCCAGCAGGTTGCCGATGACGATGGCGGCCACGGCCTGCCAGAAGCTCAGCCCGAAGACCGCCACGATGACCGTGCCGTAGACCAGGGTGAAGATGCCCATCGTGGTCCCGGCCCACAGGAAGAACAGGTCACGCGGACGGCCGTACCTCTCCTGCGCCGAGACCAGCTCGATCCCGCGTTGCTCCATGTGCGCTCTCCTGAGTCCGGAAAAATCCTGATTTCAGGGAACCACACGGCGCTGACCAGGCCATTTATCGGCCCATACGAGCCCGGCCCAGCCCGTTTGTATCCGCCTACAAGGTGATCGCCAGGCCGATGGTGAAGAGCAGCCCGAAGGCCAGCTGCAACTTGCCCGTCTGCTGGAGCGCCGAGATCAGCGCGGGCCCGGTCGCCCCGTTGCGCACCAGTTTCACCGGAGGTACGGCCAGCGGCGCGGCGAGCACGGTCAGCGCGGTGAACGGCGCCCAGGGCACCAGCGCCAGCGCGATCACGAACGGCACGACCAGGCAGGCGGTGTAGAGGGTGCGGGTGCGCTCAGCGCCGAGCACCACGGCCAGGGTGCGCTTGCCGACCTGGCCGTCGGTGTTGACGTCGCGCAGGTTGTTGACCACGAGCATCGAGCACGACAGCAGCCCGACCGGGACGCTCGCCGCCACGGCCAGCCAGGAGATGTGCTCCACCTGGACGTACGTCGTGCCGACCACGGGGACCAGGCCGAAGAAGACGAAGACGGCCAGCTCGCCCAGGGCGCGGTAGCCGTACGGAGTCTTGCCTCCTGTGTAGAACCAGGCGGCGGCGATCGCGGCGGCGCCGACCAGCAGCACCCACCACGCGCGGGTGGCGAGGACCAGCGACAGCCCGGCCACGGCGGCCAGGCCGAAGCTCCCTAAGGCGGCCAGCAGGACCTGGCGCGGCGTGGCCCGCTTCGAGCCGACCAGCCGCATCGGGCCGACCCGCTCGTCGTCGGTGCCGCGCACGCCGTCGCTGTAGTCGTTGGCGTAGTTGACGCCGATCTGCAGCAGCAGCGCGACGGCCAGCGCCACGAGGGCGCGCCACCACACGGCGCCGCCGTCGGAGATCGCCACACCGGTGCCGACCATGACGGGGACGACGGCGTTCGGAAGGGTACGCGGGCGTGCGCCAGCCACCCAGTCGTTCAAAGAGGCCATGTCAGCTGATATCCGTCGTCAGCCGGACCATGCGGATCGGGCGGCCCATGTCGAGCACCCGCTCCGCCATGTCCTCGCCCCAACCTGCGGACTCGAGGAAGCCGAGCACCGCGTGGTTGTCGGCGAACACCCACGTCACGATCTGGCGGAAGCCGTCCTCGCGCAGGTAGTCGACGGTCGCGTTGAGCAGGCGGCTGCCATGGCCGCGCCGGACGAAGTCGGGGTCGACGAGCAGGGTGAGCATCTCGGCCGCGACCGTCGGGTCGAGGTCGGGGTCTTCCGCCGGGGCGTGCGAGGCCAGGCCGACCACGCGCTCACCGCCGCGCGGGACCGCCGGGGCCGACGAGCCACCCAGGCCGAGGGCGGGGAAGCCCTCGGTGTCGAGGATGGTCTCGACCGCGACCAGCACCCGATGCCGGGGCGTGGGCGGGGCGGCGATCGCCTCGTCCCACTGGCGCAGCCACATCTTCTCTGCCGCCGCGCCCGTCATCTGCTCGAGCGGGCCTTCGGGCAGAAAGTCCCGATAGCCATAACGCCAGGCGCGGATCTGGGTGTTCGCAACCTGGAGCACATCCTCGCGCCGGGCCGCCCGGACGCCTACGTCTGCCATCTCGGCGCGCTCCTTCGCCTGCCGTCATGCCCGCGACTGGAGGATCTCGAGAGCATGGGTTACACCGTATCGGTGATTGGGCCCTGGGCACGACGCTCGACCTGCCTTCTCGTGCGATACGCCCGGGTTTTGAGGCGGTTGCCGCAGATCTTCATGGAGCACCAGGCGCGTGAGCGGTTCTTCGAGGAGTCGACGAACGCCCACTGGCACGTGGCGGACGCGCAGACCTTGAGGCGGTCGCGGTCGGCGCGCACCAGGGCCACCGCGATCGCGGCCAGGGCGCCGCGCACGCCGTCCTCCACGGGGACCAGCTCAGGGGTCGCCACCAGCGGCAACGCGGGCAGCTCCGCCGGCCTTCCGCCCAGTGCGGCGCGTATCCCCTCGCGCAGCGCGAGCGCCGTGCCCAGGTCGTCGTCGGTCGCCCGGTCCCGCTCGCCGGCCAGGCCGCGCTCGCGCAGCCACAGGGCCAGCTCGGCGGGGGAGGACAGTTCGTCTTTTTCCGCTTCGAGGTCAGCCGTGTTAAGAAAATCACGCACGAGCTCCGACGGGGAGGACATCTTATGATCGTACGCACGTGGCGCGGCTGGACCTCGGCGGCGGACGCCACCGCCTACGAGGCCTACCTGATGCGCACCGGTTTCGCCGGATACACCTCGACGCCGGGTAACCAGGGCGTCAGGTTCACCAGGCGCGACGACGGGGACAGGACCGAGTTCTTCCTCATCTCCTTCTGGGAGTCGTGGGAGGCGATCAGGGCCTTCGCCGGGGACGAGCCGTCCCAGGCGGTCTTCTACGACGAGGACGACAGGTTCCTCGTCGACAGGGAGACGACCGTCGAGCACTACGAGGTGTTCGCCAGCGCCTGAGCCAGCCTGCGTACGCCCTCGGCGAGCTCGGGGAGGTGGGTGACGGCGATGTGGGTGACCCTGATGCGCGGGCCCGGCGGTTCCGAGGGGTAGTACATCCTGCCGGGGCTCACCAGCACGCCGTGCCGCTGGGCCGCCTCGACCAGCGCGTGCTCGTTCACGTACGGCGGCAGCCGTACCCACAGGTGGAGGCCGCCGCGCGGGATGAGCTCCACCTCGGCCTCGGGCAGGCGCGCTGCCAGTGCGGTGGCCAGCGCGTCACGGCGGGTGGTGATCTCGGCGTGCAGGGTCGTCAGGTGGCGGCGCCAGGCGGGCGAGCCGGTGAACTCCAGCGCCGTCTCCTGCAGCGGCCTGGCCACGAAGAACGACTCCACGAGCTGCGCCGCCCTGAGCCGGTGCGCGGCGGGTCCGCGGGCGATCACCGCGGCCAGGCGGAGGCTGGGGGCCAGGACCTTGGTGAGCGAGTTGATGTGGACGACGGTGCCATGCGGGTCCATGGCGACCATCGGGGTGGGCGGGTCGGCGGTCAGATACCGGGCGAAGTCATCCTCGATGAGGAACGCGCCGGCGGCTCTGACGACCTGGAGGACCTGCTGCCTGCGTTCGTGGGTGAGGGTGGCGCCGGTGGGGTTGGACAGGGTGGGCTGGCAGTAGAAGACCCTGGCCCCGGTGACCGCGAACGCCTCCGCCAGGAGGTCCGGCCTTACGCCGTCGCTGTCGGTGGGTACGGCTGTCGCGCGCAGGCCCGCCGCCTTGGCCGCGGCCAAGGCGCCGGGGTAGGTGGGGGTTTCGACCAGCACGGGGGTGCCGGGGGCCGCCAGGGCTCTGAAGGCGTGGGTGAGGGCTGCCTGGCCGCCGCTGACCACCAGGGCGTCGGCTGCGGTGACGTCGCCCCCTGCCTCTGCGGCGAACCATCTTCTGAGCTCGGCGAGGCCGTTGAGCGGGGGCATGGTCCAGGCGTCCGGCCTGCGTACTGCGCGGGACGCTGCTGCGGCGAGCTGTTTGTGGGGGCTGATGGCGGGGTTGAGGTAGCCGCCGGTCAGGGGGATCACGCCGTCGGGTGGGGGAGTGAGGAGGGCCGCTACTGCTGAGTCGTCCACGACGCGGTCGCCCAGGGCCACGGTCTGCCAGGAGAGGTCGGCGGTGTCCATCATGTGGGCCGGGGGGTGGGCTACGTAGGCGCCGCTGCCTGGTCGGGTGATCACCCTGCCTTCTGCGGTGAGCTGGCCCAGGGCTCTTGAGACGGTGATGGGGCTGACGCCGTGGCGGCGCATGATCTCGCGGCTGGAGGTGAGGCGGTCGCCTGGTTTCCTGGTCTCCGCCTCTTTGCGCAGTATCGCGGCGATCTTAGCGATACTGCTATCGTTGGTCATGAAAAATCATGATAGCGCTATCGTTGGTCGGGGAGTATCGGTTCCCTCGGCCACCCCCGCCACCACTCCGGGTAGGTCGGTCACCTCGGGTGGGTCGGCTTCTTCTGTGCCGTTCGCTATTCGGAGTGATGAGCTGCCTGCGCCGGGGGATGCTCGACGGGGGACGTTGCTGGCGTTTGTCGGGGTTCTGGCGTTCTCCGGGTCGTTTCCCGCGACGGTTTTCGCGATGCGGGGGTTCGATCCGTGGCTCGTGGCGGTGGGTCGCGCGGTCATCGCCGGATTTATCGCGCTTCTGTGTCTCAAAGCGGCGCGGCGGCCGCTGATCCCGCCCCGGTCCACGTGGCGCTCGTACGCGGCCATCTCGCTGGGCGTCGTGTTCGGGTTTCCCGTCTTCAGCGGGCTGGCGCTGTTTCTGGGGGCCAGCGCGTCCCACTCGGCGGTCGTGATCGGCCTGCTGCCCGCCGCCACCGCCGTCTGCGCCGTCCTGCGGGCGGGGGAACGGCCGCGCCCGCTCTTCTGGGTGGCCTCGGGGGCCGGCGCCCTGGCCATCACCGTGTTCACCGTCACCCAGGGCGGCGGCAGCGTGACGTGGGCGGACATCCTGCTCGTCGGCGCCCTGCTGTCGGCCGCAGTCGGCTACACCGAGGGCGGGCGGCTCTCGCGCACCACGCCAGGGTGGCAGGTCATCTCGTACGCCCTGGTCCTGTCGTTGCCGGTGACGCTGCCCGTGTCCGGGGTGCTGGCCTTCGCCACGTCCGTGTCGTGGCGTTGGGACGCTGTGGCCGGGTTCGCGTATGTCGGGCTCGTGTCGATGTTCCTCGGGTTCCTGCCCTGGTACGCGGGGCTTGCCAGGGGCGGCATCGCCAGGGCCGGGCAGACGCAGCTCACCCAGCCGTTGCTCACGCTGCTGTGGGCCTGGTTGCTGCTCGAGGAGCAGTACGGCCTGGCCACCATCGCCGCCGCCGTGGCGGTGCTGGCGTGCGTGGCGGTGACGCAGAGGTCACGAGGGGCCTGACGCACCGATGTCGCGGCGAGGACCCTGTGCGGCGAGTGGCAATGGGAGAGGTCCCCGGCCGGCGTCGGCGGGTGGCGATCCGATGGCTCCGCCGTACCAGATGGGGTTTCAGGCTTGAAGTTTGTGACGCAAGGAAGCAAGCTGAGGGCTGGAGGTGTCATAAATGGCCAACCTCGAAATCCCGGAAGGCGGCTTCTGGCCCGCGCCCGAGATTCCGCAGCCGAACATCTATCCCATGGAATGGCGCGTCGAGACCGAGAAGCTCGCCGCCATCTACGAGAAGTCCAAGCGCACGCTCTGGAACCCCGCCGACCTGCCCTGGGACGGGCTCGTCGCCGACGACTTCACGGTCGAGCAGCGGCTCGGCATCATGTACTGGTTCGCGGTACTCGCGAACTTCGACGCCTCCGGTCCTGCCGTCTTCGCCCGCGCCACGATCCAGGCGTTCGAGAAGCACGAGGAGGATCCGGTCAGGAAGTGCTTCTTCTCCATCACCCGGGACGAGATGAACCACGAGGAGTGCTGCCAGCGCACCATCGCGCGGCTCTGGCCCGGCGGCCCCCTCGACTGGACGCCGTCCACGGACCTGGAGAAAGCCGCCCACAACAACATCGGGTGGCTCTACCACAACGGCGGCCGCTACTGGACGGGCTACAGCTCGGCCGTCGGCAAGTACAGCCTGCCGGTGCTGTTCACCAGCTTCATGATGGGGGAGATGGCCGCTTCGACCCTCTTCCGCGGGATGGCCACGGGCACGCAGCACCCGGTGTTCGCCGAGATGTTCCAGAAGATCGGGCGGGACGAGTCCAGGCACCTGCAGATCTGCATGACCATCCTGGAGAACGAGTGGCCGGGGCTCACCGACGACGTCAAGGACCTGATCACGCGGCAGTTGCGCGCCGGGTTCGTGTTCCTGTCGATGATCCTCTGGGAACCACCGGAGGGCTTCTGGGAGCTCCCGCCGTATTTCCTCCACAACCATCGTGTCCTGATGGACCATGCCCGCGATGCCGGTCTGGGCGTGCTCTCGTACGAGGAACAGGCGGACAACTGGCGCGTGGCGATGGCCAGGATCCGCGCGATCGTCGAGCGGTGGGGCATAGCCTTCCCCGCGATCCCGGAGCTGGACATCGAGGGCGTCCACGTCGACTTCATCGACCCCGAGGAGATCATCCCTGTCTTCTGACCGTCCGCGCCATGCCGTCCGCGCGATCGTCCTCGACGAGGACGATCGCATCCTTCTGTGCCGCCTGGCCATCGGCGACCTCATCGTGTGGGTCACTCCAGGCGGCGGCATCGAGCCCGGCGAGTCCCCCATGGCGGCCCTCCAGCGCGAACTCCGCGAGGAGATCGGCCTGGCCGTACCCCCGGACCCGCCCCACGTGTGGCACCAGCGCGTCGACGCGGTGATCAACGACTATTACCTGATCCGCATCCCCGCCTTCCACCCGAGCGGCACCATGTCCGACGAGCAGCTGAGAGCCGAACACATCACCGCCTTCCACTGGTGGCCGCTGCCGGACATAGCCGCATACACCGGCCCGGAAATCTTCTCCCCCAGAGACCTGGCCACCCCACTGACCACCTTGATCACCACCGGCCCCCCAGCCACCCCCGTGGCCCTCGGCATGTGAGTAGTCTCACCCCCATGTGGGGCAGAATCGATGGACTTCGTGTCATGGAACTGGGCAACCCAGGCGAGATGCGCGACCGCCTGACAGGCCTGGTCGTGGACGGCGTCAAGGTTGCGACGGCGGGCTTGGCCGACGACTACGAGGACGAGGAACTCGAACACGTCGGCGAACACCTGATCATCGTCGACTCCGCCGGTGACCGCCTGTGCGAGATCGAGGTGACAGGCGTGGAGGTGGTGCCGTTCGCCGAGGTCACGTGGGAGTTCGCGCAGACGGAGGGCGAGGGCTTCCGCTCGATCGACCATTGGCGCGAGGCTCATCGCCGCTTCTTCGGCCCCATAGCCACCGACGACGCCAAAACCGTCTGCATCCACTTCCACGTCGTGGGGTGAATGACCCTTTCTGACTCTCGAGGGTCTACCCAGGCCAGGAGCCCTCAGGTGCGACGTAGCTCCCGCGATGGGGGACGGTGAAGATCCAGCCTTGCTCGCGGAGCAGTGCAACCGCCCGGCGCACGGTCACTCTCGCCACTCCGTGCTGCTGCATCATGGACTTCTCACTCGGGATCGCCCGGTTCACCGGCAGCTGACCACGCAGGACCCGTTCGGCGATCTCGGACGCGATGCGGTCGGGCTTCGTCTCTCGCTTGGTGTTCGTGGGGATGCCATGAGGGCCGACGAAAGTGCCCTTGCCAGGAATCGTGTGGACCAGACCGACCTCACGCAGCTCCCTCGCCACCCGCCTGGCGGTCGTTCTGGCAACACCGAACTCGCGCTCGATCTCCGACTCGCTCGGCATGGGGTCGCCAGGTCCCAGCGATCCGGAGGCGATACGACCGCGAATGAGCTCCGCGATCTGCCGGTAGACGGGTACAGGACCCTCGCGATCGAGCATCCCCAAAGTCTAGACGTTGGAATACAACTAGAGGAGCCGGTTCAGTCCTGTGGCCAGGAGTCCTCGGGCGAGACGTAGCTGCCGCGCTGCGGGACCGTGTAGATCCAGCCCGCTTCGCGGAGGAGAGCCATGGCACGCCGTACCGTCTCTCTGGCCACGTCGTACTGCTGAAGGAGCGCCGTTTCGCCGGGGATGGGGCGACGGGGACGGAGTTCGCCGGATCGGATCCGCTGCTCGATGTCCGCGGCAATCTGACGATAGAGCGGCGTCTTGCGCTGCTCCCGCGGAGCCTCGTTCGGCGCACCGACGAAGGTGCCCTCGCCTTGGACGGTGTAGATGAGCCCTTCCTCACGCAGGACATGGATGGCCCGCCGGGCGGTGGTCCTGGCCACACCGAACTCACGCTGAAGGTCGGCCTCGCTCGGAACCGGGTGACCAGGTTCCAGTTCTCCCACCCGCCGCCGGACGATCTCGGCGATCTGCAGGTAGAGGTGGGTGTCTCCATCGTGGTCGAGCACATACGCAAGATAGGCGAAGGGTGACGAGCCCTCTCAAAACGGCTCGTCTGAATAGGCGAAACTTTATTTCTGATTGGACAGGGAGATACAACTAGACGTATCCTCATGCTGTGTCAGAGGACGAGCCCTACGGAGTGCATGTCGCGGAGGCGAGTGCCGAACATACGCACATCAACTGGGAACCCGCGCGTCCGCGAGTGAATCTCGTGCGGGTTCGGGCCCACACGTGTGACTGCCAGCCAGTGTTCTACGAGCTCTGTCAGGCGGCGGGGTTGATGTTCATCCGCAAGGTCAGCAGGCGGGGAGGCAAGACAGTGGTGCACGAGTCCGCCTGGCAACGGACCGAAGTGGCGTGTGCGTTATGGCTGCAACTTCTCAGAGGCAAGGCGCTGTGAAGCGGCGGCGGGCGTGGCGGTGGTGGCGGCGCGTGCTGCTGATCCGCAGGGTTCGGCGGCGGCGTCGTCCCCTTGGGTGACGCCAGCGTCGTCGTCGCCTGTGAGGGCCGGTGGCTCGGCGCTGCACTGGGATGGAGGGCTGCGCCGAGCCACCTCAAGTACTTCGGACAGGTACCAGCCCACGGCCTGTCCGATTGACTCCCGGCAGGCTCATCCGTGCTAGCTGAACATCTAGCGCCTGCCGGGCCCCTCCTTCCCGGCAGTCGCGTGTCTGCCGGGTCCCTCGTTCTCGGCAGGCGCGTGGTGACCCTGCCGGGGACCTTCCTGCCCGGCAGGTGGGGTGAGTCTGCCGGGCCTGACCATGACTCCGGCGTGGTGGGTGCCGGAGTTCCCGGCGGACCACCGCCTGCCGGCCGGGATCTGGCAGGCCTGTGAGAGATCCGCCCGCGCTCCGGTGGGTTCTGCGCGAGCACCCACCGGAGCCCTCTCCGTCCAGTGAGCAGTCGGCGAGGCGCCACTGGATCCGCGCGATCATCGCGCGGGCAACGCCCTTGGTCGTGCCGCTTCTGGGAGGTGGCGGCACGCCAAGGGCGTTTGGCGGTCGCGGTCAGAAGGGGACTGTCACGCCGCGCTCGCTCAGTCTCGTCACTGCCTGGGTGAGGCAGGCTTCTGCGGTGGCTGCGTCTGCTCGCATGGGGTTGGGCAGTGGGCCACCGCTCGCTGTGAAGGTCCACGCCGGGCGGCCCTCGGACAGGCGTTCGGCGTCGATCCTCAGCATCGCGTTCACGCCCTGCTCGGCGAGCCACTCCAGGATGAACGGCGCCGCGCCTGGGTCATTCGCAGGAGCCTGGTGGTGGGGCGGAAGGTGTCGGTGCTGGGTGATAGGAATCGGCTATGCGAGTCAAGGATCTGCCCGCTCGGGAGCGGCCGCGGGAGCGGTTGCTGGCCAATGGGCCCACTGCGCTGGCGGATCGGGAGCTGCTGGCCGTACTCCTGGGGTCGGGGTTTCGGGGGAGCAGTGCTATCGATCTGGCGGCGCGGGTTATTGATCATTGTGGGGATCTGGGGGAGTTGGGGCGGGCTGAGGCGCATCGGTTGCTGGCTGTGCCCGGGGTGGGGCCGGCCAAGGCGGCTCGGGTGGCTGCGGCCTTTCATCTTGTACGGCGGGCGCAGGCTGGGCCGGAGCGGCAGCGGGTCTCGTGTACGGCGGATCTGGCGGAGGTCGCTGGGCCGTTGCTTCGTGGGCATGCTCGGGAGCGGCTTGTGGTGATTGTTTGTGATGCTCGGGGGGCTGTGTTGCGGCGGACGACGCTTACCGAGGGTGGGGCGGATCACACTGCGCTGCCTGTTCGGGAGGTTGTGGCGACTGTGCTGGTTGCGGGTGGGGCTTCGTTCGGGGTTGCGCACAATCATCCGAGTGGGTCGTTGGTGGCTAGTCGGGAGGATCTTGAGGCGACCGTGCGGCTGCGGGAGGCGGCGGAGGCTGTGGATCTTCGGTTTCTTGATCATTTGATTGTTACTGATGGGGCTTGGTGTCGGATCTCGGGGTGAGGTCCTTTGGTGGTTGGCGTCTGTACTTCTTGCGCCGGGCTTCGCCGTACCCCGACCCGCCGACCCCGGCGCTGGGAGGGTGCTGGTTCTGTCAAGGAGGGGGCGGGGCCGTGGGTGAACGCGCGGGATCCGTGGCAGGCCGGACGTGGTGGCCGCTGGGGTGGGCCTAGGGCGTCTCTTGGGGCGCGGAGGGGCCGCCGGGGGTGAGTGGTGAAGGGCGCCAAGGGGCTGAGGGCGCCGGGTGTGGTGCGGGGCCCCGTGGCAGGTCGGGCGTGGTGGGGTTGCGGCTTCCCTAAAGGGCGCGGTTGGGGGAGCCGTGGTGGTCGCCACGGAATTGCGCGGTTGGGTGCAGGGCCGCAATGGGGGCTTCGAGCGCGGAAGGGTGCCCATGCCGGGGTCTCGGAGGGCGCGCCCGGCCGTGGGGTGCGCAAGAGGGGTGGGTGAGGCGACCGCGAAAAGATGAGGGGACCGCGGGAAGTGCGGTCCCCTCGTTGTCGCTATACGGGCAGGTTGTAGACGACCTGGAACCGGTCCCCAGGCACCACGATGTCGCTCGTCTCCACCGGGCGATCACCCGCCCAATGGGTGCGTTCGACGTGGAGGACGTGGACGCCCGCGGGCAGGTCCAACGCGTCGCTCTCCGCGGGCCGCGGCACGCGGGTGTGGACGCTCTCCACGATCTCGGTGACCTTGACCCCGTGCGACGACATCCGCGCCAGGAGCCCCCGCCGGTCGGCGTCGGGCGTCCCGGAGGCTGCCGCGTGCATGGCCAGTTCCACCGGCTCGTAAGACGTAGCCAGTTGCAACGGTTTCCCGTCGCCGCGGAATACGAAGTGTGTCCTCGTCACCATGGCCGTCTCGGGCAGCCGGAGGCGCGGCCCGATCTGCGCGCCCGCTTCAGCGGGCTCGCTGTGCCAGTCCCAGGTGACGCGCCGCCCCTGCGCCTGCAGGTCAGCGGCAAAAGGCGCAGGATGCTCGAGAAAGCGCCATCGGTGCAAGGGGAGAAGGTCGGGGCGTTCCCTGACGTAGTGACCCGAACCGACGCGGCCGATGATGAGACCCTCGCCCGCGAGCGCACGCAGCGCATGGCGGGCGGCAGTCTCGCCGACCTGGTACTTACGGGTCAGCTGCGCCCGCGAGGGGATGGGCGCGCCGGGGGGAAGGGTGCCGTCGTTGATCTGCCGCCGAATGTCTTCGACGACGCGCAGGTAGACCGGATCGGAGGTGGCCACTGTCCATCCCTGATATCGCTGTGAGGCCCAGTGAAGGGATAAGGCCCCATGTTGCCGTATTCGGTAGGTAACCGACCGTCATCAATCAGAATTGGAGCTCCAACTTTGGCAAGAGCCGAAAATTGTCCGTGAAACTGTGTAACGCCGGTGTAAGGCGCCCCGATTCTCCGGTAGAGGTCGTCGATGTGTGTACCCCCGAGCACATATCGGCGGCCTCTTTCCATGCGAGCCCCAAGCGGGCGGGGCGGAGTCCACCCGCAGCGTGATTCCAGGTAGCGTTCGCACTATGGCTTCATCCCACGCCCCCTTCGGCCGCATGCTCACCGCCATGGTCACCCCGTTCACCGCGGACGGCGCCGTCGACTACAAGGCCGTGCAGCGCCTGGCCACCTACCTGGTGGACGTGCAGCGCAACGACGGGCTCATCGTGAGCGGCACCACCGGCGAGTCGCCCACGACCTCCGACGAGGAGAAGGACCGCATCCTGCGCGCCGTCGTCGAGGCTGTCGGCGATCGCGCCACGATCGTGGCCGGGGCCGGGAGTAACGACACGCATCACAGCGTTGAACTGGCGAGGGCCGCGGAACGGGCGGGCGCCGACGGATTGCTCGTCGTCACCCCCTACTACAACAAACCTCCGCAGGAGGGGCTGTACCGCCACTTCACCGCGGTGGCGGACGCGACCGGGCTACCTGTCATGCTGTATGACATCCCCGGACGCAGCGGCGTGCCGATCCAGACCACCACTCTGGTACGGCTGGCGCAGCACGATCGCATCGTGGCCGTGAAGGACGCCAAGGGCGACCTGTTCGCGGCCTCGCAGGTGATGTCGGCGACCGACCTGGTCTTCTACTCGGGCGACGACGTGCTCAACCTGGCCTGGCTCTCGATGGGAGCCGCCGGTTTCGTGAGCGTCGTGGGCCATGTCGTGGGCGCCGACCTGGCGAACATGATCGAGCTGCACAGCACCGGCGACGTGGCTGCGGCGCTGGCCGTACACCGTCGCTTGCTGCCCGTGGTCGACGGGATCATGATGAAGGCAGGGGGCGCGATCATGGTGAAGGCGGCGCTGGCCCTGGTGGGACAGCCGGTGGGGCCGACGCGGCTCCCGCTGGTGGACGCCACAGAAGAGCAGACCGCCGAGCTCCAGGCATGCCTGGTGGCCGGCGGAGTGAAATTGACAGATGGATGAGTACGGGGAGGAACGGAAGGTTTGAGAACTAAGAACAAGGGGGTGGCCGCATGAGTCACCCGCATCCCGAACTGGGCCCACCGCCGCGCCTGCCGGACGGCGGCCTGCGCATCGTGGCGCTCGGCGGCCTCGGGGAGATCGGCCGCAACATGGCCGTCTTCGAGTACGACGGACGGCTGCTGATCGTCGACTGCGGCGTGCTCTTCCCTGAGCCGGACCAGCCGGGCGTCGACCTGATCCTGCCCGACTTCGACTACATCAGGGGCCGGCTCGACGACATCGAGGCGGTCGTGCTGACGCACGCCCACGAGGACCACATCGGCGCCGTGCCGTACCTCCTGCGCGAGCGCCGCGACATCCCGCTGGTCGGCTCGAAGCTGACGCTGGCCCTCATCGAGGCCAAGCTCACCGAGCACCGCATGCAGCCGGTCAAGGTCGAGGTGGTCGAGGGCGAGCACCGCACGTTCGGCCCGTTCGACATCGAGTTCCTCGCGGTCAACCACTCGATTCCCGACGCGCTGGCCGTGGCGATCAAGACTCCGGCCGGCATCGTGCTGCACACCGGCGACTTCCGCATGGACCAGCTGCCGAGCGACGGCCGCCTGACCGACCTGGGCGGTTTCGCCAGGCTCGGCGCCGAGGGCGTCGACCTGCTGATGTCCGACTCGACCAACGCCGAGGTGCCGGGGTTCGTCACCAGCGAGCGCGAGATCGCGCCGGTGATCGACGAGGTCATCCGCACGTCGGAGAAGCGGGTCATCGTGGCCAGCTTCGCCTCGCACATCCACCGCGTGCAGCAGGTCATCGACTCGGCGGAACGGCACGGCCGCAAGGTCGCGCTGGTCGGCAGGTCGATGGTGCGCAACATGGGCGTGGCCCGCGACCTGGGCTACCTCAAGATCCCGCCGGGCCTCGTCGTGGACTCCCGCGACATCGAGGAGTGGCCGCCGGAGGACGTGGTGCTGATCTGCACCGGTTCCCAGGGCGAGCCGATGGCGGCGCTGTCGAGGATGGCCAACCGCGACCATGCGATCCGCATCGCCGCCGGTGACACCGTCCTGCTCGCGTCGAGCCTGGTGCCCGGAAACGAGACGTCGGTCAACAAGGTCATCAACGGCCTGACCCGCTGGGGCGCCCGCGTCGTGCACAAGGGCAACGCCAAGGTGCACGTCTCCGGGCACGCCGCGGCCGGTGAGCTGCTGTACGTCCTGAACCTGACGCGTCCGTCGAACTTCATGCCGGTGCACGGTGAATGGCGGCACCTGCGGGCGCACGCCAAGCTCGCCGCGCTGACCGGCGTGCCCGACGACCACATCGTGATCGCCGAGGACGGCGTCGTGGTGGACCTGGTCGACGGCCGGGCGAAGATCGTCGGTGCGGTCCAGGCCGGCTACGTCTACGTGGACGGCACGAGCGTCGGTGAGATCACCGACACCTCACTGAAGGACCGCCGCATACTGGGCGACGAGGGGTTCATCTCGGTCGTCGTGGTCGTCGACTCCACCACCGGCAAGCTGACCGCCGGGCCGGAGATCCACGCGCGGGGATCAGGCATAGACCCCGCGGTGTTCGACGACATCATTCCGCAGATCGAGAAGGCCCTGGAGGCCAAGGCGGCAGACGGGGTGGTGGACATGCAGGAGATCCGCCGCGTGGTCCGCCGCACGGTCGGCCGCTGGGTGAGCGACACCTACCGGCGCCGCCCGATGATCATCCCCGTGGTGGTCGAGGTCTGACGCTTCAAGGAGGGGTACGGCGAGAGCCGTACCCCTCAGGCGTCTCTCCTGCGCAGCAGGACAAATCCCAGCAGGACGGGCACGGCCGCATAGGCGACCAGCACGAGGACGGCCGCCCAGGGCGGCAGCAGCGAACCGTAGACGGAGTTCGTCAGGTCAGCGCCGGTGATCTCGCCCGGCAGCGCGCCGATCATCCCCGACCCCAGGCGCTCGCTCCACGGCTCGGGCAGGTTCCCGACGATCATCGGGATCACGTAGACCACGCCGACCACCACCGCGATCGCGGCGGCCGCGTTGCGCAGGACCGCGCCGAGCCCCAGCCCGAGCAGCGCGAACACCACCACCGACAGGCTGCTGACCACCATCAGCGGCACCCGGTCCGCCAGCGGCAGCAGCGGGTAGCGCCCGTCGACGATCGCCCGCGACGAGATCGCGGTGCCGAAGACCACCACAGGCCCGACGACCAGCGCGCACGCGCTGACGAGGACGCCCTTGGCGGCCAGCACCGGCCAGCGCCGCGGCACCGCGGTCAGGCTCACCCTGATCAGGCCCGTGGCGTACTCGGAGGTCATCGCGAGCACGCCGAGGATGCCCAGGCAGAGCTGCGGAACGGCGACCACCACGTCGTCGAGCTCCGCCATGCGCGCGGTCGCGCGCCGAGCGGGCGACGACGCCTCGTAGGCGCCCACGGCCGAGACCGCGATGAGCGCCGCGAGCCCGACGGCGCCCAAGGCGATCGCCAGGAGCAGGTGTGTGGACCGGACCGAGCGGAGCTTGATCCATTCAGAAGTGAAGGTCGTCATCGGTACTCCACGCTCGACGCGGTCAGCGACAGGTAGGCGTCCTCCAGCGACGGATACGACGCGGTCAGCTCGGTCAGCGACACGTCGGCCAGCAGCTTCCCGCGCCCGATGACCACCAGGTGGTCCGCGGTGAGCGCCATCTCGCTCATCAGGTGGCTGGACAGCAGGACCGTCCTCCCGCCGGCGGCCAGCCCCCGCATGAGATGCCTGATCCAGCGCACCCCGTCGGGGTCGAGCCCGTTCACCGGCTCGTCGAACAGCAACACGCCCGGGTCGCCCAGCAGCGCCGCCGCGATGCCGAGCCGCTGCTTCATGCCCAGCGAGAAGCCCCCGACGCGCCTGCGCGCGACCCCGCCGAGCCCGACCTCCTCCAGCACCTCGGTGACCCTGGCAGCGCCGATGCCGTTCGTGGCGGCCAGCCAGAGCAGGTGGTTGTACGCGCTGCGCCCGCCGTGCACGGCCCCGGCGTCGAGCAGCGCGCCGACCTCGCGCATGGGCGTCTTCGAGGTCGCGTACGGCCGGCCGTTCACGAGCGCCTGGCCGCTGGTCGGCGCGTCGAGGCCCAGGATGACGCGCATCGTGGTGGACTTGCCCGCGCCGTTGGGGCCGAGGAACCCGGTGACCCGGCCGGGCCGTACCTGGAAGGAGAGGTCGTCCACGGCCAGGTCGCCGCCGTAGCGTTTGGTGAGGTTCTTGACGTCGATCACGGGGTCGAGACTCCTGTACGGCACGCCGCCCGCACATCCACCCGAGCTCCGAACCCGGCGTACCCCGTCAGACCTGGGTATGACGCTCGCCCGCGAAAGGGTGGATACCGTTCTGGGGTGGACGTGTTCGCCCAGCGGTTGAGCCGCGGTCAGCTCATCGCCCTCGACTGCCTGGCGGCGCTCGGCTTCACCCTGGCGTACCTGAGCGCGGTCTCCTCCGCCGACCTGCCCACCTGGGCACGGCTCGCGCTGCCGGTCGGGCTGTCGATTCCGCTGGCGGTGCGGCGGTTGTGGCCGAGGACGGTGTTCTGGACGGTCCTGCCGGTCGCGGTCGCCGCGATGGCGCTGATGGCGATCAGCGCTGCCTACGTCGCGCCCGCCTACGCGCTCTACCTGGTCGCGCTGACCGCGCGCGGCAGGGGCTGGATCCTGGCCGCCGTGGTCACGGTGACCGCCCTGGCCGCGCTGACGATCGCGGGCACCCCCGCCTCGGCGCCCGTGTGGTGGACGTCCCTGGTGGGCCAGCTGCTGCCCGGCGCGGCCGCGTTCGGCGCGGTGTGGACGATCGGGCGCGCGGTGGCGGCGCGCAGGGCCTACGCGGCGCGGCTGTCGGAGCAGGCGGTGGTGGAGGAGCGGCTGCGCATCGCGCGGGAGCTGCACGACGTGGTGGCGCACAGCATGGGGCTGATCGCCGTCAAGGCGGGCGTGGCCAACCATGTGATCCGTACCCGGCCGGACGAGGCGAGCGACGCGTTGCGTGTCATCGAGACGGCCAGCAGGAGCGCGCTGGTGGAGATGCGCCACCTCCTGGGCGTGTTGCGCACGCCGGAGGCCGACCTGCGGCCCGCGCCGGGACTCGACGGGCTGGAAGAGCTCGCCGACCGGGCGCGGATGGCCGGGGTGCGGGTGGACCTGGACGTCGACCCGGGGCCGCTCCCCGAAGGGGCGGCGCTGGCGGTCTACCGGATCGTCCAGGAGGCGCTCACCAACGTGGTCAAACACGCGGCGCCCACGAGCTGCCGGGTGAAGGTCGAGGTGGGCGAGGTCGCCTCGATCGAGGTCGTGGACGACGGACCTGGCCGGGGGCCGGTGGAGTTCGGGCACGGGCTGGTCGGAATGAGGGAGCGGATCATGATGTACGGCGGAGCCTTCGCGGCCGGACCACGCCCCGAGGGCGGCTTCCGCGTCGCAGCCACCCTCCCTTACGGGGAAATTTCGTGATCAGGGTGTTGGTCGCCGACGACCAGGCGCTGATCAGGGGCAGCTTCAGGGTGCTCGTGGAGTCCGAGCCCGACCTCGACGTGGTCGGCGAGGCGGGCACGGGCGCGGAAGCCGTACGGCTGGCCGCGGAACACCGCCCCGACGTCGTGCTCATGGACGTGCGCATGCCTCAGATGGACGGTATCGAGGCCACCCGGCGCATCGGCGGCACCACCAAGGTGCTCATCGTCACCATGTTCGACCTCGACGCCTACGTCTACGCCGCCCTGCGCGCCGGCGCCAGCGGCTTCCTGCTCAAGGACACCCCTCCGGCCGACCTGCTCGCCGCGATCCGCGTCGTCGCCTCGGGGGAGTCGCTGCTGGCCCCCACGGTCACCCGGCGGCTGATCGAGGAGTTCGTCAGGGGCTACAGCGAGCCTCGCCCGCTCACCGGCGTGACCGAGCGGGAGCGGGAGGTGCTGCTGCTGATCGCGCGAGGCCTGTCCAACACCGAGATCGCCGGTCACCTGCACCTCAGCCTGGCCACGGTCAAGACGCACATCGGCCGCCTCCTGGCCAAGCTGGAGGCGAGGGATCGAGCCCAGCTCGTGATCGCGGCCTATGAGAGCGGGCTGGTGGCCGTCAGATAACGTCGTATTCGTGACAGAGGTGAGGGTTGTCTACACGAAGTACGACGGATCACTACATTGGAACCACACCGGCCGGTTGCTGGGTGAGGACGAGCACGGCGTGTGGGTGGGCTGTACGGCGGGCACGATGGCGAGCAAGGGCCACGAGCCGCCCGTGACGTACGACCTGGCGTTCGTCATCCTCTTCCCGCGCGACGAGTGGTGGACCGCGCTGTTCAACGCCGAAGGCCACAAGATGGATATCTACTGCGATATCACGACTGTGCCGGTGTGGCTGGACAACGAGGTCACGATGGTCGACCTCGATCTCGACGTCGTCCTGAGGAACTCCGGCAAGCTGTACGTCGACGACGAGGACGAGTTCGCCGAGCACCAGGTGCTCATGCGGTACCCGCCCCACGTCGTGGCGGCGGCCGAGGCCTCGGCCGAGTGGCTCATGAAGGCGGTGGCGGAGAAGCAGGGCCCGTTCGGGGGTGCGCATCTGCCCTGGTTGTCACAGGTGGCGTAGGGCCTCCGCCATGGCGGCCAGGCGCTGCGGCGAGGCCAGGCCCGCGTGGTAGAGGTGCAGCTCGTCCGCGCCCGCCTCGCGGTAGGCGCGCATCATCGCGGCCAGCTCCTTGGCGTCGGCCGCACGCGGGGGGAGGGCCAGGACGTAGGCGCCGACGCGCTGGCCCGGGGTGGCGAGCTCGGCCAGCCTGGACAGGCGGGCGCAGTCCGGCTCGACCTCGCCCCAGCAGTTGCCGACCAGCACCTCGGCGCCCGGCTCGCCCTCGGGCAGGGCGGCGAAGGAGCTGGCCGCCCAGGGGTCGGGGTTGGCGTGCAGGGTGACGGGCACGCCGGGGGCGGCTGCGATCAGCTTCTCGCGCAGGTCGGCGCTCAGGGAGACCCTGACCTCGCGCACTTCCGCCGTGAGCTCGCCCAGCGCCTCCTCCACCGATCCGAACCCACTGCCGACGGCTTCGCGCACCCGGTCGCGGGTGCCCGGCGGGTAGCGGTCGGCGCAGGCCGTACAGAAGCAGAGCGTGAGCAGGTCGCCGTCGACGGCGGACCAGTCGGCGCCCGCGGTCTTCTCGTGCGTGCCCTGGTGGCCGAAGCCCATCGGGCCGCACGCCTCCAGGATCAGCGCGTCCGGCGCGCCCAGGTCGAGCGTCTCGCGGACGAGGTTCGCGCAGTAGTCCTGGACGTCGGGGTGAGCGGGACAGAGGGCGTAGGGGTACGGATCACCGAAGGCGTTGCGCACCACTAAATCCGGAAATTTCGTGCCTAGGTGGGCGTTGTGGGTGAGGACGGTCCAGGCCTGCACCTGGAGACCCTGCTCCTTGAGGGCGTCCCGTGCGATCAGGTAGGAGTCCGCCGGGGTCCACGTGGGGGATCCGGGCACGAGGCGGCCCCAGGCTGCCGGCCGTACCGGAAGGTAGAAGGCCGAGTGGAGCGCGTCGAGCACCCGGTGCGACGGGTGGTAGGGGGTCGCCGCCCTGGTCGAGTGGTAGGAGGCGGCCAGCGCGACCGCCTCCACCCCCAGGTCGGCGATGCGCGCGGCGGCCGACGGGTCGCCGGCGACGTCCCAGGGGTAGACGTAGGCGACGTTCACCAGCGCGGTCTCCTAGCTGAGAAGGCAGGCTCGAACTGCTGCATGTAGGTGGTGTCGTCGCGCGAGGTGATCCCGCACGCGAGGTAGTCGGCGTGCATGCGCTCCAGCGCCTCGCGGTCCAGCTCCACCCCGAGCCCGGGACCGGCCGGCACGGGCACGGCGCCGTCGACGAAGCGGAGCGCGCCCGGCTTGACCACGTCCTGGCCGTCCTGCCAGGGGGTGTGGGTGTCGCAGGCGTGGTTGAGGTTCGGGGTGGCCGCCGCGAGGTGCGTCATCGCGGCCAGGCTGATGCCCAGGTGCGAGTTGGAGTGCATCGACAGCTCCAGCCCGAAGGTGGCGCAGAGCGCGGCGACGTGCGCTGACCTGGTGAGCCCGCCCCAGTAGTGGTGGTCGAGGAGCAGGACCCCGATGGCGCCCTGCGCGATCGCCGGGGGCAGGTGCTCGGGCGTCACCACGCACATGTTGGTGGCCAGCTTCATCGGGACGTGCGGCGCGACCTGCGCCATCCCCTCGATGCCCGCCGTGGGGTCCTCCAGGTACTGCAGCAGGCCGTCCAGCTCGCGCCCGACCGCGATGGACGTCTCCACGCTCCAGGCCGCGTTCGGGTCGAGCCGCAGCGGCACCCCGGGGAACGCCTCGTGCAGCGCCCTGATCGCGGCGATCTCCTGCTCGGGCTCGAAGACGCCGCCCTTGAGCTTGATCGAGCGAAAGCCGTTCTCCTTGATGAACACCGACGCCTGCGCGACCAGCCCGTCCGGGTCGAGCGCGGCGCCGAAGCGGTCCTCGGCCGCCCACTTGTAGAACAGGTAGGCGCTGTACGGCACGGCGTCACGCACCCGGCCGCCGAGCAGGTCGACCACGGGCACCCCCGCGGCCTTGCCCCTGATGTCCAGGCAGGCCACCTCGAAGGGGGAGAAGACGCGGTCGATGCTCTTCTCCTTGGTCGACACGCCGGTCAGCCCGTGCAGGTCGGTCACCACGTCGCCGACGATGTCGGTGATGCGGGCGTAAATGGTGTTCAACGCGTGCACGTCGAGCCCGATCAGCGCTTCGGCGCTTTCCCGCATCTTCTCGAGGTGGTCGAGGTCGCCATAGGTCTCGCCGAGCCCGCTCAGCCCCTCGTCAGTGATCACCTCGACGATCGTGCGCAACGCCCACGGCTCGTGCACGCCTGCGGCGTTGAGCAGCGGTGGATCGCGAAAGGCGACGGGGGTGATGCGGATCTCGCGGATATTCATATGTGCGCCGTCCATATATGTGAACAACAACCAGAATTGTGGACAAGTGACGTAACTGTAAGAATCGACGGGAGAGGGTGTCAAGCATTGGCTGTAACGTGTGACATATGACTGGGAAGGCTCTTTCGATGATCTACGGATACGACCCGCGGACCGGCCAGGCCGTCGGTGACCCGCTGCCCGAGGCCACTACGGCCGACGTCTCCGCCGCGGTCACCGCGGCCGCGGCGGCCGGGGCCGGTTGGCGCGCTTCCTCCGCTGCCGAGCGGGCCTCCGTGCTGGAAGCGGTCGCCGACGCGCTGCTCGCGCGGGTGGACGACCTGTGGCAGGTCGCCGACCGCGAGACCGCCCTGGGCGAGGTCCGGCTGCGCGGCGAGGTCGCCCGTACGGCGGGGCAGTTCCGGCTGTTCGCCAAGGTGATCCGCGACGGCGGCTACCTCGACGCGGTCATCGACCATGCCGCCGCACCGGCGCAGCCCGACGTGCGCAGGATGAAGCGGGCGCTGCCGGGCGTGGTGGCGGTGTTCGCCGCGAGCAACTTCCCGTTCGCGTTCTCCGTGGCCGGGGGTGACACCGCCTCCGCGCTGGCCGCCGGATGCCCGGTCGTGGTCAAGGCTCACCCGGGGCACCCGCGGACCTCCGAGATGGTCGCCTCTGTCGTCCAGGCGGCGCTGCCCGACCCCACGTTGCTCGGTCTCGTGCACGGTATGCAGGCCGGGGCCGACCTGGTGCAGCATCCGCTGGTGGTGGCCGCGGGGTTCACCGGCTCCATTTCCGGGGGCCGGGCCGTACAGGGGCTGATCGACGCCCGTGAGACGCCGATCCCGTTCTTCGGCGAGCTGGGCAGCGTGAACCCGGTGGTCGTGCTGCCCTCCGCGGTCTCTTCCGAGGTGGCGAGCGGGTTCGCGGCCTCGCTGACGCTGGGCGTCGGCCAGTTCTGCACCAACCCGGGCCTGGTGTTCGTGCCCGAGGGGTTCGAGAAGGTGATCGGCGAGGCAGTGGAGGGGACGACCGGCGGCCCGATGCTGAACGAACGCATCAGAGACGGGTACGCGGGCGGCCTCGACCGGCTCGGCTCCCTGCGCCTGCTGGCGGAGGGCAAGGCGGGTGACGGCGAGTGGACAGTGACGCCCAAGGTCTTCACCACCCCACTGGATTCCTTCGCGTCCGAGATGGCCGAGGAGTGCTTCGGCCCCGCCGCCATAGTCGTGACATACAACGATATTTCCTCCCTCTCGGCCGTGATCGGCCGCCTCCAGGGCTCGCTGACCGCGACCATCCACGGCACGGAGCCATCCGAGGCCGCCGAGGTGGCCGACGCACTGAGCCGGATCGCCGGGCGGCTCATCTGGAACGGCTGGCCTACGGGCGTCGCGGTGTGCTGGGCCATGCACCACGGCGGCCCCTGGCCCGCCTCGACCGCCCCCGCCCACACCTCGGTCGGCGCCACCGCCATCGACCGCTGGCTCACCCCGACCGCCTACCAGGACTGGCCGGAGGAGTTGCTCCCGGAGGAGCTCAGGGACGCCAATCCGCTGACCATCCCCCGCCGGGTGGACGGCGCTTTCCAGAGGTGAAGGTGGCTGCCACGTGTGCCAGGAGGGGCTCGCTGAGCAGGTGGCGACCGTCGCCGGTGGGTGTGGAGACGCTCCTCCCGATCCACCTGGGGATCGTGCCGTCGTAGGCCGCCTCCAGGGCTACGGGCGTCGGCTGCGGGCTGCGGAGGGCGGGGCCGAGGTCGGCTGATCGGATGTGGTCGTCTCCTGGCCGCCAGACGACCACACTCCCCACGCTCTTCCAGGCGTTGACCACCCCGACCTCCAGGTACGACGGCGGCCCGTCCAGCGCGAGACGCCAGAACCGGGGCACGTCGCGAACGCCGAGGAGCTGACGGACGAACCGGGCGCGCTCCGGGCGGTCGAGCCCCGACAGCCGCGCGCCGAGAAACAGGTCGGGCCCGAAGAAGATCTCCACCGCGACGTCCAGGCCTGGCGCGAGCCAGGCCTCCGTCCCCGACACCGCCGTCACGAGGACCGCGTCCTCCCAGGCGCCGTCGAACGCCATCTGCACCAGGGCCATAGCTGACTCAGGGTAGTGCCCGAGAACGTTCCAAAGGGCTTCCCCAGCCGTTCTCCCGATGATCACTAGCACGTCATGTGATGTGTGACATTGTACTGATGTCGGGCGGGTGGCAACGGGGCCGCCTGCCCGCGGCCATCGAAGGGGAGACCGATGAAGCAGATCGTCAAGCGTGGAGCCGCGGTGATCGCCGCAGGTGTGGCGATGGCGGGGGCGCTCGTGGTGAGCAGCCCGGCATCCGCCGCCACGACCACGACCACCTGCGGTAGCCAGGTCCTGATCTCGGGCCTGAACGTCAAGGCGTGCGTGGACGTCACCGGCGCCCAGGCGCGGTTCTACGGCACCGTCGGCGCCCCTGGCATCGCCGAGCCGGGGCCCGGCGGCGTCATCACGCCGCAGCGCGCGGACGCGGAGGTGTCCGGCCAGGTCGTCGGCGGCCTGTTCCTGGGCTCCCGGCGTACGCCGGTCAGCATCTGGAACAACGTCGTCACCGTCGAGGGCGTCACCGCGACCGTCCCGTGCGGGTCGACGGTCCGCGGCGAGGTACGGCTGTCGCAGGGTCCGATCGGTCCCTCGGGCTTCGGGGCGTCCTCGGCCGCGGTGAACGTGTCGGTCACCTGTGAGTAGCTAGATGCGCGCGTGGGGGCGACAGACCCCCACGCGCGTCCCTCAGGCGCCCGCGATCTCGCGGCCCCTGGCGATGATGCGTTCCAAGGCCGCGACGTCCTCCGGCGCGGCGTCCACCAGCGGCGCCCGCACCCCGCCCGCGTCGAGCCCGCCGAGCCGTACCCCGGCCTTCACCAGCGACACCGCATAGCCGGGCACCCTGTCCCGCAGGTCCACCAGCGGCAGGTAGAAGTGCGTGAGCAGCCGCTGCACCAGCTCGTCGTCCCCGGACGTGACCGCCTTGTAGAAGGCGAGCGCGATCTCCGGCGCGAAGGCGAACACCGCGCTGGAGTACAGCGGCACCCCGAGCCCCCGGTAGGCGGGCACGGTCAGCTCCGCCGTGGGCAGCCCGTTGAAGAAGGTGAACTCCCGCGACGTCGACGCCCGCACGGTCAGGATGATCCGCTGCAGCAGGTCGAAGTCGCCCAGCCCGTCCTTGAACCCGACCACCTGCGGCATCCCGGCCAGCTCGGCGACGGCGGCGGGGGTGAACCGCGCGTTGCCGCGCTGGTAGACGATGATCGGCAGGTCGGTGACCGACGCGACCGCGCGGACGAACGCGACAAGCCCGGCGGCGGGCGCGCTGACGAGGTACGGCGGCAGCAGCAGCAACCCGTCGGCCCCGCACTCGGCGGCCGCCCGCGCGAACGCCTGGGCGACCGGCAACGGCCCGCCCGCCCCGGCGAACACCGGCACCCGCCCGGCCGTCGCCGTCACGGCCGTCGACACCACGCGCGTGTAGTCGTCGAGGTCGAGCGCGTTGAACTCGCCGGTGCCGCACGCGGCGAACACCCCGCCGGCCCCGGCGGAAACCCCGGCGGAGACGTGCGTGGCCAGGGCAGACTCCACCACCTCGCCGGACGGACCGAACGGGGTCACCGGAAAGAAGAGAACACCATCAAGACGCATATTTCCTCCATAGAAAGTGCGCCGGATGGTGAGCTATCGGATGCCCTCCCGGCGCAGAGTGGCAGCGAGTCTGTGGGTGTGCCTGATGACGGCCTCGGTGACCTTCTCCACGTCGGCCGGCGGCAGCGAGGCGGGCATCGAGCAGCTGATCGCGTCCGTGGCCGGGATGCGGTAGTCGACGGCGACGGCCACGCAGGCCACCCCCGGCGTCCCCTGCTCGCGCTCGTAGGCCCAGCCCCGCGCGCGCACCTGGTCCAGCTCGCCGTACAGCTTGGCCAGGTCGGTCAGGGTGTGCTCGGTCATGGACGGCAGCGGGTCCGGCAGCACGGCGGCCACCTCGTCCTCGGTCAGCTCCGCCAGCAGGACCTGGCCGAGCGCCGTGACGTGCGCGGGCAGCCTGCGCCCCACCCTGGGGATCACGTGGTGCGCCACCCGCGAGTCGCGCGTCGCCAGGTAGAGGACGTGCCCCTCGTCGCGCCGCGCGAAGTGCACGGTGTGCCCGATCTCCTCGCGCAGGTCGTCGAGGGTCTCCTGCGCGTACGGCAGAGCCGGGTCCTTGTCCAGGTACGCCGTCCCGGTCAGCAACGCGTGCGGCCCGATCCCGAAGTCGGACCTGCCGCTGTCTGTCTCGATCCACTTGAGCTCGACCAGCGTGCGGATCAGGGCGTGCAGGCTGCTGCGCGGGAAGCCGGTGCGCTGCTGGAGGTCCGACAGCGTCAGCCGTTCCGGTGAGGCTGCCAGGGTTTCCAGGATGCGAACCGTGCGCTCGGCAGACTTGACCAGCTGAGGCTCCATTTGCATCCCATCCCTGTGGTGTTGAACCGCCAGAATACCGGATACCGTCCAGATACATGGACACCTAACCCTTGATGGCGCCGCTGGTCAGACCGCGCATGAACTGCCGCTGGAACGCCAGGAACGCGATGATCGACGGGAGCAGGGCCAGCAGCGAAGCGGCGAGCAGCACCCCGATGCCCACCTCCTCGTCCGAGCGGAGCGAGCGCAGCGCGATGGGCAGCGTCCACAGGTCGGAGTCGGTGGACACGATCACCGGGAGCAGGTACTGGTCCCAGATCATGGTGAACCCGAACACCCCGATCACGCCCAGGGCGGGACGGCACAGCGGCAGGATGATCGTGAAGAACGTCCGCAGCTCACCGGCGCCGTCGATGCGCGCAGCCTCCTCCAGCTCGATCGGCACCTCCTTCATGAACTCCGTCATCACGAGGATGGAGAAGCCCCAGGCGCCGACCGGCAGGATCATGCCCGCGTAGGAGCCGAGGAGGTTGACCCCGATGACCGGCATGTCGCCCAGCACGGCCGACAGCGGCAGGATGATGATCTCTTCCGGGATCATGATCGTGATCAGGATGAGCAGCAGCACGACCGTCATGCCGCGGAACTTCTTGCGCGCCAGCGAGTAGGACGCGAAGACGCTGACCACCATCTGCAGCAGCAGCCCGAACCCGACCACCACGAACGAGTTGAGCAGGTAGAGATAGACCTTGCGCTCGCCCGCCTTGGCGAAGTTCTCCAGCGTGAACGCCTCGGGCAGCGAGAAGTGCGTCGGGTTCACGACCTTGCCGAACGCGCTGAGCAGCAGCCCGATCAGCGGCCCGGTGAAGACGATGACGATGCCCGCGTAAAGGACGAACTTGAGGACGGAGGCGACCGGCCCGCGCCGCGACTCCAGCCCGAGGGTGGTGTCGAACCTCATCGCGCCTGCCTCCTTCTTATCCCTTGGACGATCAGGGTCAGCAGGAGCGTGGCCAGGAAGAGCAGGCACGATCCGGCCGAGGCCAGGCCCAGCCTGCTGTTCTGGAAGCCCTCCTTGTAGATCATGGTCATCAGCACCTCGGAGGAGCCGTTCGGCCCGCCGTTCGTCATGACGTAGACCTCGACGAAGACCCGCAGGCCGCGGATGGCGGCCAGGGTGAGCAGGATCCAGAAGACGGGGCGCAGTGCGGGCAGCGTCACGCTCCTGAACCGCTGCCACGTGGTCGCGCCGTCGACGGCCGCGGCCTCGTAGAGCGTGCGGTCCACCCCGACCAGCCCGGCGACGAAGATCATCATGTCGTACGGCGCGCCGCGCCAGACCATCATCCCCATGATCGACCAGAGCGAGGTGTCCTCGCTGGCCAGGAACGGTGAGGGGCCGAGGCCGACCCAGCCGAGGATGCTGTTGATCAGGCCGTCGCCCGCCGGGTGGTACATGATCCGCCACACCTCGGCGACCGCCGCGATCGTGGTGACCACCGGCAGGAAGGCCGCGGTCCGCACGAACCAGAGCGAGCGCGCGGGCCCCTCGACGACCAGCGCCAGGAGCAGGCCGAGCAGGATCGACCCGGCCGTCGCCCCCACGGCCAGGACGGCGCTGTGCCAGATGGCCGAGGTGTAGGCGGGGTCGGTGACGACCGTCTCGTAGTTCTCCAGCCCGAGGAACCGGTCACCCAGGAAGGGGCGGACCTCGTAGAAGCTGTCCCGCATCATCACGAAGATCGGGATGAACTTGAAGTAGAGGAACAGCACCAGCGCGGGGGCGAGGAAGAGCCAGGCGACCACCGCCGCGCGGTGCCGCCCCTGCTTGGGGCGGCGCCGCGCGGCCGCGTGGGATCGCGGTGGCGACATCGTGGCGGTCATGACGCTTTCTGGGTCGACAGTTCCTGGGTGAACGTGGTCGCCAGGGTGTCCATCTGGGTCTTGACGTCCTTGGAGCAGTCGGCCCACGCCGCGTTGATCGCGTCGGCAGCCTTCTGGCGGAACGGTGTCCAGTCGGGCACCGGCGGGGTGTAGACGGCGTTGGCGTAGGCGTCGGCGAAGACCTGCCAGCGCGGGTCCTTGCGCTCGTCGCTCAGCTTCACCTCGGTGTTGACCGGGAGTCTGACGATCGGGCCCTCGTTGTCGCCGTTCATCCCGACCTTCTGGCCGGCGGCTGAGATGGCGAACTCGGCGAACTTCTGCTGCTCGGCCTCGTGCGAGGAACCGGCCATCTCGTAGACGTTCTCGCCCTCGCCGAGCGTGCCAGGCCCGCCGGACGGGCCCTTGGGCACCTGCACGACCTCGATCTTGTCGGTGCCGATGCTCTTGACGAACCGGGCGAGCACGTAGGGGCCGACCAGGTAGATGCCGCCCTGCCCCTTCTCGAAGACGGTGTGGGTGACGGTGGTGTCGTTGCTGACCGCGCCGGGGTTGACGGTTTTGGCAGTGCAGAACTGGTCCTGCAACCACTTGACCGCCTCGACGGTCTTGGGGTCGTTGACCATGGGGGTGAACTTGCCCGGACCGCTCTGCTTGAGGAAGTCGCCGCCGTTGGCGAAGATCATCGAGGAGGCGTACCAGGAGGCGTAGCCGCGCTTGGTGCCCGCTGGGGCGACGAAGCCTGCGGTGTCGGCGGCGCCGTTGCCGTCGGGGTCCTTGTCGGTGAAGGCCTTGGCCAGCTTGGCCAGGTCGTCCCAGGTCTGGGGCGGCTGCATGCCGACCTTCTCGCGCCAGTCCTTGCGGATGATCAGCGCGAAGGCCTGGGCGGAGAAGGGCGCGGCGTAGTACTTGCCGTCGCCGGCCTGCGCCGCCTTCCACGCCAGCTCGGAGAGCTTGTCGTTGCCCGCCAGCTTGGCCTTGTCCACCTCGCGCAACCAGCCCTGGTGCTGCATGTTGCCGAGCCTGGCCGTGTCGTTGATGACGATGTCGGGCAGGTTCTTGGCCTGGGCCTGCTGCTGGAGCTTGGTCTCGAAGTCGTCGAAGAGGGACACGAGCTTCGTCTTGACGCCGGTGGCCTTCTCGAATTCGGCGACGAGTTTCTTGGCGGTGTTGTGCGAGGGGGAGTTGGGCACCTGCCGGATCCAGATCTCCAGGGCGTCGTCGTCGCCTGAACCGGACCCGCAGCTCGTCAGTGTTACGGCCAGCGCCGTTGCAATCGCAGCCCCGAGCAGATTGCGTGACATCAGACCGCCTCCTGTTCACATACATGAATGGATGTCGCGAATGTGGAACTTGTTCATGTGAAAGTAACGAGGCAACAGATGGACGTCAATCGTTCAGGTATGTGAATCTGGGCCAGGTTTGTGTACAACTAGATCCCATGCGCATTCTGATGACCGGTGCGGCGGGCAAAGTCGGCACCATGCTGCGTCCGCGCCTGGCCCGTGAAGGCCGCATCCTGCGGCTGTCCGACCTCGCGCCCCTCGAAACGGGGGAGAACGAGGAGCTGGTGGTCGCCGACCTGGCCGACCCCGCCGCGATGGCCGAGGCCATGAAGGGCGTGGACGCGGTGATCCACCTGGGCGGGCAGAGCCGCGAGCACCCGTGGCCCGACATCGTGCGGGCCAACATGGACGGCACGTACGTGTTGATGGAGGCCGCCAGGCAGGAGGGCGTCCAGCAGGTCGTGCTGGTCGGCAGCCACCACGCCGCCGGGTTCCACACCAGGCCGGCCGACGGCACGGAGCTGCCCGACTACGCCTTCCCCAGGCCGGACACCCTGTACGGCGTGAGCAAGGTCGTGATGGAGGCGCTCGGCTCGCTCTACCACGACAGGTTCGGGCTCAACGTGACCGTGGTCAGGCTCGGCACCTGCAACGAGGGTTCGGCCGACACCCGCGGCCTGGCCACCTGGATCTCGCCGGACGACCTCACCCGCCTGCTGGAGGCCGCGCTGACCGCGCCCGGCTACCACGTCGTGTGGGGCGTCTCCGACAACGCCCGCCGCTGGTGGTCGCTGGAGGAGGCCAAGGCGATCGGGTACGTGTCCCAGGACGACTCCGAGTCCCAGGCGCCCGCCCTGATCGCCGAGTTCGGCGAACCCGACCTGAGCGAACCAGAGCACGACAGGGCCGGTGGGATGTTCAGCATCAGGGAGCTGGGCCAGGCCTGGTGATCGTTACGCCCACCGGGTGGGGTGGCCGGTAGCGCGCAGCAGCCCGCCCTCGACCGCGACCGGGTACGGCTCGGCCAGCACCCCGAGGTCGGCCAGGGTCGCGTCCTCGGCCTGCTCCACCATCGCCGGGTGGTGCAGCGCCAGCGCGAGCTGGCCGGACAGCTCCATCATCAGGTGCGGGTAGACGGGCACGTCGAAGGCGCGGGCCAGCTCGGCCACGCGCAGGAACGGGGTGATCCCGCCCACCCTGACCACGTTGGGCTGCAGCACGTCGCACGCGCCGGCGGTGAGCAGGTCGCGGAAGCCGTGCACGGTGTAGACGTTCTCGCCGACCGCGACCGGCACGCCGACGCTGCGCCGCAGCTCCACGTGCGCGGCCAGGTCGTCGGCCGGCAGGGGCTCCTCGATCCAGTGCGGGTCGTACGGCTGCAGCGCTGCGAGCGCCCGGCGCGCCCTGAACAGGTCCCAGCGCTGGTTGGCGTCGATCATGAGCGCCGTCCCAGGCCCGACCACGTCGCGGACGGCGGCGACCCGCTCGACGTCCTCGCCCAGGTCGGGCCGCCCCACCTTGATCTTGACGGCGGTGTGCCCTGCCGCCTTCCACCGCTCCGCCTGCGCGACCAGCTCGTCCAGGGAGTAGTGCAGGTTGACGCCGCTGCCGTACACGGGAACGCTCTCGCGCCGCGCGCCCAGGACCTCGGCCAGCGGACGCTCGCCGCAGTGCAGATCCCACAGCGCCAGGTCGACCCCGGCCATCGCGATCGAGGTCAGCCCGCCCCGCCCGGCCTCGCTCAGGTGCGTGACCAGGTAGTCCCACACCTGCGCCGGATGCTCGGGCAGCCCGATGACCGCCTCGCGGATGTCGTGGTCCAGCAGGGCCTGTACGGCACGCGCCCCGATCTGCGGCGTCCACGAGATCCCGGTCCCGACCCGCCCGTCGTCCAGCGTCACCCGGCAGACGATCACGTGGTTGTACGGCACGGCCGCCCCCCAGGGCCGGGCGAGCTTCACCGAGCGCAGCGTGGTCGCCAGGCCGGTGATCATGCCGACAGCTCCGTGCGCCAGCTCCGCTTGGCCTGCCAGCCGAGCAGCCGCTCCGCCTTGGCCGAGGTGAACGCGGGCGACGTGCCGGTCAGCGTCTCTGCGAACCCGGCCGTCGACGGGATCACCCGCGGCAGCAGCTCGGCCAGCGGCTCGCGGGCCAGCGCGTCGGCCGCCCCGGCGAAGAAGACCTCGCCGTTGGGCAGGCCGGGCAGCCGGTCGAGCAACGCCATCAGCAGGTCGGCCGCGTCGCGCGCGTCGAGGTAGTTGAACAGCGACACCCCGGCGATCTCCGGCTGGTCCAGCCGCTCGGTGACGGTGTGCCCCGACTGCGTCGGTGCGCCCGCCCACTCCTCAGGCGCGATCACGAAGCACGGACGGAAGGCGGCGAGCCTGGTGGCGGCCGTTCTGGCGAAGGACCGCATGGTCTCCTCGGCGACCAGCTTGGACAGGTTGTAGGCGTTCCACGGCTGCGTCGGGTGCGTCTCGTCGATGGGCAGGTAGGCGGGCGCCCAGCCGGACGGCGAGCCGTACCCGACGACGGTCGGGCTGCTGGCCACGACGACCTTGCCGATCCCCAGCGCGACGGCGGCGTCGCACACGTTGAAGGCGAGCGCGGTGTTGGTGCGGAAGGTCACCGCGTCGCTGCGGCTGAACGGCGTGGCGATGGCGGCCAGATGGAGCACGGCGTCCGGACGGAACCTGGCGAACACCTCGTAGGTCTCGCCCAGGTCGGTCAGGTCGGCGGGCAGGGTGGCCGCCGCGTCGCCCGGCGTGCCAGGGACGCTGTCGACCCCGATGACCTCGTGGCCCGCCGCGGCGAGCGCGGACACGACGCTGCGCCCGAGGCGCCCGGCGCTCCCGGTGACAAGAGTTCTGCTCACGGCACCCCTTCGACTGCAATCAGTTGCACAAAACCTTGTCCGCGTAGCCTGGAAACGTCAAGGGGTCAGCCTTCTGCCGATGCAACCGTTTGCGTTAACGTGCGGGTATGACCTTCGGAACCACTCCCTCAGGCGAGTCCGTCGACCGCCACGTCCTGTCCAACGGCGCCATGAGCGTGGCCGTCCTGACGCTCGGCGCGATCGTGCAGTCGATCGAGCTGGGCGACGGCGCCGGCGTCGTCCTCGGCCTCCCGACGGTGGCCGACTACCTGGAGCGCAGCCGCTATTTCGGCGCAGTGGTCGGACGTTACGGCAACCGCATCGCGCACGGCCGCTTCACCCTCGACGGCGTGACCCATGAGTTGCCGCGCAACAACAACGGGCACAGCCTGCACGGCGGGCTGTCCGGTTTCGACAAGAAGGTGTGGACGGCCGAGCCCGACGGGGAGCGGGCCGTACGGCTCACGCACATCAGCCCGGACGGCGACGAGGGCTACCCGGGCAAGCTCACCGCGACGGTCACCTACACCCTGACCGGCGACGACGAGCTGCGGATCGACTACCTGGCCACCACGGACGCGCCCACGGTCGTCAACCTGACCAACCACTCCTACTTCAACCTCGCAGGGTCGGGCGACGTGCGCGGGCACGTCGTGACGATCGAGGCGGACGGCTACCTGCCGGTCGACGACGGCAAGATCCCGCTGCCGTCCGCGCCGGCGCCCGTGTCCGGCACGCCGTACGACTTCGGGACGCCCACGCGGGTCGGCGCGCGGCTGGACGGGTGTTACGACCACTGCTACGTGCTTCGCTCCGGCGGGAGGGTCAGGGTGGTCGAGCCGGCCAGCGGGCGGGCCATGGAGGTGGAGACCAGCGAGCCGGGCGTGCAGTTCTACACCGGGCACATGCTCGACGGGGTCGCCACGCCGTACGACAGGTTCGCCGGGCTGTGCCTGGAGACACAGCACCTGCCCGACTCGCCGAACCGGCCCGACTTCCCCTCGACGGTGCTGCGGCCGGGGGAGGAGCGCGTGTCCCACACCGTCTACCGGTTCATCGCATGAGGTACGGAATCGTCGGGCTCGGACACCGGGCCCAGATGTACGTCAGCGCCCTGCTCGGTGACTGGCGCGACTGCGGCACGATCGCCGGGTTCTGCGACGTCAACCGCGCCAGGATGGACTACTACAACGGCCGGCTCGGCGACCCCGTGCCCTGCTTCGACCCCGGCGGCTTCGCCAAGCTCCTGGAGCTGTGCGACGCGGTCATCGTCACCTCGGTCGACGCCACCCACGCCCGCTACGTCGTCGCGGCGCTCGACGCGGGCAAGCACGTCGTGGTGGAGAAGCCGCTGACGGTCGACGCGGAGAGCTGCGCGGAGATCGCGGCGGCGGCCGAGCGCAGCACCGGCTCGCTCGTGGTGACCTTCAACTACCGCTACTCGCCGCGCAACTCCGCGGTGCGCGGGCTGATCATGGACGGGACCATCGGCGAGGTCACCTCCGTGCACTTCGACTGGGCGCTGGACACCATCCACGGAGCCGACTACTTCCGCCGCTGGCACCGCGACCGGGCCAACTCCGGCGGCCTGCTGGTGCACAAGTCCACCCACCACTTCGACCTGGTCAACTGGTGGCTCGGGACAACCCCGGTCAGCGTGTACGCCGAGGGCGCCCTCCGCTTCTACACCCCGCGCCCCGGCCGACCGGCACGCTCGTACGGAGCACCCGGGCTGGGCACTGACCCCTTCCTGCTCGACCTGTCCGCCGACCCCCGGCTCAAGGCCCTCTACCTCGACGCGGAACACGAGGACGGCTACATCCGCGACCAGGACGTCTTCACCGAGGGCGTCACCATCGAGGACAACATGGCGCTGCTGGTCCGCTACGCCAGCGGAGCCCTGCTGACCTACTCGCTCAACGCGCACGCGCCGGCCGAGGGCTACCGCGCCGTCTTCAACGGCACAGCGGGACGGATCGAGCTGGAGGTGTGCGAACGCTCCTGGACCCCGCCACACGCCGCCATCGACCCCAGCGCCGCGCCGGGCTCGTGGGAGCGGCTCACCCTGCACCGGCACTGGGCGCAGGCCGAGGAGATCCCCATCGAGCAGGGCGAGGGCGGGCACGGCGGCGGCGACCGGCTGCTGCTCGACGACGTCTTCCGCGGACCGGGCGCGGACCCGCTGGCCAGACAGGCGGGATACCTTGACGGCATACGCAGCGTCATGGTCGGAGCGTCGGCCAACCGGTCGATCGCCACCGGCCTGCCGGTGAACCTGACCGGCGGCGGCACCCGCATGGCAACGCCCATGCGATGATCACGGCGACGAACGATGGGAGGTGCGCCCGTGGCTGTGACGATCAGGGACGTGGCGCGGGAGTCCGGCGTGCACGTCTCGACGGTGTCGCGGACGTTCTCGGCCCCGCACCTGGTGAACGCCGAGACGCGGACCCGGGTGCTGGCCGTCGCCGAGGGCCTCGGGTACCGGCCCAACCGCGCCGCGCGGGCGCTGACCACGGGACGCACCCACAACCTGGGGCTGATCGTGGCCGACATCGCCAACCCGTTCTTCCCGCCCCTGATCAAGGCGGCGCAGGCGCAGGCGCGCGAGCGTGACTACCACGTGTTCGTGGCCGACACCGACGAGGACCCGCTGCTGGAGCAGGAGCTGATCGAGACCCTGTCCAAGCAGGTCGACGGCGTCCTGCTGTGCAGCCCGCGGCTGTCCAACCGGGTGATCGAGCGCCTGCGCGCCCAGGTGCCGTTCGTCGTGGTCAACCGCAGGGTGAAGGGCCTGACCACGGTGCTGATGGACGTCGGCCAGGGCGCGCGCGCCGCGATCGAGCACCTCACGGGGCTGGGACACCGGCGCGTCGCGCTGCTCACCGGCCCGCCCGGCTCGTGGACCAGCGAGGAGATGCACGCGGCGGCCACCTCGGCCGCCTCAGGGCTCGCCGAGCTCGTCGTCCTCGGGCCCAACGAGCCGACCGTGCGCGGCGGCACGGCGGCGGCGGGAGCGGTGGTCGCCAGCGGGGTGACCGGGGTGCTCTGCTACAACGACCTGGTCGCGCTCGGCCTCATCGAGGGCCTGCGCGACCTGGGCAGGAGCGTGCCCGACGACCTCAGCGTGGTCGGTGTGGACGACAGCCTCCCAGGACGGCTGAACCGCCCCAAACTCTCCACGATCACCATGCCGACGGCTGCCGCCGGGCGCATGGCCGTCGACCTGCTGCTGGCCGCCGTCGGCCAGGGGGAGGACGCGGCCCCCACGCTCGCCAGGCTGGAGACCGACCTCGTCGTGCGCGAGTCCACGGGACCGGTCAGGCCCTGATCGCCGACATCGCCTGCTTCGCCTTGATCACGAGCATGGCCACGTCGTCCTGCGACGGATCGGCCGCGAACGACTCGACCGCCTGGCGCACCCGCTCGGCCACCCCGTGCGCGGACAGCCCGCCGCACGTCGCGAGCAGCTTGACCAGCCCGTCGTCGTCGTCCAGCAGCCGGTCGCCGTTGCGCCGCTCGGTCACCCCGTCGGTGACGCACAGCAGCACGTCGTCCTGGGCCAGCTCGAAGGTCTCGTCGAAGAAGCGCACGTTGTCCTGGATGCCGAGCAGCAGCTGCGGCGTCGCCACCGTGTCCACGCCACCGGCCGAGCGCAGCCGCAGCGGCGGCGGGTGCCCGGCCGAGGCGATCGTGCACAGGGCGCCACCTCGGGGGAGCGGGGTCAGCTCGCCGTACAGAAGGCTGAGAAACCGCCCTTCCTGCTCCTCCTCCAGCAGCGTCCTGTTGAGCCGGTCGAGAATGTCGGCCACCGCGTAGCGCTCCTTGGCGAGCAGACGTACGGCATGCCTGGCCAGCCCGGTGACGGCGGCCGCCTCTGGACCGCGCCCGCACACGTCGCCCAGCGCGAAGCACCAGTGGCCCGCCACCGAGAACAGGTCGTAGAAGTCGCCGCCGACGTGCGCGTCCTCCTCGGCCGGTTCGTAGACCACCGCGGACTCCAGGCCCGGCATCGCGGCGAGCTGGAGTGGGAGCAGGCTGCGCTGCAGCACGCGCGACGTGGTCGCCTGGCGCGAGTAGAGCATGGCGGAGTGCAGGCTGAGCGCGACCCTGCGGCACAGGTCGTCCAGCAACGAGGCCAGCTCGCGCGGCAGGATCGGCTCCGCCCTGCCCAGCACCAGCGTGCCGACCGGCCGGTCGCCGGTGCGCAGCGGGAACGACACCACGCTCTCCCTGCCCAGCGGCTGCGGCGGGCCGCCGGACATGCTCAGCGGCAGCGCCTTGCGCAACGCGGAGTTGTAGCGCTCCTCGGCGTGCCACACGTGCGCCAGCCTGCTCGCGCCTGACAGGCCGGTCAGGTAGACGGCCGCCCAGGTGGCGATCTTCGGGACGACCAGTCGCGCGGTCAGCGCGGCGATCAGGTCCTCGTCGTGCACGCCCGCCAGCAGCTCGCCCGCCTCGGCCAGGAACGCCAGCCGCCCTCTGAGTGCCCGCTCCCGCTCGACCTGGCGCTCCCGTTCCAGCGCGGCTGCCAGCCGCTCCGCGACGTGCTGCAGGCTGACCGCCACGTCGCCCTCGAACCTGCCCGGCGCAGCGGCCGTCACGACCAGCTGGCCGACGATCTCGCCACCGGCCACCAGCGGGGCGCACGCCAGCGACCTGGCGCGCAGCGTCTCGCCCAGGGTGGCGTCGGACACCGCCAGGTCGTCGACGATCGACGGCGCGTTCTGCTCGAAGATGCCCGTCACCGCCACGCGCATCAGGCCCGTGGCGTCGCCCGCCGCGGCCGCCACGGTGAACCAGCCGTCCTCCTGGCCGGTCAGCAGGATGTAGACGGCGTCGCTGCCGCCGGAGGCGTGCACGATCTGCGCGGCCGTCTCCAGCTGCTCGGCGACCGTGCGGCCGGAGGAGAAGACGTCCTTGATGCGCTGGTCGGTCTCCCGCCTGGCCGGGATCGACGGCAGCGACAGCACGTACCTGTGGTCGCTCGCCACCACCAGCCAGATCGTCCTGTGGTCCTGGAAGCGGCCGTGGATCCGCAGGTGGGACAGGTAGACGGGGACCAGCCTGCCGTCGCGGTGACGCATCCGGCTCTCGCCGCGCCAGCGTCCCATGGTCAGCACGTCGGGCAGCGTCATCGCGTGCGCGCCGTGCTCGCGCCAGGCCACCAGCTCCTCCAGCGGCATGGCCATCGCCTCCTTGGCCGGCCAGCCGAGCAACGCCTCCGCCTCGGAGTTCCAGGACGTGACCCGGCCCGCGCCGTCCGACACGACGACGGCGACGTGCAGGGAGTCGAGGGGGGCTGCGGCGACGGCCGGAGCCGAGGCTGGCGCGCCCGCCGTATGCTCCTCCGAGCAGCCGACCAGCTCGATCCTGATCCAGACCCGCTTGGCCTTGCGCGTGTAGGTGATGCCCCACGCGTCGGCCAGCATGCTCGTCAGCGCCAGGCCGCGCCCCGAGGTCTGCATGCCGTCCATCGGCTTGGCGTCACGCGGAGCGATCGTCCGCGTGGGGTGCAGGTCGTCGACCTCGATCTCCAGCGCGGCCGGGGTGCGCGCGGTGTCGAGGCGGCACGTCAGCTCGATCGCGGTGCCCGCGTGCACCACGGCGTTGGTGACGAGTTCGCTGGTCAGCAGGACGACGTCGTCAGCCACATGGTCCAGGTGCCACTCGGTCAGCGTCTCGCGCACGAAGAGCCGCGCCGCGCCCGGGGCTTGCGGGGTGCCCGGGAGGGCTTTCGTCGAGACGCGGCTCATGTCCACTTCTGGTCCTAGAACATCACTCGATGTGGCAGTTCGGTCACTCTCAGAGTGGCAGACTAGGCGCTCTCACTACCGCCCGTTGTGAAGAAGGCCACAATGGCACCTCCCCTTGTAGCTGACGCGATCCATCAATCCGACCTTCGTCCCCTGCTCATGGCCCTGCAGGGGCTGCGCGACGGCAATTTCCGCGCGCGGCTGGCCGTACCGGAAGACGGGGTCGTCGCCGATCTGGCCATCGCCTTCAACCAGGTCGTCGACCGCAACGAGCACCTGTCCAGGGAGCTGACCCGCGTGCGCAGCGAGGTCGCCAGGCAGGGTCACCTCGACGAGCGGCTCACCGCCAGTCCCGGCACCGGGGCCTGGGCGACCAGCATCGAGGCGGCCAACTCGCTCGTCGACGCGCTGGTGATCCCGGCGGCGAAGGCCACCCGCGTGCTCAACGCGGTCGCGGACGGTGACCTGTCGCAGCGAGTCGACCTGCAGGAGGGCAACCGGCCGTTGCGCGGCGGGCTGCGGCTCATGGGCAAGGCGGTCAACCGCATGGTCGACCAGCTCTCGCTGTTCTCCGGCGAGGTGACCAGGGTGGCCCGCGAGGTGGGCACCGAGGGGCGGCTGGGCGGCCGGGCCAAGGTGCAGGGCATGTCGGGGAGCTGGCGCGACGTCACCGAGGCGGTCAACGCCATGGCGGGGCGGCTCACCGCGCAGGTGCGCGACATCGCCGTGGTGACCACGGCGGTGGCGAGGGGCGACCTGACCCGGCAGGTGACGGTCGAGGCGACGGGCGAGCTGCTGGAGCTCAAGCTCACCGTGAACACGATGGTGGACCAGCTGTCGGCTTTTGCCGACGAGGTCACCCGTGTGGCGCGCGAGGTGGGTACGGAGGGTCGGCTGGGTGGTCAGGCGCAGGTGCGCGGGGTGTCGGGGGTCTGGAAGGACCTGACCGACAACGTCAACTTCATGGCGTCCAACCTGACGACCCAGGTGCGCGACATCGCCCAGGTCGCGACCGCCGTGGCCAAGGGCGACCTGTCGCGCAAGATCACTGTCGAGGTCAAGGGCGAGATCCTGCAGCTCAAGGACACCATCAACACGATGGTGGACCAGTTGTCCGCGTTCGCCGACGAGGTGACCCGCGTGGCCCGCGAGGTGGGCACGGAGGGTCAGCTCGGCGGGCGCGCCGAGGTGAAGGGCGTCTCCGGCACCTGGAAGGACCTCACCGACAACGTCAACTTCATGGCGTCCAACCTGACCACCCAGGTGCGGTCCATCGCCCAGGTGACCACGGCGGTGGCGAACGGCGACCTGTCGAAGAAGATCACCGTAGATGCGCGCGGGGAGATCCTGCAGCTCAAGGACACCATCAACACGATGGTGGACCAGCTTTCCGCCTTCGCCTCCGAGGTGACCCGCGTGGCCCGCGAGGTGGGCACGGAGGGCCAGCTCGGTGGGCGGGCCGAGGTGCGCGGGGTGTCGGGCACCTGGAAGGACCTGACCGACAACGTCAACTTCATGGCCGACAACCTCACCTCGCAGGTGCGGTCCATCGCGCAGATCACCACGGCGGTGGCGAACGGCGACCTGTCGAAGAAGATCACGGTCAGTGCCCGGGGCGAGATCCTGCAGCTGAAGGACACGATCAACACGATGGTGGACCAGTTGTCGGCGTTCGCCGACGAGGTCACCCGTGTGGCGCGCGAGGTGGGTACGGAGGGTCGGCTGGGTGGTCAGGCGCAGGTGCGTGGCGTGTCGGGGGTCTGGAAGGACCTCACGGACAACGTGAACTTCATGGCGTCCAACCTGACGACGCAGGTGCGCGACATCGCGCAGGTGGCGACCGCCGTGGCGCAGGGGGACCTGTCGCGGAAGATCTCCGTTGACGTCAAGGGCGAGATCCTGCAGCTCAAGGACACGATCAACACGATGGTGGACCAGCTGTCGGCGTTCGCCGACGAGGTCACCCGTGTGGCGCGTGAGGTCGGCACTGAAGGTCGTCTCGGTGGTCAGGCGCAGGTGCGCGGGGTGTCGGGGGTCTGGAAGGACCTGACCGACAACGTGAACTTCATGGCCGACAACCTCACCACGCAGGTCCGGAACATCGCCCAGGTTGCCACGGCGGTCGCGCAGGGGGACCTGTCGCGGAAGATCACCGTTGAGGTGAAGGGGGAGATCCTCGAGCTCACCGACACGATCAACACGATGGTGGACCAGTTGTCGGCGTTCGCCGACGAGGTGACCCGCGTGGCGCGCGAGGTGGGCACCGAGGGTCAGCTCGGTGGGCGGGCCGAGGTGCGCGGGGTGTCGGGCACCTGGAAGGACCTCACCGACAACGTGAACTTCATGGCGTCCAACCTGACCACCCAGGTGCGCTCCATCGCCCAGGTGACCACGGCCATCGCCACCGGCGACCTGTCGAAGAAGATCGACGTCGACGCGCGGGGTGAGATCCTGCAGCTCAAGGACACGATCAACACGACGGTCGACCAGTTGTCGGCATTTGCCGACGAGGTCACGCGCGTTGCGCGTGAGGTGGGCACCGAGGGTCGGCTGGGTGGTCAGGCTCAGGTGCGGGGTGTGTCGGGGGTCTGGAAGGACCTCACGGACAACGTGAACTTCATGGCCTCCAACCTCACCTCCCAGGTGCGCTCGATCGCGGTGGTCGCCACCGCCATCGCCAACGGCGACCTCGGCAAGAAGATCACCGTGGACGCGCGGGGTGAGATCCTGCAGCTCAAGGACACGATCAACACGACGGTCGACCAGTTGTCGGCGTTCGCCGACGAGGTCACGCGCGTTGCGCGTGAGGTGGGCACCGAGGGTCGGCTGGGTGGTCAGGCTCAGGTGCGGGGTGTGTCGGGGGTCTGGAAGGAC
>NZ_JBITGU010000007.1:0-122970 GCF_044457355.1 Nonomuraea sp. NPDC050556 | reverse complement strand
GACCTGACCGACAACGTGAACTTCATGGCCTCCAACCTCACCTCCCAGGTCCGGAACATCGCCCAGGTCGCGACGGCCGTCGCCAACGGCGTGCTCTCCAAGAAGATCGACGTGGACGCGCGCGGCGAGATCCTCGAGCTCAAGACCACCATCAACACCATGGTCGACACCCTGTCGTCCTTCTCCTCCGAGGTCACCCGCGTCGCCCGCGAGGTCGGCTCGGAAGGAAGGCTCGGCGGCCAGGCCGAGGTCGAAGGCGTCTACGGCACCTGGGAACGCCTCACCAAGAACGTCAACGAGCTCGCAGGCAACCTCACCACCCAGGTCCGCGCCATCGCCGAGGTCGCCAGCGCCGTCGCCCAGGGTGACATGAGCCGCGCCATCAGCCTCGAAGCCAGAGGCGAGGTCGCCGAGCTCAAGAACAACGTCAACCTCATGGTCGCCAACCTGCGCGAGACCACCAGGGCCAAGGACTGGCTGGAGAGCAACCTCGCCCGCATCGCCGGGCTCATGCAGGGCCACCGCGACCTCGTCGAGGTCGCCGACCTCATCCTCAAGGAGATCACCCCGCTGGTCTCCGCCCAGCACGGGGCCTTCTTCCTCGCCGAGCGCGGCATCAACGAGGAGGCCGTGCTCGCCCTCATCGCCGGGTACGGCTCAGCCCAGGCGGGCGTCGCCACCGGGCCGGTCAAGCTCGGCCACGGGCTCGTCGGCCAGGCGGCCGTGGAGAAGCAACGCATCCTGCTCGACGAGGTGCCGCCCGAATACATCAAGATCAACTCTGGGCTCGGCGAGGCCACCCCGGCCAGCGTCGTCATCCTGCCGATCCCGTTCGAGGACCAGATCCTCGGCGTGATCGAACTCGCCTCGTTCAACCGGTTCAGCGAGGTCCACCTGGCCTTCTTCGACCAGTTCGTGGTGACCATCGGCGTCGCGATCAACACCATCATCGCCAACTCCCGCACCGAGGCGCTGCTGTCGGAGTCGCAGCGCCTGGCCCAGCAGCTCCAGGACCGCTCAGACGAACTGCAGCGGCAGCAGGCCGAGCTGCGCAGGTCCAACGCGGTGCTGGAGGAGAAGGCGCACCTCCTGGCCACCTCCTCCCGCTACAAGTCGGAGTTCCTGGCCAACATGTCGCACGAGCTGCGCACGCCGCTCAACAGCCTCCTCATCCTGGCCAGGCTCCTCGCGGACAACCCCGAGGGCAACCTGTCCGACCAGGAGGTCGAGTTCGCCGGAACGATCCACAACGCCGGCAGCGACCTGCTGCAGCTCATCAACGACATCCTCGACCTGTCCAAGATCGAGGCGGGGCGCATGGACGTGCGGCCGGAGAAGCTGCCGCTGGCCAAGCTGCTCGACTACATCGACGCCACCTTCCGCCCGCTGACCATCGACCGGGGGCTCACCTTCGAGATCGAGGTGCACGAGGGCGTGCCGCGCGAGCTGTTCGCCGACGAGCGCAGGCTGCAGCAGATCCTGCGCAACCTGCTGTCCAACGCGGTCAAGTTCACCTCCAGCGGCGAGGTACGGCTGCGCGTCTCCAGCGCCGGGGCCTTCGCCTTCGACGACACGGCGCTGGAGCCGGTCGACGACGTCATCTCCTTCGCCGTCTCCGACACCGGCATCGGCATCGCCTCGGACAAGCTGCCCGCCATCTTCGGCGCGTTCCAGCAGGCCGACGGCACCACCAGCAGGAAGTACGGCGGGACCGGCCTGGGCCTGTCGATCAGCAGCGAGATCGCCAGGCTGCTCGGCGGCGAGATCCACGCCATCAGCGAACCCGCCGTGGGCAGCACCTTCACCCTCTACGTGCCCGCCCGCTGCCGCACCTCGACGGTCGTCGGCGAGCCCATGGAGGAGTGGCCGCCGGCCGAGCCGCTACGCAAGTCCGTCGAGGCCCGGCCGTCCATGCCGCAGGCGGAATGGCCCAGCCTCGAGAGCGGCGACGACCTGTGGCAGTCGGCCGCCCGGCTCAGCCAGCTCAAGGAGGGCCCCATCGGCGAGGCGTTCGCGGGGCGGCGGGTGCTCATCGTCGACGACGACATCCGCAACGTCTTCGCCCTCACCCACGTGCTCGGCAGGCTCGGCATGGAGGTGCTCTACGCGGAGAACGGGCGGGAGGGCATCGAGGTGCTCGAACGCGAGAGCAACCTGGCTCTCGTGCTCATGGACGTCATGATGCCCGAGATGGATGGCTACGAGACGCTGGGCGTGGTGCGCCAGATGCCGCGCTTCGCCGACCTGCCGATCATCGCGCTGACGGCCAAGGCCATGCCGGGGGACAGGGAGAAGACCATCGCGTGCGGCGCGTCCGACTACGTGCCCAAACCGGTGGACCTCGACCATCTGCTGGAAGTGATGCGCGGCTGGCTCGCGGGGGACCGTACGCAGGAGGTCGTCGGATGAACCGTCAGGTCAAGATCCTGCTCGTGGACGACAAGGACGAGAGCCTGATCGCGCTGGAGGCCGTGCTGCGGCCGCTGCAGCAGATCCTGCTCAAGGCCAAGTCGGGGCAGGAGGCGATGAAGCTCATGCTGCGGCACGAGGTGGCTGTGGTGCTGCTCGACGTGCTGATGCCGGGGATGGACGGGTTCGAGACGGCGGCGCACATCAAACGGCTGGACCAGACGAGCGACGTGCCGATCATCTTCCTGACGGGGGCGGAGAGCGGGTCGGGGGCGTCCTTTCGCGGGTACGCCGTGGGGGCGGTTGACTACATCACCAAGCCCTTCGACCCGTGGGTGCTTCGCTCGAAGGTGACGGTGTTCATCGACCTCTTCCGTAAGAACGTGGTGTTGCGGGAGCAGGCGGAGTTGTTGCGTGAGCTGGTGCAGAACGACGCGGTGCTGGCGCGCAATGGACAGTTGATGTCGGTGTTCGCCGAGCGCCTCGCCCTGGTGGAGGAACAGGTGGCCGCCTGCGTCGCCGAGGACCCAGGGACGGCCGACATGATCAAGGAGCTCGGGGACCGGGTCGCCACCATGCAGTCAGCTTTTGACGCTCTCCGCCTCACCTGAGCTTGCGTGCTGGAGGCGCTGGGTCGAGGTGGCGACCAGGAGGGCGAGGGCGGCGTAGGTGGCTCCGAGCACGCTGACGGCCGACCACCCCGCGGCGCTGTAGGCCCAGGTGGTGGTGACCGCGCCGAGGGCCGAGCCGAGGGAGTAGAAGGCCATGTAGGTGCCGATGACGCCGCTGCTCCGGGCGGGATGGGCGGTGGTGAGCAGGTGCTGGCTGCTGACGTGTACGGCCTGCACGGCGAAGTCCAGCACGATGACGCCCGCGATCAACAACCACAGCGACCACCCCGCCTGGCCGATCAGCAGCCATGAGGCCGTGAGCAGGGCCAGCGACCACCCGGTGACCGAGCGAGCCAGTCCCCGATCTGCCCATCGCCCGGCCCGCGCCGCCCCCAGCGCCCCGACGAGACCGGCGAGCCCGAACAGCCCGATCTCGGCGGTGCCCAGGTGCCACGGCGCGGCGCCGAGAGGGAGCGCCAGCCCGCTCCACAACGTGCCGAACGAGGCGAACAGGAAGAACGCCACCAGCCCGCGGCTGACCAGCAGCCGGTCGCCCACGACCCGTCGTCCGTACCCAGCCTGGGGGTGGCGGACGTCGGCCGTGAGGGTGAACCGAACGGCGGCCGCGAGCATCGCGCAGAGGGCGGCGATGACGAGGTAGACCATGCGCCAGTCGGCCAGCTCACCCAGCGCGCCCGCGACCAACCGCACGCCGAGGATCCCGATGACGACGCCCGAGGTGACCGTACCGATGTTGCGGCCGCGCTCGCCCGCCGGTGAGACGGCGGCGACGTAGGCCACGGTGATCTGGACAACGACGGCGAACAACCCGGCCATGGCCAGCCCCGCGATCGCGACCCCCGCACCGGGCGCGACGGCGACCAGCCCGGCACCGGCCGCCGTGAGCACCAGATGCACGGTGATCAGCCTGCGCCGGTCGAACCGGTCGCCGAGCGGGACCAGCAGCACCAGCCCAGCGAGGTAGCCGATCTGCCCGGCGGCGACCAGCCAACCCAGGTCCCCTTCCGCGAGGCCGAGATCTGCTCCGGCGGTCCGAAGGATCGGCTGGATGCCGTAGATGGCCGACACCGCCACCGCGCACACCAGCGTGAGAACGGCCCGCTGCCTCCCGCCCATATGACTCTCCCCCAGATAAGTTGCAAAACGAAACTGATTTGACGCTAGGGCATACTGGTTTCAGATTGCAACTCATCGGCCGGAGGGGTCAGTGGACGTCACACTCGGTGCTGGAAGCGTTTGGACCGACCCGTCCTGCCCGGTCGCGCGCACGGTCGACCTGATCGGCGACCGGTGGAGCCTGCTGATCATCCGCGACGCGATGGACGGGGCGACCAGCTTCACCGAGTTCCACCAGCGGCTGGGGATCGCACGCAACATCCTCACCGACCGGCTCAGGAGGCTGGTGGAGCACGGCATCCTGGACAAGAGCGGCGCCGAAGACGGACGGCGGCACGTCTACCGCCTCACCGCGGCGGGGCGTGACCTCTTCACCGCCGTGGTGGCCCTGCGCCAGTGGGGCGAACGCCACGCCTTCGCCCCGGGGGAGCCGCACTCCGTCCTCGTCGACGACCAGGGACAAGAGCTCCCTGAACTCCGCGCGCCGATCGCCGTGGAGGCCTCACACGTCCGAAAGCCCACCTGACCATCCGAGCGCACCCCATGGGTCCTGCTGGCGGGCACCCTCGGGCAGTTCCCGTCCGCGCGGGGGTTGCTTCTGCCCACCAATGCACACTGCAGGGCTGCGAGCGTTGACGAAACGATCCACTACCCCAAGGTCGCCTTGGGTCGACTCTGGCATCGCCGCGAACCTTCTCGGTGCCGACGCGCTGTCCGCGAGTTCCCTGCGTTGCTGAACGGTCCGGTGGTTGGGGACCATGTGCGGGCGGAAACTGCCGGAAGTGCTCAGCCGCAGCGGGGGGTTGGAAAGGTCGGACATTTCGCCCGGATCGGCGAGCCTCCGGCGCGGATCGGCGTCTCCGACGTACCTTTGGCATCATGGCCACCCGTACGCCGAAAAGCGCACCGAAGGGGCCGGCGAAACGGTCGGCCTCGTCACGCTCGACGCCTGCCAAGCGCACCCCGGCGTCGTCAGGGCGTTCGCGGGCCAAGAGCTCCTCGCGCAAACCGCCCGCCACCCACCAGGATCCCATCAGCTGGGTCTTCACGATGATCGGCAAGCTGGTCGTCGGGCTGTGGATGCTGCTCGCCAACGGGCTCGGCGCGGCCGCCAGGGCGCTGGGGAACCAGGCGAGGGAGCTCGATCCGGCGCATCGGCGCGACGGGGTCGGGCTCGCCGTACTCGCCGGGGCCATCGTGCTGGCGGCGATGACCTGGCGCGACGACAAGGGCGCTGTCTCCAGCGTGGTCAACACGGTGGTGCACGCCGTGTTCGGGTCGCTGGCCTGGGCCATGCCGCTGCTGCTCGGGTTGCTGGCCTGGCGGTTCCTCAGGCACCCCGACCAGAACGCGGACACCGGGCGCATGGTGATCGGCTGGTCCGCGCTGCTCACCGGCGTGCTCGGCGTGATCCACGTGGCCAACAACACCCCCTACCCCTCCGGTACGCCGGGGGCGGACGGGATGGACAAGGTCGCGCAGGCGGGCGGCATGGTGGGGTTCATCGTCTCGGCCCCGCCGGGAAGCATCCTGCCGTCGTTCATCACGATCCCGCTGCTGCTGATCCTTTCGGGCTTCGGCGTCCTGGTGATCACGGCGACGCCGGTGCACCGGATCCCCGAGCGGCTGGCCGAGCTAAGGCACATGCTGTTCGACCCGAAGTCGCCGCAGCCGGGCGACCAGAACAAGCGCCGTACCAGGGCCAAGAAGCCTGACGTCAGCGACTCGATCAAACCGTACGACACCCCGGTGATCAAGGAAGAGGACAGGCGGGCCGACCACTCGCCGGAGATCGTGCCGGGGCTGACGGACGAGGACGAGCCGCTGCAGCCGCGCAAGCAGGAGCCGCCGCAGCCCACCCCGGCGCCGCGCAAGGTGGAGCAGCTCGTACTGTCCCCGCAGGCCGGGCCGTACGCGCTGCCCGACCTGCAACTGCTCAAGCCCGGCAGCCTGCCCAAGCCCGCGACCAAGGCCAACACCACCGTGGTGAACGCGCTGACCAGCGTCCTGGAGCAGTTCACCATCGACGCCCAGGTGATCGGGTTCACCCGCGGCCCGACGGTGACCAGGTACGAGATCGAGCTGGGCCCGGCGGTGAAGGTGGAAAAAGTCACCGCCCTCACCAAGAACATCGCTTATGCCGTTAAATCGGCGGATGTGCGGATTCTTAGCCCTATCCCGGGCAAGAGCGCCATCGGGGTGGAGATCCCGAACGCGGACAAGGACCTCGTCGCCCTCGGCGACGTGCTCAGGTCCCAGGTCGCCCAAGCCGACCACCACCCGATGATCGTCGGCCTCGGCAAGGACGTCGAGGGTCGCACGATCGTGGCGAACCTCGCCAAGATGCCCCACCTTCTCATCGCCGGCGCGACCGGCGCAGGTAAGTCCGTCTGCGTCAACGGCCTGATCACCAGCATCCTCATGCGCTCCACCCCGGACGAGGTGCGCATGGTGCTCGTCGACCCCAAGCGGGTCGAGCTCAGCGTCTACGAGGGCATCCCCCACCTGATCACCCCGATCATCACCAACCCGAAGAAGGCCGCAGAGGCCCTCGAATGGGTGGTGGGGGAGATGGACCGCCGCTACGACGACCTGGCCGCCAGCGGCTTCAGGCACGTCGACGAGTTCAACAAGGCGGTGCGCGCGGGCAAGCTGGTGCCGCCGCCCGGCAGCGAGCGCGTGTACCAGCCCTACCCGTACCTGCTGGTGATCGTCGACGAGCTCGCCGACCTCATGATGGTCGCCCCGCGCGACGTGGAAGACTCGATCGTACGGATCACCCAGCTGGCCCGCGCGGCCGGCATCCACCTGGTGATCGCCACCCAGCGCCCCAGCGTCGACGTCGTGACCGGCCTGATCAAGGCGAACGTGCCCTCCAGGCTCGCCTTCGCCGTCTCCAGCCTCACCGACTCCCGCGTCATCCTCGACCAGCCCGGCGCGGACAAGCTGGTCGGCCAGGGTGACGCGCTGTTCCTGCCGATGGGCGCGAGCAAGCCGATCCGCATCCAGAACTGCTTCGTCAGCGAGAAGGAGATCGCCGAGATCGTCGCGCACTGCAAGACGCAGATGCAGGCGGAGTACCGCGACGACGTCGCGGCCGTGGTGGTCAAGCGCGAGATCGACGAGGATATCGGCGACGACCTCGACCTGCTGATCCAGGCGGCCGAGCTGATCGTGACCACGCAGTTCGGCTCCACCTCGATGTTGCAGCGCAAGCTGCGCGTCGGTTTCGCCAAGGCGGGCCGCCTCATGGACCTGCTCGAAAGCCGCAACGTGGTCGGCCCGAGCGAGGGTTCCAAGGCCCGCGAGGTCATGGTGAAACCCGATGAGCTGCCAGGACTGCTTGCGGACCTGCGCGGCGAGTGACCCCGCCGTCCCCCGGGCATCTGATTACTGGTTGAATATGGACCACTACAGAACGTCGGGGGCGGGGAGGCGTTTTCGTGAACGAGGAGAGCATCGGGTCGGTCCTGTCGGCGGCCAGGCGGGAGGCCGGCCTGACGGTCGGCCAGTTGAGCGCGACCACGCGCATTCGCGAGGCGCTCGTCTACGCCATCGAGCGTGACGACTTCTCGCTGTGCGGCGGCGGCTTCTACGCCAGGGGACACGTGAAGAATCTGGCCAAGGCGCTGGGGCTCGACCCCGCCGCCATGGTGCAGCTCTATGACGACCAGCAGGGCGGCGTGCCGATACCCGTGCAGGCCTCCACGGTGTTCCAGACGGCCCGCAGGGTGAAGTTGAGGGAACGGCGCGGCCCCAACTGGACGATGGCTCTGGGCGTGGCTCTGGCGCTCGTGGTGGTGTTCGGCGTGGTCAGGGTGATGGGCGGGTCCGGCGAGTTGCCCACTGCGGAGATCCGGCCGGCGTCGAGCGTGCCGAGCGTGCCGCCGAACACCCCGATCTCCGATCCGCCCCGCCGTACCTCGGCCAAGTCGACCGTGAAGCCCGAGTTCGTCACCGTCAAGGTGAAGGCGAAACGTTCGTCCTACATCAACGTGCGGGACGCCAAGGGGCGCAGGCTGTTCTCCGGGACGTTGTCGGCGGGCAAGTCGAACACGTGGAAGGCGCCTTCTCAGGTGAAACTGCTCATAGGCGACGCAGGTGCCGTTTCGCTGCAGGTCAACGGGAAGAACCTGGGCACACCAGGCGATCGCGGCGAGATGGTGCGCCGCTCGTTCGGCCCTTCCGCGCCCCGCCCGAGGTAATACTCCGGGGGAGGTGCGTCGGGTAGTGGCCAACTCCCGATACCGTAGTGTTCACCATGTCATCCCGCCGAACCGCATCGCTGATCACACTGGGCTGCGCGCGCAACGAAGTCGACTCCGAGGAGCTCGCTGCGCGACTCGAGGCTGCCGGTTGGCAGCTCGACGACGACGACCCCGATGTCGTCGTCGTCAACACGTGCGGCTTCATCGACTCGGCCAAGAAGGACTCCATCGACACCCTGCTCGCGGCAGCCGACTCGGGGGCCAAGGTCGTGGCCGCCGGTTGCATGGCCGAGCGCTACGGCAAGGAGCTGGCCGACGCGCTGCCCGAGGCGGGCGCGGTGATCTCCTTCGACGACTACGCCGAGATCGGTGACCGCCTCGACGACGTGCTCGAGGGCAGGGCCCTCGTGCCCCACACGCCGCGCGACCGCCGCACCCTCCTGCCCATCTCGCCGGTGGAACGTGCCGCTGAGGCGAAGAACATCCCAGGACACGGCGGCGAGCTGCCCGAGGGCCTGGCTCCGGCCAGCGGCCCCCGGGTGCTGCGCAAGCGGCTCGACGAGAGCCCGGTGGCCTCGCTGAAGCTGGCCTCCGGCTGCGACCGCCGCTGCACGTTCTGCGCCATCCCCGCCTTCCGCGGCGCCTACGTCTCGCGCAACCCCGAGGAGCTGCTGGCCGAGGCCGACTGGCTGGCCCACCGCGGGGTGCGCGAGCTGGTTCTCGTGAGCGAGAACTCGACCTCCTACGGCAAGGACCTGGGCGACCTGCGCGCCCTGGAGAAGCTGCTGCCCGAGCTGGCGGCCGTCCAGGGCATCGAGCGGGTCAGGGTCAGCTACCTGCAGCCCGCCGAGCTGCGTCCCGGCCTGATCGACGTGATCGCCGGCACCCCTGGCGTCGTGCCCTACTTCGACCTGTCCTTCCAGCACGCCAGCGGCACGGTGCTGCGCAGGATGCGCCGCTTCGGCGACCCCAAGCGCTTCCTCGACCTGCTCGACGCGGTCAGGGCCAAGGCGCCCGAGGCGGGCGTGCGCTCCAACTTCATCGTCGGCTTCCCTGGCGAGACCGAGGAGGAGTTCGGCGAGCTGGTGGGCTTCCTGGAGCAGGCGCGCCTCGACGTGATCGGCGTGTTCGGCTACTCGGACGAGGACGGCACCGAGGCGGCCAACCTGCCGGGCAAGCTCGACCAGGAGACCGTGGACGAGCGGGTCCGCATCCTGACCGAGCTGGCCGAGGAGCTGACCGCGCAGCGCGCTGAGGAGCGCATCGGCACCGAGGTCGACGTGCTCATCGACGAGGACCTGGGCGACGGCGGCTACGAGGGCCGCGCGGCCCACCAGGGTCCCGAGGTCGACGGGTCGGTCACCGTACAGGGCATCGGTCTGGTCCCCGGCCAGATCGTGCGGGCGATCGTGGTCGACGCCGAGGGCGTCGACCTCATCGCGCGCATCAAGGCCGGTCCATGACCAGGGACGAGCGTCGCTTGGTGAGCCCGTGGAACATCGCCAACGTGCTCACCGTCATCCGGCTAGCGCTCGTCCCGTTCTTCGTCTTCTGTCTCTTCCTGCCCAGCCAGGGCTGGCGGCTGGTCGCGCTCGCGCTGTTCGTGATCGGCTCGCTCACCGACTACTTCGACGGGGAGCTGGCCAGGCGCTACGGGCTGATCACCGACTTCGGCAAGATCGCCGACCCGATCGCGGACAAGGCGCTGACCGGTGCCGCCCTGGTGTCGCTGTCGATCCTGGGCGAGCTGCCCTGGTGGGTGACCTCGCTGATCCTGGTGCGCGAGCTGGGCATCACGATCATGCGGTTCATGGTCATCAGGCACGGGGTGATCCCGGCCAGCTACGGCGGCAAGGTCAAGACGGTCCTGCAGATCGCCGCGATCGTGCTCTACCTGCTGCCCTGGGGCCCTGACGTGCTGCGGTGGATCGTCATGGGCGCGGCCGTCGTGGTGACCGTCGCCACGGGCGTCGACTACGTCTGGCGCGCGATCAGGCTGCGCCAGGTGGCCAAGCGGGCCAGGGCGGAATGACCGCGGCCCGCGCTCTCGACCTGCTGGTACGGCGGGGCGCCACGCTCGCCGTGGCCGAGTCGCTGACCGGCGGGCTGATCGGCGCCACGTTCACCGCGGTGAGCGGCGCCTCCAGGTCGTTCAGGGGCGGCGCCATCGTCTACGCGACGGAGCTGAAGCACACCCTGCTGGGCGTGCCCGCCGACCTGCTCGCCCGCGAGGGCGCGGTGCACCCCGACGTGGCGGCCGCGATGGCGACCGGGGTGGCCCGGTTGTGCGTGGCCACATTCGGACTCGCGGTGACCGGCGTGGCCGGGCCCGACCCGCAGGACGGGAAGCCCGTTGGCACCGTTCACATAGCTCTGAGCGGCCCCAATGGTCACATCTGGCACCACGATCTGGCTGGTGGAGGTTCGCGCGAACAGATCCGGGCAAGGACCGTGAACGAGGCGGTTGACCTGCTCGCACGTGTGCTGGAGACGAACACGGGGGAACATTCCGGGTGATTACCGTGTTACGTCGCCAGCGAACATGCAAGACACGGTCTGACGCGGTGTCGGTGGATACGGGTACGGTGGTTGTGTGAGTGAGGTCCGTGAGCCATCTGCAAGCAGCAAGAGCCCGGCAGGCGGGCCTGATGCGCGGCGTATGCCGCTGATGACGGCGAGGGGTATGTACGAAGTCAGGAAGAAAGACGGGCGGCACGATCCGATCGCGCGGGGCGTGGTGAAGACGTCCACGCCGGGGAGGGAGCGACAGATGGTCCTGCTGCGTCAGCTGCTCGGTGACGTGCTGAGGCGGCTGAGAGTGCGGCAAGGACGCACTCTTCGAGAGGTGTCCCAGCTGGCGCGCGTCTCTCTCGGATACCTGTCCGAGGTCGAGCGTGGTCAGAAGGAGGCTTCCTCCGAGCTGCTGGCCTCGATTACCGGTGCGCTGGGCGTCCCGCTGTCGCAGGTGTTGCGTGAGGTGTCCGACCAGTTCGCGCTGGCCGAGCTTCAGGCCGCCCCTGTGCTCGCCGACGCGCCCGAGCACGAGCGTCTGCCATTGGCCGAGACGGTTCCCGGAGGCATTTCCGACTCCGTGTTCCCCGAGGTCAAGGACATGGTCGCCGCCTAGAGCGGTTGACAGGCGCTGCACCACAGGATCAACCGTTCCTGTGGCGATGCCCCCATCTCCCCGCGACTGATGCGTGTGCCGCATCTGCGACAGGGTCTGCCCGCCCTGCCGTACACCCACGTCTGGAACCCCGGGCGGCGATCACCCGTGGTCACCGTAGCCCCTAGATCCTTGTTGAAGTCCAGCAACCGCTGGGCCAGCGAGACCAGGCCGTCCAGGTCCTCTATGTCGCCGATCTTGCGCCAGGGTGACACGCCTCTCAGGAAGAGCGTCTCGGCCCGGTAGATCGTGCCGATGCCCGCGAGATTGCGCTGGTCGAGCAGCGCCTCGCCGATCGTCATCCCCTCGTGCGCGCGCAGCCGCGCGACGGCCTCCGCCGCGTCCCAGTCGGCGCCGAGCAGGTCGGGCCCGAGATGCCCGACGACCCTGTGCTCCTGGTCCGTACGCACCAGATCGACCATGCCCAGTTTGACGCCGATGGCCTGCCACGTGTCGTTGGCGAGGATGAGCCGCACCACGTCGCCGGGCGCCGGGCGGCGGCCGGGCGGGGTGATGCGCCAGCTCCCGTCCATGCGCAGGTGCGTGTGCACGGTCAGGCCGCCTTCGACGCGGGTGAGCAGGTGCTTGCCGCGCGAGAGGTTCTCCAGCACCGTGCGGCCGGTGAGGTCGGACGTGGCGTAGCGCGGCACCCGGAAGTCGGAGCGGGTGAGGACCCGGCCGTCGAGCGCTTCGCGCAGTCGGGCGGCTGTCCGGTAGACGGCGTCACCTTCTGGCATGCGTGTCACCGTACCCCGCCGTGCACTACAGTCCTACGTGAGCATTGTTCATGTTCGCGAGAGGACCACGCCCATGACCTTCCTGTGGGGAGTCTCCACGTCGGCGTTCCAGATCGAGGGGGCGGCCGGGCGCGGCCCCTCGGTGTGGGACGCGTTCACCGCCCTGCCCGGCAAGATCAAGGACGGCTCCGACGCGTCGGTCGCCACCGGGCACCTCACGCACTACAAGGAGGACGTCGCGCTGCTCAAGGAGCTGGGGGTCGGCGCCTACCGGTTCTCGGTGAGCTGGCCGCGGGTGCTGGCGCCGGGCGGGCTCGACTTCTACGAGCGGCTGGTCGATGAGCTGCTGGCGGCCGGGATCAAGCCGGTGCCGACGCTCTACCACTGGGACACGCCGCTGGGGCTGAGCTGGCTGGAGCGGGACACGGCGTACAAGCTGGCCGACTACGCCTCCACGGTGGGGGAACGGCTGGCCGACCGGGTGCCGATGTGGATCACGATCAACGAGCCGGCCGAGGTGACGTTGCTGGGGCACGCGCTGGGCACGCACGCTCCCGGGCAGGAGCTGATGTTCGACGCGCTGCCCGTGGCGCATCACCTGCTCCTGGCGCACGGCCTTGCCGTACAGGCTCTGCGTGCCGCCGGAGGGGCCAACATCGGGGTGGCCATGTCGCACACGCCCGTGTGGGCGGCCGACGACTCAGGGGCGGCCGAGCTCTACGACACGCTGATGAACTGGCTGTTCGCCGACCCCATCCTCGCCGGGCGCAGCCCTGAGGGGTTCGAGATGGACGACCTGGACGTCATCTCGGCGCCGCTCGACTGGTACGGGATCAACTACTACAACCCCACCCTGGTCGGCGCTCCGGTGGCCGAGCCGCTGACGTCGTTCGCCGGGGTGGACCTGCCGCCGGACCTGCCGTTCGGGATCCGCGAGATCGAGGGGTACCCGCTGACCGACTTCGGCTGGCCGGTCGTGCCGGACGGGCTGCGGGAGATCCTGGTGACGCTCAAGGAGCGGTACGGTGACCGGCTCCCGCCCGTCTACGTGACCGAGAACGGCTGCTCGGCGGGCGAGCTCGACGACCAGCGGCGCATCGACTTCCTGGACGGCCACCTGGAGGCGTTGCGCAAGGCCCGGGACGAGAGCGTGGACGTGCGCGGGTACTTTGTCTGGTCGCTCATGGACAACTTCGAGTGGGCCGAGGGCTACACGCAGCGGTTCGGGCTGGTGCACGTCGACTTCGACACCCTGGTGCGTACGCCGAGGGCTTCTTACCACTGGTTGCGCGAGCGGATCAGTCCCACGCCGCAGGGTCGGCTGCAAGGGTCGTGACGCGCTCCGGCAGGGCGCCGGTGGCGACGTGGTCGAGCGTGACCTCCTCCAGGATGGCGCGCTCGGTCGCCCGCAGCGCGATCCACACCTGCTGGAGCGACTCGGCCGGGCCGCGGTAGCCGACGTGCTCGGGACGCTCGCCGCGCACGTTGGCGAGCGGGCCGTCGACGGCCCTGATCACGTCGGCGAGCGAGATCTCGGCGGCCGGCCTGGCCAGCACGTAACCACCCTCGGGGCCGCGCTGACCTCGGACGAGACCGGCGCGGCGCATCTGGAGCAGGATGTTCTCCAGGTATTTGGGCGGCATGTCCTGCTCCTTGGCGAGCTCGCCCACGGTGGTCGGGCCGGCACCTGCGGCGGCGAGTTCGGCAGCGGCGCGAAGGGCGTAGTCGACACGAGCGGATAGACGCATGTTCTCGATTATCCCCCCTGGTCAACAGTGGTTATGCGCAAGGTGGTCACAACGGGCAGATGATCTGAGTACGGCACGCTTGGCACCTCGGCGTTCACCACGGTCAGGCCGTTGGTGAGGAGCACGTGATCGATGCGCTTGGTGGGTGCGTCGGCGGGGGAGGTCCTGGGGTCGCCGAGCGCGATGAGCGGGTCGGTGAGGCCTGCCGCCTCCAGGGCCTTCATCTGCGGGTCGGCGTGTGTGGTGTTGAGATCGCCCGCCACCACGACAGGGCGGGTCCTGGACAGCTCGTTGACCAGGGCCGCCACCTCGGGTGCCTGTCCCGGTGGCGCCTGGAGGTGCGTGTTGACGATCCCCACCTCCCTGCCGCCCACCTGGATCACGGCGGTCTGGGCCTGGGCGCCGGTGGGGTAGCCGTACTTCCCCAGCCGATGCGAGGCGACGTCCTTGACCGGCAGGTTGGTGAGCAGCGCGTCGCCCCAGAGCGGGTCGGCGGCGGGGGCGAAGTAATAGCGCATCCCGAGCCCTCGGGCGATCCGCGCGAGATCGTCGTGCCCGCCGTTGAGCAACCAGCCCCGGTCGACCTCGCTCAGCAGGACGACGTCGGGCTTCCTGGTGGCTGCCCAGGCGGCGATGTCGTCCAGCGATAACCGCCCGTCGAGGCCGAACCCCATCCGGATGTTGTAGGCGATCAGCGTGAACGTGTCCCCTTGCTTGGGCCGCACCTCCGGCACTGTCCGCCAGCCGGTGGCGCCGACCACCAGCGCCAGGCCCAGCACGATGAGCCACACTCGCCGCCCCAGCCCGGGGCGCTTGGCCGCGGTCTCCCTGGTGACGATCTCGATGAACGCCACGAGGAAGAGCAACGCGATGGGGACCGCCACGTTGGGGAAACCGAGATCGAGGTCGTAGGCGGCGTAGTACAGAAAGGTCGCCACGAGGAAGAGCGACATTCCTGACAAAATCACCAGGCCGGGGCGCTTGCCAGACTTCCCATGGGAAGCCGTGACGCACAGGGCATATCCGAGCAGGAGCATCCCGACCATCGTCGGCGCCAGCCGACGCTCGACCACCGCATCGGTCGCGATCAAGGCGAATCCGGCGACAAGGAACCAGGGCGACCTCCGTCCGTCGTCGGGGAGCGTCGTCATGATCACCGGTGTGAGTGCCACGAGGGCGACGAGCGCCGTGCGACCGGCGGACAGCCAGGGCGAGGCCGGTTCGTCGGGCAGTCCAGGGGTGAGGACCAGCATGCCGACGAGGAGCAGCGTGGGGGCGAGGAGGAACCAGGTGGACGACGGGGCGAGGTCGTCGGAGGGGGCCTGGCGGAGGGTGGCGAGGAAGGCGGCGCAGAGGGTGATCGTGGCCAGCCACGGCAGCGTGCCGTCGCGCCACACCAGATCCACGCCGTCCAGCAGCAGGTGGACCACGACCGAGGCGCCGAGGCCGCCGCCGATGCCCACGGGGACCGCTGCGCGGGGCAACGTGTGGGCGCAGCCGTACAGGAAGAACAGGCCGAAGGTTACGCCGAGCGAGGAGACGTAGAGTTGCGACACCTCTCCCTGCAACAGTAGACGGCACACGACCAGACCGGCCGCGCCGCCGTACAGTGACCAGCGGGGGTTCATCAGCAGAGCCACGAAAGGCAACACGAACCACAGGGCCGCGAAGAGACCCATCTGCTCGGCGGGAGTCTCCCCGGCGCGGCCGAAAAGGGTGATCAGCGACGGCAGGAAAACGCGCAGGACGTCGAAGAAGAGCACGATGCCGAGACCCAGCGCGAGAGCCGCGCCGCGGGGGAAGGTCATGAGGCATCCTCAGGTCCGATGACCCCTTGTGGCAAGGCGCTAAACTTCCAACAACCTTAACGATTTTGACGGTGGGATACGGCGTGGAGCGACGTCCTGGTGTGCCCAGGCTGCTGCGGGAGATCAATGACCGGGCCGCCCTGGAGTTGCTGCTCGCCACGGGTCCGATGACCCGCGGGCAGATCGGCGACCTGACGGGCCTGTCCAAGGTCACGGCGTCCCAGACGCTGGCCAGGCTGGAGGAGCGCGGCCTGGTCGAGGTGGTCGGCTCGCAGGGCGGCGGCAGGGGGCCCAACGCGGCCCTCTACTCGGTGATCCCCTCCAGCGCCTACGTGGCCGGGCTCGACGTGGGGCCCGAGTTCGTGTCGACGGCGATCGCCGACATCCACGGGCGCACGCTGGCCGAGGTCACCGTGGCGCCCAACGGCGACGACCCGGTGTCCGTCGTGCACGCGGCCGTGGTCAAGGCGTGCCGCAGCGCCAAGGTCAGCCAGGCGAAGCTGCGCGGCGTCGTCATCGGCACCCCTGGCGTGGTCGACCCGCGCAGCGGCGACGTGCGCTTCTCCTTCGACCTGCCGGCCTGGCACGAGGGCATACACGAGGCGCTGGCCAGAGACCTCAAGCGCGAGGTCACCATCGAGAACGACGTCAACCTCGCCGCCGTCGCCGAGCGCTACACGGGCTCCGCCAAGGGCGCCGACGACTTCGTCCTGCTCTGGGCCGGGCGCGGTCTCGGCCTGGCGGTCATGCTCGACGGCCGCCTGCACCGGGGCCGCTCGGGCAGCGCTGGCGAGATCGGCTACCTGCCGGTGCCCGGCGTGCCGCTGGCCGCCGACGTGCGCGCCGTCCCAGGACGGCTGCCCGCCCTGGCGGGCGGCCTGCAGTCGCTGGTGAGCGCCGAGGCCGTGGTGGAGCTGGCCGAGGGGTACGGCTTCGCGGTCGAGAACGCGGCGAAGGCCGTCGAGGCGGCCGTCGCGGCTGGCGAGCGGGGCGAGCCGCTGCTCGACGAGATCGCCCACCGGCTGGCGCTGGGCGTCGCTTCGGTGTGCGTGGTGCTCGACCCCGGGCTGGTCGTCCTCGCGGGCGACGTCTGCCGGGCCGGCGGCACCGCCCTGACCACCCGGGTGGAGGAGGCGGTGGCCAGGATCTGCCCGATACGGCCCGAGGTGGTCACCACCACGGTCGAGGGCAACCCGGTGCTGCGCGGCGCCGTGCTGGCCGCCCTCGACCAGGCTCGCGAGGAGATCTTCGCGTCGTAACGCTCAGGCGGTCAGGAGCTCCACGGCCGCCTGGGCGTTGGCGCGCGCCGCGCCGTAGGTGGCGATGTAGGCGCCGCCGTCCGGCCGCCAGATGGGCAGTCCCATCTCGATCACGGTCGCGTCCGGCCGCGCGGCGACCAGCGTGGAGACCAGCGAGCGGCTCTCCGCGTACCGGTGCGCGTCCTTGACGATCACTACGAGGGACCGGCCGTGGGCACGTTCCAGCAGCGCGGTGGCGTCCGCGTCGGCGGGCTTGATGCGGACGATCTCCGCGTCGGGCAGCCACGGGGCCACGCCCCACGGCACGTCGCCCACGGCGATCGTCGGCGGCGTGTCGATCTCGATGACCAGCGGGTCGACCAGCGGCTCGGTGGCCCCGGTGAGGCGCACGGCGCGGCGCGCGGCGTCGAGGCCCACGACGTTCTGCTCCGCCGTACCTGAAGAGCCAGAGCCGAACCAGGCGCGCAGGTCGGCCACGCGGGCGGCGGCCTCCTCCAGGCGCTCGCCGGGCACCCTGGCGGCGATCTCCGCGATGACCTGCTGGATGTCGTCGAAGGTGGGCAGCGGGCCCAGGCACAGCAGGTCGGCGCCGGCGGACACCGACAGCGCCGCGCCGCCGGCCAGGCCGACGCTCTGGGTGATCGCGTGCATGTCGAGGGCGTCGGAGATGACGACGCCGTCGTAACCCATCTCGCCGCGCAGCATCCCGGTGAGCGCCGCGGGGGAGAGGGTCGCCGGGTCGTCGCCCGTCAGCACCGGCACGGAGACGTGCGCGGTCATGATGGACTTCGCGCCCGCGTGGATCGCCGCCTGGAACGGCACGAGCTCGCGCTCGCGCAGCACGTCCAGGGTGACGTCGACCACGGGGATGGCCAGGTGGGAGTCGACGCGGGTGGCGCCGTGCCCCGGGAAGTGCTTGACGCAGGCGGCCACGTTCACCGACTGCAGGCCCTGAACGGCGGCGACGGTGTGCCTGGCGACCAGCGCGGCGTCGTTGCCGAACGCGCGCGTGCCGATCACCGGGTTGTCGTCGGCGGTGTTGACGTCGGCGTCCGGCGCCATGTCCAGGTTGATCCCGCTGGCGGCCAGTTCCGAGCCGATCGCCCGGTAGACGCGGTGGGTCAGCTCGACGTCGTCGACCGCGCCCAGTGCCGCGTTGCCCGGGTACGGGCTGCCGACGTGGTAGGCGAGGCGGGTGACGTCGCCGCCCTCCTCGTCCAGGGAGATCACCGGGTCGCCCGCGCTCTTCAACGAGCCGGTGAGCGCCGCGAGCTGGGCGTGGTCGGCCACGTTGAAGCCGAAGAGCGTCACGCCCCCGAGCCCCTGCTCGATCCCGGAAAGCACCCAGTCGGGCGCGGTGGTGCCTTGGAAGGCGACGAGCAGCGTGCCGGCCGCGAGGCGACGCAGCCCCCGATCACTCTGACTCATGGCTCCTCATCACGGTGAGAGGCAGGGGGTCTCGCACGGCTCGCGCCGCGGCCTGTACGGCGGGCGGCGCGAGCCGTACCCCCTGCTTGATGGCAGGGTCAGGTACGGCGGGCGCGTTGGGTGGGCGCTCGCCGTACCGGAACCTTGGATCGGCTCAGCCCTTGACGGCCCCGGCCACCAGGCCGGACACCATGCGACGCTGAACCAGAAGGAAGAAGATGACGACCGGAATGGTCATCAGGGTGGAACCGGCCATGATCGAGCCCCAGTCGACGCCCTTCTGACCGAAGAAGTACTGCAGGGCGACGGGCATGGTGTAGCCCGACGACTCCGACATCAGGTAGAGCGCGAAGACCAGGTCGTTCCACGCGGTGATGAAGGAGAAGATGCTGGTGGCGACCAGACCGGGGGCGACCAGCGGGAAGAGCACCCTCCAGAAGGTCGTCATCCGGCTGGCGCCGTCGATCCACGCCGCCTCCTCCAGGGTCTTGGGCACCGCGGCCACGAAGGTCCGCAGCATCCAGATGCCGAAGGGGAGGGTCACCGCCACCTGGGCCACGATGATGCCGAGCAGCTGGTCACCGAGACCGACGCGCTTGATCATCACCGAGAGCGGGATGAGCATGGCCTCGGCCGGCAGCATCTGCACGACGAGCAGCAGGATCAGGAAGGTGCCGCGACCCTTGAAGCGGAAGCGGGCGATCGCGGTCGCCGACAGCAGCGCGAAGAGCGAGCCGATCAGGACCGTGCCGAGGGCGACGATCGCGCTGTTGCGCATGTAGAGCCAGATGGAGTTGTTCGCCACGCCCTCGGTCAGCACCCGGCTGAAGTGGTCGAGCGTGAAGTGCGTGGGGAACGGGATGAAGTCCGTGGTGAAGATCTGGTCGTTGGCCTTGAAGCCGGTCGACACCATCCAGTACACGGGGAAGATCGCGTAGATGAAGACGAGGACACCGGTGGTGTTCAGCGCGATCTTGCCGATGCGCTTACGTGTCAACGGGTTCACATGTCCTCCTGCTTCACGATCTGCCTGACGTAGAACACCGTGATGATCAGCAGGATGATCGTCAGGACGATGGAGATCGCCGCGCCCGTGCCCATCTTGGGCGGCGGCTTGAACGCCTCGGCCACGGAGTACATCGACAGGTTGAACGCCTCACGGTTGGTGGGGCCGTTCAGCAGGATGTGCAGCTGGGTGTAGACCTTGAAGTCCCAGATGATCGACAGCACCGCCAGCACGGCAAAGACCGGCTTCAGCAGCGGAAGCGTGATCTTCCTGAACGTGCGCCAGGCGCTGGAACCGTCCATCGTGGCCGCTTCGTACAGCTCGTTGGGGATGCCCTTGAGCCCGGCCAGCACCGAGACCGCGATGAACGGGACGCCCGCCCACACCACGCAGAAGATCAGCACGATGTACACGGTGAAGGCGTCGTTCAGCCACGGCTCGCCGGTCCAGTCGGCCCGGCCGAACACGAGCTGCGACAGCCAGTCCGGCAGGAGGTTCAGCGCCCAGTTGATGATGCCGGAGTCGGCGTCGAACAGGGAGCGCCAGATCGCGGACTGGGCCACAGGGGGAATGGCCCAGGCGAACATGAGCCCGATCACCACGAACAGCGACATCTTCTTGCCCAGCTTGTTCAGCAGGACGCCGACCGCCGTGCCCACCACCAGGGTGAGCGTCACGGCGACGGCGGCGAAGACCACCGTGTTGCGCAGCGAGGACCAGAACAGGTCGTTGCCGAGAACCTTCTGGAAGTTCTCCCAGCCCACCCAGATGGCCGGCTTGCCGCGCAGCTGCGCGATGCCGAACTTCTGGAAGGAAATGATGACCAGCTGCACCATCGGGTACAGCAGAAGTCCAGCGATCACCAACAGGCCAGGCACGAGAAGGACGTACGGGACGGCCCAGTTGGGAAGCCCGCTGGCCCTGGTCGGGCGGCGGGAGCTTCTGCGGCGCCGCCCCGGGGCGGGGGATGAACCCCCGCCCCGGGCGATCGTAGACGTGTCAGCCATTACTACTGGTTCAGGATCTCTTCGAGTTCCTTGTTGGCGTCTGCCAGGGCCGTGGCGACGTCCTTCTTACCCTCGATGACCGCGCGGCCCGCGTTCTGGAGCACGGCCTTGGTCTCGCCGGCCTCGGTCCAGTTGGAGTCGGCGGGGAACGCCTTGGCCTTGGCGAAGGCCTGGGCGAACGGGCCCTGGGCCGGGTCCTCGTTCAGCGCGGCCAGCGTGTCCGGGTAGATCGGGAGCAGGCCACCCTCCTTGGCGTACCTGTCGGCCCACGTCTTGTTCGTGGCGAGCTTCAGGTACTCCTTGCCGAGGTCGGCCTCCTTGGTGCCGCCCCAGAGCGCGATGTCGTTGCCGCCGAAGAACGACGGGGCGACCTCACCCTTGGTGTCGGGCAGCGGGAAGAAGCCCAGCTTGTCGGCCTTGAGCTTGCCCTTGGAGTCGACCTCGATGCCGGGCAGGTCCCAGCCGGCGGTGAGGTACATGCCGACCTTGTTGTTGGCGAAGCGCTTGCGGATGTCGACCGTGTTGAGCGTCAGGTTCGCCTTGCCGGACAGGCCGTCCTTGACCAGGCTGACGTAGCGCTCGAAGCCCTTCTGGAAGGTCGGGTCGGTGAGCTTGCCCACCCACTTGTCGCCCTCCTTGACGGCGTACTCGCCGCCCTCGGACCAGGCGAAGGCGCCCAGGAGGTGGTTGGCGTCAGAGCCGCCGTTGAAGGCGAAGCCGTCGACGCCGGCGCCCTTCTTGGCCTGGATCTTCTTGCCCGCCGCGACGACCTCGTCCCACGTCTTGGGGACTTCGATCTTCAGCTCCTTGAACCAGTCCTTGCGGTAGAGCACGGCGCGAGCGCCGGCGCCCCAAGGCATGCCGTAGACCTCGTTGTCGATGGTCTCCAGGCCGAACAGGTTCTGCGGGATCTGCGCCTGGTCACCGGCGTGCGCGATGTCGGTGATCGGGGTGAGCGCGTCCTGGCTCTGCCACAGCGGGACCTGGTCGTTGCCGATCTCGGTGACGTCCGGGCCCGCGCCGGTCGCGGCGGCGGCGAACTTGTCGTTGACCTGCGGCCAGGGGATCCACTCGAGCTTGACGTCGGCGCCGGTCACCTTCTTGAACTCGGCGTTGAGCTCCTCCATGTACTTGGCGGCAGCGGGGTTGCTGTCACCAAGACGCCAGACGGTGAGGGTCTTGCCCGCGTACTTGGGGCCCGCGGGGGCGGAGGACTCGGCGGCCTTGGGCGCCTCCGAGGCCTTGGGGGTCTCGCTCGAGCCACATGCGGCCAGGCCCAGGGCCAGGGCGGCCGTGGTGACCGAAGTGGCCGTGATCTTAGCGATCCTCACTAGGGTTCTCCCTTCCCGGCTAAAACGCGTCGGGGTTTGCGCTCATCGGGTGCTGGGCCTGAGGTCCGCACCTGGCTGATCGTCAGTGTCGTGTTGACTGCTGCTAAACTAACAAGAAACTTTCTTAAAAGAAACAGGTGTTAGCTGATCGTGACGAGAGGGGGCACGTCCATGACCCAGAGTCCGGGGACTCCACGGCTGTTGCGCAGGTTGAACGACAGAGCCGCACTCGAACTCCTTCTCTCCGACGGTCCTCTCACCCGCGCTGAGCTGGGCGAACGCACCGGGCTCTCCAAGGTAACCGCAGGACAACTGCTGGCACGCCTGGAGGAAAGGGGCCTCGTTCAGGTCGCGGGGGAACGGGCGGGCGGCCGGGGTCCCAACGCTGCGTTGTACGGCGTCGTCGCCGCGAGTGCGTACGTCGCCGGGCTCGAAGTGCTGCCCGACAGCATCACCGTCGCTGTGGCCGACATCACAGGTAAAATCGTTGTCGAGATCACGGTCAATCCCGCCGACGGCAAAGATCCGGTCAAGACCGTGCATAACGCGGTTCAACGCGCGTGCGCTTCCGCCAACATCCACCAGTCGCAGTTGCGGGCTTTCGTCATCGGCACCCGCGGCGTCGTCGACCCGCGCACGGGCGACGTGCGCTTCTCCTACGACCTGCCGTCGTGGCACGTCGGGGTCCTCGCCTCGCTGCGCGCGACGCTCGGCGCCTCGGTCACCATCGAGAACGACGTCAACCTCGTCGCGCTGGCCGAGCACTTCTACGGCGCGGCCGTCGGCCAGGATGACTTCGTGGTGATCTGGGCGGGGGTCGGCCAGGGCCTCGGCGTCATGCTGGGCGGGCGGCTGCACCGCGGCATCACCGGGGGCGCCGGCGAGATCGGCTGGCTGCCCGTGCCCGGCGAGCCGCTGCCCGCCGACGTGAGCCAGCCGCAGTCCGGGTCCTTCCAGCGCCTGGTGGGCCACGACGCCCTCGCCGGGCTGGCCGCGTCGTTCGGCGTCACGGGCAGAACCGTTCCCGACCAGGTCCGTACGGCTGCCGCCATCGGCGCGGTCGGCTTCCTCGACGCGGTCGCTGAACGCCTCGCCGTGGGGGTCGCGGCGGTGGCCGTCGTCCTCGATCCCGGTCTCATCGTGCTCAGCGGCGACATCGGCAGGGCGGGCGGCAGGCAGCTCGCCGACCGGGTGGAGGCGGCCGTCGCGCGCTTCTGCCCCAGCCAGCCCAGCGTGGTCACGACCGGGGTCTCCGGCAACCCGGTGCTGCGCGGGGCGCTGGTCGCCGCGCTGGAGCAGGCCCGTGAACAGGTCTTCTCCGACACTGTGTGAAAATTTCCAGCTATGGACATCGTGCTCATCTCAGACCCCCGCGTGGCCGCGATCGAGGTGCGGGAGTGTGGTGAGGCACTGGCGCCGGTCCGTGGGCGGCTGCGACTCGACGAGCGCATGGCGTCCGCGTCCGGGGCTTACTCGTTCCTGCGCGCCGGGTTGCTGGGGCGGTTGGAGCGGGCCGAGCGGCGGCTGCCCGCCGGGTTCCACCTGCTGATCGTGGAGGGGTACCGGGAGATCGCGGTGCAGCAGGAGATCTTCGACTCCTACAGCGACACGCTGCGACGCACCTACCCCGACATGTCGCCCGACGACCTCTACGCTGCGGCTTCCCGGTACGTGTCGCCGGTGCCGGTCGCGCCGCACACGGCGGGCGCGGCGGTCGACCTGACGTTGTGCGCCGACGACGGCACCGAGTACGACATGGGCACGGCGGTCAACGACACGCCCGAGGAGAGCGCGGGCGCCTGCTTCACCGCTTCCCCCGATATTTCCGGCGAAGCGCGCTCCCATCGCAAGATCCTCGGTGCGGCCCTCGAAGGCGTGGGCCTGGTGAACTATCCGACCGAGTGGTGGCACTGGTCCTACGGCGACCGCTACTGGGCCTACACGACCGGCGCGTCCCACGCCGTCTACGGGCCCACCTCTATCGTCGCGTGATGTGCCGCTTGTAGGTGACGATGCCCGTGGCGTACATGCCGATCCCCAGCAGGATCATCCCCATCGCCACGGGAAACTGCAGGCCGGGCGGCATGTAGGTGGCCAGGAACCAGCTGTGCCGCACCTGCCCGTTGGCGACGAACACCGCCGCGACGACGCCCTGCGGCACCAGCGGGATCGCGCCGAGCCCCATGCAGGTCCACACGAGCGTCCTCTTGGCCTGCGGCATGTCGTCGATCGTGAAGCTCCACGAGCTCTCCGGGCGCCTGCCGGTGCGCATCATCTCCAGCAGCTCCGGCCCGGCCGCGCTGATCCGCCGCTCGGCCAGCAGCCCGAACCCCCAGAAGCAGAGCGCTCCCGTGAGCACGCCGACCGCCACGCCCGGCCAGCCGTACACGACCGCCACGATCCCGGCGGGAACCCCGGTGAGCAGCGCCAGGAACAACATCAGGTAGGCGAGGCCGGTCATGCCGCCGTCGTCCTCGCTCGACTTGAGCGGGTTGCCCGCGCGCTTGTGCGGATCGGTGCCGGGGACCAGCGCGTACACCGCCACCAGCGGCACCAGCCCGGCCGCACCGCCGAGCACGGCGGGCAGGACCGCCAGGATCACCGGCCACGGCCCGCCGTTGACCGCGGTGAACGCCACCGCCAGCACGATCGCGATCGGCGCCACCGCCTGCAGCCAGGCGCGCTGCCGTCCGCGCACGTCCGTCGCGCTCGCCATGATCAGGAGCCATAACGCGGTGCCGTCGCCGCCGTAGAGGTTCGCGGTCATCGCGGCCGCCATCACCACGAAGATCGGCGCGGCCCACGGCAGCATGCCGTACCACCCGAGGACGAGCGGGGCGCCGGCGAAGAAGATCCCGTAGGCGAGGGCGAAGGTCAGCTGATGCGTACGCACCAGATCGCGCGACCAGGTCCGCAACTCCTTGGCCACCACCGCGCCCTGCGCCGTCGTCGCCCGCATCGGCCTGCGCCCGCGCGCCGAGGCCTTGACGGAACCGGCCCGCAGGGTGAGCAGCGCGGCCCACGCGGCCAGGAGCAGCCCGATGGCCAGCGCCATCGCCACCAGCATCCACGGGCTGGACTCCACGGCGAGCAGCCCCCAGCCGGACGGGAGGTAGCGGACCACCGTGGCCACCGTCGGCGGCAGCTCGCCCTGCCGGCCGAAGGCGACGCCGAACACCCAGCCCTGGCCGAGCATGGCCAGGATCAACCCGTTGAGCACGCCCGCGCCGATCGCGCCCACCCGCGAGCGCAGCGCCAGGCCCAGCAGCGCGACCGCCACGCGGGACATCAGCACGAAGAGGGTGAGCTGCAGCAGCATCGCGGGCACGGCGACCAGTGTGGCTCCCGGGCTCTGCCGTACGCCGAAGACCGCCAGGCCGGTGAGGGCCAGCAGGCTGACCAGCGGCGCGACGCCGACGAACGCCGACATCAGCAGGCCCAGCGCCAGGCGGGTCTGCTTCAGGCCGATCAGGGAGAAGTACTCGGGGCGCAGGGTCTCGTCGCCGCCGCCCGCGAAGGCGGGGCCGAGGATCCAGCCGAGCATCCAGACGGCGTACGCCGCGGCGAGCAGGTCCGCGCTCTGGAAGGCCAGGAAGATCGTGCCGCCGGCCAGGATGACGCCGAGCACCGCGGCCGAGCCGATCAGCCCGGCGCGCCCGCCGGTCATCGAGTTGCGGATGATGGCGATCTTCATCCTGACCATCGTGGCCGCTACAGCCATGACAGGCTCCTCGCGGTGCTGCCCTCGGCGCCGACCAGGCTACTGCTCCCTCCCGGGGTCCTTTCCCCGGGGCTCCTTCACGGGCGCTCCCTTGGCTCCTTGGGGTTCCCCCGGGCGCACTGCCCCGGCGGCTTTGCGACCCCACGCCTGACCACCGCCGACCCTCGCGCATCACCCGCGGCGGGCGGTCACTCCTGCTCCTTCGCCTGTTCCCTGCGGCGCAGAGCGAGGACGGCGGCCGCCCCTACCAGGCCCGCGGTCACGGCGACCGCACCCCACAGCAGCCCCTTACGCTGCTGACCCAGCACCGCGTCCACCGACAGTGCCCCCGGCCCGTGCACCGCCAGCGCCGCCGCCCCGGTCCCCAGCACCAGCGGATACTCGAACCCCCCGTGCTGCGCCCACAACCCCTTCGGCAGATGCGCCGACACAGCCGCGTTGGTCATCGTCGCGATGAGCCCCGCCGACGAGAGCGGCGTCGCGGCCCCCAGCGCGATGCCCGCCCCCGCCCCCACCTCGCCCAGCCCGGCGGCGACCCCCATGAGCCGCCCCTGCGGATACCCGAGCGCGGTCATCATCTGACCCGTCTTCTCCGGCCCACCGCCGCCGAACCAGCCGAACAGCTTCTGCGCCCCGTGCCCCATCAGCAACAACCCGACAGGCACCCGCAGCAACAGAACCCCGATGTCCTCCGATGTCACCTTCATGCAGGTTTACTACCCACTGCGAAGAATGTTGTGATGCTGTCCACCAAACCCGCGGGATCGACCATCGCCACCATGTGGCTGCTCGCGTGGTACCCCGCCCAGTGCACGATGTCGTTGCCGCGCTCGGCGATGCTGCGCATGATCGGATACCCGCCGTGCGAGACACCGGTGGGCACCGCCTTCTGGTCGATCGGCATCCCGGCTGCACCCTCGTAGTACGTCCAGGACGACGACCCGCCGGTGCCCGTCAGCCAGTAGATGCTGGCGTTGGTGAGCAGCTGATCCCGCCCGACGGTCTCCACCCCGGCCCACCCGTCGAACTCCTGGAACCGTTCGACGAGGTAGGCGAGCTGCGCGACCGGCGAATCCACAAATCCATACGCCAGCGTCTGGACCCGGTTAGCCAGGTACGTCCCGTACCCGCTCCCGCCCGCGAACAGCGCCCCCAGTTTCGCGAGCCCAGCCAGCTCCTCCTCGGAAGCCCCGTCCAGCTCACCAGGCACCCCGGTGGGAACCCCCAGCCCCGCGGTGATGTGCGACCCGATCACCCTGTCCGGATAGAGCGCCGCGAGCTGCGGAGTGACCAGCGCCCCGGCGTCGTTCCCATGCGCCCCGTAGCGCTCGTACCCGAGCCTCTCCATGAGCACCGCCCAGGTGTGCGCCACCCGGACGATGCTCCAGGGCCGTTCGTCGGCAGGCTCGGGAAACGGCGAGAACCCGAACCCGGGCAGGGACGGCGCAACCACATCGAACCCCGCCTCGACCAGCGGGTTGATGACGTCCATGAACTCGGCGACCGTGTTGGGCCAGCTGTGCGTCATGATCAGCGGTACGGCGTCGGCCTTGGCCGACCGAACGTGGATGAAGTGGATGCGCTGGCCGTCGATGACGGTGGTGAACTGCGGAAAGGCATTGAGCCTGGCTTCCTGCGCCCGCCAGTCGTACCCGTCTTGCCAGTAGTCGACCAGCTCGCGCAGGTACTCCACGGGTACCCCGCGCTGCCAGTCCTGGCCAGGCAGCCGTCCAGCCCAGCGCGTACGGCGCAGCCGACCCTGAAGCTCGTCGAGCTCCGCCTGCGAAACGTCGACCCGGAACCTCTCGATGTTTTCCATGCCCCAACCCTCCCACCCAATGCGGAAGGGTTCGTTCCGCATTACCCCACTTCCTCGAACCCACCCACCTTGCACCCGACGCCCCCAGCCCGCCCCCAGCCCGCCTCCCGCCCCCGCCTTCGCGCCCGCGCCCGCGGCCCACCCGCGCCCCCGGCTCGCTTCGCGTATCCCCGACCACGCACCACCTCACGCGACAGTCTCCACGCCGCTTCACATACGCCGCGGGCCACGCGCTCCCAGGCGCCGCGTCGGCGGGACGGCGTGCGGCAGTGCCCGGCGCCCTTTACCGCGGATGAGTGCGATGGCGGCGACCGCAGCGCGCACGACAGGGGAGACGGCGACGAAGAAGGCAGGGAGGGAAGCGGGCGTGAACGACGTAGGCAGCGCAGGCGGTCCTTCGGGCGACGGGGGTTGCCCTCCGGGGTGTGAGGGCGAGCAGGGGCTGAGTCCTCTGTGCGGTTGTTGCTGGGCCCTTCGGGCGACGGGGCTCGCCCTCCGGGGTCGGAGGGCGAGCAGGGACTGAGACCTCTGTGCGGTTGTTGGCCAGTGTGGGGTGAGACCTCTACGGGTTGTTGGCCGGGTGTGTAGGTCAGGCGCGGAGGCGGAGGCCGCGGGGGGTGGGGTGGAAGCCTGCCGCCTCCAACGCCGCCCCCAACGGTGAGTCGGTGATCGAGGTGCCGTCGGCGCGTTCCACCGTCAGCTTCCCCAACGCCCCATCACGCACCGCCAGCGCCAACGCGTCCACCGCAGGCTGCAACGCGTCCTCGTCCGCGAAGGAGAGCAGCGTCTTCCCGCCCCGCTCCACGTACAACACCAACCGGCCGTCGACGAGCACCACCAACGCCCCCGCCTTCCGCCCAGGCTTGTGGCCGAGCTCCCCGGGATGCACCGGCCACGGCAGCGCCGCGCCGAACGGGTTCGCCGGATCCGCCGCCGCCAGCACGATCGCCCGCGGCCCCGACCGCCCACGCGACCCGGAAGCCTCAGGACGCCCACCGTACGGCGAGCCGCCCCGGAAGGAGGGACCGCCACCGTCAGGGCGCTCCTCGTAAGGCGCCCCGCTCCGAGAAGCCGAAGCGTCTCCGCCGAGTGGCAACCCACCCTGGGAACCAGCGGCGCCGGCGAAGGGAGCCGACGAAGGCTCGGTCCCGCCCAGTGGGGTGGGGGAGAGGGCGCGCATGCGGTCCACCGCACCAGGCAACGCGAACTGCGCGCCGCCCAACCCCTCCACGAAGTACCCCCGCCGGCACCGCCCGCTCTCCTCGTAAGCCCGCAACACCTGGTAAACCGCAGCAAACCCTCCAGGCAGCCGCTCCGACATCACCGCCCCCCGGGTCACCACCCCGTGCCGCTCCAGCAGCACCTCAGCCTGCGCCTGCGCACGCAACGTCCCGTCCACGGCGGGCGAGGGCAGCAACCACCACCGCCCAGCCACCGTAGGCGGCCCGCTGCGCGAAGGCAGCACAGCGCGCCGCCGCCGCGTCGTGGCTGGCCGGTGCGCAGGCCGCCCGGACCCGAGCGTCGAACGCAGCGCGGCCAGCGTGTCGCCGGAAACCCGCCCCGACCACACCAGATCCCACAAAGCAGACGAAAGGGCTTGGTCGTCGAGTGCGCCGACCTGGTCGGACAGCCCGCGGAAGAACAGCGCGCCACCCCCGCCCAGCACCTCGAGGATCCGCGTGTGCAACGGCGTGAGCGTGATGTCGGCCGGGTCGGGCAGCAGCAGCGGAGCGGTGTCGGCGAAGTAGAGCGACACCCAGCCGTCCCCGCCGGGCAGCGACCCGTTGCCCGCCCACATGACCTCGCCCGACGCGGTCAGCTCGTCGAGCAGCGCGGGCGAGTAGCCGGGCACCCGCGAGGGCAGCACCAGCGTCTCCAGCGCGGAAGCGGGCACCGCCGCCCCCTGCAACTGCTCGATGACCCCCACAAGCGCGTCCATCCCCCGCGCCGCCCGCGTGCCGGAAATGCCATGCCATACAGGAAGGAAAGCCGCCAGCGTCTCGGCGGAGACCGGTTCGACCTCCTTGCGCAGCCGCGCCAGCGACCTGCGGCGCAGCATCCGCAGCACGCCCGCGTCGCACCACTCCTCGCCCCGCCCGCCAGGACGGAACTCGCCGTTCACCACCCGGCCAGAAGCGGCCAGCCGCCGCAGCGCGTCGGTGACCACCGCGACGCCCAGGCCGAACCTGGCGGCAGCCGTACCGGCATGGAAGGGACCGCGGGTGCGCGCGTGGCGGGCCAGCAGGTCGCCGAGCGGGTCGGCCACCGGCTCCAGGAACGTGTGCGGCACCCCCACGGGCAGCGGCGCGCCGAGGCCGTCGCGCATGCGTGCGGCGTCCTCGATCGCGACCCACTGTTCCGCTCCGGCGACGCGCACGCGGATGGCGCGGCGGGCGTGTTCGAGCTCGTCGAGCCACGCGGGGTCGCCCGAGCGGACGCTGACGTCGGCCGCCAGCAGCGGGCCGTGCGAACGCAGCAGGTCGGACAGGTCTTCCAGGTCGCGCAGCGGCCGGTCGAGCCTGGCCAGCTCGCGCTCGGCGTCGGCGATCACGTCGGGGTCGAGCAGCTCGCGCAGGTCGGCCTGGCCGAGCAGCTCCGCCAGCAGCGACGTGTCCAGCGCCAGCGCCTGCGCACGCCGTTCAGCGAGGGGAGCGTCGCCTTCGTACATGAAAGCGCCGATGTAGTGGAACAGCAGCGAGGCGGCGAACGGCGAGGCCTGCGACGTCTCCACCTCCACCACCCGCACCCGCCGCGCAGCGATGTCCCGCATGAGCTGCACCAGGCCGGGCACGTCGAAGACGTCCTGCAGGCACTCGCGCATCGTCTCCAGGACCACGGGGAACGACGCGTACTGCGACGCCACCCCGAGCAGGTGCGCGGCCCGCTGCCGCTGCTGCCACAGCGGGGTCCTTTTCCCAGGGGTACGGCGGGGCAGCAGCAGGGACCGCCCGGCGCACTCCCTGAACCGAGAGGCGAACAGCGCCGAGCCGCCCAGCTCCTCGGTGACGATCCGCTCGATCTCGTCGGCGTCGAAGGCGGCCACGTCGCTCGGCGGCTCGGCCAGCGTGTCCGGGATGCGCAGCACGATGCCGTCGTCGGAGTGCACCGCCTGCACGTCGACGCCGTAACGCTCGCGCAGCCGCCGGTTGATCGCCAGCGCCCACGGCGCGTGGACCCGCGCGCCGTAGGGGGAGTGGATCACCACCCGCCAGTCGCCCAGCTCGTCGTGGAACCGCTCCACCAGCAGGGTCCGGTCGTCGGGCACGTAGCCGGTGGCCGCGCGCTGCTCGTCGATGTAGGCCAGCAGGTTGGCCGTGGCGAAGGAGTCGAGCCCGGCGGCGCGCAGCCGTTCCTCGTCAGGGTTGCGCAGGAACTCGCCGATCGCCCGCCCCAGCTCGGCCGGACGGCCCAGCATGTCGCCGTGCCAGAACGGCAGCTTGCCCGGTTGGCCGGGAGCGGGGGAGACCAGCACCCGATCGGCGGTGATGTCCTCGATGCGCCAAGAGGAGGCGCCGAGCACGAACACGTCGCCGGCCCGCGACTCGTACACCATCTCCTCGTCGAGCTCGCCCACCCGCGAGGCCTTCTCGCCGACGAGGAACACCCCGAAGAGCCCGCGGTCGGGGATCGTGCCGCCGTTGGTCACCGCGAGCCGCTGCGCGCCCGGCCGCCCCTGGAGCGTTCCGGTGACCCGGTCCCACACGATGCGCGGGCGCAGCTCGGCGAACTCCTCGCTCGGGTAGCGCCCGGCCAGCATGTCGAGCGTCGCCTCCAGCGCGCTCCTGGGCAGGGTCGCGTACGGCGCGGCCCGCTTGACCACGGTCTCCAGCTCCTCGACCGTCCAGTCGTCGAGCGCCGTCATCGCCACGATCTGCTGCGCCAGCACGTCGAGCGGATTGCGCGGATAGCGCAACTCCTCGATCTGCCCGCTCTTCATCCGCTCGGCCACCACGGCCGTCTGCACCAGGTCGCCGCGATATTTCGGGAAGATCACGCCACGCGACACCGCGCCCACCTGGTGCCCGGCCCGCCCGATGCGCTGCAGCCCGCTGGCCACGCTCGGCGGCGCCTCCACGCAGGCCACGAGGTCGACGGCGCCCATGTCGATGCCCAGCTCCAGGCTGGAGGTGGCGACCACGGCCGGCAACCGCCCCGACTTCAGCGCCTCCTCGATCTGGGCGCGCTCCTCCTTCGACACCGAGCCGTGGTGCGCGCGGACGATCTCGGGGATCGCGCCCTTGGACGCTCCTGCCTGCGCCATCACCTCAGCGGGAGCGGCGGAACCCGTCTCCCAGATCGACAGGTCGACGACCTCCGTGCCCTGCTGGCGCGCATAGGCCAGCTCGTTGAGCCGCGTGCAGAGCCGCTCGGCCAGCCGCCGCGAGTTGGCGAACACGATCGTCGAGCTGTGCTGCTCGATCAGGTCGAACAACCGCTCCTCGACGTGCGGCCAGATCGACCTGTTGGTCTGCTCCTCGCCGTTCTGCGACTCGATCTCCGTCATGTCCTCGATCGGGACGACGACCCGCACCTCGATCTCCTTGTCCGAGGGCGGCTGCACGACGGTCGCCGGGCGCGAGCCGCCGAGGAAGGCGGCCACCTCGCTCACCGGACGCACGGTCGCCGACAGGCCGATGCGCTGGGCGGGCTTCTCCAGCAGCGCGTCGAGCCGCTCCAGGCTGACCGCCAGGTGCGCGCCGCGCTTGGTCGCGGCCACCGCGTGCACCTCGTCGACGATCACCGTCTCGACGCCGCGCAGCGCCTCCCGCGCCTGGCTGGTGAGCAGCAGGAACAGGGATTCAGGTGTGGTGATGAGGATGTCGGACGGCTTCGAGGCGAACCGCCTGCGCTCCTCTGCCGAGGTGTCGCCCGACCTGATCGACACCGAGATCTCGGGCACGGGCTCGCCGAGCCGCCGCGCGGTCTGCTTGAGCCCGGCCAGCGGCGCGCGCAGGTTGCGCTCCACGTCGACCGCCAGCGCCTTGAGCGGCGAGACGTAGAGGACCCTGCACGTCTTGTCGGTGCGCGGCTCTACGGTGAGGCGGTCGAGTGACCACAGGAAGGCGGCGAGCGTCTTGCCGGAACCCGTCGGGGCGACCACCAGCGTGTTGTCGCCGCGCGAGATCGACGCCCAGGCGCCCTCCTGCGCCGCGGTCGGCGCGGCGAAGGCGCCGTCGAACCACTCCCTGGTCACCCTGCTGAAGTTCACCTGTTCAGTGTGCCTCGCCGTACCGACAGAAAAGAGATTGAGGCTGCGTGGGGCGATTGAGCCCCGATCTGCGGGGACATACAGGCGGAGAGGTGAGGTCTGTGAGCATCGATCACGCGGCCATCGAGGCCGAGCGCGAGCGCATCAGGGAGCGGTACCTCCTGCCGCACAGGCCGTCGAGCAGCGCGCGAGGTCTGCACCACTTCGCACTGCTGTCGTCGGACGTCGAGCGAACCATCCGCTTCTACCAGGAGCTCCTGGAGTTTCCGCTCACCGAGATCTTCGAGAACCGCGACTACAAGGGTTCCAACCACTTCTTCTTCGACATAGGCAACGGCAACCTGCTGGCCTTCTTCGACTTCCCCGGCCTGGAGCTCGGGCCTTACCAAGAGGTTCTGGGCGGGTTGCACCACATCGCGATCTCCGTCGACCCGGCCACGTGGGAGCGGCTCAGGGGCAAGCTGGAGATGGCCGGCGTGCCGCACCAGATCGAGAGCGGCGCCTCCATCTACTTCAGGGACCCCGACGGCGCCCGGCTGGAGCTGCTCGCCGACCATCTCGGTGAGATGTACGGCTCGCGCGTGATGTGACTATCTGCGCGACGCTCTCCGCGTACGCGACCCTCCTTCGCGCGGTTGCCGGTTGATGCCCTGATGCCGCTCGGAACGCTCGGCTTTGTCCTGCTGTACGGCCTGCCGCTGCAGAAGGAGGATGTGGCGGCGCTTCGCCCGGTGCGCCTTCGTCACGGCGCTGGGATGGGGGGCGTGTTTGGGGGATTTCGCCATGTGGCTCGTCCTACCCACTCCAGGCCTGGTTCCATACTTGGAAAATGCGCCTGACCGAGTTCTGGAGAAGGATGCACGCTCACTTCGGCGGGACGTACGCCGAATCGTGGGCGCGCGACTACGTCATCGCCCCGCTCGGCGGCCGTACGGTCACGCAGGCGCTGGCCGACGGCGAGAGCGCGAAGTCCGTGTGGCGCGCGGTGTGCCAGGTGGAGGACGTCGCGTCTAACCTTCGCTGAGCGTCGACTTGAGCTTTTCCGCCGCCGCTTCTAGATCGTCCGCCTCGCCCTGGCCGCCGGGCGCCCACAGGAAGAGCCAGCCGCCGGTCGTCGGGGTGGCGAAGATGATCGTCTGACGGCCCGTCCTCGGATGCCAGGCCCAGAGCACGGGATCGTCGCCGCCGATCATGCGGCCGACGAGCCCGTGATCGGGAAGGAGTTCGGCCAGAGCCTCCAGATGGGTGCGCCGTTCACCGGTGTACGTGCTCGTCACGTCGCCGCCCTTCGACCTTTCTCCCAGGATCGCCCCAGGTCATGGCCGTGGCAACAGGCGCGGCGTAATGCCCGTGAATGTCTGTCAGCTGAGCTCGTTCCTGCGCTTCAGCAGCGCCGCGCGCTTTCTATGGGCCTGTACGGCAAGCGCCCCGGACGCGACGATCGCGATGATTCCCACCACCAGAGCCTGCGGCGCGGCGAAGGCGAGCAATGCCGTCGTCACCACCGAGGCGCCCATCGCGATCCACGCCGCGATCACCCGGTCGACGGCCAGCAGAGCCGTCCTCCTGTTGATCGCCCACGCGCCGTACACCGCCCACGCCACGCAGAACGCGGTGATCGCGGCGAAAGCCAGATTCGTCCTGGCGGGCAGCGGCCCCGGCTCCGTGGCCCAGAGCGAACCGGTGAAAACGGCGCCAGCAACCCCTGCCACCAGGGCCCAGACGACCCTCACGCGCCGCCAGGGCGACAGCGCGCCGGACAGCCGGGCGAGCATCTCGTCCTCGTTCATGCGAGTTCCTTCCTGAGCAGGCGACGGGCCCTGTTGAGCCGGGACTTAACGGTTCCCGCCGGGATCGCGCAGATCTCGGCGCAGTCCTCGATCGACAGGTCTTCCAGGTAGAACAGGACGAGAATCTCCCGTTCCTTCGGAGGGAGCGCGGCCAGCCCCTCGATGAGCTCGGCGCGGTCGAAGGGCGCCTCGCCCTGCGGTTCGATCTCCATCGGCTCGGCTTCGCCGTACTGCTGCCTGAGCCTGTTCATGACCGCCCGCCTGGCGATCGTGAACAGCCAGGGGGTGAACCTGGCCGGGTCCTTGAGCCTGGGCAGTCCTTTCAGTACGGCGAGCCAGACCTCCTGCGCCACGTCGTCGGCGCGCTCCGCGTCGAGCATGCGCCTGACATAAGTCCATACGGGCTCGTGCCACGCGCGGACCAGCTCGGTGAGCGCCTCGCGCTCGCCGAGCTGGCACCGGAGAATCAGCAGCTCATCGGTCACATTCATAGAGTCGCGGGTCGGGGGGCCCAGGTTCACGTTGATGGCGTGTTCGTGATGAGATCGAACAGTCGTTCGGCTACGATGAGAAACGCCGGACCGCTTCTTCCCCGGCTTCGGCGGAAATTGTCGGTGGCAGCCCGTAGCTTTCACTCGACTGACCGGACCACGACCCCACAGGGGAGTTCCCATGGCTATCAACGACCGCGAGAAGGCCCTTGAGACTGCCCTCGCACAGATCGAGCGGCAGTTCGGCAAGGGCTCCGTCATGCGCCTCGGCGACGAGGTGCGAGCCCCGATCGAAGTGATCCCCACGGGGTCGATCTCCCTCGATGTCGCGCTGGGCATCGGAGGTCTGCCGCGCGGCAGGATCGTCGAGGTGTACGGGCCTGAATCGTCGGGCAAGACGACGGTCGCCCTGCACGCGGTGGCCAACGCCCAGCGCGCCGGCGGCATCGCGGCCTTCATCGACGCCGAGCACGCGCTCGACCCCGACTATGCCAAGAAGCTCGGCGTCGACACCGACGCGCTGCTCGTCTCCCAGCCGGACACGGGTGAGCAGGCCCTCGAGATCGCCGACATGCTGATCCGCTCCGGCGCCGTCGACCTCATCGTCATCGACTCCGTCGCCGCCCTGGTGCCCAAGGCGGAAATCGAGGGCGAGATGGGCGACAGCCACGTCGGCCTCCAGGCCCGCCTGATGTCCCAGGCGCTGCGCAAGGTCGCCGGCGCGCTCAACAACACCGGCACGACCGCGATCTTCATCAACCAGCTGCGCGAGAAGATCGGCGTCATGTTCGGCTCGCCGGAGACCACGACCGGTGGCAAGGCGCTGAAGTTCTACGCCTCGGTGCGGCTCGACATCCGCCGCATCGAGACCCTCAAGGACGGCACGGAGGCGGTCGGCAACCGCACCCGCGTCAAGGTGGTCAAGAACAAGATGGCCCCGCCGTTCCGCGTGGCCGACTTCGACATCCTGTACGGCGTGGGCATCTCGCGTGAGGGCGGCCTGATCGACATGGGTGTCGAGCACGGCTTCGTCCGCAAGTCGGGCGCCTGGTACACCTACGAGGGCGAGCAGCTCGGGCAGGGCAAGGAGAACGCGCGCAACTTCCTGAAGACCCACCCGGACATGTCCAACGAGATCGAGAAGAAGATCAAGGACAAGCTGGGTGTCGGGCCGCGCCTCGACGCTCCCGCCGACGCCCCGGCGCCGGCTGCCGCCGCTGCCCCGCCCGCTCCGGCGGCCCGCGGCGCCAAGGCGGCGGCCGCTCCCAAGCCGGGCGACGTCTAACCCCACCTACACCTCCCGGCGGTGCGGGCTCGCGCCGCCGGGAGGGTCACTCACCGACACCCCGCCGCGTGGCTTGTCGCGGCGGGTCAGCACGCAACCCCGCCGGGCGGCGAGGCCCCCGGCGCAGAGAGCAACGGGACGGCATGAGGCAAGACGGCAGCCGCTCGACGCCCAGCGGGACAGACGAACCCTCGGACAACGACGGGTCTCGTTCGCATGACCACGACACCTCCTCCCCAAGGGGCGGGCGGGACACGGGCGCCGCACCCACCCGCAGGGCCGGGCGCGCCCAGGACACCACCGGCAGCGGCGGGCGCGACCTCGCCCGCTCCGCGATCGACGCCTGGCCGTCGGCCATCCCACCGCGCGCCCCGCGTCCCACTGACCCGGAGTCGCCGCCCACGTCTGCGGCGACGGTGCCCACACTTGCGGAGGACGCCCTTCCCGTGGGGGCGGGCCCTCGTGGCGAGGTGGGCTCAGGTGCGGATTCGCGTGAGGGGGTGGGCTCGCGTAAGGATACGGGCTCACGGGCGGAGGCGAACTCGCGTGTGGGTGACGGCCCGTCTGCGGGTGGCGCACCAGGGGTGGAGGGTGCGCTGCATGCTGAGGGTGCGTCGCACGAAGGGGGCGTGCTGCCTGCGGAGGGTGCGCGGCATGAGGGGACCACGCCACCTGCGGAGGGTGAGTTGCCGCGTGCGGATGACATCCCGAAGGCGGAGAGCCCGGCGCAGGGGAAGCGTGTGCGACGTGCCAAGGGGGCGGCACGTGGGACGGATGGATCGCGGGTAGGCGGGTCCTCTGCGGAGGCTGCGCGTTCGGTGGGACCGCCCGCGCATGTGACGGCTGCTTGGGCTGCTGCGGAGGGTTCGTTGTTCGCTGCGCCCGCGACCGATGACCGTGCTGAGACATCGTCCCGTAGTGGAGCGTCTGGGGCGTTCGATGCTTTCGTCGCCGATGGGTCGTGGAGTGCGTCTGGAGGGCCGGGGGCGGGGGCTTTCGAGGCGTTCGCGGCAGGGGGTGCGGCTGACACACCTGCTGGCCGTACCCATCCGTTCGCGTCGACACCGCAGGCGTCCGTGGAGCCTCTCGACTCGCGGCCGCAGCCTCCTGTCGGCAACCATCCCGCTGATCGCCCCGAGGTCGTAGCACCCCACGAGGTCGTAGCATCCCACGAGGTCGTGGCACCTCACGAGGTTGGGGCATCCCACGAGGTTGTAGCGCCCCACGAGGTTGGGGCACCCCGAGAAGCTGTAGCCCCCCACGAAGCTATGGCTCCCCTGGACGCTGTCGCTTCGTGGGAGGAAGTGGCGGTCCCGACAGGGTCTTCTTTCGAGGCCGTGCCTTCCCATGAGGGCGTTTCCCCCGAGGTCCCTGCTGAGGGTTCCTCTCAAGCTGAGGGGGGAGGCGGGGTCGGTGGTGCTTCGGAGATCGCGGCTCCCCTGGAGGAGGACAGCGCTTCACCTGGCAGTGCTGAGGGGGACGGCGGTGTACGGGGTGGGCAGCCGGACCCTGAGCCGGATGTGTATGTCTGGGCTGATGAGGCTCGGGACAGCGATGGGCGTTCGGCCGGAAGTGAGGCGTCGGGGCTATGGGGTGGCTCGGGCGGGAGTGAGGGGGCTGGGCGGGATGGGGCTTGGGGCTCGGCTGGGCGGGATGGGGGTTCGGCCGGGCGGAGCGGGGCTTGGGGCTCTGCCGGGCAGGATGGGGGCTCGGGCTCGGCCGGTCAGGATGGGGGGTCGGGCTCGGCCGGGTGGGGTGGGGGTTCGGGCTCTGCTGGGGAGGGTGAGGGGCTGGGGTCTGCTGGGGGGCGGGCTGGTGGGCGGAAGGGGAAAGGGCGGCGTCGGGGGAGTGGGGGGCGGCGGAGCTCTGGGTGGTTGCCTGAGGGGCCGGCTGAGGGGAGTTCGGCCAGTCGTCAGATGGATGCTGATCCTGAGGCCGTAGCTCGGGGGATCTGTTTGCGGTTGCTCACCATGGCGCCCAAGACGCGGGCGCAGCTGGCTGAGGCGTTGCGGAAGCGGGAGGTGCCTGAGGCAGCCGCGGAGGCCGTACTTGATCGGTTTGTTGAGCTTGGGTTGATCAATGATGAGGCGTTCGCTGAGGCTTGGGTGGATTCTCGGCATCATGGGCGGGGGTTGGCTAAGCGGGCGCTTGCTCAGGAGTTGCGGCATCGTGGGGTTGACAGTGAGACCGTGAGCGAGGCTGTGGAGCGGTTGGAGCCTGAGCAGGAGTTGGAGACGGCTCGACGGCTGGTGGAGCGGAAGTTGGCGTCCACGAGGAACGTGGAACCTCAGGCGCGGATTCGGCGGTTGGCGGGGATGCTGGCGCGTAAGGGGTATGCGCCTGGGCTGGCGTTCCGGGTGGTTCGGGAGGCGTTGGAGCAGGAGGGGATCGAGGTTGAGGATGATCCCAGCATGTGACGGATTCTCGCTGTAGGACGATCTTTAGGGCATGGGGGCTGCTCGGTCTGACGGTCGTTCGGGGGTGACGGTCGTTCGGGGTGATGGTCGTTCAGGGGTGATGGTCGTTCAGGGGTGATGGTCGTTCAGGGGTGGCGGTCCGGGTCGGGGGTGATGGTCGTTCGGGAGTGGCGGTCCGGGTCGGGGGTGATGGTCGTTCAGGGGTGGCGGTCCGGGTCGGGGGGCATGGCCGTCCAGGGGTGACGGTCACTTGGGGGTGATGGGCGTCGAGGGGGAGGGCGTCGGCCATTACGCCGTGGGGGCGTGGCGGGGGGCGACGAAGAGATGGTCGCTGGGTGCGACGATCCACCCGCCATGGGTCAGTTCGCGCTGCCTGGGCTGATCCGCTCGTGCGCCCTTCTTCGCTAGGACATCCGCTCGTGCGCTCCTCTGCCATGGCGTTCATCCGTGTACTTCGCTGCTGTGGCATCCGCTGGCGTGGTTGGCTCTGCGGCTCTGTGGTCGAGGGGCTTCGGTGGTGGGTCTCTCTGTGGTGCTTCTGGGGGCCCGGCGAGGGGGTCTGGGGGCATGATCCAAATGGCGGGCTGTGGGGGGTGTGGGGTGGGGGTGGGTGGGGAGGTATGTGGGATATGTGGGCGTAGTGGGGATGTGTCGGGGTATTTCGTGCAAGATCGTATGGTGTCTGCTTAAAACGCGGCGGGCGGGTCGTAAGACACGCTTGACAGCCTGTCTTTGCTTGCTCGTTACCTCTTCGACGCATAACCTCGACGGCAGTGAGGAGTTACTCCGCGCAGTGCGGATTGCCATACCGGTGAGCGACGGACGAAGGCTTGGGCGAGGTGTCGGCTGTGCTGGTCGATGCCCGGTTACCCCTGTGCCGATATCTGTCCCGTCTGCGCTGTGCGTGTAATCCTCCCCGTATTTTGAAGAGGAGGGCGGGGCGCACATGGAGCCGCTTGTTGTGGTGCTGTCGGTGGCGGTGCTCCTGCTGGCATTTGGGATGATCGCGACGCTGGTGATCGTCTTGCGTAGGACGTCCGTACAGACTCCACAACCGCTCAAAGCGACTCCAGAGCAGCTGGCCGAGGCGCAGGACGAGCTCGAGCTCGCGCGCAAGGAAGCTGGGCAGATTCGGGACAAGGCCGAGACCGAGGCCGTCGAGATCCTGCGACGGTCCGAGCTGGCCGCGGAGAACGCTTCCCAGCTGCGGCGGGACGTCGAGGAAGAGCAGCGCACGCTCAAGCACGAACTCAAGGAGCTCAGAGCCGACCTCGAACGCCGTGAAGGGCGCCTGGCCGAGCGTGAGCAGCGGCTCGACGAGGAGACGCGCAGGCAGGCGGAGCGCGAGCGCAAGCTGGCCGAGACCGAGACCGAGCTGGCCACCAGGCGCGAGGAGCTGCTGCAGGTCGAGGGGGAGCGCAAGGCGATCCTGGAGCGCGTGTCCGGGCTCACCGGCGAGCAGGCCAAGAACGAGCTGGTCAAGGAGATCGAGAACCAGGCCAAGCGCGAGGCGGCGCTGATCATCCGGGAGATCGAGGGCGAGGCGCGCAAGGAGGGCGAGAAGCGGGCCACCAAGATCGTGACGCTGGCCGTACAGCGGGTGGCTGCCGAGCAGACGGCGGAGTCCGTTGTCAGCGTGCTGCACCTGCCCGGCGATGAGATGAAGGGTCGCATCATCGGGCGTGAAGGGCGCAACATCCGGGCGTTCGAGACGACCACCGGGGTGAACCTGATCATCGATGACACGCCGGAAGCGGTGCTCCTGTCGTGTTTCGATCCGGTCAGGCGCGAGACCGCGCGGCTGACGCTGGAGAAGCTCGTGCTCGACGGGCGGATCCATCCGCAGCGCATCGAGGAGGCGCACGACCGCAGCCGCGCCGAGGTGCAGGACCTGTGCGCGCGGGCCGGTGAGGACGCGCTGGTGGAGCTGGGGATCACCGAGATGCACCCGGAGCTGACGCTGCTGCTGGGCCAGCTCAGGTATCGCACGAGCTACGGACAGAACGTCCTCAAGCACCTCATCGAGTCGGCCCACATCGCCGGGATCATGGCGGCCGAGCTGAAGATGAGCGCGCCGCTGATGAAGCGGTGCGCGTTGCTGCACGACATCGGCAAGGCGTTGACGCATGAGGTGGAGGGCAGCCACGCGCTGATCGGCGCGGAGATCGCCCGGCGTTATGGCGAGAACGAGGACGTCGTGCACGCCATCGAAGCGCATCACAACGAGGTCGAGGTGCGGACGGTGGAGGCGGTGCTGACGCAGGCGGCCGATGCGATCAGCGGGAGCCGTCCTGGGGCGCGGCGGGAGTCGCTCGAGGCTTATGTGAAGCGGCTGGAGCGGTTGGAGGAGATCGCGCAGTCGTATGAGGGCGTGGACAAGGTCTTCGCCATGCAGGCGGGGCGGGAGATCCGGGTGATGGTCAAGCCGGACGGGGTCGACGACATCCAGGCCCAGGTGATCGCGCGGGACGTGGCTAAGCAGGTGGAGGAGGAACTCACGTATCCGGGGCAGATCCGGATCACTGTGGTTCGGGAGTCTCGGGCCACAGAATTTGCAAGATAAGGGGTACGGCGGGCCAGGGGATCGCCACCCGCCGCACGGGGCTTGGGGCCTCTCCCATTGGCACTCGCCCGTAGGTGGCCGGCCGCCGTTACATCGGTGAGTCGGGCGGCGAGAGGGTGGCAGGTCAACGGCGGGTTCGGGTGCGGCAGAGGGAGGACCGCCGCACCCGAGGCTCGACAAACCTCTACGCCAGCCGTACCCGTGGGTCCAGCACCGCGTAAGCGATGTCCACCAGCAGGTTCGCCACCACCACCGCCGTGGTGGCCAGCACCACCACCCCCATGATGACCGGCAGGTCCCCGCTGATGAACGCCTGCACCACCGCCTGCCCGATGCCCCCGAGCCCGAACACCGACTCCGTCACCACCACCCCCCCGATCAACGTCCCCACGTCCACCCCCAGCTGCGTCACCACCGGCGTCAACGCCGCCCGCAGCCCGTGCCGGTAGATCACCCGCTGCTCGGGAACCCCCTTGGCGCGAGCCGTACGGATGTAGTCCTCGCCCAGGACGTCCAGCATCGACCCCCGCGTCAGCCGGACATAGGACGCGGCCATCACCATCGCCAGCGTGATCCACGGCAGGATCAGGTGCCGAGCCCACTCCCCAGGGCTGGTCGTGAACGCGACGTAGGAGTCAGGTGGCAGGAGGGGCGCCCCCGCCATGGTGAGCTGGAAGAACAGGAAGTACAGCAACAAAAGCCCGACCACGAACGTCGGCATCGACACCCCGGCCAGCGCCAGCAAGGTCAGCACCCGGTCCAGGAACGACCGCGCACGGGTGGCGCTGAACACCCCGGCCCCGACACCGACGGTGAACCACAACACCGCGCCACCGAGCACCAGGGACGCGGTCGGCGGGAAGTCGGCGGCCAGCAGCTTGCCGATGGACTCTCCGGAGAAGTACGACTGCCCGAGGTCGCCGTGCAGCAGCCGGTTCAGGTAGGAGAGGTACTGCTCGAAGAGGGGCCGGTCGAGCCCCAGGTTTCGCCTGATCAGCTCCACCTGCTCGGGCGTCGCCTGCCGCCCGGCCAGGGTGCGCGCCGGATCGCCCGGGGCGACGAAGAACAGGCAGAACGTGCCGAGCGTGACCAGCCAGAGCACCAGCAGCCCGAGCAGGCCGCGCCGGACAAGGAATCTACGCAGCACGACGTGACCTCCGACGACGGCGGGCGAACAGACGTTCCGTCCTGGGGTCGATGGCGTCGCGGACGCCGTCGCCCAGCAGGTTGAAGGCGAGCGTCGTGACGAGCAGGGTGAGGGCGGGGAAGCTCAGGTACCACCAGGCCACCCGGTAGAACCCCTGTGCCTCGCTCAGCAGGTTCCCCCACGACGGCGTGGGCGGCACGATGCCGAGCCCGAGGAACGACAACGTCGACTCGAACACGATCGCCGCCGGGATCAGCAGCGTGGTCAGGACGATCACCGGCGCGAGCAGGTTGGGCAGGATGTCGACGAACATGATCCGCAGGTCGCCCGCGCCCAGCGACTTGGCCGCCTCGACGTACTCCCGCTCCTTCAGCGACAACGTCTGCCCGCGCACCACGCGGGCGATCGCCGCCCAGGAATAGAACGAGATCACCCCGATCGTCGCGGTCAGCGACGGCCCGGCGATCGACACGACCGCGATGGCGAAGATCAGGTAGGGGAACGACAGCACCACGTCCATGAGCCGCGACAGCAGCGTGTCGATCACCCCGCCGTAGTATCCGGCCAGCAGGCCGATCACCACCCCGACCAGCGCGGCCAGCCCGGTGGCCACGAGCCCGACGACCAGCGACACCCGCGCGCCGTACAGGACCCTGACGAACAGGTCCCGGCCGAGGCGGTCGGTGCCGAACCAGAACTGGCCGTTGGGCCCGACGGGCAGCCCGTCGTCGGTGATCCCGACGTCGCGGAACGGCTCGTCCGGGTCGTGGCCGTTCCACGCCGAGATGAGCGGCGCGGTCGCGGCGAGCACGATCAGGACCACGATGACGACCGCGGAGATCAGCGCCACCTTGTCGGTTCTGATCCTGAGCCAGGCCAGCTGCCACGGACTGCGCCCGGCGATGGCGGGCGCTGCCGGGGCGACCCGGAGTTCGGTGAGTGTCACAAGGTCTCCCCTGGTTGCACTGGGAAGTGGCAGGCGAACCCGTCCAGGACGGGTTCCACCGAGGAGCAGACGTCCTGCGCGCGCGGGCAGCGCGGGTGGAACCGACAGCCCGACGGCGGGTCGATGGGCGAGGGCACGTCGCCGACCAGGATGATGCGGTGGCGCTGCTCGGCCAGATCCGGGTCGGCGACCGCGGTCGCCGACAGCAGGGCGTGGGTGTAGGGGTGGCGGGGCTGGTCGACGAAGACCTCCGCGACCTTCCCCAGGTACATGACCGCGATCCGGTCGCTGACGTGCTCGACCACCGACAGGTCGTGCGCGATGAACAGGTACGTCAGGCCGAAGTCGTCCTGCAGGTCCTTGAGCAGGTTGAGGATCTGCGCCTGGATCGACACGTCGAGCGCCGACACCGGCTCGTCGCAGATGATCAGCCGGGGCCTGAGCGCGAGCGCCCTGGCGACCCCGATGCGCTGCCGCTGCCCGCCGGAGAACTCGGCGGGGAAGCGGTTGTAGTGCTCGGGGTTGAGCCCCACCCGCTCCATCAGTTCCTGCACGGTACGTCGCCGCTCAAGGGGCGTGCCGATCCCGTGGATGACCAGGGGATCGGCGATGATCGAGCCCACCCGGCGCCGGGGGTTCAGCGAGCCGTACGGGTCCTGGAAGATCACCTGGATGTCCCTGCGGAAGGGACGCATCTCCCGGCGCGACAGGCCCGTGATCGTCTGGCCGTCGAACCGCACCCGGCCGGACGTCACCGGGTGCAGCCCGGCCACGCACCTGGCCAGCGTCGACTTGCCGCAGCCCGTCTCGCCGACCAGTCCGAGCGTCTCCCCGGCGGCCAGCGTGAGGCTCACGCCGTCCACCGCCTGGACCTGGCCGACCGTGTGCTTGATCAGCGTGCCCGCCTGGATGGGGAAGTGCTTGACGACGTTGTCCACTTCGAGCAACATCAGCTTCCCTTCGCCTGGAGACGTACGGCTTCCGCCTCGGCCGACAGCCCGACCGCCTCGTGCGGCAGCCAGCACGCCGAGGCGTGCCCGCGGTCGCCCGTGACCGTGGACAGCGGCGGCCGCTCGGCCACGCAGACCGGCATGGCGTACGGACAACGCGGGTGGAACGCGCACCCCGCCGGGAGCGCGATGAGCGAGGGCGGCGACCCGGGAATGGGTTTGAGCCGCCCGCCCCTGGTGCCCGTACTGCCGGGGATCGACTCCAGCAACCCCTTCGTGTACGGGTGGTGCGGCCGGTAGTACAGGGTCCGCCGGTCGGCCCGCTCGACCGGCAGCCCCGCGTACATGACCAGCACCTCGTCGGCGATCCCCGCCACCACCCCGAGATCGTGCGTGATCATGATCAGTGCGATCTCGAACTCCCGCTGCACCTTGGCGATGAGTTCCAGCACCTGTGCCTGCACGGTCGCGTCCAGCGCGGTGGTCGGCTCGTCGGCGACGATGAGCCGGGGGTTGAGCGCCAGCGCCATGGCGATCATGGCGCGCTGGCGCATACCCCCCGAGAACTGGTGCGGGTAGTCGTCCACCCTGCGCCCCGGTTGCGGGATGCCGACCAGACCGAGGAGCTCGACCGCACGGGCGCGCGCAGCCTTGCGGGAAACCGCAGGCTGGTGCACCCTGATGAGCTCCTCGATCTGCCACCCGACCTTGTACAGCGGATGCAGGCTGGTCAGCGGGTCCTGGAAGACCACGCTGACCTGCGAGCCCCTGATCCTGCGCAGTTGCTCCTCGTCGAGCTGGAGCAGGTCCACGCCCTCGAAGAGGGCGCGGCCCGATATGTCGGCCTCGGGGGTGAGCCCGAGGATCGCCTGGGTGCTGACGGTCTTGCCGCTGCCCGACTCGCCGACGATGGCCAGGGTCTGGCCCCTGTCGATGGTGAACGACAGCCCGCGCACCGCCTGGACGACGCCGTCGGACGTGTGGAACGCCACCTTCAGGTCCGCGACTTCGAGCAGGCTCATGGGGTGTTCGGGTCGAGCCAGATGTTGGTGTAGTCGTAGAGCTGGAACGAGGGCAGATACAGGGCGTTCCGCACGCGCTTGCTCTTGTAGATCGGCGTGTTCTGGTTGTTCAGCGGCACCATCACCGCGTCGGCCATGACCTGCTCGTCGACCTGGTGCCACAGGCCAGCGGCCTTGGTCTGGTCAGGCTCGGCGAGCGCCTGCTTGATCAGGTCGTCGACCTTCGGGTTGCTGTAGCAGCCGAAGTTGCTCGTGCCCGGGGTGCAGTTGGTCTGGAACAGCGGCTGGGAGATCGAGCGGCCGTTGTTGCCGTACCAGTCGGGCACCCAACCGGGAGCCGAGATGTCCCACTTGCTGTCCTTGGCGATCGACGGGTTCTGGAGGAAGGCGCCGTAGTAGTCGCCCTGCCGTACGGGCAGGCCCTTGACGGTGATGCCGCACTTCTTCAGGTCGGCCGAGTAGGACTGGAAGTTGGCCGGGTGGTTGCCCGCGTTGCGGAAGGCGCCGATGAGCGTCAGCCCGTTGGGGTATCCGGCCTCGGTGAGCAGCTGCTTGCACTTGGCCGGGTCGCCCGCGTCGTTCGGCGAGGGGTAGTCGTTGAACTCCTCCGAGCCGATGTTGCCCGGCGGGATGGCGTGGTGCAGCGGCACGGCCACGTCGGGGCCGCCGTAGACCTTGGCGATGGCGACCTTGCTGACCGCGTACGAGACCGCCTGGCGCACCTTGAGCTTGCCCATGGCGCCGTTCTCGTTCTTGCTCAGCATGTTGAAGACGATGTACGGGTTGTTCACCGAGCCGGGGAAGTTCTTGTAGTTGGGGTCGCCGCTCTTCAGCCTGGGCAGCTGCGAGGTCGGCACCGGCAGGTCCCACGCCAGGTCGGCGCTGCCCGCCTCGATCTGCTGCTGCACCGCGTCAGGCTCGGCCACGCCCATCTTGACGTCGATGGCGTCGACGTACTGGTGCCTGATCGGGTCGGCGTCCTGCTGCCACGCCGGGTTCTTCACCAGGTGGATCGACTTGGTCGCGACGTAGCTCTCGACCTTGTACGGGCCGTTGGAGACGGTGTGCTGGCGGAAGTCGGCGTCGTCGGGCAGGTAGCCGTCGTACTCCACCGGAGCCGCGGACGCGAAGTTGAGCGACAGGATGTTCAGGAAGTCGGACGCGGGCTGGACCAGCGTGAACTTCACCGTCTTGTCGTCGACCGCCTGCACCCCGGCGATGTCGTTGCCGTTCTGGAACGCGGCGAGCGCCGCTGCCGTCGGCTTGTCCTTGGCGAACGCCTTGGTGTAGGCGTCGCAGTACTCGGCCATGCCCTTGATCGTGCTGGTGTAGTAACCGGGTGCGCCGGAACCGGCGACCGGGTTGCAGATGCGCTTGAACCCGCGCACGAAGTCGGGGGCCGTGACGGCGCGGGCCGGCTGGGTGTCCCACATCACGCCGTCGCGCAGCTTGATGGTGTAGGTCAGATGGTCGGCGCTGATGCCGCCGTTGTCCGTACTGGGCAACTCGGCCGCGACGTCGGGCACGACGGCGAAGCCCTTCTCTGTTTCCTTCTCCCCGGCCACGCCGTTGGTCTGGAAAAGCTGGCGGGCGTAGCTGCGCATGAGACCGCTGGTGACGGTGTAGTACGCGCTGGTGGGGTCGAGATGGTCGACGTCGCCCGAGCCGACGACCCGCAGCGTGCCGCCCTTGGTGGGCTGGCCGGCCGCCGAGGCCTGTGGACTGGGCGGTGCGGCGGTCTTCTGTGTCGCGCAGGAGGTCGCCAGCAGAGTTGCAGCGGCGACCACGGCAATGGTGAGATGGCGCGTGTTGGCCATCTGCCCTCCCTCGTGCCGAGACGGAGTACATAGGTGGCTGATAGCGGGGCGCGCGTCGTTGGCGCGGCGCGCGCCCCGTGGTTCCCCTAGAGCAACCCATCTACGGCCGCCGAAGTCGAGATCGGTTACTGAACCGTTGGCCAGGCGCGATGCCGAAGTAATGCCGGTTCAGTGCATAAATCGTGACATCAGGCGAAGATCTGCTGGTAGAAGGCCAATTCCGCCGCGAGAGCGGCTGTCCGCGTCTCGGCCCTGCGGAAACCGTGCGACTCGCCGTCGAAGGCGAGGTACGTGCAGGGCACGCCGCGCTCCGACAGAGCCTCGGCGAACCCGGCCGACTGCTCCGGCACCACCGGATCGTCGAGCCCCTGCAGCAGCAACATCGGGCAGCTCACGCCCGCCGCCAGGCTCAGCGGCTCGCGCGCCGCGTACACGTCCGGGTCCTCCTGGCCGACCAGCCACTCCACGTAGCGCGACTCGAAGTCGTGCGTGTGCGCGGCGAGCGGCGCCAGCGCGCTGATGCCGTAGTAGGAAACGCCGCCGGCGAACACCTCCGAGGTGCAGCACGCGGCCATCACCGTCCAGCCGCCCGCGCTTCCGCCCCTGACCGCGATGCGCGCCGGATCGGCCAGCCCCTCGGCGACCAGCCACTCGGCCGCGCCGATGGTGTCCTCCACGTCGACCACGCCCCACTGGCCGCGCAGCCGGTCCCGGTAGGCCCTGCCGTACCCGGTGGAGCCGCCGTAGTTGACGTCCATGACGCCCAGGCCGCGTGAGGTCAGGAACGCCTTGGTCAGGTCGAGCGAGCTGTCGCTGTGCGCGGTCGGCCCTCCGTGCACGAACAGGACGTACGGCGGGCGGTCCTCGTGCACGGCCGCCGGGTTGGACGGCGGGTAGACGAACGCGTGCACCCGGCGCCCGAACCGCGACAGGAACTCCACGGGTCGCGGCGACGGCAGGTAGGCGATGTCGGGCAGCTCCTGGATGTCGCGGCGGAGCCCCTCGACCCGCCCGGTCACCAGCTCCACCCTGGCCACCGACCTCGGTACGGCCGAGCCGTACCCCACCCCGACCAGGGTCGTGCCGTCGACGGCCAGCGACGGATCCCACCCCGAGTAGGGCACGTCGAGGTCGGTGAGCACCCCCGTCTCCGGGTCGAGCACCCCCAGCCGCATGTCACCCTGCCCGTGCAGCACCGCCAGCCGCCCGTCACCCATCACGAGGTACGGCACGCCGCCCAGCCGCCACAGCGGCCCGGCGAACTCCTCCTCGGCCGGATACAGCGCCTGGGAGGAGGTGCCGTAGATGCCGACCTGGTAGAGGTTCCACCAGCCCGACCAGTCGGAGACGAGGTAGAGGTGGGTGTCGTCCTTCCACTGCGGCGCCAGGATCGACTCGCTGGAGCCGCCCTTCACCGTCCAGGAGTTGCCGTCGGACAGGCGGGTGACGCGCAGCTCCGTGCCGTTCCACGGCATGCGCGGGTGGCTCCAGCTCACGTAGGCCAGGTGCTGCCCGTCGGGGGAGAGCGCGGGGTAGGCGTAGAAGTCGCTGCCCGAGGCCCACTCCTTGACCGCGCCGGTGCCGAGGTCGACCGACACGATGGAGCGGGTCACCTTGCCCTCGTGCTTCTCCTGCACGCACCACACGCGGCCGTCGCGCACCAGCAGGTCGGCGTAGCGGACGTCGCCCTCGGCGGTCAGCGGCCTGGGCTCGCCGTCCACGACGTAGAGGCGCTGGTCGGCGAAGTCGGTGAAGACCACCCTGCCGTCCTCGGCCACGGCGTAGGGCCGCCCGCCGTACTCGTGCACCCGGGTGCGGGCGTTCCACGGGGCCTGGAGCAGCTCGGTGCGGGTGCCGTCCGCCGCGCGGTGCACGATGGTGGTGCGGCCCGCTTCGTCCGGCCGGTCCTCGGTCCACCAGACCTGCCCGCCCATGGCGGTCGGCCAGCCCACGTACAGGCCGGCGCGCGCTACGTCCGTGGTGGAAATGGGGGAGGGCCAGAATGGCATAACCGCATCCTGCCGGAAAACTGACCCTCGATGTTGCTATTCCATCGTCGCGATGGCTCCGGCCCCCGGTGTGCCCGGCGCCATCCCCGTGGGGAGCGCGCCCGGCGGCTCGATGGGCTTGGCCGAGGTCTTGCGGCTGCGGCGGCTGCGCTTCTCCAGCCAGGTCGCCAGCGCGCTCAGCGCCATGTTGATGGCGATGTAGATGATGCCGATCACGATCGCGGCCGGGATCAGCGAGCCGTAGTTGACCGCGGGGAAGACCTTGAAGCCGATGTTGAGCAGGTCGACGTAGGCGATGATGTAGCCGAGCGCGGTGTCCTTGAGCAGGACGACGAGCTGGCTGACGATCGCCGGCATCATGGCCGTGACCGCCTGCGGGAGCAGGACCAGGCGCATGACCTGGTTCTTGCGCAGGCCGATGCCGTACGCCGCCTCCGACTGGCCCTTGGACACGGCCAGCACGCCCGACCTGACGATCTCGGCGAGCACCGAGCCGTTGTAGAGCATCAGGCCGCTGACGACGGCCACGAACGCGTAGTCGCCGCCGCCCATGATGTCGGGCGCGAGATAGAAGATGAAGAAGATCAGCAGCAGCAGCGGGATGGAACGGAGGACCTCGACCACGAACCCGGCGGGCAGCCTGATCCACCGGTGGTCGGAGAGCCGCGCCAGGCCGAAGACCGCGCCGAACACCAGCGCCAGGACGGCGGCCACGGCAGCCGCCTTCAGCGTCCCCCACAGTCCTGGCAGGATGTAGGCCGTCCAGGTGACCGGGTCGAGGAACGGCTTCCAGATCTTGCCTTCCCACTGGCCCTTGGCGTTGAAGCCGCTGATGACGAACCAGGCGACGCCCAGGACCAGCACGAGGCCGACCACCGTGAGCAGCGCGTTGCGCACCCTGGCGCGCGGACCGGGAACGTCGTACAGGACCGAGGTGCTCAACGCGCCACCGCCAACCGCCGGGCGAGCCAGCCTGTGAAGTATCCGATGGGCAGGGTCAGCGCCATGAAGCCCACCACGAGCCCCAGGAACAGCGGGATCGAGACACCGGTGGTGTCGAAGATCTCCTTCATGTTCGCCGCCGAGTCGATGGCGAGCCCGCCGGCGATCGCCACCGTGGTGTTCTTGATCATGGCGATCATCACGCTGCCGAGCGGCGCGATGACGGCTCTGAACGCCTGCGGCAGGATGATCAGGGTCAGGGTCTGGCCGAAGGTCAGCCCGATCGCCCTGGCCGCCTCCGCCTGGCCCATGGGCACCGTGTTGATGCCCGAGCGCAGCGCCTCGCACACGAACGCCGCCGTGTAGACCGACAGGCCCATGGAGACGATCCAGAACGAGTTGGTCCTGGGCACGCCGGAGAAGATCAGCCCGAGCTGGTCGCTGAGACCCAGCGAGGAGAAGGCCAGCACCAGGGTCAGCGGGGTGTTGCGCACCACGTTGACGTAGACGGTGCCCGCCAGGCGCAACACGGGCGTGGGCGAGACCCGCATCGAGACCAGGATCGTGCCGATGATGAGGGAACACACCGCGCCCACGAGAGAGAGCTCGATGTTGACCAGGAAGCCCTTGGCGAGCTGCGGCCCGTATTCAATGAGTTCGTCCATGGTGCTCCACCGCGTAAGGCAGCGGCGGCCGGATCACCGGCCGCCGCGACTCGTTCCGATTTAGGCGCAACCCTCAGCGGGGGGAGCCGTGTCAGACACCTTGAGGCCCTCGATGCCGCCGAACCACTTGTCCAGCATCTTCTTCATCTCGCCGTTGTCCCACAGCTTCTTCACCGCGGTGTTGACGGCCTCGCAGGTCTTGGTGTCGCCCTTCTTGAGGCCGATGCCGTACTTCTCGTCCGTGAAGCCCTGGCCGAGAACCTTGAAGTTGCCGCCCGCCTGCTTGGCGAAGCCGGCCAGGATCAGGTCGTCGGTGGTCACCGCGTCGAGGTTGTTGCCGCCCAGCTTCTGCACGCACTCGGAGTAGCTGGCCGCGTCGACCGGCGTCGCGTCGATGTCGAGCTTGCCGTCCGGCGGCGGGTCGGTGATCCGCTTGTAGGAGTTGGAGCCGGCCGCCTTGCAGATCTTCTTGCCCTTGAGGTCGGTGGGCGCGTTGATCGACGTGTCGTCCTTGCGGGTCATCACGTCCTGGTGGGCGATGACGTACGGACCACCGAAGGTGACCTTCGTCTTGCGCGCGTCGGTGATCGAGTAGGTCGCGAAGATGATGTCGACGGTGCCCTTCTCCAGGAAGGTCTCGCGGTTGGCCGACGTCGACTCCTTCCACTCGATGTCGACGTCCTTGCCGCCGTTGACCTCCTTCAGCACGGCCTTGGCGACGTCCACGTCGAAGCCCTCGGGGCCGTTGGCGCCCTTGAGCCCGAGGGCCGGCTGGTCCCACTTGGTGCCAACGACGATCTTGCCGCCGTCGGCGACCTTCTCCTGCACGCTCCCATAGGTCTTGCTGCCACCGCAGGCCGCCAGGCCCCCGATGAGCACGGTGGCTGCCGCAACGGCGGCGCCTGCGCGATGGATTCTCATGGATAGCCCTCTCAGTGCGTAAGGATCTTGGACAGGAAGTCCTTGGCCCGGTCTGTCCGTGCGTTCGTGAAGAACTCGTCGGGAGTGTTCTCCTCGACGATCTGGCCCTCGGCCATGAACACGACCCGGTTGGCCGCCCGGCGCGCGAACCCCATCTCGTGGGTGACGACCACCATGGTCATGCCGTCGCGGGCGAGCCCGATCATGACGTCGAGGACCTCCTGGACCATCTCCGGGTCGAGTGCCGAGGTCGGCTCGTCAAACAGGATCATCTTCGGATCCATCGCCAGCGCCCTGGCGATCGCCACGCGCTGCTGCTGGCCGCCGGACAGCTGGGCGGGATACTTGTCGGCCTGGGCGGCGATGCCGACCCGCTCGAGCAGCTCCATGGCCCTCTTGTCCGCCTGCGCCCTGGCCTGGCGCCGCACCTTGACGGGGCCGAGCGTGACGTTCTCGCGAATCGTCTTGTGCGCGAACAGGTTGAACGACTGGAACACCATGCCGACCTCGGAACGGAGCGCCGCGAGCGCCTTGCCCTCAGCGGGCAGCACCTTGCCGTCGAAGACGATCCTGCCGCCGTCGATGGTCTCCAAGCGGTTGATCGTCCTGCACAGCGTCGACTTGCCGCCGCCGGAAGGGCCGATCACGACGAGCACCTCGCCGCGCGAGACGGTCAGATTGATGTCCTTGAGGACATGCAAGGCCCCGAAGTGTTTCTGCACGTCCTCCATCTGGACCAGTGGAGTCTCGTCAGCGTTCTCCGTCATGGATCAAAACGTAGAGGTCCCAAGGGCGCTGGTCACTAACCGAGCGGTACCGATCAGATCACGAGGCGTTGTCAACCAGGCGTTATAGGTGTTTTCGACGGTCAAGCTTTTACCTTCGTACGGCTCGCCCCCCGGGACCGCCTACCCTGGAAGGTGCCATGAGGACCTATGAGGTGCGCACCTACGGGTGCCAGATGAACGTCCACGACTCCGAGCGCCTGTCCGGCCTGCTGGAGGACGCTGGATACACGGCGGCGCCGGACGGCGAGACCCCCGACGTGGTGGTCTTCAACACCTGCGCGGTGCGCGAGAACGCCGACAACCGGCTCTACGGCAACCTGGGCCACCTGGCCCCGGTCAAGGCCGGGCGGCCCGGCATGCAGATCGCCGTCGGCGGCTGCCTGGCGCAGAAGGACCAGGGCGAGATCGTCCGCCGCGCGCCGTGGGTCGACGTGGTGTTCGGCACCCACAACATCGGCTCGCTGCCGGTGCTGCTGGAGCGGGCGCGCATCGCGGGCGAGTCGCAGGTGGAGCTCAAGGAGTCGCTCGAGGTCTTCCCGAGCACGCTGCCCACCAAGCGCGAGTCCCCCTACGCCGCCTGGGTGTCGGTGTCGGTCGGGTGCAACAACACCTGCACCTTCTGCATCGTGCCCGCGCTGCGCGGCAAGGAGAAGGACCGCCGCCCCGGCGACGTGCTCGCCGAGGTCGAGGCCCTGGTCGCCCAGGGCGTCCTGGAGGTCACCCTCCTCGGGCAGAACGTCAACACCTACGGCGTGGAGTTCGGCGACCGGCTCGCCTTCGGCAAGCTGCTGCGCGCCTGCGGCTCGGTCGAGGGGCTGGAGCGGGTGCGCTTCACCAGCCCGCACCCCGCCGCGTTCACCGACGACGTGATCGCCGCCATGGCCGAGACGCCCAACGTCATGCACCAGCTCCACATGCCGCTGCAGTCCGGCTCCGACCGGGTGCTGAAGGCGATGCGCCGCTCCTACCGGGCCGAGCGCTACCTGGGCATCATCGAGCGGGTGCGCGCGGCCATGCCCGACGCGGCCATCTCCACCGACATCATCGTCGGCTTCCCCGGCGAGACCGAGGAAGACTTCCAGGGCACGCTCGACGTGGTCAGGCAGTCGCGCTTCGCCAACGCCTTCACCTTCCAGTACTCCATCCGCCCAGGCACCCCGGCCGCCACCATGCCGGACCAGGTGCCCAAGGAGGTCGTCCAGGAGCGTTACGAGCGCCTGGTCGCCCTCCAGGAGGAGATCTCCTGGGAGGAGAACAAGACGCAGGTCGGCAGGACGCTCGAGGTCCTCGTCGCCGAGGGCGAGGGGCGCAAGGACGAGGCCACCCGGCGGCTGTCCGGGCGCGCGGCGGACAACCGGCTCGTGCACTTCGCCGTCGGCGAGGACGTGCCGCGCCCCGGCGACATGGTGACGGTCGAGGTGACCTACGCGGCCCCGCACCACCTGGTGGCCGACCGCGCGGTCTCGCTCCGCCGTACCCGGGCGGGGGACGCCTGGGCGGCCAGGCAGGGCGCGCCCGCCAAGCCTCAGGGGGTCTCGCTCGGGATGCCGTCCATCGGCCGCCCGGCGCCGCTGCCCGAGGCGGTGGGGTGCGAGGTCACCTCCGGGTAGCCGGCGGACGGCCCGTCGAGCAGGGGCTGTGGCTTCCCGCGCAGGTGCAGGTCGAAGAAGGCGGCGACGTACCGCCTGGTGATCTCCGTGGCGCGGGTGGCCGACGTCCTGGTCTCCAGCGGGAGGCCGAACTGCTCGGCCACCAGGGCGACGTCCGTGAACGACGCGTGCTCCGTACCCGCCACGGTGATCCAGCGCTTCCAGCCGGTCAGCCGCTTCCAGGCGGCGTCCCAGGACGGGTCCTTGCCGCCGGGGCTGTGCACCGCCTCGGAGCCCAGGAACATGAACGGGCGTGCCAGCCCCTTCGCCGGGACCTCGGCGAAGGCCGTGCCGTCGATGTTCATCCCGGCGAGCAGCCGCCGGTCCTTGACCATCGCGGCCACCGCGCTCGCGCCACCCGCCGAATGTCCTGCCATGGCGATCCTGGACATGTCGATCAGGTCGGCGCCCTTCCACGCGGTGAGGTGGTCGAGGACGAAGGACACGTCGGCGGCCCGGGTCGCGGCCACCTTGTCCCAGAACGCCTCATCCTTCTTCTGGCTGTCGCAGGCCACGCAGGTGGCGACGCGGCCGTCGGGGAAGCTGGTGGCGACGTTCTCGTAGGTGTGGCCGATGACGACCACGGCGTACCCCCTGCTCGCCAGGTCCTCGGCCAGGGCGGTCTGGGTGGCGCGCGGCTTGGTGAACCCGGGGGAGAGGACGGCCAGCGGCAGCCCGTGCTTGCGTCCGGCGGGCTCTGCGTCGGTGAACGCGTTGGTCCGCGTCCTGCTGACCAGGTCGAGCGGCACGCCCTTGACCCCGCCGTCCGCCGTCAGGAGCAACTCGGACTCCTTGGGCGTCATGTACGGCGCAGCCGTACGTCCGGGCTTCTTCGCCGGGAACCACAGCGAGACCATCAGCTCGCGCGCCTTCACGCTGGGCACCCACGGGTCGGAGCGCGAGGTGTCCTTGAGATGGAGGTTCGTCATCCCGACGGGCCGCCCGCCGGTCGGCTCGGGCAGGTACGGCGTGCCGACCGGCTTGGCGGTCATCGCGGGCTTCGTGGCGCCCGGTGACGGGTTGCGGTGCGGCCCCGCCGTGTCGCGGTCGGCGGAGACGGGCGCGGCGCTGCAGGCCGAGAGGGCCAGGAGCGCGGCCAGGGTCACCTGACGCATGAGGGGTCCTTCCAGTCGACGTCTGTTGGCGGGAACGACGCTAGGAGCGGCCCCTGCCGGGGCGCGTCGGCCTGGATGGCGACATCGCGGCGGGTGTCGTCCCTGCGATGTAGTCACTGCGGCTGACGCGGGAGATACGGGACGGACGGGACAATGCGTGCGTGAGACTGCGACGTGCCCTCGTGGCGGACCTGGTGCTGGCGATCGTCCTGACCGCCCTCGCCGTCGCGGCCACCGCGGCCACCGTGGGCGGCTCGGACTCGGGGCTGGTGCGCTCGCTGGTCCCGGCGCCGCCGTCGCTGGTGCGTGACATCCCCGTGGACCAGGATCCCCTTCCCCTTCTGGTGATGCTCACGACGTTGCCGCTGGCCGCCCGCCGGTACTTTCCGCTGGCGGCCTTCTGGGCGGTGCTGCTCGCCGCGCTGGCCACGCACGACCACGCGACCTGGATCACCGTGCTGGCCTGCGCCGTCGCCGCCTACAGCGCCGTGCTCCACAGCAGGCACCGGCCGGTCGCGATCGGCTGCCTCGTGCTGGCGACCGTACTGGCCGGTGTCGCGTTCAAGGACGCGGCCGCCGACCTGCCGAGCTGGATGGGGCCGTTCGTGGTGCTGCTGACGGCGGGGGTGGCAGCCGGTGGCGTGCGCTACTGGCGGCAGCGGCTCGCCGGGGTGCAGCTCGCCCAGGAGGAGGCCACGCGCAGGGCCGTCGAGGGAGAGCGGGCCAGGATCGCCGCCGAGCTGCACGACGTGGTCACCCACAATGTGAACGTGATGGTGATCCAGGCGGGGGCGGCGCGCAAGGTGATGGACGCGGCGCCCGACCGGTCGAAGCAGGCCATGCTCGCCGTCGAGGCCAGCGGGCGGGCGGCCATGGCCGAGCTGCGGCACGTCATGGGGCTGCTCGCGGGTCCGGACAGCGACCGGGCCGACACCCGGGCGGACGGCCTGGAGCCGCAGCCGGGGCTCGGGCAGCTCGACGCGCTGATCGACCGGGTGCGCGCCGCCGGGGTGCCGGTCAGCGCCGAGATCGACGTTCCTGCCGCGCTGTCGCCCGGGGTGGAGCTGACCGCGTACCGGGTCGTGCAGGAGGCGCTGACCAACACCCTCAAGCACGGGGGCGGCGCGTCCGCCACTGTGGTGATCGGGCATGCCGGGGGGTGGCTGGAGATCGACGTCTCGGACGCGGGCGGGCGGGCCAGGCGCGGCGAGGGGGAGGGGCGCGGGCTGATCGGGCTGCGCGAGCGGCTCGCCCTCTACGGCGGGACCCTGGAGGCGGGGCCCTCTCGCGACGGGTACCGGACCAGGGCGCGGCTGCCGTGGGAGTCCGCATGAGGGTGGTCGTCGCCGATGACCAGGCGCTGGTGCGCAGCGGGTTCGGCATGATCCTCGCCGCCGACGGGATCGAGGTGGTGGCCGAGGCGGCTGACGGGGTCGAGGCCGTTGCCGAGGTACGGCGGACCAGGCCGGACCTCGTGCTCATGGACATCCGCATGCCGCGCATGGACGGGCTGGAGGCGACGCGGCAGATCATGGCGTCCGGCGTCGCCACGCGCGTGCTCATCCTGACGACCTACGACGTCGACCAGTACGTCTACGCGGCCATCACCGCCGGGGCCAGCGGGTTCCTGCTCAAGGACGTCACGCCCGAGCACCTGGTGGCCGCCGTGCGGCTGGTGCGCACGGGGGACGCGCTGCTGGCGCCGACGATCACGCGGCGGCTGATCGAGCGGTTCGCGCGGCGGGAGGACGAGGTCACGGTGGCGGTGCACCGGGACCTGTCGGAGCTGACGCCCCGTGAGCTGGAGGTGCTGCGGCTGCTGGCCACCGGGTTGAGCAACGCCGAGCTGGCGGAGCGGCTGGTTCTGAGCCCGACGACGGTGAAGACGCACGTGGCGAGGATCCTGTCCAAGCTGGGCCTGCGCGACCGCGTCCAGGCGGTCGTCCTCGCCTACGCCACGGGGCTGGTCTCCCCGTCGGACCTCTAGCGGGTCAGGTCCTCGAGCACCTGGTAGCAGTAGTCGCGGCGGAAGTCCTTGAACGTCGCGCACGGGTCGTGGCCCTTGGGTGGTTGAGAGGGGTTCGTCCGGCGCGCGACCTTCGCGGGGACGGCGGGGGTGGCGGGGGTGGCGGAGACGACGGGTGGGCGGACGAGGGCGACCCACGGGCGGCCCGGTACTGGCGCGACCCAGGAGGGGTCCATCGGATCGAGCCGCGTCGGGCTAGGCGTTAATACGGGATTTTTCTGGATGGTAGGTGGGCTTTCCGGTTCGGGAATGGCGGTGAATGCGAGCGCGATGCCAAGGCCCGCGGTGGCGAGGATCGCGGCCACGCCTGCCACGGGAGCCACCCGATTCCGCCTACCTGCACGAATGGGGTCGAGGGGCGACAAGTCGTGATTCCTTCGTGATTGGTGTGCGGGCATTCCACTTCTGCGGCTAGTGTGGTCCATCGCCCGCGGAAGCCGGTGTGCTTTCCCCCCGAAACGACCGCAGGAGCTGTTTCACATGTCCGACCGCCAGGAGATCCTTTCCGGCCCGGCCGACGACCCCAAGCCCCCTCGCCAGTCACGCAAGAAGGTGACGATCATCGCCGCCTCCGCGCTGGTGGCGGTGCTCGCGGCCGGTGGCGTCGGCTACGTGATGGCCGGGGCGGGCAAGACCCCGGCCGCCACCCAGCAGTCCCCCGCGCCCACCTCCGATGCCGCCGACCAGCCCGCGGAGCACGACGCCACCAACGGCGACGTCGCTGACGGCGACGCGACCGACGGCGACGCGACGACCGGCGACGACACCACGACCGGCGGCGGCGACACCGCGACAGGCGGCGACACCACCACGGGTGGCGACACCACGACCGGCGGTGACACCACTACGGGTGGCGACATCAAGCCGACCACCAAGCCCACCGACAAGGGCTCCGCGGGCAACACCAACAAGCCGTCCGGCACCGCCACCCCGCCCCCGGCGGCCGACAACCCGGCTGACGGCCCGGCAGGCGAGCTCTCCGGCCAGTGCTCCACGGCAGGCTGCTGACCCACCCCGCCCCCGAAGGGCCGTTCCTCCCGCAGGAACGGCCGCCCGGACGAACGGCCGCCCGCCCGCCCGGACGAACGACCGCCCGGACGAACGACCGCCCGGACGAACGACCGCCCGGACGAACGACCGCCCGGACGAACGACCGGACGGACGGACGACCGGACGGACGGACGACCGGACGGACGACCGCCCGGACGACCGGACGACCGCCCGGATGACCGTCCGGAGAGATGACCGTCCGACGAGACGACCCTTCGGAGAGACGACCGTCCGGGGGAACGGCCCGGAGGCGTGTCAGGTTTCCTGTTGGGATTGGACCTTCTGAGGGTGGAGGTCCGTCCGTAGGGTCGATGGCATGACTGCTGAGACCCTTCGATCCCTGCATATCCCCGGAAAGCCGCTCATCCTGCCCAACGCCTGGGACGCCGCCTCCGCGCGAGCCGTACAGGAGGCCGGGTTCCCCGCCGTCGCCTCCGGCAGCCACGCGGTCGCCGAGGTGCTCGGCTACGACGACGGCGAGGGAACGCCGGTCGCGGAGATGCTCGCCGCCGTCGCCAGGATGGCCAGGTCCGTCGACGTCCCGGTCACCGCCGACCTGGAGCGCGGCTATGGTCTCGACCCGGCCGAGCTGGTCGAGCGGCTGCTGGCGACCGGCGCCGTCGGCTGCAACCTGGAGGACTCGACCGCCGACGCCATGGTCGACGTCCACCGCCAGGCCGACTACCTGGCCGCGGTACGGCAGGCGGCGGGCGACGCGTTGGTGATCAACGCCAGGGTCGACACCTACGTGCGCGGAACCAGGGAGCGCGCCGACGCCGTCGCCCGTGCCAAGGCGTACCTGGAGGCAGGGGCCGACTGCGTGTACCCGATCACCCTGGGAGAGCGCGAGGAGGTCGCCGCGTTCGTCGCCGAGGTGCCGGGCCCGGTGAACATCCTGTTCCGCCCAGGCACCCCCGACCTGGCCGACCTGGCAGAGCTCGGCGTGGCCAGGGTCAGCTACGGCGGCGGCCTGCACCGGGCGGCGCACCACTACGCCGTCAGCCTGATCGCCGCGGTCGCCGAGGGCCGCAGCCCCTACTAGATCGAGGGCCGTTGCCCCTATCAGTAGGACTGCAGTTCCAGGAGGTTCCCTTCCGGGTCGCGCAGGTGGGCGGTGCGCAGGTTGGGACCCCACTCCGGCCGGTCCACCGGCGCCGCGACCGGCTTGGCGCCGTGGCGCAGGCACAGGTCGTAGGCCTTGTCGACGTCGGGCACGCGGCACACGTTCATGGAACGGTCGCCGCTCACCTCGCCGCCCGTCAGCCCGGCCATCCCCCTGCGGTCCATGAGGGTCAGGAGGCCCTCGTCGCCGACGTCCCAGTGCGCGTAGGGCCCCTCCTCACCGCCCTGCGCACGCACCGCGCCGAACAACGCGGGCAGCACGGCGTCATAGAAGCGGAACGTCTCGGCGAAGGCGGTCACGAGCAGCCGCGGGTGCAACGCATCCATGGGTGTACTCCAATCATTGGTCGACACCTATAATAGGGAACCATGGACGATTTGCCACCCAGCCTCCTGGCGCTCACCACCTACCTGCTGTCCCGCACGGGCAAGGCCGCGCGCGGGCGGCTGGCGGCCGAGCTGGCCGGGGACGGGCTGCGGCTGTGGCACATGGCCGTCCTGGCCGCGCTCGCCGACTTCGGCCCGCAGACGCAGCGGGAGCTGTCGTCCAGGCTCGGCATCGACCCCAGCGACATGGTCAAGGTGCTCGACGAGCTGGACGGTGGCGTCGACCGTACCCGCGACCCCGCCGACCGTCGCCGCACCGTGGTCACGCTCACGGCCGCGGGCGCCGACACGCTGGAGGCGCTGACCGCGCGGGCGCGAGCCGTACAGGACGCTTTGTTGTCGCCCTTGAACGGCGAGGAACGCGCTCAGCTCCACACGCTGCTCGGGCGTGTGCACGACGCGCTATAGCCTGGCTGGGTGCTTGCTGTCGTGGCCGTGTGCCCTCACCCTCCGTTGATCGTGCCCGAGCTGGCCGGGGCGGCGGCGGCCGAGCTCGACGACCTGCGCGCCGCCTGCGGCGCCGCGGTCGACGCCCTGCTGGCCACCGACCACGACCTGCTGGTGGTCGTCGGTGGGGGTCCGGCCACCCGGGCGTACGGCGAGCGGCCCGGCGGGTCGCTGCGCCCCTGGGGGGTGGACGTGCGCGTCGGCGACGGTGAGCCGGTGCTGCCGCTCTCGCTGACGGTCGGCGCCTGGCTCCTCGGGGACGGGGCACCGCGGGCGACTTATCAGGCGATCGCCGAGGACGCCGCTGCCGACGCGTGTCTGGCGCTGGGGGCCGGGCTGGTGGCGGATCGGCGGGTGGCGATGCTGGTCATGGGCGACGGGTCCGCCTGCCTGACCGAGAAGGCGCCCGGCTACCTCGACGAGGCGGCCCAGCCGTACAACGACCTGATCGCCCGCGCGCTGGGGGGTGCGGACCCGCAGGCCCTCGCCGGGCTCGACCCGGTGGAGGCGGCCGGGTTGTGGGTCGGGGGGCGTGCGGCGCTGCAGGTGCTGGCCGGTGCGGCGGCGGAGCGCCCCTTCACGGGACGGCTCCTCGCCGACGTCGCACCCTACGGCGTGGGCTACTTCGTCGCGACCTGGAGCTAGAGGCGGCGTGGCACGGGGATGGTCATGAAGTCTCTGGCCAGGAACACCTCGCCGGAGAAGCTGCGTCTGACCTCCTCCAGGAAGAGCGGCTCGTCGTCGAAGCCGTACCGCTCGGAGAAGTGCGCCAGCACCAACCGCCGTACCCCGCACTCCGCCGCGACCTGACCCGCCTCGAACGCGGTCAGGTGACCGTGCTCCTTGGCCAGCCCCGCCTCGGGCGACAGGAACGTCGACTCGATCACCAGCAGGTCCACGCCCAGAGCGAGATCGAAGACGGCGTCGCAGATGCGGGTGTCCATGATGAACGCCGCGCTCTGCCCGGGTTTGTGCTCGCTGCACTCCTCCAGCGTGATGCCCCGCACCTGCCCGGTGCGCTGCAGCTCGCCGACCTCAGGCCCGCTGATCCCGTGCGCCTTGAGCTTGGCGGGCAGCATCCGGCGCCCGTCGGGTTCTTGCAGGCGGTAGCCGTACGACTCGACCGGGTGGGACAGGCGGCGCGCCGTCAGCGGTCCAAGATGCGCCACCTCGCCCTCGACCGGGTGCTCGGCGATGACCGAGGTGTCGTTGAAGGCGGCCGCGTGCCTGAGCCTGCGCCAGAAGACCTCGCCGGACGCGGGATAGACCGCTTTGACCGGATGCGTGACGCGGTCGCGGGCGATGCGCATGACCACACCGGGCACGCCGAGGCAGTGGTCGCCGTGGAAGTGCGTGACGCACAGCCAGTGGATCTCGCTGGAGCTCACCCCGGCGTGCACCAGCTGGCGCTGCGTGCCCTCGCCCGGGTCGAAAAGCAGGGCTTGCCCATCCCAGCGCAGAAGGTACCCATTGTGGTTACGGTGTCGGGTAGGTACCGCGCTGGAGGTGCCGAGCACGACGAGTTCACGCGAGGACATGATGAGCACCGTCGCTTTCGCCGAGGTTCCCACGCCCGTCGGCGCATTCCTGCTGGCCGTCACCGAGGACGGCCTGGCCGCGACCGGCTGGCGATATGACGCGGAGACCAAGGCTCGCCTGGTCAAGGCGCTCGGTGCGACGGAAATTCATGACCCGGATCGTACGGCTTTCGCCGTGCGCGAGCTCCTGGATTATTTCGCCGAACGGCTGCGCGCCTTCGAGACGCCGGTGGACTGGCGGCTGACCAGCCCGGTGCAGCGCCAGGTGCTGCAGGCGTTGCACCGCGTGCCGTACGGCAAGGTCGTCACGTACGGCGAGCTGGCCAGGAAGGCGGAATCGAGCGTGCCTGCCCGCGGCATCGGCGCGATCATGGGCGCCAACCCGATCCCGATCGTCGTGCCGTGCCACCGGGTGGTCGCGGGCAACGGGCTCGGCGGGTTCAGCGGTGGCGTCGGCGTGGAGACGAAGCGCTGGCTGCTCACCCACGAGGGCTATCTGCAGCCGTCACTCCTGGACCTGTGAGCGAGCGGGCCGCGGGGCGTTCCCCGCGGCCCCCCAGCTCAGCCCTCTTTGCCGTCGATCTTGTCGGCGGCGTCCTTGGCCATGTCGGCGCCCTTGTCGATGTGCTCGGTGAACTTGCCACCCGTGGCGCTGTCCACCGCCCCCGACGCCTTGTCGATGCCGTCCTTGGCCATGTCCTCAGCCTTGTCGCGCAGGCCGTCGAGCATTCCGCCGGCCTGGTCCTTGGCGTCCCCGGCCGCGTTCTGGGCGGTGTCCGCCGCGTCTCCCGCCGCGTCCTTCGCCTTCCCCATGGCGTCTTCCGCGGCGTTCTTGGCCTGCTCAGGGATGTTCTGCAGCTTCTCGTCGGCGCCGCTGAACATCTCCTTGACCTTGTCGAAGATCGACATGTCATTCCCCCGATGCTTTGTTCTGCTGGCCGTCCAGCTTGTCGGCCATCTCCTTGGCCTTTCCGGCCGCGGTGTCGATGTGCTCGTCGTACTTGCCGCCGGTCTTGTCCTTGGCAAGGTCGGCAGCCTTGTCGATGCCCTGCTTGGCCTTGTCGGCGTTGTCTCCGAGCAGGTCCTTGACCTTGTCGAATATCGACATCAAACCCCCCGATCCGACGCCATGAGCGTCGTCGGCACATTCATACCCAAGCAGTTGACACACTTATCCGTGTGGGTCAGCAGCCAGTCATCGCCGTCGTGGGTCCGACCGCGGCCGGAAAGTCCGATCTCGCCGTGGATGTGGCGCTTCAACTAGGTGGGGAGTGCATCAATACCGACTCCATGCAGCTTTACCGAGGTATGGACATCGGAACGGCCAAACTCGACCTTTCCGAGCGTCGCGGGGTCCCGCACCACCTTCTGGACATCTGGGATGTGACGGTTACGGCCTCCGTCGCGGAGTACCAGCGGCTGGTCCGCCCGCTGCTCGCGGAGATCACCGTGCCGGTCCTCGTGGGGGGTTCCGGGCTGTACGTCCGGGCGGCTCTCGACCACCTGGAGTTCCCCGGAACCTCCCCCGAGATCAGGGAGCGCCTGGAGGCGGAGCTCGCGGACTCCGGGCCCGCTGCCCTCTTCGAGCGGCTGGAGCGGCTCGACCCGGTGGCGGCCGCGTCGATCCTGCCGAGCAACGGGCGCAGGATCGTGCGCGCGCTCGAGGTGATCGAGCTGACCGGGCGGCCGTTCTCCGCGACGATGCCCTCCTACGACAGCGTCGTCCCCAACGTGCAGATCGGCGTCGAGGTGCCGCGCCCGCTCCTGGACGAACGCATCTCGCTGCGCGTGGAGCGGATGTGGGCCGCCGGGCTGGTCGGCGAGGTGCGAGCCCTGCTCGACCAGGGCCTGGCCGAGGGGCGTACGGCGAGCCGGGCGCTCGGCTACGCGCAGGTGCTGCGGTTCCTGTCGGGGGAGTGGAGCGAGGAGCAGGCGATGGAGGAGACCGTGCGGGCCACCAGGCGGTTCGCGCGTCGGCAGGAGTCGTGGTTCAGGCGGGATCCGCGGGTGATCTGGCTGCCGTTCGACGCGCCCGACCTGCTCCGGCAGACGCTCGATAGGGTTGTGCCATGAGGTTTCTGAAGGGGCACGGCACCGAGAACGACTTCGTCATCCTGCCTGATCCCGATGGCGAGCTCGACCTGCCTGCCACCTTCGTGGCCGCGGTCTGCGACCGGCGGGCGGGCATCGGGGCCGACGGGGTGCTGCGGGTGGTCCGTACCAAGCTCAGTCCTGAGGTGGCCGAGCAGGCGGGGGAGGCGGAGTGGTTCATGGACTACCGCAACTCCGACGGCAGCGTGGCTGAGATGTGCGGCAACGGGTCTCGGGTCTTCGCCCGCTACCTGGTGTCGGCAGGGCTCGTCGACTCCGCCGAGTTCGCCGTCGCCACGCGGGGCGGGGTGCGGCGGGTGCGGTACACCTCCGGGGACATCACGGTCGAGATGGGCAAGCCGGTCGTTCACGGCGAGAGCACGACGACGGTGGCCGGGCGGGAGTACACCGGGTTGCACGTGGACATGGGGAACCCGCATCTGGCGTGCGTGATCGGGGATCCTGTCGCGCAGCTCGACCTCAGCCATCAGCCTGCCTTCGACCCTGCGGTGTTTCCGAGCGGGGTGAACATCGAGCTGCTCAACGCGGTGGGGGAGCGGCGGGCGGTGATGCGGGTGTTCGAGCGCGGCTCGGGGGAGACCCGGTCGTGCGGCACCGGGACGGTGGCGACCGCGGTGGCGGCCGCGCACCTTTCCGGTGAGACGACGGGCGTGTGGACGGTGGAGGTGCCGGGCGGGACGCTGCAGGTGACGTTGGACGAGGACACCAGCTACCTCACAGGCCCGGCCGTGATCGTCGCCTCAGGCGACCTCACCCTCTGACGACCCCAAGACAAGGGGAGCCCTCTGTGGGGCCGTCCCCTCCCTGAGGGGTCACCCCTTCATAGGGGTCGGGTCCCAAAAGAGGGTCACCCCATGAAGAGGTCGGCCCCGAAAAGGACGGTCACCACTGCGGGGGCGCGGTCCAAAGGGACGGGTGCGATTACGGGGGGCGGGCCCCAAGGGCGGGTCTTCGCGGGGGCGGGTTGCCGAATGTTGTTCTAGTAGGGGATCGTGGGCCCATGGCTGACCCACGTACCACCGCCGCCGCAGTCAAAGGTCCCATCGGCAAGCTAGGCGGCCGCTGGATGATCTCCCGCGAGATCAAGGCGCTCTGCGACCAGACCGGCCTGGGCCCACGCGAGATGTACTTCAGAGGCCGCTTCGGCGTCCTCGGCGAGGTCGACGCCGACGTCGTCACCTCGGTCGCGGTGTTCTTCCCGCCCCAGCACGTCAAGGAGAGCTGGGACGGCGGCAGGCGCCTCCCGACCACCGAGGCCGTCGAGATGTACGCCCAGGCGTGCCAGGCCTGGGGCAGGCGCAACCTCGCCGCCCACCCCGGCATCGAGCGCATCGCCGACCTGCTGGAACCCGTCGTGGAGAACGCGTCGTCGATCGGCGCACCCCTGTTCGCGGGCTGGCGTGCCGTACCGCTGCCCAAGGGGGACGGCCCAGGCAGGGCGGCACAGCTGCTGCACGTGGTGAGGGAGCTGCGCGGCGGCCTGCACGCGGCGGTCGTCGTCGCCGAGGGCCTCGACCCGCTGGAGGCCACGCTCGCCGCCGACCACCTGGGCACCCCGCTCAGCGACGTCGCGACGGGCGAGATGGTCGCCAGGTTCTTCACCTGGCCGGAACCGTACGCCACCCCGAGCCGGGAAGCCGTGGAACGCAGGCAGCGGGTCGAGGAGCAGACGGACAAACTCATGATCCCCGCATTCTCCGTCCTGAACGAGGGGGAATCGGACGAGCTCATAAGCCTGCTCCGCCTTTAACGTCGCTTCGCGCCGCTGCTCGGTCGCTTTGAGTCGATCTCTTCCCTCGTCACTCCGGTCGCTTCGCTCCCCGCGTTCCTCGGTCCAGAGACCGACGCTCCCTCGCGGCGTTTGGGGCATGCCGGTTGACCTGGCAGACTGACTGCCCATGGACGTGGACATCTGGGCGTGGGTCGGCGAAACCCAGCAGCAGCTCTCTGAGGCGGGTAACGCCGGGCTCGCCATGGCGCTGGGCGATCTGCCCGCGCAGGCATACGAGGGGAGATATCCGCAGCTCGACGTGATGGCACCAGCCATCGCCGAGCAGGGGAAGTCCCTTCAGTTGCCGTGGCTCGAGTTCTATGCCCGCTACTGGCACCTGATCGGCCGCGTGGGCGACCGCGCGCAGGGCGCGGTGGCGATCGGCGACGCCGAGGGCCTGCTCGCGTTCGCCCAGAGCGAAGAGGTCCGTGACTGCCCGGCGGCCCCGGCCGCCGTCGAGGCCCTGGCGGTCGCCCAGGCCAACGCCGACGGTCCCGGCTACGCCGCCGACCGGCTGGCGAAGCTGGGCCCGGCCATCGACGCCGTCCAGCCGGACAACCCCGCCTTCTGCGGCCTGGTGACGCAGTACGTCTCCGCGCTCGTGGACGCGGGCCGGGCCGACGAGGCCGTGGCCTACGCCGAGTCCGCCGTCGAGCGCCTGCGCGGCGCGGGCCGCGAGGCGAGCTGGGAGCTCGGCGCCGAGAGCGCCCGCGCCCTGCTCACCGCAGGCCGCGCCGACGCCGCGCTCACCGCGATCCAGGCGGCCGCCGACTTCAGGTCAGACGACCCGGTGGCCAAGCCGCACCGCGACGGCGTGCGCAGGGCGCTCATCCTGGCCACGCTGGGCCGTACGGCGGAAGCCGTCGACGCCCTGCCCGACCTCGACGTCGTCGGCGAGCACCCGCGGGTCTTCGTCGAGTGGTCGCAGGCGGTCAGCAAGCTCGCCGCGTCCTCGCAGATCACCAACACCTGGCAGCTGGGCCGCATCCTGCGCCAGTGGGTCGACTACTTCGGCATGATGGGCGCCTGGCGCGCCCGGGTCGAGCTGGCGCTCGTCGCCGGCGACCTGGCCATCGCCAGGAAGGGCGTCTGGCAGGCCGAGCTCCTGGCCGACCTGGCCGAGTCCGGTACGGCGGAGCTGCGCGTGAGCGACGGCCTGCCCGAGCGCATCGCCGCCCTGCGCGCCGCGGCGGCGGAGACCGAGGCCCCCGAGGCCCCTGGCCCGGTGGACGAGCGCGTCGCCTACTTCGACGCGGCCGACGGCTACAACGCCGACCCCGAGCGCTGGGTCGGCTGGCTGGCTCCGCTGTCCGGCAAGGACATCGAGGCGACCAGGCGCCACACCACCACGCTCGGCTTCCTCGGCTACCCGTCGACCGGCGCGGACATCTACTGGGAGATGCTGGTCGACAGCGGCAAGATCGCCGACGCCGATCCGGACGACATCGCCTACCTGACCACGCTGCTCAGCGAGGCCCGCCAGGACGAGCGCCTGGAGCAGATGGCCGGTCACCTGCCGCACGCCGACAAGCACCTGGCCCTGGCCAGGCTGCACAGCGCCCGCGAGCGCTGGGAGGACACCGCGCGCGAGGCCGAGTCCGCCGTCGAGGCGGGCGCGGGCATCGAGGCGCGCCGCCTGCTCGCCGGTTCGCTGCAGCAGCTCGACGAGAACGTCAAGGGCGCCAAGGCGCTGCTCGACGTGATCGACAGCGACGAGATCCTCGACGAGGACGTCTGGCGCATGGTCGTCATGGCCACCTCGGCCGAGGACTGGGACACCGTACGCAAGGGCGCCAAGAAGATCGGCATGCCGCTCCAGTCGACCGAAGGGCCGGTCGAGGAGGAGATGGGCCTGATCAGGGTCATCCTTCCCGCCCCCGACGGCGGCCAGCGCCAGGTCCTGAGCATCCGCACCGGCCCGGCCACCGCCAGGCTGGCGCTGCCGCAGCCGCGCGGCATGGACTACAACGCGGGCGACCTGGTCGTCTTCGACCCGCAGCTGCTGGAGCCCGTCCCCGAGGACCCGGCGGAGCAGCAGAACTTCGTGCCGCCGTTCGCGGCCGTGCGCATCCTGCGTCCCGGCGGCTACACCAGCTACTTCTTCGACGGCGCCGCGCCGACGGAGTCTGACTGGGCGGAGTTCACCGAGGTCATGGCCGAGCGCGGCTGGCCGATGTGGGTCTACAGCGACGAGAACTACACCGTCACCCACCCGGCGGGCGGCGAGCAGCTGCCCGGCGTCTACGGCTGGGTGGCCGTGCCGCCGAACGTGTCGGCCGTCGAGGTCGACGCGCTGCTCGACGACGCCACCGAGCGCTGGTCGCACCCGCTGGCCTGGCTCGACCTGGCCCGCGAGGTCGGCGTCGAGACCGAGCGCCACGAGCGCATCGTGAAGGAGTACGGGCTCTAGATGCTCGACAGGTTCAGCCTCCAGGGGAAGGTCGCCGTCGTCACCGGCGCCTCCTCGGGGCTCGGAGTGGCGTTCGCCCGCGGGCTCGCCGAGGCGGGCGCCGACGTCGCGATCGGCGCCCGGCGCGCGGACAAGCTGGAGGAGACGCGGCGGCTGGTCGAGGAGACCGGTCGCCGGTGCGTCGCCGTGCCGACGGACGTGACCTCGCCGGACGACTGCACGGCGCTCGTGGAGACGGCCCTGCGCGAGCTGGGCTCGGTGGACGTGCTGATCAACAACGCCGGGGTCGGCACCGCCGTACCCGCTCTGCGCGAGACGCCGGAGGAGTTCCGCGCGGTCGTCGACATCAACCTGCACGGCACCTACTGGATGGCTCAGGCGTGCGCGCGGGTGATGAAGCCCGGCTCGTCGATCGTCAACATCGGCAGCATCCTGGGCGAGACGACGGCCGGGCTGCCGCAGGCGGCCTACAGCGCGTCGAAGGCGGCGATCATCGGCCTGACCCGCGACCTGGCGCAGCAGTGGACCGGGCGGCGGGGGATCAGGGTCAACTGCCTCGAACCCGGCTTCTTCGCCTCGGAGATGACGTCCCAGTACAAGCCCGAGTACATGGAGAAGGTGCTCGAGCGCGTGCCCATGGGGCGTCCCGGCGACGCCACGGAGCTGGTGGCGGCGGCGATCTTCCTGGCCGGCGACGCGTCGTCGTACGTCACCGGGGTGACGCTCCCGGTGGACGGCGGAGTGCTCATCACCTGATTTCTCGATGTTCATCTGGATGTGCGAGGGTTTGCGGCTATGAGTGACAGGCTTAAAGCAGTGATCCGCGATGAGCGGCCGTGGGGTGGGTTCGAGCGGTTCACCCTCAACGAGCAGTCCACCGTGAAGATCATCGAGGTGGCGCCGGGGCAGCGGCTCAGCCTGCAGCGGCACGAGCACCGGTCGGAGATGTGGGTGGCGCTCGACCCGGGCTGCGTGTTCGAGGTCGACGGCGTGCGCACCGAGCCGGCGGTGGGGGACCGGGTGTTGATCGAGGCGGGGCAGACGCACCGGCTGAGCTCCTCCGGGCCGGCCACGCGGATCCTGGAGATCGCGTTCGGGTTCTTCGACGAGGACGACATCGAGCGCCTCGAAGACTCGTACGGCAGGTCCTAGCTCTTACGGAGGCACCGCCCTTGAAAGGGGGCGGTGCTTTTTCGTACCCCCAGCGTTTCGTGCGCGGGGCGGGGCAGAGTGACGGGCATGACGACGAAGATGACCGCCGACGAGCGGGAGCAGTTTCTGGCGGGGACGCACATCGGGGTGCTGAGCGTGGCGGGGGCCGAGGGGCGGGCGCCGATGTCGGTGCCCATCTGGTACGGCTACGCGCCGGGCGGGGAGCTGACGTTCGCCACGAGCCCGGACAGCCAGAAGATGGCGCTGATCAGGGCCGCGGGGAAGGTCGGGTTCACGGTGCAGCAGGAGGCGCTGCCGTACAGGTACGTGGCCATCGAGGGCGACGTCGTGGGGTACGAGCCGACGGACGCGGAGGAGTATCGGGAGTGGTCGATCCGCTACCTCGGTGAGGAGGCGGGAGCGCGGTTCTTCGACGGGATCAAGGGATTCGTGAGCACGATGATCACCGTGCGGGTGCGGCCGGAGCGGTGGCGCACCTACGACTTCGCCAAGGAGCAATAGCCCTCTTGTCGGGGTGGCGGGGTGGGCTCTATGTTCGTTGCGTAGTCCGGTACGTGTTGCGTATTAAGGAACAACCGGAGGGCGCATGCCGCGACTGGTGATCATTGGCGCAGGAATTGTCGGCTGCGCTCTGGCCGACGAGCTCACCGCTCGCGGATGGACGGATGTCACCGTCCTCGAACAGGGCCCGCTCTTCGCCGCGGGAGGGTCCAGCTCCCACGCCCCCGGCCTGGTGTTCCAGACCAACCCGTCCAAGACCATGACCGAGTTCGCCACCTACACCGTCGAGAAGTACCTGGAGCTGGGCACCTTCCACCAGGTCGGCGGGCTGGAGGTGGCCACCACCCCCGAGCGGCTGGCCGAGCTGCACCGCAGGCAGGGATGGGCGGAGTCCTGGGGGGTCGCGGGCGAGGTCGTCGACCCCGGCCGGTGCCTGGAGTTATGGCCCATGCTCGACCGGGCCAAGGTCCTCGGCGGCTTCCACGTCCCCACCGACGGCCTGGCCAACGCGGTCGCCTGCGGTGAGCGGCAGGCGCTCCGGGCGATCGAGCGCGGCGCCGTCTTCCTGGCCCACCAGAAGGTCGTCGGGATCGAGCAGAGCGGCGGCCGGGTCACCGGCGTGGCGGTCGAGGGCGGCGACGTCGTCCCCGCCGACGTCGTGGTCTGCGCCGCCGGGTTCTGGGGCCCGAGCATCGGCGCGATGGCCGGGCTGACCATCCCGCTGCTGCCGCTGGCCCACCAGTACGCGAAGTCCGGCTCCGTGCAGAGCGCCCCGCGCGACGCCCCCATCCTGCGCCACCAGGACGCCGACCTCTACTTCCGCGAGCACCACGACCGCATCGGCGTCGGCTCCTACGCCCACCGCCCGATGCCCGTCAAGCAGGCCGAGATCGGCCCCAAGGGCACGGTGATGCCCAGCGTCCAGGCCTTCACCGAGGACGACTTCGACCCCGCCTGGCGCGACGCCGGCGAGCTGCTGCCCGCCCTCAGGGAGTCGAAGTACGAGGAGGGCATCAACGGCATCTTCTCCTTCACCTCCGACGGCTTCCCGCTGATCGGGCAGGCGCCGCAGCTGGACGGGTTCTGGGTCGCGGAGGCCGTCTGGGTCACCCACTCGGCCGGTGTGGCAAGGGCGCTGGCCGAGGTGCTCGTCGACGGCCAGTCGAGCTTCGACCTGCACGAGTGTGAGCTCAACCGGTTCGAGCCCGTGCAGCTCGCCCCCGCCTTCGTCGAGGAGCGGGGCAAGCAGAACTTCGTCGAGGTCTACGACATCATCCACCCGCTGCAGCCGATGGAGTCGCCGCGCCCGCTGCGGGTCAGCCCTTTCCACGCGAGACAGCGTGAGCTCGGCGCGTTCTTCCTGGAGGGCGCCGGGTGGGAGCGTCCGCACTGGTTCGAGGCCAACAGCGCGCTGGAGTACGGAGAAACCGGCAAGAGGGACGCCTGGGCGAGCCGATACTGGTCGCCGATCGCGGCGGCCGAGTCGCACGCCACCCGCGAGCGCGTCGCCCTCTACGACATGACCCCGCTCAAGCGCATCGAGGTCCAGGGTCCTGGCGCGGTGGCGTTCCTGCAGCACATGACGACGAACAACGTCGACAAGAAGCCGGGCGCCGTCACCTACACGCTGCTGCTCGACGCCGAGGGCGGCGTGAGGTCCGACCTCACGGTGGCCAGGCTCGACGAGGACAGGTTCCAGGTCGGCGCGAACGGCAACCTCGACCTCGACTGGCTGCGCCGCCACGCGCCCACCGGGGTGCGCGTCACCGACATCACGCCGGGCACCTGCTGCATCGGCGTGTGGGGGCCGCAGGCCAGGGAGCTCGTGCAGCCGCTCACCGACATGGACCTGTCGCACGAGGGGTTCCGCTACTTCACCGCCAAGCAGGGGTACGTCGGGCACGTGCCGGTCACCGCGATGCGGGTGTCGTACGTGGGCGAGCTCGGCTGGGAGCTCTACACCACCGCCGACCTGGGGCTGAAGCTCTGGGACACGCTGTTCCAGCCGCACGTGACGGCCGGTGGGCGCTCGGCGTTCAACAGCCTGCGGCTGGAGAAGGGCTACCGGCTGTGGGGCGTGGACATGACGCCCGAGCACGGTCCGTACGAGGCCGGGCTGGGCTTCGCCGTACGGGAGGACAAGGACTTCCTGGGCAGGGACGCCCTGACCAAGGACATCACGCGCAAGCTCGTCCCGCTGCTCTCCGACGAGGTGGTGATGGGCAAGGAGCCGGTCAGGCACGACGGGCGCACGGTCGGCTACGTGACCAGCGCGGCCTACGGCTACACGATCCAGCGGCCGATCGCGTATGCCTGGCTGCCGTTCGAGCTGACCTCACCTGGGACACAGCTGGATATTTCATACTTTGGGCGGAGCGTTGCCGCCGAGGTAGCCGCCGAGCCGCTGTTCGACGCGAAGATGGAGAAGATCCGCCGGTGAGCCAGCATCCCGACCATCTCTGGCGCAACCCCGACCCCAAGCCCGCCTACGACGTGATCATCGTGGGTGGCGGCGGGCACGGGCTGGCCACCGCCTACTATCTCGCGAAAAATCATGGCATCACGAACGTCGCCGTCCTGGAGAAGGGCTGGCTGGCGGGCGGCAACATGGCCAGGAACACCACGATCATCCGCTCCAACTACCTCTGGGACGAGAGCGCGGCGATCTACGAGCACTCGCTGAAGCTCTGGGAGGGCCTGAGCGAGGAGCTCGACTACGACCTGCAGTTCAGCCAGCGCGGCGTGCTCAACCTGGCGCACAACCTGCACGACGTGCGCGAGGGCAGGCGCCGCGTGAACGCCAACCAGCTCAACGGCGTCGACGCCGAGTGGCTGGACGCCGACGAGGTCAAGAAGTTCTGCCCGATCATCAACACCTCTGACAACGCGAGATATCCGGTCATGGGGGCGACGCTGCAGCGGCGCGGCGGCATCGCCAAGCACGACCACGTCGCGTGGGCGCTGGCCCGCCAGGCCGACCTCCTGGGCGTCGACCTGATCCAGGGCTGCGAGGTCACCGGCTTCGAGATCGTGCACGGCAAAGCCGTGGCGGTGAAGACCAACAGAGGGACCATCTCAGCCGGGAAGATCGCGCTGGCCTCGGCAGGGCACACCTCCGTGCTCGCCGAGCAGGCGGGCATCGCGCTGCCCCTCCAGTCGCACCCCCTCCAGGCGCTCGTCTCCGAGCTGCTGGAGCAGGTGCTCGACTGCGTGGTGATGTCCAACGCCGTGCACGTCTACGTCAGCCAGGCGCACAAGGGCGAGCTCGTCATGGGCGCGGGCATCGACTCCTACAACTCCTACGGCCAGCGCGGCGCCTTCCACGTCATCGAGGCGCAGATGGCGGCGGCCCTGGAGCTGTTCCCGATCTTCAGCAGGGTGCGGGTGCTGCGCACCTGGGCCGGGATCGTGGACGTCTCGCCCGACGCCTCGCCGATCATCGGACGCACCCCGGTCGAGAACCTGTTCATCAACGCGGGCTGGGGCACCGGCGGCTTCAAGGCCACCCCGGGCTCCGGCTGGGTGTACGCGCACACGATCGCGAACGGCGAGCCGCACCCGCTGGCCGAGCCGTTCGCGCTGGAGCGGTTCAGCACAGGCGCGCTCATCGACGAGCACGGAGCAGCGGCGGTCGCACACTGATGTTGATGATCACTTGCCCGCACTGCGGGCCCCGCGACGAGAACGAGTTCTCCTACGGCGGGCAGGCCGGAATCGCCTACGCCCCCGAGGGCACCACAGACGAGGAGTGGGCCGCGTACGTGTTCATGCGCGACAACCCCAAGGGCTGGTTCCACGAGCGCTGGTTCCACGCGCACGGCTGCCGCGTCTGGTTCACCGTGCGGCGGCACACGGTCACCCACGAGATCAGGCAGGCGTGATGCTGACCTTCACCTTCGACGGCCGCACGATGCAGGGCCGGGAGGGCGACACGCTCGCCGCCGCGCTGCTGCGCAACGGCGTGCGGATCACCGGGCACAGCGTCGACCTCGGACGGCCGCGCGGCGTCTTCTCGGCCGGTTCCGAGGAGCCGAACGCCCTGGTCAAGGTGGGCCCCGACCCGATGGTCGCGGCGACGACCGTGGAGCTGTTCGACGGGCTGGCGGCCTGGAGCCTGCGCGGCAAGGGCCGCATCGACCTGGACGCGGTGGACGATCGCCGCAACGACAAGGGTTACCTGCACTGCGACGTCCTGGTGATCGGCGGCGGCCCGGCCGGTCTCGCGGCCGCGCACGCGGCCGGCGAGGTCGGCGCGCGGGTCATCCTCATGGACGACCAGCCCAGGCTCGGCGGCGACCTGCTCAATAGCAAGGTCCGCCTGGACGGCGCGCCCGCGCTGGACTGGGTGGACGCGCTGGAGCTGAAGGCGCGCGTGCTGACCAGGACGACCGCGATCGGCTACTACGACCACAACTACGTCGTCGCCGTGGAGCGACGCGCGCGCGGAGGCGAGCGCCTGTGGCACGTCAGAGCGCGCCGCGTCGTGCTGGCCACCGGCGCGCACGAACGGTCGATCGCCTTCCCCGGCAATGACCGGCCCGGCGTCATGCTCGCCTCGGCGGCCAGGACCTACGCCAACCGGTACGGCGCGCTCCCCGGCAGCCGCGCCGTCGTGTTCGCCTGCGCGGACTCCGGCTACGAAGCAGCCAGGGACCTCGCGGAAGCGGGCGTGGAGATCGCCGAGATCGTCGACCCGCGCGTGGACGGCAGCGTCGTCACCGGCACGACGGCAGACGCCGACGGCGTCCTGACCGGCGTCCGCATCGGCGACCTGCACGTCGAGGCCGACCTGCTCGCTGTCGCGGGCGGCTGGAACCCGGCGATCCACCTGTTCAGCCAGTCGCAGGGCAGGGCCAGGTTCGACGAGGAGCTGCAGGCCTTCGTCCCGCACCTGTCCGCCCAGGCCGAGCGGTCGGCCGGGGCCTGCAGGGGCTGGTACGGCACGGCAGAGGCGATCGCCGACGGCTACACCGCCGGTTCCCAGGCGGCCGAGCTGGCCGGGATCCGCGAGCGCGAGGTGTTCCACGTCCCGAGGAGCGACGAGGACGAGCTGCGGCCGCCCGCCCGGCTGTGGGTGGTCGAGGGGGCGCCCGAGCAGGCCTTCGTGGACCTGCACCGGGACGTCACCGTGGCGGACGTGGCCAGGGCGGCGGGCACCGGCATGCGCTCGGCCGAGCACATCAAGCGCTACACCACCGCGGGAACCGGTGCGGACCAGGGCAAGACCTCCGGCGTGCTGGTCGCCGGGGTGGTCTCCGCCCTTACCGGTACGCAGGCGGGGCCGACCACGTTCCGCCCGCCGTACGCGCCGGTGTCCTTCGCCACGCTCGCGGGGCGGGACAGGGGGCCGCTGTCCGACCCGATCAGGACGACCTCCATGCACGACGCCCACGTGGCCAGGGGCGCGTTGTTCGAGGACGTCGGCCAGTGGAAGCGCCCCTGGTACTTCCCGCAGGACGGCGAGTCGATGCACGACGCGGTGGCGCGCGAGTGCCTGGCGGCGCGCACGGACGTCGCGGCCATGGACGCCTCCACCCTGGGCAAGATCGACATCAGGGGCGGGGACGCGGCCGAGTTCCTGGACCGGATCTACACGAACCTGTTCTCCACGCTCGCGGTCGGCTCGTGCAGGTACGGGCTGATGTGCAAGGCCGACGGCATGGTGTTCGACGACGGCGTCACCACGCGCCTGGCCGAGGACCGCTTCCTGATGACGACCACCACGGGCAACGCGGCGGCCGTCCTCGACTGGCTGGAGGAGTGGCACCAGACCGAGTGGCCGTCGCTCGACGTGTCCTTCACCTCGGTCACCGACCACTGGGCGACCGTCGCGGTCGTCGGGCCGCACGCGCGCCGGATCATCGCCGCGATCGCCCCCGACGCGGTGGACCTGCCGTTCATGACGTTCTCCGAGACGACGGTCATGGGGGTGGCCGGGCGGGTGTTCAGGATCAGCTTCTCTGGCGAGCTCGCCTTCGAGGTCAACGTCCCCTGGGCGTACGGCAGAGCCGTCTGGGAGGCCGTGCTCGACCTGGGCGCGGTGCCGTACGGCACGGAGACCATGCACGTGCTGCGCGCCGAGAAGGGGTTCGCGATCGTCGGCCAGGACACCGACGGGACGGTCACCCCGCAGGACCTCGGGATGTCGTGGATCGTCTCCAAGCGCAAGCCCGACTACGTCGGCAAGAGGTCGCACGCCAGGCCGGACACGGCCCGCACCGGACGCAAGCGCATGGTCGGCCTGCTGGCGGACGTGGTCGTGCCTGAGGGTGCACAGGTAGTCAGTGATGGATCGATGCTGGGCCATGTGACGTCCAGCTATCCGGGGGCGACGCTCGCCCTGGTGAAGGACGTGGTGGTCGGCGATCGGCTGGTCGCGGTCTCCGACGGCGTCTCCACGCCGGTCACGGTCACCGAGCCGGTCTTCTACGACAAGGACAACCTCCGCCGCGACGGGGAGGACGCGGGCCAGGTCTCCGTGGAGGTTTCCCCCGCCCAGGCGATCAGCCCGGCATCGGCGTTCGCCAGCAGGTTCGCCGAGGCTTCCAACGAGAGCGTCCGGCTGCGCGAGCTGCCGCCCCAGCCCATGTGGGAGGTGCGCGGCGAGGACCCCGGGCGCGGCCTGCGGCTCGGCCCAGCGTGGTGGCTCGTCGTGGGCGGCCAGGCGGCCGACGGCTGGGTGGACGTGTCCGGCCAGCGAACCGTCCTGGAGCTGTCCGGCCCCGACGCCGTCGAGGTACTGATCACCGGCTGCCCCGCCGACGTCGAGCGCCTCGACGGCCACGTGCAGACGCTGCTCGCCAAGACCGGCGTGATCCTCGAACGCACGGATCAGGACGCTTTCCGCATCTACGTGCGGTCGTCCTTCACGTCTTACCTGTCGGAGTGGCTTCTCGGTGCATTAAACCGATAAATGGGTACTTGACCTAGACTTTGCACATTCAAGGTCTGGGGGTTGCTTTGCGGGTACGTGAGCTCGGTGCCGGGCTGGCCATGGTGGCATTGCTCACCGGGTGCAGCGGGCTGGAGGCGGCGGCTCCGGCCGTCAAGGGCGACAAGGGCGACAAGACGGAGCCCGCCGACGTCGGCAAGGCGAAGGAGCAGCTCAAGACGCTCAAGGTCAAGGGCCGGGCCCCGCGCACCGGCTTCGACCGCGACAACTTCGGCCCCGCCTGGTCCGACGTCGACCACAACGGGTGCGACACCCGCAACGACATCCTCAAGCGCGACCTGCACGACGAGACCTTCAAGCCGGGCACCCACGACTGCATCGTGCTGACCGGCGTCCTGGACGACCCCTACAGCGGCAAGACGATCAAGTTCAAGCGCGGCCAGGACACCAGCACCGACGTGCAGATCGACCATGTGATCCCGCTGTCGGACGCCTGGCAGAAGGGCGCCCAGCAGTGGTCGGCCGACAAGCGCAAGCAGCTGGCCAACGACCCGCTGAACCTCCTGGCCGTCGACGGGCCGCTCAACGGGCAGAAGAGCGACTCCGACGCCGCCACCTGGCTCCCGCCGCGCAAGGCGTACCGGTGCGCGTACATCGCGCGCCAGATCTCGGTGAAGGCGAAGTACGACGTCTGGGTGACGGCGGCGGAGAAGACGGCCATGGAGGGCATCCTCAGCAACTGCTAGTCGTCGGTCTCCACGTCGTGGTCGAGGATCTTGCCGGTGGTCGCGTGGATCTCGACGTCGTGCTCGGTGGTGCCGGTCTTGAGCTCGACGTCCCAGTGCGCGGGGCGCGTGCCCCAGCGGTGCTCGTAGTCGACGTCGGTGACGCGCGCCCCGGGCACCTCGGTCTGGGCGATCTTCACGGCCTGCTCGCGGGTGATCGCCGGACCCTCGCGGGTCATGGCGAACGCGGCGCTCCCGGCTCCGACGAGAACCATGGTTCCGACGCTGACGGCGATGATCTTCGTGGTGATCTGCATGCCCCCAGCACATCGCGATCCACGGTAAAGGCGCGCTAAGCGGGGGTTAACGTCAGCGAGACCTGCGCGCCGCCGTCCGGCGCGCGCGTCACCGCGAACGACGCGGCCGTACGGCGGGCGATGTCGAGACCCAGCCCCGTGGACCCTGCCCCGCTGGTGCCCCGCTCCAGGAACTCCGGGGAGAACCCGGGGCCCGCGTCCCACACCGTCAGCGACACTCCGGGCGACAGCCGTACCCCGAAGGCCGTCCCCTCGGGGGTGTGCGCGAAGACGTTGCCCAGCAGGGCGTCCACGCACGCGGCCAGCTCGGCCGCGCCGACGGCCACGGGCAGGGGGCCCGCATCCAGCTCCAGGGTCACCTCGCGCTCCTGGTCCTCGGCCAGCACCGACCAGAACAGCACCCGGTCTGCCACCACGGCGGCCGCGTCGCACGAGGCGCGTTCCGCCGAGCGCTGCCTGGCCTCGGTGATCACCGCGCTCACCGCCCGCTCCAGTGCGTCCACCCGCTCGGCGATGCGGGCCGCCTCCGCCGGGTCGCGCAGCGCCTCGGCGTCCAGACGCAGGCCGGTGAGCGGCGTGCGCAGCCGGTGCGACAGGTCGGCGACCGACTCCCGCTCGGCGGCCAGCAGGTCGTCGATGCGCCCTGCCAGGTGGTTGAGCGCGAGCGCCACCGACCTGACCTCGGGCGGCCCGCCCGGCGTGGCCCGCGCGGCCAGATCGCCTCCGGCGAGGCGGTGCGAGACCCCGGCCAGTCCGGCGATCGGCGTGGTCACCGCGCGGGCCAGCCGGTCGGCGAGCACGATGCCGAGCGCCACCAGCCCGACACCCAGCACCAGCAGCGCCAGCCACGCCTGCGGCACGCCCTTCAGCAGCTCGGCGTCGCCGACGAACACCCTGATCACGGCCGTGCCCTCGCTGGACCGCGCGGACACCAGCACCTCCCTGCCGCCGGGCGCCTCGGCGGTCAGGCTGCGCCCGGTCTGTGCCAGCCGTACGGCGTCGGAGGGCTCGACGGGGCGGCCGAGCGTGCGGCCGCCGGGGAGGAAGACGGTCAGCGGCAGCGAGACGCGCGCCACCGTCAGCTCCAGCTCGGGCGTGCCCACCGCGACGGCCACCGACTCTGCCGCGGTGGTGGCGCGCACGACAGCGCCGTTCTCCGCGACGGCCCTGATCAGCAGCGCCATCGGGACCAGCAGCGCGATCAGCACCAGCGACGTCGTCGCCGCCACCAGCAGGGCGAGCCACCGCCTCACGACGGGTCGACCAGCTTGACGCCGACGCCGCGCACGGTGTGCAGGTAGCGCGGGGACGAGGCGGTCTCGCCGAGCTTGCGGCGCAGCCACGACAGGTGCACGTCGACGGTCTTGTCGGCGCCGCCGTACGGGACCTGCCAGACCTCGGTCAGCAGCTCGCGCCTGGTAACCACCTCGCCGGGGCGGGCGGCCAGGTAGTGCAGCACGTCGAACTCGCGCGGCGTCAGATCGAGCGCGGAGCCGTCCAGCGTGGCCGTCCTGGCGCGCGGATCGACGACCAGGCCGCCCACCTCCAGCGCCGCCGCCTGCGGCGAGCTGGTGCGGCGGAGCACCGCGCGGATCCTGGCGTCGAGCTGGGCCGCGGTGTAGGGCTTGACCACGTAGTCGTCGGCGCCCGCGTCGAGGACGGGCACCATCGCCGCGTCGCCGTCCCGGGCCGTCGCGACGATCACCGGCACCTGGCTGACCGCCCGCAGCATGCGCAGCAGCTCCTTGCCGTCCAGGTCGGGCAGGCCGAGGTCGAGCACGATGAGGTCGGGCCGGTCCTGGACGGCCAGGCGGAGCCCGTCGAGCGCGGTGGGGGAGGAGGAGACGGCGTGACCGCGCTCGCGCAGGCCCCGGGTGAGGGCCGTCCGGATGGTCACGTCGTCCTCGATGAGCAGGATGTCCGCCATGGGAAGAACCGTAGCCGCTTGCGGTTTATGGCCACGTTAACCTGGCTTTAAAGAGCGATGGGGGACGCTGGGGTGATGAAGAGGCTCGTGCTGGCCTGGCTGGCCACCGCCGTCGCCGCCACGGCGGCGGCCGTGGCGGTGCTCGGGCTGCTCGGCGGGTCGCTCACCGGCGCCTCCGGCCGGGTGATGACCCAGGAGGAGGCCCGCGCCGCGCTGGGTTCCGCGCCCGCTCTGGCGTCAGGAGCCCCTGCTCCGGCGAACGGCACCCCCAAGGCCTTCCGTACGGCGGGCGGCACCGTCATCGCCTCCTGCCACGACGGCCTCGTCCAGGTCCGCTCGGCCAGCCCGGCCCAGGGCTACGCCGTCGACGACCCGGACACCGACCCCGACGACAAGGTGAAGGTCGAGTTCGAGGCCGACGAGGGCGAGGACGTCGAGCTCGAACTCGGCTGCGCAAACGGCGAACCGGTCATGCTTCCGCGCTGAGCGCGTCCTTGGTCAGCTCCGCCTGCCGCTTGATCTGCCGCATCACCGACGGGTTCACGCCCTTGGCGGCGAAGGTGGCGACCATGTCGTCCATCACCGCGTTCGCCTTGACCAGGTCGCCCTGACGCGCCTCCGCCCTGGCCAGGCGGCGCATGACCATGTTGAGCGTGATGTTGTCGATCGTCGCCTCGCGGGCCACCTCGCTGAGCTGCTCGATGCTCTCCTTCGGATCGGGGGCGCGCACCACCAGGCGTTTGGCCGACGTGATGTTCTTGAACCCCCGCTCGGCGTTGAGCCCCTTGACCATGCGGGCGTAGATCGACAGGGGGTGCGTGCCGTACCGGTCGATGACCTCGTCGAGGGCGTCGTTGCCCGAGCGCAGCGTGGGGGAGTCCGAGCCGAGCAGGGAGAACAGCTTGCCCTGGTCCTCGCCCAGCATCAGCTCGGCCACCCGGTGGTCGTCGTGCGAGATCGGGTAACGCACCCTGACCAGGCACGACGGCGACACGATGCGGGAGCCGTCGGCCGCGATGTACTGGGCTCTGACCTGGTACTCGCCGGGTTGCTGGAAGTAGTGGCCGTCGCGTCCGTGCCCGATGTAGGCGCTGCGGTACATGGCCGGGTTGGCCGCGTCGAGCCTGACCTCCAGCGACTGGTCGACGCAGTGGCGCATCATCGGCCGGTAGAGGACGGTCCTGCCGGACGGCTGGGTGATGGCGATCTGGGTGAACTCGGTGTCCGGGTGCAGGTGGCTGTGCGTGAGGCGCGGCTCTCCGGCCGTCGACAGCTTGAGCTCGACGACCACGGGCTCGCCGAAGCAGAACGACTCCTTGGCGCGCACCTCCAGCAGCAGGCCGGACCGGTCGTCGAGGGGCTGCTCGAACGGGGCGATCTCGGCGGCGCCCGTGCCGAAGGCGTTGGCGCCCATGACGACCTCGCGGAAGAAACCGTGGCGCAGGTGGACGAGCTCGTTGTCGGTGAACTGGAAGGGGAACGCGGCCCAGTAGCCCGACTCGCCGCCGGGCTGGTAGTTCTGGACGTAGTTCATCCACGACAGGTCGCCGAAGCCGCCGCGCGGGCCGAGGGGCTGGGGCGGGTTGCCCAGGTTCTTCTGCCACGAGTGCAGCAGGTTGAAGGCGTGGCCGAGCTCGTGCACGTAGGTGCGGAGCTGGGCGCGTTGCGCCGCCGCCGAGTCGCCCTTGATCGCGTCGTAGAAGACGGCGGAGCCCTGGCGCTGGAACGCGTCGTTGTAGTCGAACATGATGCCGCGGTAGCCGCCCACGTGCTTGCTGGCCACCAGCAGCCACAACTTCCACGCGGGCGCGTTGCCGAACATGCTGAACTGCTGCGTCATCGCGTGGTGCAGTTCGGCGTCGTCCCACGCCAGGTCGGCGCCCTCGATGCCGGTCGGGATCACGCCCGGCGGAGCCGTACGCACCTCGATGCCCGCCTCGGCGTAGGCGGCCGCCACTCCCAGGGTCCTGGCGGGAGAGCCGGACGGGCCGGGCAGCGAGCCGGTGTTGTAGTCGACGAACGGCACGGTGCCCACCACCGAGTCCTGCTCGACGTCGACCGTGCGGAAGAACCGCGACGCGAACGTCAGCTCGTAGTCCCTGCCGCCGACGGACGCGGTCGCGGCGCTCTCGGTGATCGACACCGTCACGGCCTTGGTGGGTACGGCGAAGCTGAAGACGCCCAGCCCCTCGATCTGCCCGCCGTTCACCGTGGGCGTGTTGACCACGAACGAACCCACGTACGACGTCGTCGCCCCAGCGGTGGTGAACAGGTCGCCGCTGACCCGGCCCATCGGCCGGTTCCCGTCCACGTCGACGCGCAACTCGAGGTCCTGGCCGCGATAAAGCCCACTGATCATTGAGGCTCCCGGAGGATCGAAGGCTACACCGGGAGACTCCCCCTACCTGGGGAAACTGTCAATGGGCTCCGCGAACCTGGAGCGAGGCGAGCAGCTCTTCCGAGGCGCGGGTGATCTCGGCGACGGCCCGGTCGAACGCCTCCGCGTTGTGCGCGGCCGGCGCGCGGAACCCGGAGATCTTCCTGACGTACTGCAGGGCTGCCGCGCGCACGTCCTCCTCGGTCACGTCCTCGGTGTACGGCGGGCGCAGGGTCTTGATGCTTCGGCACATGCCCCTAACGGTAATAGCCGATGCGCTCGCTGATCTCGTCGGCGCCCTGCACAAGGATGCGGCCTATGTCCGGGATGCGCTCGGGGGTCAGCCGGTAGGACGGCCCGGACGCGCTGACCGCGGCGATCACCGCGCCGTCCGCGCCCCTGATCGGCGCGGCGACCGCGTTGAGCCCGAGCTCCAGCTCCTCGATCGTCGAGCCGTAGCCGCGCTCCCTGATCTCGGCGAGCTGGTCGTCGAGGCTCTGAAGGGTGTGCGGCGTGTAGCGTTCCAGCTTCTCCGGCGGCGCCAGCGCGCCGAAGGCGATGAGCACCTTGCCGCTGGAGGTCGCGTGCGGGGGAGTGCGCTGGCCCACCCAGTTGTGGCCGCTGATCGCGGCAGGGCCGCGGACCTGGCTGATGTTGACGGCGTGCCCGTCCTGGGCGACGGCTATGTTGACCGTCTCGCCGACCTCCTGGGCCAGGCGCAGGCACACCTCGCGGCTCTCCCTGGACAGGTCGAGCTGCGCGGTGGCCGCCCCGGCGAGCCGTACGACGCCGAAGCCGAGCCGGTAGCGGCCGCGGTCGCCGCTCTGCTCCACCAGACCGCCCTGCTCCAGCGCGCCGAGCAGGCGGAACGCGGTCGACTTGTGCACGTCGAGGGCGGCGGCGAGGTCGGTCACCCGCGTCGCGCCCTTGCGGGCGAGGATCTCCAGGATCGCGATCGCCCGATCGACTGACTGAACCGAGCTGTTGCTCATAGCGCAACAGACTAGTATCTCGGCGCGTGAATAATCAGCGAAGTGGCAAGCGGTCCTGGCTCTGGCGGGCGTTCTGGTTAGCGGTGGTTCTGGCCGTGGTGCTCGGGTTCACCGCCACGGGGTGTTCGCGGGTCAGCACCGAGCCGGACGAGGTCGTGCTGCACTACGCGGGCGGCACGTTCGAGGCGATCAAGTTCGAGCGGTGCATCAACCCCTCCAGCGGCGCCACCCTGCTCGGGCCCGGTGACACCGCCTACCACTACCCGTTCGGCCAGCGCACGTTCGACTTCTCCGGCACCGACACGTCCGAGTCCGGCGGGATCAGCATCGTCTCCAAGGACAACGTCGAGATGAAGGTCGCCGGGTCGGCCACCTTCACGCTCAACACCGACTGCAAGGTCCTGCAGCAGTTCCACGAGAAGATCGGCCGCAAGTTCGGCGCCTACTTCGAGGACGGCGAGTCGCGCGGCTGGACCAAGATGCTCAACTTCTACTTCAAGCAGCCGCTCGACCGGGCGATGGACGCCGCCTCGCAGGAGTTCGAGTGGAAGAAGCTGTTCAACGACCCGGCGGTCAAGCAGCAGTGGGAGCAGCGCGTCGGCCAGCTCGCCAGGCAGTTCATCAAGGAGACCGCTGGCGCCGAGTACTTCTGCCAGCCCAACTACGCGGGCACCGGCGACTGCGGCGACGTCGTGCTGACCATCCAGAAGCCGCAGCCGCCGGAGAGCCTGATCAGCGCGCTCGCCGCCGAGCAGGCCGCCAAGCAGCAGAACCTGGCCCAGCAGCAGATCAACGCCAAGGTGAAGACCGAGCTGGAGTCGATCCAGGACCTGGTGAAGGTCCTCGGCCCCAACGGCGCGATCATGTGGAAGGCCATCCAGGAGGGCAAGGTCGACGTGGTGCCCGTGCCTCAGGACGGCAGCGTCAACATCACGCCCCGAGGTCGCGACTGAACTCCGCGGCGATCTTGCACATTCCCTCGGCCAGCTCGGTCCTGTCGAGCGCGTCGATGCGCTCGGCGGGGCCGGACACCGACATCGCCGCGATCACCCGCTCGCCGTCCCGCACGGGGACGGCCAGGCAGTGCACGCCCAGCTCCTCCTCGCCGAGGTCCATGGCGAAGCCCCGCTCCTTGGCCTCCTCGAGCTTCTCCAGGAGGGCGGGCGCGGTGGTGATGGTGTTGGCCGTCCGCTTGGGCATGCCGGTGCGCTCCAGCAGGGCCAGGACCTCGGCCTGGGACCTGTCGGCCAGCAGCACCTTGCCCACGGCCGTGCTGTGCGGCAGCACCCTGCGGCCGACCTCGGCGAACATCCGCAGCCTGCGCGGCGAGGGCACCTGGGCGACGTAGACGACGAAGTCGCCCTCCAGCACCGCCAGGTTGGCCGTCTCACCGGACAGCTCGACCATCCTGGTGAGGTACGGCTGCGCCCACACCCCGACCATGCGCTCGGCGACCCCGGCCAGCCGTACGAGCGCGCCGCCGAGCGCGTAGCGGCGGTCGGACTCCTGCCGGACGTACCCGCGGTCGAGCAGCGTGCGCAGCAGCCGGTGGATGGTCCCGTACGGCAGGCCGGTGCGCTGGGCGATCTCCGACAGCCCTGCCTCACCGCCGTGGGCGGCCAGCGCCTCCATCACGTCGAGCGCCCGGTCGACGGACTGCACGCTCACAGGGTTACCCCTCGCAGGGAGGCGTCCAGGACCTCGGCGGTGTGCGCGACCCTGATGTCGTCGCCCTTACGCCGCATCGCCGCGACGATCTGCATCGTGCACCCGGGGTTGGCCGAGACGAGCAGCTCAGCCCCCGTAGTCCTGACATTTCCTGCTTTGCGGTCGCCCAGCTCGCGGGCCGCCTCCGGCTGGAAGATGTTGTACGTCCCGGCGGAGCCGCAGCAGATCGCCGACTCGGGCACCTCGCTCAGCGTCAGCCCGGGGATGCCACGCAACAGCTCGCGCGGCTGGCTCCTGATGCCCTGCGCGTGCGCCAGGTGGCAGGCGTCGTGATAGGCGACCTTGACGGGCAGCGGGTGCCGCTCGGCCACCGGCCCCAGCTCGGCCAGCCACTCCGCCAGGTCGACGGTCCTGATCGCCCGCGCCCTGGCCGCCCACTCCGGCTCCCCGGCCAGCAGCTCCGTGTACTCCTTCATCGACGATCCGCACCCCGCCGCGTTGACCACCACGGTCCTGACCCCGGCGCGCTCGAAGGTCCTGATCGTCCGCTTGGCGAACCTTCTGGCCTGGTCGTTGCGCCCTGAATGGGTGCTCAGCGCCCCGCAGCAGCCCTGGCCCTGCGGGATGACCACCTCGCAGCCCTCCAGCGCGAGCACGCGCGCCGTCGCCGCGTTGACCTGCGGGAAGAACTCGCCCTGCACGCAGCCGGTGAGCATGCCCACCACCGCCCTGCGCGGGCCCCTCGCGCGCACCCTGCGCGGCAGGCGCTGCCTCTTGCCGGTGTCCGGCTTGAGTGCCGCCATCGCGCCGAGGCTCGGGTGCACCCTTGCCAGGAACGGCTGCAGCCGTCCGGTGAGCTTCATCGGCAGCCTGAGCAGCCGCAGCCTGCGCGGGTAGGGGAAGAGGGAGAAGACGATCCCGCGTACGGCCCGCTCCTGGGGGTCGCGCACGTGTTTCGTCTCGACCTCGGCTCTGGTCTGCTCGATCAGCCGGTCGTACCGCACGCCGGACGGGCAGGCGGTGACGCACGCCATGCAGCCGAGGCAGGCGTCGAAGTGCCCGGCCATCTCGGGGGTGATGGGGACGCCTTCGACGTGCTGTTTCATCAGGTGGATGCGGCCGCGTGGGGAGTCCATCTCCTCGCCCCACAGGACGTAGGTCGGGCAGGTGGGCAGGCAGAAGCCGCAGTGCACGCAGTCGTTGATGAGTTCCGGGTCCATCAGATGCCTCCCACGAAACGTCCGGGAGACATCCTTCGCCCGGGATCGAACCGCTCCTTGACCCGCCGCATCAGCGGCAGCGCATCGACCGCCCCCCACCGATCCACCCCCACCCGCCCGGCAACCACCCGGGTGCGCCACCCCGCGTCTTCACGAAGGCGGGTCACGAGGGCGGTCGGGTCGCTGCCGGGTGGTGGTGCGACGTGCGCCACCAGATGGTCGGCCACCCACATCCTGGCCGGAGCGTCACCGAGCGCCCGGATCAGCGCGTCGGCCTCGGTGACCCGCGCCCGCACCTCCACGAGCACCTCGTCATCGGCCCCTTCACCCGGCAACGCGCCCCACCACCCAGGCGCGGTGTCCGTCACGCGGCCTCCCATCAGCAGGCCGATCGCGGCCGCCCTTCGGTCCGCCGCAGAACCCTCCAGAAGGACGGCCACCGTACCGCTGGGCAGGTCGACCGCGATGCCCGACGGCTCCGCCTGGCTGGCCGCGAGGGTTTCCAGGAGAGCCTCACTCGCCTCACCCACCACCCAGCGCCGATCGGCAGGCAAGGGGTGCAGGCGGAACGTGGCCTCCGCGATCACGCCCAGCGTGCCGTACGAGCCAGTGAACAGCTTCCCGAGGTCATAGCCCGCCACGTTCTTGACGACCTTGCCCCCGGACCGTGCGATCGTCCCGTCAGCCAGCACGACCGTGATGCCGATCAGCAGATCCCTGGCCGTGCCGTACCGCAGCGACCGCGGCCCCGCCGTAGCCGTGGCCAGCGTGCCACCGACCGTCGCCCCCTCCAGCGGCACGTCGAGCGCAAGCTCCTGCCCCTTGCCCGCCAGCACCTCGGCCAGCGCCTCCATCGTCACCCCTGGCTGGGTGCGGACCACCAGATCCCCGGCAGCGTGCTCGACGATCTCGTTGAGGCAGCACAGGTCGAGCAACACGTCGCAACGCTCAGGCGGCGAACCCCAGTGCAGCTTGGTCCCGCCGCCCACGGGCACCACGGCCAGGTCCCGCTCCGCGCACGACCGCAGCACCGCGGCGATCTCCTCGACCGACTCGGGCAGCGCCACCCACCGCGGCTGGACCCCTTCGACGGCGTCGCCGGGACCGGCGTCCCGCACCGTGACCCCCTGCATCAGAACTGCTCCGCCTTTCCCGCCTCGACCAGCGGATGCACGCCCTTGCGCACCCCAGGCACCTCGCCGCACAGCCGCGGCGTGGGGAAGACCTTGCCCGGGTTGGACAGGCCGTGCGGGTCGAAGGCGCAGCGGACGAGCTGCATGGTGTCGAGATCCTCGTCCGTGAACATCTTCGGCATATAGCGGGATTTGTCCACCCCGACGCCGTGCTCGCCGGTGATCGAGCCGCCGTGCTCGATGCACAGGTCGAGGATCGCGCCGGACACCGTCTCGGCGCGCTCGCCCGCGCCCGGCTCCGCGTCGTCGAACAGCACGAGCGGGTGCAGGTTGCCGTCGCCCGCGTGGAAGACGTTGGCGACCCTGATGCCGTGTTCCTGGGAGATCCGGTCGATCGCGGCGAGAACCTGGGGGAGTGCCGTGCGCGGCACGACGCCGTCCTGCACGATGTAGGCGGGGCTGATGCGGCCGACCGCCGCGAAGGCCGACTTGCGACCCCTCCAGATGGCCGCCCGCTCGGCCGCGTCGGCCGCGACGCGCAGCTCGAACGCGCCCCTGCAGATCTCCTTGAGCTGCTCGAACTGCCGCTCGACCTCCTGCTGCGGCCCGTCCAGCTCGACGATGAGGACGGCTCCCGCCTTTTCCGGATACCGGCAGGCGACGGCCGCCTCGGCCGCCTCGATGGCCAGGGCGTCCATCATCTCGATCGCGGCGGGGACGATGCCCGCGCCGATGATCTCCGAGACCGCCTGGCCGCCCTGCTCGATGTCGTCGTAGGCGGCCAGCACCGTGATCACGCTTTCGGGCGTACGGCTGAGCCGTACCGTGATCTTGGTCGTGATGCCCAGGGTGCCCTCGGAGCCGACGAAGGCGCCGAGGAGGTCGTAGCCGGGGTCCATCCGATCGAGCTGGATGATGTCGCCGTCCGGAGTGACGATCTCGCACGCCTCGACGTGGTTGACCGTGAAGCCGTATTTCAGGCAGTGCGCGCCGCCCGAGTTCTCGGCCACGTTGCCGCCGATCGAGCAGATCTGCTGGCTGGACGGGTCGGGGGCGTAGTAGTAGCCCTGCTCCCTGACCGCCTCGGTGATCGCCAGGTTGGTGACGCCAGGCTCGACCACCGCGCGCCGTCCCGGCAGGTCGATCTCCAGGATGCGGCGCATCTTCGAGGTGACGATCAGCACGCCGTCCGTCCTGGGCAGCGCGCCGCCGGACAGGCCGGTGCCGGAACCGCGGGCCACGAACGGCACGCCGTACACGTTGCACAGCCTGACCACGGCGGCGATCTGCTCGGCGGACTCGGCGAGCACCACGACGCCCGGGGTGGCCCGGTGATAGGTCAGCCCGTCGGACTCGTAGGTGCGCAGGCGCACTGGATCGGTGATGATCTCGGCGACCTCGCGCAGCTCATCGAGAGGGATCATGGCATCCGAGCATAAGCCGGAAGCGTGAGGAACTCGGCGAAATCATCGTCCAGCGCGACCTCCTTGAAGAGCTCCGCCGCCTGCTTGTAAAGGCCCTCGTCGTAGCCGGGCTCCTGCGCGATCTTGGCCAGCTCCTCGGCGATGATCCGCTCGACGAGCTCCTTGGTCACGACGTTGCCGGTGTCGGCCAGCGCGATGTCGTTGTGGATCCACTGCCAGATCTGCGAGCGGGAGATCTCGGCGGTCGCCGCGTCCTCCATGAGGTTGTGGATCGCGACCGCACCGAGCCCGCCCATCCAGGCGGCCAGGTAGCGCAGCGCCACGTCCACGTTGTTGCGCAGGCCCGCCTCGGTGATGTCGCCCGGGGTCTGGTTCACCGCGAGGAGATCGGCGGCCGTCACGTGGACGTCCTCACGCTTGTTGTCGAGCTGGTTGGGCCGGTCGCCGAGGATGTTGTCGAACACCTCGCGGCAGATCGGCACCAGGTCGGGGTGCGCCACCCACGAGCCGTCGAACCCGTCGCCGGACTCGCGCGTCTTGTCGGCCGTCACCTTGGCCATCGCGGTCGCGTTGACCTCGGGGTCCCTGCGGCTGGGGATGAAGGCCGCCATGCCGCCGATCGCGTGCGCGCCGCGCTTGTGGCAGGTACGCACCAGCAGCTCGGTGTAGGCGCGCATGAACGGGGCCGTCATGGTCACCGCGTTGCGCTCGGGCAGCAGGAACTCGCGCCCGCGCGTCCTGAACTTCTTGATCACCGAGAACAGGTAGTCCCAGCGGCCCGCGTTGAGCCCGGCCGAGTGGTCGCGCAGCTCGTAGAGGATCTCCTCCATCTCGAACGCCGCCGGGTACGTCTCGATGAGCACGGTCGCCCTGATCGTCCCCTGCGGGATGCCGAGCAGGTCCTGGGCCCGGACGAAGACGTCGTTCCAGAGCCGCGCCTCCAGGTGCGACTCCATCTTCGGCAGGTAGAAGTAGGGGCCCTTGCCCTTGTCGATCTGCCTCTGGGCGCAGTGGAAGAAGTAGAGGCCGAAGTCGAACAGGCTCGCCGACATGCCGCCCGCGTGCTTCTCCTCCAGGTGCCAGCCGCGCGGGCGGACCACGATCGTGGCCAGCTCGGCGTCGTCCTTCAGCGTGTAGGACTTGCCGCCCTGCTCGAAGTCGATCTCGCGGTCGAGGGCCAGGCGCAGGTTGAGCTGGCCGTTCACGCAGTTCTCCCACAGCGGGGAGTTGGCGTCCTCGAAGTCGGCCAGCCACACCTTGGCGCCGGAGTTGAGGGCGTTGATGGTCATCTTGCGGTCCACCGGGCCGGTGATCTCCACCCTGCGGTCCTCCAGGCCGGGCGCCGGGGGAGCGACCGTCCAGTCGCCGTCCCTGACCGCCTTGGTCTCGGGGAGGAAGTCGAGGGTCCCGCCGGCCGACAGTTCTGCCTGCCGTACCTGACGTGCTTCGAGCAGCTCCAGGCGCCTGGCGCCGAACTCGCGCTCCAGGGTGGCCACGAACTCCAGGGCTTCCGGCGTGAGGATCTCGTTTTCCATGGGATCTCTTTCCGCATTGTGGAAAATGACTTCTGAATTATGGAAGGAAGCTACTTCATGGTCTCTCGGGGGTCAAAGGCGGGGTGGCCTCGGGGGTATCCCCGATGCCGGTGCCTGCGGGGAGCGGCAGGATTGGCTCCATGAACATGAGGACTGTGGCCATTGCTGGCGCGGCGCTGGCCGCATCGGTCGCGCTGACGAGCTGTGGGTTCGCCGGGATCGGCGGGGCGAACCAGCACAAAGAGACGACTTATGACGTGACCGACAAGGTCGCGAGCCTGAACCTGACGAGCGGCTCCGGTGACACCGTCATCACGGAGACCGACCGGACGGGGATCAAGGTCACCGAGAACCTCTACTGGCGCAAGAACGAGCCGAAGCCCGAGCACAAGGTCGAGGGCGAGACGTTGATCATGTCCTACGAGTGCAAGAGCGACGCCTTCGGGAGTTGCGGGGTGAACTACCGGATCGAGGTGCCTCGGGGGTTGCAGGTCATCCTGGACGCGGGGTCGGGGAACGTGACGTTGCGGTCGCTGTCGGGGGCGCTGGAGGCCAAGCTGGGCTCTGGCGACGTGCAGTCCAACGGGCTGACGTCGAAGACGGTGGTGGCGGAGAACGGGTCGGGGACGTTGGAGCTGAAGTTCGCGGTCGCGCCGGACAGCGTGGAGACGCGGACGGGGTCGGGGGATACCCAGATTTACGTGCCTGCTGGGGCTTATGCGGTTTCCACGGACATCGGCTCTGGTGATTCCGACATCAAGGTCACCAACGACCCCAAGTCCGCGCACAAGATCTCGTTGAGCGCCGGTTCAGGCGACGTGAGCGTACTGCCTGGCTAAGGCGCCGCTCGGATCGCTCACGCCCGCTGCCGGCGGCCCCGCGGTCTGGGGCCCCGCCGTCCGCGACCCGGCTGTGTGGGGCTCGGTTATCCGCGACCCGGCTGTGTGGGGCTCGGCTGTCCGCGATCCCGCTGTCTGCGACCCGGCTGTCCCCAGCCCCAGCCCCAAGCCCCGCCCCCGACCTCGGGCCCCCGACCTCGGGCCCCCGACCTCGGGCCCCCGACCTCGGGCCCCCGACCTCGGGCCCCCGACCTCGGGCCCCCGACCTCGGGCCCCCGACCCCGGGCCCCCGACCCCGGGCCCCCGACCCCGGGCCCCCGACCCCGGGCCCCCGACCCCGGGCCCCCGACCCCGGGCCCCCGACCCCGGGCCCCTGGCCCCGACCCCATGCCCCGACCTCATGCCCCGACCCCGACTCCAGCCCCAGGCCCCGGCCACCGGCCCAAGCCCTGTTTGGGCCTTTGTTGTCTGAAATGCGGTGTCGCCAGTCCTCTCGGGTCGTTCACCAAGATCGACGTGAGCGTGTTGCCCCGATAAGGGGATGAAGCTTGTCGGTGCGTCGTGTCACCATCAGGGAAGACACTGCGGTGTCCCGACGTTCCCTAGTAGAGATGACACGAATGCAGAACGAAACCCGTATATCCGATTTCGAGACCGGTGAACTCGATCTAGAAGAGCGCCAGGCGCTGCGGCGTGTGGCTGGTCTTTCCACCGAACTGCAGGACGTCACCGAGGTCGAATACCGGCAGCTGCGGCTGGAGCGGGTCGTACTCGTCGGCGTCTGGACCACGGGAACGGCGGTCGACGCCGACAACTCCCTGCTCGAACTGAAACTGCTGGCAGAGACCGCGGGCTCGGAAGTGCTCGAAGGCCTCATCCAGCGGCGCCAGAAGCCGGACTCCGCCACCTACATCGGCTCGGGCAAGGCGCTCGAGCTGCGTGACGTGGTCGAGGCGACCGGCGCCGACACCGTCATCTGCGACGGTGAGCTGACCCCCGCGCAGCTGCGCGAGCTGGAAGAGATCGTCAAGGTCAAGGTGATCGACAGGACCGCCCTGATCCTCGACATCTTCGCCCAGCACGCCAAGAGCCGCGAGGGCAAGGCCCAGGTCGAGCTGGCCCAGCTGCAATACCTGCTGCCGCGCCTGCGCGGCTGGGGTGGCAACCTGTCCAGGCAGGTCGGTGGCCGTGCCGCCGGCGGCGTGGGCATCGGTGGCCGTGGCCCCGGTGAGACGAAGATCGAGCTGGACCGCCGCCGCATCCGCGAGCGGATGGCCAAGCTGCGCCGCCAGATCGCCGGCATGTCGGTCGCGCGTGACACCATGCGCGCGCACCGCCAGGGCCGCGAGGTCCCGGCCGTCGCGATCGCCGGTTACACCAACGCCGGCAAGTCCTCGCTGCTCAACCGCATCACCGGTGCGGGCGTGCTGGTCGAGGACGCGTTGTTCGCCACCCTCGACCCGACCGTGCGCAAGTCGCGCACACCTGAGGGCAGGCTGTTCACGATCGCCGACACCGTCGGCTTCGTGCGGCACCTGCCGACCCAGCTGGTCGAGGCGTTCCGCTCCACGCTGGAGGAGGTCGCGGACGCCGACCTGATCCTGCACGTGGTCGACGGCTCCCACCCCGACCCCGAGGGCCAGCTGGTAGCGGTCCGCGAGGTGTTCTCCGAGATCGACGGCGCGCTCGACGTGCCCGAGATCGTGGTGATCAACAAGGCGGACGCGGCCGACCAGGACGTGATCGACAGGCTGCAGCGCCGCGAGCGCAACAGCATCGTCGTCTCGGCCAGGACGGGCGCCGGCATCGAGGAGCTCATGGCGGTCATCGAGCGCGAGCTGCCCAGGCTCGACCTCGAGGTGACGCTGCTGGTCCCCTACGACAGGGGCGACCTGATCTCGCGCGCGCACAAGGAGGGCGAGGTGCTCTCGGTCGACCACACCGAGGACGGCACCGTCCTGCACGCCCGGGTGCTGCCCAGCCTTTACCACGAGCTGGAAAAGGTGGCCAAGCCGGTCGAGCGCGTCTGACCAATCCTTTGCCGGTACGGCTCTCGCCGTACCGGCTTATGGTTCTCGCGCGGCCTGATTGCTAGGATGAGCCAAGCATTCCGACCGATGGCTGCTGCAGGGACGCGTGATGCGTGTGATTTCTTCCGAATAAGCCTGTACAGCCGACGGACCTGTGAAATAACGTAACTGAACTGAATCGCCGGATCATGAGTCCGGCGGCTCTTCAGCGGGATGAGAGCAGGAGACCCCCATGCCGTCCGGACCCGGAGCGGACTCAGTGGGCGCGGTGCACCCGCCGCGTGCTGAGTGCTGCGCTCTTACGGGGGCGGTGATGCGGTGACCGTTCGCCTGCTGACCAACATCGGCCGCCTGTGGACCGGCAACGACGTCCTCAGCAACGCGGCCATCCTCGTCCACAACGACCGCATCGCCTGGGTGGGGCGTGCGGCGGACCTCCCGCAGAGCGTGCCCGGTGTCGTCGACGACATCGTCGACGTCGACCACGTGGAGAACCTCGGCGGCGCGCTCGTCACGCCCGGCCTCATCGACGCCCACACGCACCCCGTCTACGCGGGCAACCGTTACGCCGAAATGGCCATGCGCTCCGGTGGCTCGTCTAGTTCGGCGATCAACGCAGCGGGCGGCGGCATCGGCTCGACCGTCACCGTGACGCGCGGCACCGACCCCTGGACGCTCTGCAACGGCGTGCGCGAACGGCTGCGCTCCTGGCTGCTCAGCGGCACCACCACGGTCGAGGCCAAGACCGGCTACCACCTCACCCGCGACGGCGAGCTCGCCGACGTGCGGCTCCTGCGCGAGCTGGAGAAGGAGCCGATGATGCCGCGGGTGCACGTCACGTTCCTCGCCGCGCACGTCGTGCCGCCCGAGTACTTCGGCCGCCAGCGCGACTACGTCGAAGCCGTGGGCTCCTGGTGCGCCGACGCGGCCGCTGCCGGTGCCGACAGCGTCGACGTCTACTGCGACGAGGGCCACTTCACCACCGAGGAAGCCCGCTGGGTCCTCGCCTCCGGCCGCAACGTCGGCCTGCTGCCGCGCATCCACGCCGGCGCCTACTCGCGCCGCGGAGCCGTACAGCTCGCCGCCGAACTCGGCTGCGCCTCCGCCGACCTCCTCCACCACACGTCGGACGAGGACATCGCGATCATGTCCAGGTACGGCGTGCCTGCCGTGGTCTGCCCCGCGACCGCCATGGGCCGCGGCAGCGTCCCTCCGGTCCGTCGGATGATCAGCCAGGGCGTGACGGTAGCGCTCGGCAGCGACCACAACCCCGGACACTGCGGGATCACCTCGATGTCGCTGGTCATCGCGATGGCGGTAGCGGCGTTCGGCATGTCCGTGGGCGACGCGCTGCGCGCGGCGACTCTGGGCGGGGCGACCGTACTCGGCGCGCCGGACCGCGGGGTGCTCGCGCCCGGGCGGCTGGCCGACATCGTGCAGTGGGACGCTGATCACGAGGGCGCGTTCGCCTGGTCCTTCGGCCTCAAGCCGCGCCGGGTGTGGCGGGGTGGAACCCCTGTCCAGTAGCCGATGATCTTCATCGTCACGGACTCGAGCTCGTATCTGGCGGCGGACTCGCGCGTTCTGGTGGTGCCTCTGCAGGTCATCATCGGCGGCCGCTCTTACGACGACCTCCCCATGACCCCCACCACCCTCCCCTGGCCCCACCTGGCTCCCGCCGCCGGATCTCCCGCACCGGCCGCCACTCCCGCCGCCGGCCCGCCAGCCGCTCCCTCGGGCACCCCGCCCACCACCCCAACCGCCCCCTCGGCCAGCCCACCAGCCGCAGTGTGGGGCACCCCACCAGCCGCTGTTTCGGATACCCCGCCAGCTGCCCCCTCGGCCACTCCACCAGCCGCTGTTTTGGGCACCCCACCAGCCGCCCCCTCGGCCACTCCACCAGCCGCTCTCTCGGACGCCCCGCCAGCCGGTTTCTTGGGCACCCCGTCAACCGCCGCCCCGTCCGGCGATTCGCCGTCCCCGACCAGCGCCGCCGCCGCGTCTGGTGGCTCGCCCTCCCCAACCACCACCTCGCGCGGCGAGCCGCCATCCACCCCACCTGGCAGACCGTCCCCCTCCCTCGCAGCCGCCGCGTCACCAGACGGCCCCCCATCCTCACCCGCACGACCCTCCCCACCCGGGCCCTCCACGGCGACCCCTCGCCCCTCACCCATAACCACTTCCCGCCCATCCCCCGAGCGGTTCCTGGAGGCGTACACCGAGGCGGCCGCCCGTGGTGCGACAGGCGTGGTCTCCATCCACCTGTCCGGAGACCTGTCAGGCACAGCCGACGCAGCCAAGATCGCCGCCCGCGACGCCCCCATCCCGGTGGAGGTCGTGGACACCCGCTCCATAGCCATGGGCCTGGGCTTCCCCGTACTGGCCGCCACCCAGGCAGCCAAAGCAGGCGCCTCCCTGGAACAGGTAGCCGCCACAGCCCGCCACCGAGCCAGCACCACCCGCACGTTCTTCTACGTGGACACCCTGGAGTACCTCCGCAGAGGCGGCCGCATAGGCGCCGCCGCCTCCCTGGTCGGCTCAGCCCTCCACATCAAACCCCTCCTCCACATAACCGACGGCAAGATCTCCCCCCTCGAAAAGGTCAGAACAGCCGCCAGAGGAATCGCCCGCCTGGAAGACCTGGCGGTGGACGCCGCAGGCCTGTCCGAGGTAGAGGTAGCCGTACAACACGTAGCAGCCCTGGATCGAGCGAACGCCTTGGCCGACCACCTCCGCCAACGCCTCCCCAACCTGGCCACCCTGATGGTGGTAGAGCTGGGCACCGTGATAGGCGCCCACGTAGGCCCCGGCATGCTCGGCCTAACCATCAGCCCCACCCCCTAACCCCACCCCCATCACCACCACCCCGCCCCACCACCCCCGCGCCCCTGCGCCCACCGTCCCGCCACCGCCCGCCGTCCCCGCGCCCACCACCCCTCCGCGCGCCTCGCGCCTCGCGCGCCCCTCGCCCAGCGCACCGTGCCTCGCCCGTGGGCCTACCACCCCTCCCCGCCCTCCCCGCCCTCCCCGCCCTCGCGCCCTCGCGCCCTGCCCCTGGGCCGATCACCCCTCCGCGCCCTCGCGCCCCTGCGCCCACAACTCCCCGCGCCGACCATCGGCTCACGCCCTCACGCCCGCAGCACCCCGCCCCGACGATCACCTCACGCCCATCGGCCCCCCTGGGTGCGGCCTCCGGGGCTGTGTCTCGTGTCTGGCGCGCCGCAACGCTCGTGCTCACCCCCCGGGTAGGGGTGCGGTGTCAGCGTTTGCCTCTGGCGATCACGGCTAAGTGGCCGTCCTGGTCCACCACTGCGAGGTCGCCCGACAGGTCCGTTCGGTACACGGTGGCTCCGAAGCGTTGCAACGCCCCAAGCGTCACCGGTGCCGGATGCCCGTAGTCGTTGTCCGCACCGACGCTGATCAACGCCGCCCGAGCACCCACAGCCGCGAGGAACGCCGGATCCTGCCGAGCCGATCCATGGTGCGGGACCTTCAGGATGTCCGCCCTCGGCGCCGCCTTCTGGAGCAGCTCAGCCTGTGCCTCTGTCTCGATGTCGCCGCTGAGCAGCGCGGTCCCCGCCCGCCACCGCACCATCACCACGACGCTCGAGTTGTTGAGCACGCTGCCTTCTCCCGGCCCGTCGTCTGCGGGGTCGGAACCGTCGGGAGCGAGTACGGTCACTTCCGACGGTCCGAACACCCATCGCGCACCCGGCACAGCCACCTGCCAACTCACCGCTCCACCGAGCGCAGCCTGAACCTTCACTCCGTCCCTCGGCGAGGCAAGGCCGCTCTCCGACAGGGCAGGGCTGAGCCCTGACAGAGCAGGGCTGATCGCTGGCAGGCCAGTGCTGATCCCTGGCGTGGAGAGGGTGCTGTCTGATGTGTCGGAGTTGTTCGATGGGGTGAGGGTGCCTCCCGGGGTGGTGAGGGCTGGGCGGGTGTTCGTCGGTCTTGTAGAGGTCTTGTCGGTGGCCTGTCCCTGGGTGGCTGAGGCGAGGGGCAGAGGTTGGATCGCCGCGTTGTCCGTACCGCTCGGTGTGAGGTCTCGTTGGGTTGGTGGGTGGCGGGGGCTGACCAATATGGTCCCGACGCGTCTGCCTCGGACGGCGCCGGCGAGGCCGCCGATGTGGTCGGCGTGGGGGTGGGTGAGGATCAGCAGTGGGATCTCCGTCACGTCGAGGTCGCGCAGGCAGCGGTCCATGACCACCGGATCCGGCCCCGTGTCCACCACCACCGCCCGGCCGGGACCCGCTGACACGACGAGCCCGTCCCCCTGGCCCACGTCACATGCCACCATGAGCCACCGCGCCGCCGGCCACGACGACACGACGGGTCCCACGGCGAGCACGCCGATCAGCGCGGCCACCGTCAGAGTGGCCACGATCCACCGCCACGAGGCGCGTCTCAGGATCGGTACGGCGATCGCCACCGCGACGGCCAGCATCGCCAGCCCCGCGAGGCCGCCCGGCCACGGTGCCGTGGCGAAGGGCATCTGGACGGCGTGTTGCGCCACCAGGATGATCCAGCCGACCGCGTACCCGGCAGGCCGTACGACCAACTGGGCAGCGGACGTCCAGAACGGGGCGATCAGGGCGGCGGCGAACCCGAGCAGGGTTGCGGGCGCGACGGCCGGCCCCGCGAGGAGGTTCGCTGGCACTGCGACGAGCGTCAACTGCCCGGACATCAGCACCAATACGGGCGTCACGGCCGCCTGAGCCGCCGCGGGTACGGCGATGGCCTCGGCGGCCCATCGGGGGAGGCGTACGGCCAGGCGGTCGCGCCATCGAGGCGCGAGCAGCAGGATGCCAGCCGTGGCGCAGACCGACAGCGCGAAGCCGTACGACCTTGCAAGCTCCGGATCGAACATGATCAGAAGCAGCACCGAGCAGGACAGCGCGGCGACGCCGTCCTTCGCGCGGCCCGTGCCGAGGGCGATCGCGGCGGTCAGGCCCATGAGGAGCGCACGCAGCACGCTCGGCGACGGCCTCGCCACCACTGCGAACGCCAGCATGGCGATGGCGGCGATCACTGCCCTTGCGGCCAGTGGCAGCCCCGCGAGCCGTGACAGCGCGAGAGCGGCGCCAGCCACGATGGCGAGGTTCGCGCCGCTTACGGCGTTGAGGTGGCTGAGGCCCGCTTCCTTGAGGTCTGCCGTGACGTGGGGGTCCATACGTGACACGTCACCCACGACGAGGCCGGGCAGGAGGCCGCGCTGGTCGGGCGGGAGCACGTCGGAGGCCGTTCGCAGCCCAGCCCTCAGCTCCCCGGCGACCGCTTGGAGTCGCGAGGGTCCGGTCAGGATCCGCGGGGGGCCGCGGACCAGGAGGATCGCGGCGGTGAGGTTGCCTGGGTCGGAGGGGGCCAGGCGGCCGGTGACGTGGAGTTGCTGACTGGGGAGGAGGGTCCGCCACACACTTCCTGAGGCGAAGATCACGATCGGGGCGCGTACGGCCTGCCGTACGGTGCCCGTCTGGATCGTCAGGGTTGTGGCTTCTACCACGATGCTGTCACGCATGAACGCGGCGCGGCTGGGGCGGATGCGGGGGTCGTCGGTGAGTTCGATGTCGGCGGTTACGGTGGCGCCTCGGGTGGCGAGTGCGGTTACGGGGCTGGTCGTGACGGCATGGACCCGGAAGGCGACGGCGGCCGAGGCGGCGGCTGAGCAGCCGAGGACGGCGATCAGCGTGTTGCGCCAGAGGCGTAGGGATCGGACGTCTGCCCTGACTGTCTTCATTGGTTGTGCGTGGATCCAGGTCCACAGGGCGGTCAGGTGGTTGGTGACGGGTGGCCAGGCGTGTAGAGGGCTGGGTTTGGTACGGCGGGGCGTGGGGGTGCCGCGCGTGCAGAGTGCAATGGCGAGGGCGCTGAGGGCGGCGGTCAGGGAGACGGCGGCACCGAGGGCTGCGGGCGCGCCGAGGAGGGCCAGGGCGCAGGCCCAGGCGGAGATGGCGGGGAGGGCGAGGGTCCACGAGTGCGGCGACCTCAGGGCGTCATCTGTGGACGTCACTCGTGGCTCCCTTCGGGTGGCTTGGACTCGATGACGGTGGTGGCACTGCTCGGTTGGCCGATGGCATGGCGTGCCAGAGCGCGTGGTCGGGCTGGGATGGCCGGTCGAGGTCGTGGTTGAGGGTGTGCGTGGGTTGGAGGCATCAGCGCGGGGAGTAGGGCGGGCTGTGCAGGCGTGGACGGGCCTATAGGGCGCTGGTGCGGGTGTGTGTGGACGGCTCGGGGTTGGGGCGCGGGCGGGACGTGGGACGTGTGGGGCGGTGGGTGGGACCCGCGGTTGTGTGCTGGTCTAGGGACTGGGCCTGCGGGCGCTGGTCTAGGGACAACGGCGTGCGCGGGGGTGCCGGGGTGGGTGTGCGTGGAGGTAGGGCTACAGTGCGCTGCTCTTGGGGCTGGGTGCGGGCGTGGGTGGGAGATGTGAGGCCGTGGGGTGGGGCGTTAGGCGTGGGGTTGGGGCGTTAGGTGTGGACCTTGGGTTTGATTTCTTCGTATTTGCGGGGGCCGATGCCGGTGACTTCGCGGAGTTGGTCCACTGAGCGGAAGCCGCCGTGGGCTGTGCGGTAGTCGGTTATGCGTTGGGCCAGGACCTCTCCTACGCCGGGGAGTTGTTCGAGTTGGTCTGGGGTGGCGGTGTTGAGGTCGAGGATCGTGCTGGCGGGGTCTTGGGCTGGGGCTGGTTGTGTGCCTGGTTGTGCTGGGGCGCCGACGATTATTTGTTCGCCGTCCATTAGGCGTCTGGCGAGGTTGATGGTGCCGGTGGAGGCTCCTGGGCGTACGCCGCCTGCCGCCTCCACTGCGTCGGCTACTCGGGCGCCGGTGGGCAGGGTGTAGACGGCTGGGTGGCGGACCTTGCCTGTCACGTGGATGGTCACGCCTGTTGTGGGGGTGGGGGCTTGGGCGGGTGTGGGTGGGGCTGTGGGGGATGGTGGCGGGGGGAGTGGGGCGGGGGTGGGTTGGGATTGCCAGGCGTAGATGGCGCCTGCCAGGGCGGCTATGACGGCCAGGATCAGGAGGATGCGTACGGCGGGGCGGCCTGGGTCGAGGGTGGGTGCCTGGGTGGAGATGGCTGTGCGGAAGGCCTGGAAGGACTGGGGGATGTTGGGCGGGCGCACGCCGGTGGCCGGGGTGGTGATCGAGCGCAGGCGGGACTCGGCGATCGTCTGCTCCGAGGTGGGGTCGGGGGTGCGCACGCCCGAGACGGTAGGCGGAGAGGGGTTTGGACGAAGCGGGCGAGCGGGGTTCTGTGGACGGGCGGGCTTTGGCGGGGTGGGCCTGTGGACGGGCGAGGTAGTGGGGCACGGGGGTGCTAGGCGGGGTGAGGCGGGTTAATGCGGGGTGCGGGTGGGTGGTGGAGGCGGGGCTGGGCGGGGAAGGTGCGGGCCGGTGGAGGCGGGGCTGGGCGGATGGTGGTGAGCAGGAGGTCATGCGGGAAACGGCTGGATGAGAGCTAAGGGCGAGGGTTGGGCGGTGGGTAGAGCCAAGGGCGAGGGGTGGGTGGTGGGTCATGGCGAGGGCTCGGTAGGGGTTTGGCAGGGGTTGGAGTTGGCTGGGGGAGCTCGGTTGGGAGGAGCGTCGGGGGAGCCGGGTTAGGGGAGTGTTGGGGAGGGGCTTGGGGAGCCGGGGTGGGGGGAGTTGGGGAGGGTTGTTGGGGGAGGTGGCGCGGGTTGTCGGTGGGGCATGGCATGCTGCACGGCATGGCGGGAAGCGATCCAGCACTTGTAACTTTGGTCCTCGGCGATGAGGAACTGCTGGCGGACCGGGCGGTGAGCGGCGTGGTGGCCGCGGCGCGGGCGGCTGATCAGGCGGCTGAGGTGCATGACCTGTTCGGCGGCAAGGTGGACCCTGGGGAGTTGACGCGGTTGTCGTCACCGTCGCTCTTTGGTGACCGTACGGTGCTGGTGATCAGGAACGCTCAGGATCTTGGCAAGGATGTCATCGCGGAGGTTGTCGCCTATGCGGGGAATCCGTCGGATGACACCGTTCTGGTGTTGGTGCATCCCGGTGGGGTGAAGGGCAAGGCGCTGGTCGACGGGGTCAAGAAGGCTGGGGCGCATGTGGTCACCGTTAACAAGGTGACCAAGGCCGGCGAGCGGCTTGACTTCATCAAGAGCGAGGTCAAGCGGGCTGGGCGGGGGATCGCTTCCGACGCGGCTCAGGCGCTGCTGGATGCGGTGGGGCACGACCTGCGTGAGCTGGCGGCGGCGTGCAATCAGCTGGCGTTCGACACGCATGACAAGACGATCACGCTGGAGGCGGTGGCGCGTTACCACAAGGGGCAGGCGGAGGTGAGTGGGTTCACCGTGGCTGACTCTGCCGTGGAGGGGCGGCTCGCTGACGCGTTGGAGCAGTTGCGGTGGGCGTTGGGCACGGGTACGGCGCCGGTGTTGCTGGTCAGTGCGCTGGCCGGGGGGTTGCGGGGGCTGGCGAAGGTGGGTGGGGCGCCGCGCAATCTTCGGGGCGGGCAGTTGGCCAGCCATCTGGGGATGCCGCCGTGGAAGGTGGATCGGGTGCGGCGGCAGCTCAACGGGTGGGGGCCTGAGGGGTTGTCGCGGGCGTTGCAGGCGGTGGCTTCGGCGGACGAGCAGGTCAAGGGGGGTGGGGCGGATCCGGCGTATGCGTTGGAGCATGCCGTTCAGACCATCGTGGCCAGTCGGACGGGGCGCTGAGTTCACGCGGGGGTACGGCTGGCCGCGGGGTGAGGCGGCCGCCCGGGGGCAACCCGGGGGACGCGCGTGCGCGGGGTGAGGCGGTTGTCTGGGGCATGTCCGGGGTGAGGCGGCCAACCTGAGGGCGTGCGCGGGGTGAGGCGACAACCCCGCGGGTGATGCGGCAGGCTTCGCCGGGGATGCGGTAGGCCTCGCCGGGTGATGCGGCAACCCTGCCGGGGCGCGGAAGACCCCCGCATGGGACGCGGTGTCCCCCGCGTGGGATGCGGCAATCCCGCGGGTTATGCGGCAATCCCGCCGGGGACGCGGTACGCCCCCCGGGGGACGCGGCAGTCCCGTGGGGGACGCGCGTCCATCGGGGAACGCCTAGGACTCCTGAAGTACCGGCTCCGCCTCGCGCACAGTCCCGTCGTTGATCTCCAGCACCCGGTCCGCCAGCGTGATCAAGCTGGGGTCGTGCGTGGCCACCAACGCCGTAACCCCCTCACTACGCACCAACGCCCTGATCAACTGCATGATCTGCCGCCCCGTTTGCGAGTCCAACTGCCCCGTAGGCTCGTCAGCCACCAGCAACCGCGGCCGGTTAGCCAGCGACCGAGCAATGGCCACCCGCTGCCGCTGCCCCCCGGACAGCTCGTACGGCCGCTGGTTGACATGCTGCTCGAGCCCCACCAAGGCCAGCAACATCCGCACCCGCTTCTCCCGCTCGTCCACCGCCGTCCTGGTGAGCCGCATGGGCACCCCCACGTTCTCGGCCGCCGACAACACCGGGATCAGCCCGAACGACTGGAACACGAACCCGACCACGTCCCGCCGCAGCTCCAGCAGCCCCTCCTCGGACAGGGACGTGACCTCCTTTCCCGCCACCACCACCCGCCCCGCGTCCGGCTTGTCCAGCCCGCCGATCTGGTTGAGCAGCGTCGTCTTGCCCGACCCCGACCGCCCCCTGATCGCGATGAGCTCGCCCGGATACGCCTTGAAGGTCACCTCGCGCAGCGCGACGACCTCCTTGGGCCCGGTGCGGTAGACCTTGCGCAGGCCTTCGACCTCGACCAGCGGTTCACTTGTCATCGGAAGACTCCTCACGAGACGGCCACACCCCGATGTGGTCCGATTCGAGTTCGAGACGGACCCTGCGCTCCATCTCCAGGGCGTTCATGAAGTCGCGCGGCAGTTGCAGGCGCCCGACGCGGTCGAGCACCGCGTACTCCTCGGCGATGATCTGCCCCTCGGCGCCCTCGCGGCGCAGGGTCTCGCTGGAGGTGCGCCCGTCGCGGATGCCGATGGTCCTGTCGACCTGCTCGGACACGAGCGAGTCGTGCGTGACGATGACGACGGTGACGCCGAGCTCCCTGTTGGCCTTGCGCAGCGCGTCGAACACCTCTTCCGAGGTGTCGCTGTCGAGCTCGCCGGTGGGCTCGTCGGCGAGGATGAGCTGGGGCGAGTTGGACAGCGCGACGGCGATGGCGACCCGCTGCTGCTCGCCGCCGGACATCTCGGAGGGCTTGCGGCCGGCGCAGTAGTCGACGCCGAGCATCTCCAGCAACTGCAGAGCCCGCCCGGATCGGGCCTTGCCGGCCAGCTTCATGGGGAGTTCGACGTTCTCCCGCGCGGTCAGGTAGGGGAGCAGGTTGCGCGCGGTCTGCTGCCAGATGAACCCGACGACCTCGCGCCGGTAGCGCAGCCGGTCCTTGGCGGTCATGGACAGCAGGTCGGTGCCCGCCACCTTGGCCACGCCCGCGGTGGGGATGTCGAGCCCGGACAGCACGTTGAGCAGCGTCGACTTGCCCGAGCCCGACGCGCCGACGATGGCGATCAGCTCGCCCTTCTGGATGAGCAGGTCGAGCCCCTGCAGGGCGACGACCTCGACGCCCTCGGTCTTGTAGATGCGGACGAGGTTGTCGCAGACGATGTGCGCGTCGCCCCCGAATGCGGCCCGTTGCCTGCTGGCATCGGCTTCCAGCTCGGACAGGGTCGGGTTCAATCTAGTCACCCACTCGTAGAACTGAGCCGAGGCTGCGCCGGCGGCTGATGGCTGTGTGCACGTAGGCCCCGCCCACCGCGACGGCGGTGAGTCCGGCGGCCAGCAAGGTCGGTGTGAACAGGTCGAGGTCGTAGCTGCCGACGGCGACGTCGCCGGTGTAGGAGGACAGGTCCACCCCTGGTCCGAGCGCGGCGGGCAGCCCGAGGCCGAGCGCCAGCCCGGCCAGCGCGGTCAGGACGATCATGGGGGAGATCTCCAGCACGGTCAGGCGCTGCGCCTGCCCGGCCGACAGTCCGAGGGTCCGCAGGAACGACACCGCCCGTCCCCGGTCGGCCGCGCTGATCACCAGCGCGATGATCACTGCGATGAGGGCGTAGACGGCCAGGGCGACCGTGACCACCACCAGGGTGGTTCTGATGGTATCTGTCAGGGGATCGTGCTGAATGTCCGCTAGGACGGTCGCCTGCGACTCCACCACAGCCCTCGGTACGGCCAGCGCACGAGCCACGGCGTCGCCGGAGACCGACCCGGCGATCAGCAGCGTGTTCACCTGGACCCGGGTGCCACCCGCCTGGTTCGCGCTCAGCGGCACCACCATGAACTTGCCCGAGGTGAAGAACCCGGGCACGGCGTCGATGACGCCCCTGGTCTCCACCTTCATCCGGCTCTGCCAGCCGATCTCCATCGTCCCGCGCCCGGCCAGATCCTTGGAGACCAGCGCTGGGATGCCGGACCCGGTCAGGGACGGCAGCGTGAGCGGGGAACCGTCCAGCGTCCGCTGCCAGGCGGCCAGGTCGACGGCGATGATCTGCGCCCGCTCGCCGCCGAACCCCACCTGCACCCGCCCGGTCTGCGCGGGAACGACCAGGTCGACACCGGCGAGCCGCCTGACCTTCTCCACGGCGGCGGCGGGCAGCTCCCCGTCGAGCGTCACCTTGATCGGCGCGCCGACCTTGCGCCAGGCGGCCAGCTCCTGGGTGGTGGTGATGCCGCTGGACACCACCGAGGCGAACACCGACACCGCCAGCGCGGGCAGCAGGATCAGCACCGGCAGCGCCGTGAACGACCGCGCCCGCGCCGCCCTGGTCAGCCCCAGGAACGGCACCGCCAGGCGACCGCGCGCCGCCGCCCTGACGATCAACCGCAGGGGGTACGGATAACAGCGCAGCGTGACGAGCGCCGCCGCCACGGTCAGCGCGACCGGCACCAGCAGCAGGAACGGGTCCTGCCCCTGCCGCGCCACCGAGGTCGTCAGCCCGCGCGAGCGCAGCAGGTACGCCCCGGTCAGCGCCAGGCCGACCACCAGCACCTCGAGCGTGATCCGCTTGGCCGACGGCCTGGCGGTGGCCACGTCGCCGCGCCGTTCGTGGAGCGGCGCGACGTGGGTCAGCGCCAGCCGTACAGCGGCGAAAGCGGTCGAAGCGAGCAGGACCAGCACCGGCCCCAGGTACACGAACAGGCTGACGGGACCGGCCACGAGCGTGGACAGCGCGAATCCGGCCAGCGCACCCGGCGCGACGGCCAGCGCGACGAGCGCGGTGCCCGTCGAGGACACCTGGCGCAGCGAGCCGCCGCGCGCCCTGATCAGCGTCAGCGCCGGGTCCAGCCGCTCCAGCAGCAACTGGACGGCGAGCACGATCACGCCGATCCCCACGACCAGCAGCCCGCCGAGCACGAGGAACATCACCGTCTGCGCGGTGGCCAGCTTGGCGTTGAAGGCGGCGAGCAGCTCGGGCAGCCGGGTGTCGAGGGTGAAGGTGGTGTAGCCGGAGGCGGTCAGCGTGACGAGCCGCTTGAATCCGGCCACCGCGCCGGTCAGCGCCTCGATGTCGGTCGTGCCCGCCCTGGTCGCGTCGAAGGCGAACACCCAGCTGTAGACGAGCCGCCTGGCCTTGCCGTTCAGCGAGCCGAGGCTCTCGGTCGAGGTCAGGACGGTCGTGTAGCGGTCCAGCTCGGCGGCGCCCGGCTGCTGCACCAGGTTGACGTGCAGCACGTCGGCGTTGTGCGACCAGTAGCGGTCGGCCGGGTCCTTCGCACGGAAGACGCCGACGACCTTGATCGCGACGTGGTCGCTGTTTCCGAGCGTCCTGACGTCGCCGACCTTCATCCCCATCTTGGTGACGGCCTCGTCGAGCAGGCCCACCTCGAGCAGCGGGATGGGCTTGCCCTCCGGCCCCTTCACCGAGGTCGGCGCGCCGGGCGCGGAGCCGCTGACCCAGTCGACCCGCTTGTCCGCGTCGGACAGCCACGCGAGGTTGACGAAGTCGTGCCGCGACCCCGTGACCGGGGTGTCGAACGTCTTGGCGCTCATATGCCCGGTGCCCACACCGGGCGCCGACACCAGCGGCTTGAGCTGCGCGGGCAGGTCCTCGCGGAAACCGCGGTCCCTGATCTCGAACGCGTCGAGCCCCGACAGCGTGTCGGCGGCCGCGTAGGGCTGGAAACGAACGGCCAGATCGGTCTGTACGGCCGGCGCGGCGGCCAGCCCGGAGCGCATCGCCTGGTCGTAGGCCTGCTGCAGCGCCCGGGGCGCCCCCGCGACCAGCAGGCTCGCACTCAGGGCGAGCAGTCCCAGTACGGCTACCGCCGCCAGGTGCGCGCGGGCCAGAACGAGGGTCTTCACTGGTCCTCCCCGATGCGCAGCACGCGGCCGAGCCCCTGCCTGCGCAGGTTGCGCGCCAGCCCGGCGACGATGGCGAACAGCACGGCCGCGACGAGCGCGAGCATGGCGGCGGTGGCCGGCCACGGGATGTCGAGGATCACGTCCGGCGTCACAGCCGAGGCCTGCCCGGTGAGCACGATGTGCGGGACGACCAGCGCGCCGACGACGACGGCCAGGACGGTCCCCGCGACCAGCGACAGCCCGATGATGAACGCCTGCTCGATCGCCAGCAGCCCGAACACCTGGCGGAAGCTCACGCCGAGCGCGCGCAGGATGGTGAACTCGCCCATCCGCTCGCGCGCCGCCACGGTCGCGTTGACCAGGAAGCCGAGCGCGGCGAAGACCAGGGCGGCGGCGAAGCCGAGGATCAGCGCCCCCTGGAGGCCGCTGGCCAGCGGGTCGTCCCTGAGCTTGGTGGCCAGCTCGACGCGGTCGACGTAGGTGACGTTCCACTCCGGCTTGCCGCGCAGGGCGGCCACCGCCCTGCCGGTGTCCTCGCCGCCCGCCGACAGCCACCACTCGGTGGCCGGGCGGACCAGCTGCCCGGCGGCGAGCGCGCGGCCCTGCAGCGAGGTCCAGTCGGCCAGCACGCCGTTCTGCGTGGCCTCCGTGGTGGGCATCCGGTCGACGATCGCGGCCACCTTGACCGAGATGGGCAGGCGGTCCATGGTCATGTCCGCCGTCCTGCCCTCGGCCAGGCCGAGCTTGGCGGCCAGGGCGGCGGTCAGCACCACGGGCAGTGGCTTGTTGATCAGCGCCTCCGGCGCGCGCGGCGCGGCGAACAGGTCGCCGTCCTTGAGCCCGGCGGGCGCGGGCAGCGCCACGTAGGTGCTGGACTCCTCGTCCTCGCTCCAGGTGACGTTGAGCGCGAAGGAGCTGACGTCCACCGGCTGCTCCTGCGGCCGCTTCTGCGCCCACCGGGCGCCCTTGGGCAGGGTGAGCGGCGTGCCGTCCGCGGTGATCCGTTCCATGGTCAGGACGTTGACGGCCGTGACGCCCGGCACCGAGCGGGCGGTGAAGGCGCGGACGGTCAGCGGGTAGGTGAGCGCGCCGCGCTTGCCCGCGAGCTGCCTGAGGTCCAGCTCGACGTGGTTGAGCCCGGCCTGGAGCGGCGGCAGTTGCGCCTCGTGCCACACGTTCAGCCCGTCGGAGAGCGTGACCTGCAGCGGCACTCCGGCCCGCGTGACCCGCACGTCGAAGCCGAGCGTCCTCGGACGGCCGGGGATCGGCAGCGTGCCGGACTCCGGCCTGGCGGCGCGCAGCCCCGCGGCCATCTCGCCGACCGTCGAGGACGACAGGTCGGGGCGGAGCTGGAACAGCTCCCCGAGGCGGTCGGCGTCGAGCCCGACCAGGACGGCGTCCTCGCCGCCGAACTCGATCTGCCCGCGGAACGCCGGAGCGGCCGCGCGCACACCAGGCAGGGACGCGAACGCCGTCCCCCTGCCCAGCGAGCCGAGCTCGGGCTCCTCAGCCGGCCCGGAGACGCGCAGGTCTGCTCCCGCCTGGTGTCGGGCCTGGTCGAGCTGCGAGCCGCGCCACGTGGCCGCCGTCGACATCGAGACGATGCCGATCGCGATGGCCATCGTCAGCAGCAGCGCGGGCCCCGCGTAACGCAGCGGCCGCCTGCTCACCTGCCAGGCGCCGAGCGCGGGCGCCAGGCTCGGCCTGCGCGTGGTCAGCCGCTCGGCGAGCTTCGAGATGCGCGGCACCAGGCGCAGTCCCAGCATGCCGCCGGTGAGCAGGGCCAGCGCGGGCCCGGAGATGATCAGCGGGTCGATGCCCAGGTCGCCCGAGGCGGTGGCGGTCACCGGCGCGCCGTAGTGCTGGAGCTGCCAGATCGCCAGCCCGGCCACCACCAGCAGCGCCAGGTCCGCGCCCGCGCGCTCGATGAGCCCGCGCCCGCCGCTGCGCCCACGCGACGACTGCTCCTCGACATAGGTACGGCGCGCCCCGGCCAGCGCGGGCAGCGCCAGCAGGACGGCGGAGGCGAGCGCGACGCTCACCGAGACGACGAACGTCCCGACGTCGGCAGAGGGCGCCAGCCGTACGCCGGAGGCCTGGATCCAGGGCAGCGCGTTGACCAGTGCGAGCAGCGGCGGGGCCAGAAACGGCGCGATGAGCGCGCACGGCACGGCCACCAGCAGCGCCTCACCGCCGGCCAGCGAGGCGAGCGTGACCGAGCCCGCTCCGCGCGAGCGCAGCAGGGCCACCTCCATGCGGCGGTGGTCGGCCAGCAGCCGCGCGGTCAGCATCAGCGCGTAGGCGGCGAGCAGCAGCAACTGCAGGACCGGGATCAGCATGGTCGAGCGGGCCACCAGCGAGGCGGTGTTGAGCTGGATGAGGATGTCGGGCAGGCGGCTGCCGGCCGTACACGTGTCACATCCGGCGTCCTTGAGCGCGGGCAGCAGCCGCGCGATGCCCTCGGCCAGCGGGCGGAGCTGTTCCGGGGTGAGATTACGCAGGTCGGGGACGACCGTCCAGGTCGCGCTGACATGGGTGGCGAAGCGTGACATGAACGTCTCGCGCGGCACCATGAGCGGCCCGTAGGTGGTGAAGCTGCCGACCTCCACGCCGCGGCTGAGCAGCTGCTCGCCGGTCCATCGGTCGCCGAACGGCTCGTCGAGCTGGAAGACGCCGCTGATGCGCACCTGGACGGGCTTGCCGTCCAGGCGGCTGCGGGTGGTGAAGGTCTGCCCGAGCTTGAAGCCGCTGCTGGAGGTGGCGGCGAGCGGGATCGCCGCCTCGACGACACCCGTGTTCCCCGGCGACGGCCACTGGCCCTGGACGAGCTTGGCGTGCTGGTCGAGGCCGTCGTAGCTGCCGAACTTGAGGAGTTCAGGCTTCTTGCGGCGCTCCTGGCCGGGCATCACGTAGGAGTCGGAGCGGATGCTGAGCGAGAGCGTCAGCGGGGCTCCGCCGTACGCCTTGACGGCCTGGTCGCGGACGACGGCGTCGATCTTGGGGAAGGTCTCGGCGGTGACCGAGCTGGTGACGGTGGCCGAGATCGTGCTCTGGGACGCGGTCTCCATGATCCGGCGGACGCCCACCTCGGCGATCGAGGAGGCGTACATGGTCAGCGCGACGAGCGTGGTGGTGGCCAGGAGGATCGAGCCGAAGGCGGCCAGCAGGAGCAGGGGCTCGCTGAAGGCGCGCTTGATGACCAACGGCACACGCCCCCGCATGAGCACCCCGCTCTCTTGTCTCCCGTTGACAGCACCTTTGAGGATTTGTCGGACAAGGGCAAGGCGATCTTCTCAACGGTTGCATACCCGATACGCTGCGGTGATATCGAGATTGTGACAGTAAAAGCACAGAATGGGGATGTTCTCACTCATTCACGCGAAGTATCGTCGCGCGGGTAACGCCAAGAACGCCGCGCCCCAGGGGAGCGCGGCGTCTGACGACGAGCGGTGTTACTTGGCGGCAGCCAGGGAGGCGGCCTGCTTGGCGATCGCCGACTTGCGGTTGGCGGCCTGGTTCTTGTGGATGACGCCCTTGCTGACGGCCTTGTCGAGCTGGCGGGCGGCAGCGCGCTGCAGCACCGCGGCCTCCTCGAGATTGCCCTGCTCGGCGGCCTCGCGGAACTTGCGCACCGCGGTCTTCAGGGAAGACTTGACGGCCTTGTTGCGCAGACGAGCCTTCTCGTTCTGCTTGTTACGCTTGATCTGGGACTTGATGTTCGCCACGAAGAAGCCTCAAAAGAAGATCTGGAATCGGATGGGGCGCGCGGGCTCGGTCAGAGGGCGCGCCACACGCAGTTGTACAGGGTACCAATAATCCAGGTCGTCGCTCAAATCAACGACCGGATGCGTGCACCAGTCTATCCGGCCCAGCCGGTGCGATACTCGCTCCAGTCCTCCTCGGTGGCGGCGAAGTCCACGTACATCGCCAGACCGAAGCCCTCGCGGCGGCCGTGACCGGTCAGGGCGAGCTTGGCGGCCTCTGCCGCGACGGCCACGCTTTCCGCGTTGTCCAGGTAGGCGACGCCGTGGTCGTGGTAGGCGGGGGCGCCGATGACGATCGAGGTGGTGGCGGGGGTGACGTCCATGGCGAGTTCCGCCTGGCGTACGACGTGCCCGCCGTACAGGCTCTTGAACGGCATGCCGGAGTCGTAGGTCATGACCGCCACCTGGTTCACGCGTTTGGCGACCTCGCCGAAGTAGCCCTGCGACCAATACTTGTCATGACTTATCAGGACGCGGGCCAGGGGGCGCATGAGGGGATAGGGCTCGATCTGCGGGGTGCTGGTGGACAGCAGCTTGGTGAGCGGCCTGGTGCGGTCGAGCAGGTCGAGGAACTCCTCGTCGCCACTGCCGATGGGCTCGAAGTTGTAGTGGATGCCGTCGAAGCCCTCCTGGAGCACCTGCCGCACGCTGGTCAGGACGTTCTGCCTGGTGGTGGCGTCGTCCAGGTCGAGGTAGTCGTCGACCTTCTGGCCGAGCCAGGCGGAGAGGCGGATCTGGGGGAGCTCCTGCCGCCACCATCTAACGAAATTTCGGGCGGCGGGGTATTGGGTGGGCTGCAGGGTGCCGTCCTTGGCGAAAGGTCCGCTGTGCACGTAGGCGTCCTTGATGCCGGTGGCGCGTAGCCGTACCGCCAAGTCCTTGACGTCCTGCTCGGTTTTGCGGCCGTCGACCCAGGCGTGGCCGAGCCAGAGAGCGTCGTTGCCGGTGCTCTTCGCCCAAGTCGCCGGCGCACCGGTAAACTTGATGAGGTGCGCGCCGGCGAGGAGACCGGCCAGCGCGACGACGACGGCCAATGCCAGCGCGAGCAGGCGCAGGCCGCGGCGGAGGACGGTCCGGATCAGCATCCGGACATGTCACCATGGAAGACGCTTGACCTCAACCCTGTCGAAACGGACTTCGGTGCGCAATCAGCCTGGCCAGACCGACCCCGCGTTGATCCGCAACTTCTGCATCATCGCGCATATCGACCACGGCAAGTCCACACTTGCCGACCGGATGCTGCAGATCACCGGCGTGGTCGACGACCGTTCCATGCGCGCACAGTATCTCGACAGGATGGACATCGAGCGCGAGCGCGGCATCACCATCAAGTCGCAGGCCGTGCGCCTCCCGTGGGACGGTCACGTGCTCAACATGATCGACACGCCGGGGCACGTCGACTTCACCTACGAGGTGTCCCGGTCGCTGCAGGCGTGCGAGGGCGCGATCCTGCTCGTGGACGCCGCCCAGGGCATCGAGGCGCAGACGCTGGCCAACCTCTACCTGGCCATGAACAACGATCTGACGATCATCCCGGTGCTCAACAAGATCGACCTGCCCGCCGCGCAGCCAGAGAAGTTCGCCGAGGAGATCGCGGGCCTGATCGGCTGCGACGCCTCCGACGTGCTGAGGGTGTCCGGCAAGACCGGCATCGGGGTGAAGGAGCTGCTCGACCACGTCGTCCAGACCGTGCCGCCGCCCGTGGGCAACGCCGACGCGCCCGCCCGCGCGCTCATCTTCGACTCGGTCTACGACACCTACCGCGGCGTCGTCACCTACGTCAGGGTCGTCGACGGGCACCTCGGCAAGCGCGAGCGCATCACCATGATGTCGACGCAGGCCACCCACGAGACGCTCGAGATCGGCGTCATCTCGCCCGAGCCGAAGGTCGCCGACCAGGGGCTGGGCGTCGGCGAGGTCGGCTACCTCATCACCGGTGTGAAGGACGTGCGCCAGTCGCGCGTCGGCGACACCGTCACCTCCGCCGTCCGCGGGGCCACCGAGATGCTGGCCGGTTACGACCACCCCAGGCCGATGGTGTTCTCCGGGCTCTACCCGATCGACGGCGACGAGTACCCGGAGCTGCGCGAGGCGCTCGACAAGCTGCAGCTCAACGACGCCTCCCTGGTCTACGAGCCGGAGACCTCCGCCGCGCTGGGCTTCGGCTTCCGCGTCGGCTTCCTCGGGCTCCTGCACATGGAGATCATCAGGGAGCGGCTGGAGCGCGAGTTCAACCTGTCGCTCATCTCCACCGCGCCGAACGTGGTGTACCGGGTGGAGATGGAGGATGGCAAGGAGCTGACCGTCACCAACCCGTCCGAATTCCCTTCCGACGGCAAGATCGCCTCGGTGTTCGAGCCGGTCACGAAGTCGACGATCCTGGCGCCCGCCGAGTTCATCGGCGCGATCATGGAGATCTGCCAGGGGCGGCGCGGCGCGCTGCAGGGCATGGACTACCTGTCGGAAGACCGGGTGGAGATCCGCTACACGCTGCCGCTGGGCGAGATCATCTTCGACTTCTTCGACCAGCTCAAGTCGCGGACGCGTGGTTACGCCTCGCTCGACTACGAGCCCGCTGGCGAGCAGGAGGCGGACCTGGTCAAGGTCGACATCCTGCTGCAGGGGGAGGCGGTCGACGCGTTCAGCGCGATCGTGCACAAGGACAAGGCTTACGCGTACGGCGTGGACATGGCGAAGAAGCTGCGTGAGCTGATCCCGCGCCAGCAGTTCGAGGTGCCGATCCAGGCGGCGATCGGGGCGCGGGTGATCGCGCGGGAGAACATCCGGGCGATCCGCAAGGACGTGCTCGCCAAGTGTTACGGCGGCGACATCTCGCGTAAGCGCAAGCTGCTGGAGAAGCAGAAGGAGGGCAAGAAGCGCATGAAGATGGTCGGACGCGTGGAGGTCCCCCAGGAGGCCTTCGTGGCCGCGCTCTCCACCGACTCGTCGGCGGGCAAGAAGTAACTTCCCTTTTCTGTACGGCTTTCGCCAGGTCAGGGCCACCCGCCGACGCGGGTGGCCCTTTCTCTTTCATGGCATTCGGGCGGTTGTGGTGCTCGCCGTAACATCGCCCGTCAAGCGGTTTTGCGGGTCATACGTGTTTTTCAGCTGGGTCACCTCGTCGTAGTCGGTGAAGGCTCGGCGCAGCTCGTCCGCCGTCGGCTCGCCGTACACGAGGTTGAGGAACGGGCCCCTTCCTTTCAAGCCTTCCAGGGGCTCGGCTGCTGGGGAGACGACGTTCAGCAGGTACTGCGCGTCCCTGTGGGCCACGAGGTTCCTGCTCGGCTCCGTCATGCGGCCGCCCAGGTGGCGGAGCTGGACGACCAGGTGGGTGCTGGCCTCCAGGAGCTCCCGAGCGTCCACGGAGTCGAGATAGGTGCTCGTGCCCGTGTACGCGTGTGGGTGGGGTGGATCGTTGGCGATCGCGCCCGACTCGGTGAAGGGGAGCGTTCTGAGGGTGTCCGTCAGCGGGGTGCCGAGGGATCTGAGCGGTTCCGCCAGGTCGGCGGCGTTCTTGGCGGTGGAGGCGAGCCTGATGTGCGCCAGGTGCCTGCCGTCGGGGAAGGTCATGAGGGCTAGGGCGGAGGTGACCTCGTCCGGGAGGGTTCGCGTCCATTCCAGGTAGCCCTCGACGACCTCGCGGGAGGCCGGGAACTGGAGGCCGCCGCCGTACACCGTGGTGACCGGGAGCAGGCCGATCTCCATCTCCGTCACGACGCCCAGGGCGCCTCTGGTGCCGAGCATGGCGTGGAACAGCTCGTCGCCCGGCGTGAGCCGTACGCGCTCGCCGTCGGCCGTCACCACGTCCATGGCGCGCACGAGGTCGGCGGCGTAGCCGTACTGCCTGGACAGCAGGCCGATGCCGCCGCCGAGCGTGTAGCCGACGGCGCCGACGTGCGGCGAGCTGCCCGAGAGAGGGGCCAGCCCGTACGGCGCGGCCGCCTCGATCACGTGCGCCCACTGTGCGCCCGCCTGGAGCGTCGCCGTCTGCTCTTCCTCGTTGATCCGCACCGCGGTCATCCGGCGCGTGCTGATCAGGACGCCGCCGTCGAGGGGCTTCCACAGCCCGTGGCCCGTCGCCTGGACCGCCACCTTCGGGCCGTGTCGCACTGCTTCCTGGATCTCGCTCGCCGTCTCCACCGCGAAGATCACGTCGGGGGAGTGGGGCTTGAGCGTCTGGAAGCCGGACCGCTCCTCGTCGTAGCCGTGTTGGTCTCGGGTGATTCTCATGCGTTCCACGCTAGCCACGCTTGAGGTCAGTTTCCGACCTTAATGTGGACGTATGACGCGTGCTCGGATGCTTCAGCTGCTTTCGTTGCTGCAGTCGCGGCGGACCTGGGCGGGGCCCGAGCTGGCCGCGCGGCTGGAGATCACCGTGCGCACCTTGCGCCGGGACATCGAACGGCTGCGCGAGCTGGGCTATCCCGTGGTGGGGACGACGGGTACGGCCGGCGGTTACCGGCTCGGCGCGGGGGCGTCGTTGCCGCCGTTGTTGCTGGACGACGAGGAGGCGGTGGCGGTGGCCGTCGGGCTGCGTGCGTCTGCTGACGAGGCGTCGTTGCGGGCGTTGGGGAAGTTGGAGCAGGTGCTGCCTGTGCGGCTGCGACACCGGGTGCACGCGGTGAGCTCGGCCATTTCGGCGCGCCCCGGGCCGTCGGCGGACCACTCGGCGCTGGCGCTCCTGTCCGTGGCGATCCGGGACGCGGAGCTAGTGTCCTTTTCCTACCAGTCCCGGGAGGGCGAGCCTTCGTCGCGGCGTGCGGAGCCGTATCGGCTGGTGACATCCCACGGCCTCTGGTACCTCCTGGCCTACGACCTGCACCGTGAGGGGTGGCGAACGTACCGCGTGGACCGCATGACCGACCTCTCTTTGGCGCAGCGCCGCTTCCCTGTGCGTGACGACGTGCCAGAGGCAAGCGACTACGTGGCCGCCGGATTGGCAGCAGCGCCGTACCGCTACGTGGCATATGCAGTGGTAGAGGCCCCAGCAGAGGTGGTGCTGGCCCGCCTGGTAGACGCTTTGCCCGGACGCGTAGAGAAGATCGACGACAGGACTTGCAGACTCCGGCTGGGCGCCGACACCCTCCCCCCGATCGCCCGCGACCTGGCCTCCCTGGGCGCCCCTTTCACCCTGGAGGACGCCCCCGTGGCCCTCAGATCCCACCTGCAGTCCCTCGCCCAAGCCCTCCTCACCGCCACGCTCTAACCCACGTCACACCTCGGGCCCGCCACCCTCCAACCCATCCGCCGACACGGGCCCATGCCCTCCTCCCTCACCTCCCATGTCGGCCGCCCAAGGCGCCGCGTCGGCGAGACGTGGTACGGCGTGGCCCGGCGCCCTTCGGCGACCCCAGCCATCTCCCGTGCACGGACCTGCGCTCTCACCTCCACCCCGGCACTCCAAGGCGCCGCGTCGGCGAGACGAGGTACGGCCCAGCTCGGCGCCTTTGGGCGACCCCAGCCATCTCGCGTACAACGGGCCCGCGCTCGCGCCTTCTTCCTCCACCCGGGCACTCCAAGGCGCCGCGTCGGAGAGACGAGGCACGGTGGAGCCCGGCGCCCTTAACGGGCCCCCAGCCACCACGCCTGTGCGGGCCTGCGCTCGCGCTCTCCACCTCACACAGCGACCTCCCCCTCGCCTCCAATCACCCCGCCCGCGATGCCACCCGTAGGACTCATGGAAGGGGTGTGTAGGAGTGAGGGGCGGGATTTTGTCGGTGGGGCGTTCTACTGTTCATTTCGAACACACGTGCGACAGTTGGGAGTGTGGAGATGGGTGCTGCCGAACGATACGAGAGCGCCGCCCTACTGGGCGTCGCCGTGGCCGAGGAGACGAGACGTCTGCTCCGACGCCACCTGAGACCCGTGGAAGTGGGCGGCGACGGCACCGTGGCCGTCAGCGTCCCCTACCCGGACGCCGCCGTCGTGGAAGCCGTCCTCGACGTGGCCGCCGAGTGCTTCGACGTCCGCGGCTCCTCGGTGGAGGAAATGCGGCAGGGGGCGCTCGACAAGCTCTTACAACTCACCGACCTGGATACCGAGTCGCAGCTCAACAGACAGGTCGGCTAGCGTCGCCGATATGCGGGTCATATCGGTGAACACAGGGACGACGGTCGAGGCCGACTGGGCAGGCAAGCTCGGCAGGACCGCCATCAACAAGCTGCCCGTACAGGGCCAAGTGCGGGTATCCCCGAACGGTCTGGCAGGTGACGAACGCGCCGACACCCCCAACCACGGCTCACCGAGCCAGGCCGTCTACGCCTACGCGAGGGAGGACTACGACTGGTGGCAGCAGGAGCTGGGCCGTGACCTGCGCGACGGCCAGTTCGGCGAGAACCTGACCACGTCGGGGCTCGACGTCAACGGCGCGATGCTGGGCGAACAGTGGCGCATCGGCACCACGGTGCTCGAGGTCTCGGGGCCGCGGGTGCCGTGCGTGGTGTTCCGCAACTGGGTCGACGAACCGGGGTGGGTCAAACGCTTCACCGAAGCGGGCCGACCCGGCGCGTACCTGCGCGTCGTGGAGGAGGGCACCCTTGGGGTGAACGACCCGGTGGAGATCATCGCCCGCCCGGAGACGGTGACGATCACCGAGTCGTTCCGCGCCTATCACGGCGACAAGGAACTGCTCCGCCGCATCCTCGCCTTCCCCGGCCACGCCCCCCACTGGGACAAGGTCGCCGACCGAGTCCTGGGCCCCACCCTGCCCCTCTAGCCTTCCACCTTGCCCTGGGCTCGTCACCTTGCCCTGGGCTCGTCACCTTGCCCTGGGCTCGTCACCTTGCCCTGGGCTCGGGCCTTGAGCCACCACGCCCGCTGGGGAAGGGGCTTGCGCTGCGCCACGTCCTGCCCGGGTCGGCGCTTGGGGTGCCACGCCCGCCCAGGGGGTGGAGCCATCGCGCCCGCCTGCGGGCGGAGCTCGGGGTGCACGCCCGCCTGGGGGCAGGGGTTGAGTCACCATGCTCGCCCGAAGTGGGGCTTGAGTCACAGCCCCCCGCTCCAGGGTCGGGTTTGATTCGCCATGCCTTGCTTCGGGCGCTGGGGCCTTCTGTGGGAGGGCGTTAGCGCGGGGTGGCCAGGCCGTGGCGGTAGGCGTAGGTGACGGCTTGGGCTCTTGTGCGTACGTGGGTCTTGGCGAACAGGTTGTTGATGTGGGTCTTGACGGTGGTTTCGCTGATGAACAGGTGGGTGGCGATTTCGGCGTTGGTCAGGCCGTTGGCGATCAGGCGCAGCACTTCTGTCTCTCGACGGGTCAGGTCGTCGGGAGGGGGCGGGCTGCTTGGGGGTGCGTCGCTGCGGGGAGCTCCGGGGGTTGGGGTAGCGGAAAGGGGTGCGGGAAGGGCGGTGGTGTCGCGTGGAGATGAGGCGGTGGGGGCTGGGGGTGGGGTTGGGCCTGAGCTGAAACGGGGTGGGTCGTCCGAGGTGGCTCGGGGTGGGGTTTGCGGGGCGGGGGTGAGGGTTTCCAGGAGGCGGCGTTGGATGGTGGGGTCCAGCTGCGCCTGCCCGCCGGCCACGGTGGTCAACGCGCGGGCGATCTCCTCCGAGTCGGCGCTCTTCGTCAGATAACCCCGCGCCCCCGCCTGCAAAGCGGTGAACAAGGACTGGTCGTCCGCGTGCGTGGTCAGGACCACTACCTGGGTGTCCGGGTAGTCTGCGCGGATCCGGGCGGTCGCCTCCACGCCGTCCATCCTTGGCATGCGCAGGTCCATCAACACCACGTCCGGACGCCGGTCCGCGACCAGGGCCAGGGCTGCTTCGCCGTCGGCCGCCGCGCCCACCACCTCGATGCCGGGAAGCAGCCCGAGCAGCAGGACCAAGCCCTCACGGACCACGGCCTGGTCGTCCACCACCGCCACGCGGATCGGCTGGGTCATGTGGGAACGGTCACCCGCACCTGGAACCGGCCGTCAACGGGGCCCGCCGCTGTGGAGCCGCCCAATCCCTCTACGCGTTCCCTCATGCCCAGCAGGCCGTAGCCCCGCCCGGTGGAGGAAACGGTCTCCTGAAGAGGGTTGGTCACGGTCAGGGAGGTGGACGTCGGACCGTAGCTGAGCTGTACGGTGACCTCCGCGCCCGGCGCGTGCCTGCGGGCGTTCGTCAAGGCCTCCTGAGCCGTACGCAGCAGAGCCAGCTGCGCCTCCCCGGCCATCCGCCGCTCCACCCCGGACACCTCCACCGAGCACGCGGCCCCCGTGGCCGCGCGGAACTCCCCAGCCAACGAGGATAGAGCCGCAGGAAGCGAAGGCAGGTCCTCCCGCAGGGCGGACACGGCGAGGCGGGCCTCCTCCAGGCCGCTCTTGGCCAGCTCCCTGGCGTGTTCCACGCGCTCCAACGCCTCCTCCGGGCGAGAGGCGCGGAGGAGGAGCTTGGCGCCCTCCAGGTGGATGATCTGGGCGGAGAGGGAGTGGGCGAGGACGTCGTGGAGTTCGCGGGCGATCCTGGCGCGTTCGGCCAGGACGGCCTCCCTGTCCTCCGCCGCCCTGGTCTCCCTGCGCTGCCGGACGGCGTAGGAGGTCAGGAAGATCACGCAGGTGCTGAAGCCGAGGCTCAGGTCGCGTTCGGCGTCTCCGGCGAGGAGTCCCGAGACGAGCAGGCCGGTCAGGGCGAGCCCGGCCAGGGGGAGTGACTGGCGCAGGGGGTAGCGGGCCGACGCGACGCTCACGCCGTACAGCAGGGCCAGCACCGATCCGCCGCCGAACGCGATGTGGTCGAGGACGAGGGCCAGCGCCACCATCACGTAGAGGGCGACCAGCCGGACACTGGGGATGATGGCCGCCGCCATGGCCAGGGCAATGCCCGCCGTGACGACCGCTACGGGGAGATGGTCGAGGCCGGGCGAGCTCCTGGCCTGGGCGACGACGAAGAGCACGATCACGACGAGGCGCAACGCCGACGACGGGTGACCCACGAAGAGGCGCGAGGCCGAAGACAGGCGTCCGGAAAGGGTCACACACTGACGGTAGTACGCCCTCGGTAGGTGACGACCAGGGACTGCACCCCGATCGTGACCCCCGCGAACAGCAGGAACGCCGTGGGGTCCGTCGCCACGCCCAGCTGAGCGGCCACGCCGTACAGGGCATAACGGGCCGCCGCCGAGGAGAGCCACGCGGCCAGCGTCCACAGCGTGCCCTGCGACCAGGCGACGCCCGAGGGGTCCCGCCAGACGCGTACGGTGGCCGCCCGCAGGAAGCCGAACCCGACCGCCGCGACCACCTCCACACCGCTGAACGCGAGGCTGGACAGGGCGGACGGCGATCCGAGCACGATCAGCGCGAGGGCGAGCACGAGCAGGCCGCGCTCGTCCGTCTTCCTGGTCCGCATCTGGCGGTAGACGACGAAGGCGACGATGGCGAGATAGACAGGGGTGGTCATGCGGCCGAGGTTAGGAACGGGACGGGAGAACCGGATGGGCCCTGGGGTGGAGAAGTCCCGGATCTCCACCCCAGGGTGGACTCAGCGCAGCACCCGGTAGAGAGCCGAGGTGAGCGAGGCCTTGGCGTCGTCCTGGTCGATGGACCACATCATCGAGCCGCCCAGGCCCTTGAGCCTGATGTAGGCGGCCTTCTGCAGCATCACGGCCGGGTCGTCGTAGGACCAGAAGTCATTGCCGTCGTAGAGCCACTGCGTGCCGGTGAGCAGGTCCCGGTACCGCTTGCCCGGCTTGGTGACGAGGTCCTTGTAGTCCTCGGTGCCCGGTCCCCACTTGCCGGCGGCCGGTCCCGTGGCCGCCTTGTAGAGGCCGTTGCCGCCGCCGGTCACCCCGGTCCAGCCCTGACCGTAGGCGGGCACGCCGACCACGATCTTGCGGGCGGGCGCCCCGCGCGACAGGAAGTCACGCACGGTCTGGTCGACGCTGTAGCGCACCGGGTTGGGGTCGCGCCGGTCGGTCAGCAGGTTGCCGTTGTGCCCGGTCTGCGGCTCCCAGCTGCCGCGCAGGTCGTAGCCCTGGATGGTGGCGAAGTCGAGCTGCCTGAAGACGCGCCGCACCTCGAACCCGGCGTCGATCTTCAGGGCGGCGGCAGGGAGGAAGGCGGTCAGCTGCGAGGAGGACGAGAACGCCCGCATCTGGGCGCGCAGTTCCTCCAGGAAGAGGGTGAAGTTCTGCTTGTCCTCGGGACGGATGACATTTCCGTCGTTGCCCGACGAGCCCGGCCACTCCCAGTCGAGGTCGATGCCGTCGAAGACCCCGGCTCCGGCGCCCGGCGTGAGGCCCGGCAGGTTGCCGCGCAGCCACAGGTCGACGCAGGAGGACGCCAGCTTGGCCCGGGAGGCGGGCGTCAGGACCGCGTCGGAGAAGTATTTCGACCCGGTCCAGCCGCCGAGGGAGATCAGCGCCTTGAGCCCGGGGTGCTTGGCCTTGAGCTTGCGCAGCTGGTTCAGGTTGCCGTTGAGCTCCTGGCCGGAGTCCGCGACGCCGTCCACGCTCTCCTCGGCGGAGACGGGACGCTGCCAGTCGGCCCACGGGTCGGCCGAGTAGCACTCGCCCGCCGCGCTGACGAAGCCGAAGGCGTAGTTGACGTGGGTGAGCTTGGCGGCCGCTCCGCTGGTGTCCATGTCCTTGACGTGGAAGTTGCGGCCGTAGATGCCCCACTGGATGAAGTAGGCGACACGGTTGAATCCCGGCGAGGTAGACGCGGACGCCGGAACGGGGGTCAGGCCTAACACGAGGCAGACGGCGAGCAGGACCTTTTTCACTGGCAGCTCCGGATAGGAAACTTTCCTATAAGATTTTCCCGGATCGTAGGCCCGTGGAATGGGCACGTCAATGGCGGCCTTACCGTTGGTTCGTGCCTTCCACCCTTCCCGACGGCGACCCGGCCCCCGCGTCGGGCGAGTTGCCCGCCTCGGCCCTCGACGGCCTCGGCGAGCGCCCGTTCGGTTTCTACGTGCACGTGCCCTTCTGCGTGACCCGGTGCGGCTACTGCGACTTCAACACCTACACCGCCAGTGAGCTGGGCCCCGGCGCCTCGCACCGCGACTACGCGGACACGGCCATCGAGGAGGTACGGCTGGCCAGGCGCGTCCTGGGTGACGCCGACCTCCCGGTCGAGACGGTGTTCTTCGGCGGCGGCACCCCGACCCTGCTGCCCGCGCGGGATCTCGCGCGCATCCTCGGGGCCATCGACGAGGAGTTCGGGCTCCAACCGCACGCGGAGGTGACGACGGAGGCGAATCCGGAGTCCGTCGACCCGAAATATCTGGAAGAACTCCGCGAAGGCGGCTTCAACCGGGTCAGCTTCGGCATGCAGTCCGCCAAGGAGCACGTGCTCCAGATCCTCGACCGCCAGCACACACCGGGCAGGGCAGCGCAAGCCGTAAAAGAAGCCAGGAACGCCGGGTTCGACCACGTCAACCTCGACCTCATCTACAGCACTCCCGGCGAGTCGGACGACGACTGGCGCGCCTCGCTGGAAGCGGCGATCGCGGCGGAACCCGACCACGTGAGCGCCTACTCGCTGATCGTCGAGGACGGCACCAAGCTCGCCGCCCGCATCAGGCGCGGCGAGCTGCCCATGCCGGACGACGACGTCGCCGCGGAGCGCTACCTGATGGCCGACGAGCTGCTGTCGGGCGCCGGTTTCGCCTGGTACGAGGTGTCCAACTGGGCCACCTCGGAAGCCGGGCAGTGCCGCCACAACCTCCTGTACTGGACCGGCGGCGACTGGTGGGCCGTCGGCCCCGGCGCGCACAGCCACGTCGGCGGCACCCGCTGGTGGAACGTCAAGCACCCGGCCGCCTACGCCCAGCGCCTGGCCGGGGGCGCCTCCCCGGCCCACGCCCGCGAGGAGCTGACCGCGGCCGACCGGCGGGTCGAGCGGCTGATGCTGGAGCTCCGGCTGAGCTCGGGCTTCCCGCTGGCCGACGTCGACCCCTCGGTCCGTACGGCTGTCGCCCAGGCGCTCGGCACCGGACTCCTACAGCCGGAGCCGTTCAAGCAGGGCCGCATGGTGCTCACGCTCCAGGGCCGCCTGCTGGCCGACGCGCTGATTCGCGACCTGGCTGTATGACACCCTCCGTAGCGGGGAACATACCCGGCGTGACCGCAGAAAGCGGTCCTTTCGGGGGAAACACATGAAAAGCAAGATATTCCTGCTGGGCGCGGCCGCGATGCTGGCCGTCCCGGCATTCGCCGTACCGGGACAGGCCGCGGCCATGGCCGCGTGCGGCCTGGTCAACGGCGGCTTCGAGGAGCCCGGCGGCATCAGGGGCCAGGGCTACACGACCAGGGACATGCCCGGCTGGCACAGCTCCGCCCGGGACGGACTCATCGAGGTCTGGGGCCCGGGCAACCGGGCGGATCCGATGAACTTCACCATCCCCGCCGACAGCGGCTCGCAGTACATCGAGGTCAACGCGACCAGCAACTCGCCGGTCTACCAGGACATCGAGACCGTGCCCGGCTCCACGATCAACTGGAGCCTCGCCCACCGGGCGCGCACCGGGCCGTACAAGAGGGACGTGATGCGCGTGCGCATCGGGGGCGTCCAGCAGGGGCCGGACATGGCCGACGGCAGCGACGCCTGGGGTCACTACAAGGGCTCCTACACGGTTCCCGCCGGTCAGACGGTGACCAGGCTGGAACTCGTCCCGGTCTCTTCCGGGACGGGCTACCCCAGCTACGGCAACTTCGTCGACTCGGTCGAGGTGACCTGCACGACCCCGGCACCGCCCTACGGGCAGCCCGCGCCGGTCGTCCCGGTGGTCCCGGTCGTTCCGCCGGTAATGCCGCTGCCGCCGGTGCCGGTCGTGCCTCCGGCGCCCGCCGGTCCCGCCGCGCCGGACGCCGTGCTGTCCGGCCCGGTCGGCAAGCCGTTGACCGGCTCGGTCGGCACGGGAGGCGGCGCCTACGGCGGCCCCACCTACACCGTGACGGACCCGTCCAAGCTCCCGCCGGGAGTGACGATCGGGTCAAACGGTACGGTCACCGGCACGCCGACCAAGCCGGGCACCTACCGGGTGCCGGTCAAGGCGTGCGACGGCGGGAACTGCTCCCAGGGCGAGGCGATCATCGTGATCCACGACTGCCCCGAGCCGAACCCGTACGCGACGCCGTAGGAGAGTGACGTGGCCCCCCCCCCCCCGGGGCCCCCCCCCCCCCGGGGGGGGGGGGGGGGGCGCGGGGGGCGGGGGGTAGTTAGGGAGGGCACACCAGTGGAAGACACTAAAGGGATAAGGGCGCGGGTGGG